>NZ_JBNDKU010000012.1:0-142591 GCF_050435725.1 Stenotrophomonas sp. AN71 | reverse complement strand
TGGCTTTTTATTTTTTTGTCCCACCCGGGGGGGGGCGGCGCTGTAAAGTGTCGGGGGCGGGGGGGGGGGCCCATGCAGGGGCGTTGGCGCCATGGATGGCGCCATCGAGCTTACAGGGACGTACTTGCAGCGTCCCCTGCATGGCCCACCCGCCCGGCCAAGCGCGGCTTTTGCTTGTGAACCCACCCCGCCACGAGGGGCTCTGCCGTTGGCCGGACACCCCGCGACAAACCACCGCACGTGCGCAATTCCAACGAACGTCGGACAATGGAGGCCTTGGCGGCCCGCCGCGCCGCCCCTCCCGCTTTCCGTTGCAAGGATTCCCCCCATGGCCGCCCGCAAGTCCTCCGCTCCGCTCATCGAAGTCACCGCCCGCCCTGGCCAGCCGCTGGGCATGGCGCCGGCCACCTTCCTGCGCGACTTCTGGCAGAAGCGCCCGCTGCTGATCCGCAATGCCTTCGCCAACTTCCAGACCCCGGTGCAGCCGGAGGACCTGGCCGGGCTGGCCTGCGAGGAAGGCGTGCTGGCGCGCCTGATCCAGCACGACAAGGCCCAGGACGGCTGGCGCGTGCGCACCGGCCCGTTCCAGGAAGACGTGTTCCCCGCCCTGCCCGACCATGACTGGACCCTGCTGGTGCAGGACGTGGACAAGTGGGACCCGGACGTGCGCGCCCTGATCGAGCACTTCAGCTTCCTGCCGCGCTGGCGCATGGACGATGTGATGATCAGCTTTGCCGCCACCGGTGGCTCGGTCGGCGCCCATGTCGACCAGTACGACGTGTTCCTGCTGCAGGCCCACGGCCATCGCCGCTGGCAGATCGACGCCAGTGAATCCATCAAGGGCAAGCAGCCGCCACTGGGCTTCCGCCCAGACGTGGAACTGAAGCTGCTGAAGGTGTTCAAGCCAACCCACGACTGGGTGCTGGCGCCGGGCGACATGCTGTACCTGCCGCCGAACGTGCCCCACCACGGTGTCGCCGAAGATCCCTGCCTGACCTTCTCGTTCGGCATGCGTGCGCCGTCCTCGGCCGAACTGATCAGCGACTACCTGGATACCCTGATCGCCGATGCCGACGAGAACATCCGCTACCAGGATGCCGACCTGAAGGTGCCGGCCGACCCGAACGAAATCGACACGGTGGCCATGGCGCGGGTGATCACCGCCCTCAACGCCATCCGCATGAACGACCCGGACAAGCTGGGTGACTGGTTCGGCCGCTTCATCACCACCTACCGCGCCGCCGGCGAGGTGATGGCCCACCAGGCCGCACCGGCACCGGAAGAAGTGGTGCAGGCGCTGGCCTCCGGCCTGCTGCTGCAGCGCCACCCCTGGGCCCGCCTGGCCTGGCGCCGGGCCAAGCGCGGCGCCAGCCTGTACGTCAGCGGCCAGGATTTTGCCCTGCCGGTGAAGGACGCCCAGCGCCTGGCCGGCGCCGAGCAGCTCGATGCCGCCGCCTATCGCGGCTTGTCCGACAAAGGCCGCGCGGTGGTCCAGCAGCTGCTGGTGGGCGGTGTGCTGCAGCTGATCGATCCGAACGAAGTCCATGAGGCCGAGGATGAGGACGACGGCGAGGACGCCGTGGTGCTCGGCGAGGTCATCGAAGGCCGCGACCGCGTCGAAGCGATCGACGCCGACGCGGTGTCCGACGATGTCCACTCCGTGACCGTGCACGACGACGGCATCGAGGTCATCGTCAACTTCGAGGATGACGACGAAGACGACAGCACCCCCGGCCGGGCCTGAACCATCGCCATGATCCGGGTCCAGCAGGTCAGCCACGCCGATGCCCACGTCGCCATCCACGCGGTGCGCCAGCGTGTGTTCGTGCAGGAACAGGGGATCGCCGCCGAGCTGGAACGCGATGCGCTGGACCCGGTCAGCGCCCATGTACTGGCGCTGGACGCCAACGGCGAACCGATCGGCACGGGCCGGCTGGCCCCGGACGGGCGCATCGGCCGCATGGCGGTGCTGGCCAGCCACCGCAGCCAGGGCGTCGGTGAAGCCCTGCTCGAGGCGCTGGTCGAGGCCGGACGCCGGCTCGGCCTGGCCGAACTGCATCTGCACGCCCAGCTGCCGGCCCGCGATTTCTATGCCCGCCAGGGCTTCCTGCCCGAAGGCGAAGTGTTCGAGGAGGCCGGCATCGGCCACCAGCAGATGCGCCGCCGGCTGGGTGCGGCCAGTGCCATCGACAGCCGCGCCGAGGCGGTGGCCGTCACCACGGCCATCGTCCATCGCGCCCGTCGCCAGCTGTGGCTGCACAGCCGGCAGCTGGACCCCGGCCTGCTGGATGCCCCGCCGGTACAGGCCGCCCTGCGCCGTTTCGTCACTGCCCGCCATGACAAGCAGCTGCGGGTGATCGTGCACGACGCTGCCGCGATCGCCTCGGCCGGTGCGCCCCTGCTGGCGCTGGGCCAGCGACTGCCCAGTGTGATCCAGTTCCGCGAGGTCACCGACCCGGTCGACCGCGCGCTGGCCTCGGCCTGCCTGCTCAACGATGCGGGGGACTTCTACTTTCGTCTGATCGGCCATCGCCTCGACGGCGAAGCCGGGATCGCGGTGCCGGCACGTTCGCAGCCGTTCGAGCAGCAATTGCAGCGCGTCTGGGACCGTTCGCGTGATTGCAGCGAGCTGCGCGCGCTCGGCATCTGAGCGGACCGGCTCGATCCAACCTGTCTGGAAGCGGCACTGGGGGACGTGGGATGCCTTTGGTGCTGCCCCTTCGTGTCCGGTTGGGGGTACAATTTGGCTGTTTGAACGCGCCCGTGCATGGCTATTCATCTTCCTGCCGGGTCCTTCTGAAGCCATACCCCACAAAGCGAATCAACACCCTCCATCGTGGACAATCAACTGAAGCAGTTTGCGCAATCTTCGCAACTCGCCGGCGGCAACGCCTCCTATGTCGAGGACCTGTACGAGCAGTACCTGGTCTCCCCGGATAGTGTCGATCCCAAATGGAAAACCTACTTCGACGGCTTCAAGGGCCGTGAAGCAGGTGACATTCCGCACTCGGCCGTCATCTCCCACATCGCGGACGCGGCCAAGGATGCGCTGAAGGCTGGCACCGGCACCGGTGCAGGCGACGAGCGTGAGCGCAATGTCGGTCGTCTGATCACCGCCTATCGCTCGCGTGGTCATCTGGACGCCCGCCTTGACCCGCTGGGCCTGGCCGCTCCGGTCAACACCCCGGACCTGGGCCTGCCGTTCCACAGCCTGTCCGATGGCGACCTCAACAGCGAGTTCAGCACCGGCGGCGTCGGTGGCCAGCCGCGCATGAAACTGCGCGACCTGCTGGCACGCCTGAAGGCGACCTACACCGGCTCGATCGGTGCAGAGTTCATGCACATCTCCGAGGTCGAGCAGCGCCAGTGGATCTACAAGAAGCTGGAAGCGGCCGGTGGCAACTACCAGCTGGACGCTGACACCCAGCGCCGCACCCTGGAGCGCCTGACCGCGGCCGAAGGCCTGGAGCGCTACCTGCACACCAAGTACGTCGGCCAGAAGCGCTTCTCGCTGGAAGGCGGCGACTCGCTGATCCCGATGATGGACACCATCATCCGCAGCGCCGGCAAGGATGGCGTCAAGGATGTGGTGGTCGGCATGGCCCACCGTGGCCGCCTGAACGTGCTGGTCAACACCCTCGGCAAGAACCCGCGCAAGCTGTTCGACGAGTTCGAAGGCAAGTTCGAGCACGACGAGCACGCCTCGGCCGGTGACGTGAAGTACCACATGGGCTTCTCCGCCGACGTGGCTACCGAGGGTGGCCCGGTGCACCTGGCGCTGGCGTTCAATCCGTCGCACCTGGAAATCGCCGACCCGGTCGTGGCCGGCTCCGTGCGTTCGCGCCAGGAGCGCCGCAAGGACACTGCCCGCAAGCAGGTCATGCCGATCCTGATCCACGGCGACGCGGCCTTCTCCGGCCAGGGCGTGGTCATGGAGCTGTTCCAGATGTCGCAGGCCCGCGGCTTCGCCGTCGGCGGCACCGTTCACATCGTGGTCAACAACCAGGTCGGCTTCACCACTTCCAACCCGCTGGATACGCGCTCCACGCGCTATGCCACCGACGTGGCGAAGATGATCGCCGCCCCGGTGCTGCACGTGAACGGCGATGATCCGGAAGCGGTGGTGTTCGCCGCGCAGCTGGCCTTCGAGTTCCGCCAGAAGTTCGCCAAGGACGTGGTCATCGATCTGATGTGCTACCGCCGTTGGGGCCACAACGAGGCTGACGAACCGGCGATCACCCAGCCGCTGATGTACCAGGTGATCCGCAAGCACGCCACCACCCGCGAGATGTACGCCGAGCAGCTGGAAAAGGCAGGCGTGATCGCGGCCGGCGCCGGCAAGGCGATGGTCGATGCCTACCGCGAGAAGCTGGACGCGGGTGAAGTGACCACCGAGCTGGCCACGGTCGAGAAGACCCCGCCGAGCAGCCCGCTGTTCGTCGATTGGCCGAAGCTGCTGGAAGGCAAGCTGTCCGATCCGATCTCGACCAAGGTCGAGAAGAACAAGCTGGTCGAGCTGGCCAAGCTGATCAACACCGTGCCCGAAGAAGTGCAGCTGCACTCGCGCGTGTCCAAGGTGTACGACGACCGTCGCAGGATGGCCGCTGGCGAGATCCCGGGTGACTGGGGCTTTGCCGAGAACCTGGCCTACGCCACCCTGCTCGACGAAGGCAGTGCCCTGCGCCTGGTCGGCCAGGACGTGGGCCGCGGTACCTTCACCCACCGCCACGCGATCCTGCACGACCAGAAGACGGACAATTACTACCTGCCGCTGCGGCAGCTGGTGGATTCGCCGGAGAAGGCCACCATCATCGATTCGCTGCTCAGCGAAGAAGCCGTGATGGCCTACGAGTACGGTTTCTCGACCACCGATCCGAACACGCTGTGCATCTGGGAAGGCCAGTTCGGCGACTTCGCCAACGGCGCCCAGGTGGTGATCGATCAGTTCATCGCCGCCGGTGAAGCCAAGTGGGGCCGCATCTCCGGCCTGACCCTGCTGCTGCCGCATGGCTATGAAGGGCAAGGCCCGGAACACAGCTCGGCGCGTCTGGAGCGCTTCCTGCAGCTGTGCGCGCTGGAGAACATGCTGGTCGTTGTGCCGTCGACCCCGGCCCAGGCCTTCCACATGCTGCGCCGCCAGCAGCACCTGACCACCCGCAAGCCGCTGGTGGTGATGTCGCCCAAGTCGCTGCTGCGCCACAAGCTGGCCGTGTCGACCCTGGACGAGCTGGCCAACGGCGAGTTCCAGCACCTGATCGGCGACGCCAATGCCGACGCCAAGAAGGTCAAGCGCGTGGTGCTGTGCTCGGGCAAGGTCTACTACGACCTGCTGGAAGACCAGACCAAGCGTGGCCAGGACGACGTGGCGATCATCCGCGTGGAGCAGCTGTACCCGTTCCCGCGTGCGCTGCTGGCCGCCGAACTGAAGAAGTACGGCAAGGCCACCGACGTGGTGTGGACGCAGGAAGAACCGCAGAACCAGGGTGCGTGGTACCAGATCCGCCACCACCTGCAGTTCTGCCTGGCCGATGGCCAGAACCTGCACTACGCCGGTCGCGCACGTTCGGCTTCGCCGGCTGCCGGTCACATGGCTGACCACGTCCGCGAGCAGCAGCAGCTGGTCGCCGACGCATTGGTCAACCCGTTCAACGACACGTTCGCTGAATAATCCTCCCCCTATTTAAAAGACAAACCAGGAAGCTCCCGCAATGGCCACCGAAGTCAAAGCCCCGGTACTGCCCGAATCCGTCGCCGACGGCACCATCGCCACCTGGCACAAGAAGGTGGGCGACGCCGTCAAGCGCGACGAAAACCTGCTTGACCTGGAAACCGACAAGGTCGTCCTGGAAGTGCCGTCGCCGGTCGATGGCGTGCTCAAGGAAATCAAGTTCGCCGAAGGCTCGACCGTGACCTCCAGCCAGGTCGTGGCGATCATCGAAGAAGGCGCCGTCGCTGCTGCTCCGGCACCGGCTGCTGAAGCCGCTCCGGCTGCTGCTGCCGCTGCCCCGGCTGCTGCTCCGGCGGCTGCCGCTGCACCGGCCCCGGCGGCCAAGTCGGCCGCCGATGCGCTGCCGCCGGGTGCCCGCTTCACCGCCATCACCGAGGGCGTGAACCCGTCCGACGTGGACGGCACCGGCCGTCGCGGCGCGGTGACCAAGGAAGACATCGTCAACTTCGCCCGCAACGGCGGCGCCGGCAAGGCCGGTGGCGCACGTCCGGAAGAGCGCGTGCCGATGACCCGCATCCGCAAGCGCATCGCCGAGCGCCTGATGGAGTCGAAGAACTCCACCGCCATGCTGACCACCTTCAACGAAGTCGACCTGTCCAAGGTGTCGGCGGCGCGCAAGGACCTGCAGGACGAGTTCGTCAAGGCACACGGCATCAAGCTGGGCTTCATGAGCTTCTTCGTGAAGGCCGCGGCCAACGCGCTGCAGCGCTTCCCGCTGGTCAACGCCTCGATCGACGGCGACGACATCATCTACCACGGCTACTCGGACATCTCGATCGCGGTGTCGACCGAGAAGGGTCTGGTCACGCCGGTGCTGCGCAACGTCGAGCGCATGTCGTTCGCCGACATCGAAAAGACCATCGCCGACTACGCCAAGAAGGCCCGTGACGGCAAGCTGAGCCTGGAGGAACTGCAGGGCGGCACCTTCACCGTGACCAACGGCGGCACCTTCGGTTCGCTGCTGTCGACTCCGATCATCAACCCGCCGCAGAGCGCCATCCTGGGCATGCATGCCATCAAGGAGCGTCCGATCGCCCAGAACGGCCAGGTCGTGATCGCGCCGATGATGTACCTGGCGCTGTCCTACGACCACCGCATCATCGACGGCAAGGATTCGGTGCAGTTCCTGGTGGACATCAAGAACCAGCTGGAAAACCCGGGCCGCATGCTGTTCGGCCTGTAAGAAACCTCCCGCCCCTCCGCGCCTGCGCGGAGGGGTTCTGGTAATGCATCAAGGAATAATTCAATGGCTGAACAATTCGACGTCGTCGTCATCGGTGCCGGCCCGGCCGGTTACCACGCTGCCATCCGCGCGGCACAGCTGGGCCTGAAGACCGCCTGCATCGACGCAGCGTTGGGCAAGGACGGCAAGCCGGCCCTCGGCGGCACCTGCCTGCGCGTGGGCTGCATCCCGTCCAAGGCGCTGCTGGATTCCTCGCGCCAGTTCTGGAACATGGGCCACATCTTTGGCGACCATGGCATCAGCTTCAAGGATGCCAAGATCGACGTCGAGGCGATGGTTGGCCGCAAGGACAAGATCGTCAAGCAGTTCACCGGCGGCATCGGCATGCTGTTCAAGGCCAACAAGGTCGCCGCCTATTATGGTTTTGGCGAACTGCAGCCGGGCAACGTGGTCAAGGTCACCCAGCATGACGGCTCCATCGTCGAGCTGAAGGGCACCAACGTGATCATCGCCGCCGGTTCGGATTCGATCGAACTGCCGTTCGCCAAGTTCGACGGCGACACCATCGTCGACAACGTCGGCGGCCTGGACTTCACCGAAGTGCCGAACCGCCTGGCGGTGATCGGCGCCGGTGTGATCGGCCTGGAACTGGGCAGCGTGTGGAAGCGCCTGGGTTCGGAAGTGACCATCCTGGAAGCGCTGCCAGAGTTCCTGGCCGTGGCCGATGCCGAAGTGGCCAAGACCGCTGCCAAGGAATTCAAGAAGCAGGGTCTGGATATCCGCCTCGGTGCCAAGGTCTCCAAGACCGAGATCACCGGCAAGGGCAAGAAGAAGGAAGTCATCGTCACCTACACCGACGCTGAAGGCGAGAAGACCCTGACCGTGGACAAGCTGCTGGTGGCCGTCGGCCGTCGCGCCGCCACCAAGGGCCTGCTGGCCGAAGGCACTGGCGTCAAGATCAACGAGCGCGGCCAGATCGAAGTCGACGCGCACTGCCACACCGGCGTCAACGGCGTGTGGGCGGTCGGCGACTGCGTGCGCGGCCCGATGCTGGCGCACAAGGGCTTCGAAGAAGGCATCGCGGTGGCTGAACTGATCGCCGGCCTGCCGGGCCACGTCAACTTCGACACCATCCCGTGGGTCATCTACACCGAGCCGGAACTGGCCTGGGTTGGCAAGACCGAAGCGCAGCTGAAGGCCGAAGGCATTCCGTACAAGGCCGGCAGCTTCCCGTTCGCCGCCAACGGTCGTGCCGTGGCGATGATCGAGCCGGCGGGCTTCGTGAAGATCCTGGCCCACGCCGAAACCGATCGCATCCTCGGCATGCACCTGGTCGGCGCCAACGTCTCCGAACTGGTGCACGAAGGTGTGCTGACCATGGAGTTCAGCGGCTCGGCCGATGACCTGGCCCGCATCTGCCACGCCCACCCGTCGCTGTCGGAAGTGATCCACGACGCGGCGATGGCGGTCAGCAAGCGCGCCATCCACAAGGCGAACTGATCTGCAATCCAGGTGGGTGCCGACCGTTGGTCGGCACACGCTGCCAACAAAAAACCCCGCCTCGGCGGGGTTTTTTGTTGGTCCTCTTCATGTAGAGCCGAGCCGATGCTCGGCTCTACACCTTTCCAGCAGCCTTCTTCGGCGGGTCGTCACAGATCCGGTGCTGCACCACCGTCTCGCCAGCCTTCCATTCCTTCACCACCCGGCAATTTTCCTTCGGCGCAGGCTTTTCCGGCGCTTTGGCCTCTGCCTTGCCGGCATCGTGCTGGCGCTCGAGATAGGCCGAAGGCGGCTGCCTGGCGAACGCCGGCGCGGCCGTCAGCAGCATCAACGTCATGATGGCAAGCGGCTTCATGCGGTCACCGGGCCACCGCCGAGCAGGCGCGCCGGCAGCATGAACAGCGCGCGCAGGAAGGCGAACAGCGCCGAGAAGGTGATGCCGACCAGACGGAACGGCAGGCTCAGCAGCCAGACGAACGGCCAGGCGATCAGGGCGAGGATCGCCAGCGGCCAGCACAGCACGAAGAGCAGGCACCACACACCGAGCGCGAACAGGGTCTTCATCACGGTCTCCTTGTGGCGGCACGTTGCCGCCTGTGGACACCTTCGCGCCCTGCCCTCGTCGCCCGCAAACGATTTGCGACGAAACCGGGCTGGGGGCGATGAAACCGGTCGATCTGCGCCCTGCCTCTGCCTGGTAGCACCGGGCCATGCCCGGCGGGTGGCGTGAGTGTGCGGACCAAGGTCCGCACCCACCGAAGAGGTCCGCACCCGCCATTACACCGGCACGGCCCCCGGGCGGCCGTGGGACACCTGGAAGCGCGCCGCAGTACGCACCGGCGCATCCGCGCGCAGCACGCT
Organism: Stenotrophomonas sp. AN71; assembly: GCF_050435725.1. Lineage (NCBI taxonomy): Bacteria > Pseudomonadati > Pseudomonadota > Gammaproteobacteria > Lysobacterales > Lysobacteraceae > Stenotrophomonas > Stenotrophomonas sp. AN71. The sequence goes on along the minus strand of NZ_JBNDKU010000012.1, from coordinate 133,319 downwards.
GTCGGCGAAACGCAGCTCAGCGTCCACGGCCTGTCGGCTCAACTGCAGCTTCCACCAGCCACGGCGGTCGCCGTCGAAATAGCGGATGTGCGGATTCTGTGGAATCGACGGGCCGTAGTACGGGCCGTACGGCGTATCGTCACCGCCACTGCTGATCGCCGGGGCGATGAATTCGGTCGCAACGACCGGCGCACTGGCCACGTCGAAGTCCAACTTCAGATCATTGACGAACGTGGAGTGCCAGTCGCCACCGAGCACGATGGCGTTGCGCTGCCCGCCTGCCTGCAGCGCCTGCAGCAGGCGCCTGCGCGCCGCCGGGTAACCGTCCCAGGCATCGTTCCAGAAGCGCTCGCGCGGCGTGCCGCCGTCCAGGCGCAGCTGCGCCATCAGCAACTGCTGCACCACCACATTCCAGCGCGTGCCCTGAGCGGCCGCCATCGACTGTGCGAACCACGCCTCCTGGCCGACACCGAGCATGCTCATGCGTGGATCCAGCGCCGCCTCGCAGCGCGGCGACTCACCCACGCCGCAGGGATTGGCCGGGCGGAACTGGCGGCAGTCGAGCAGGGTCAGCTGTGCAAGGTCGCCATAGCGCAGGCGTCGATGCACGCGCAGGCCACCGTTGCCTGCAGGCGTGCTGCGCATCGGCAGGTGCTCATAGAACGCGCGATAGGCGGCCGCGCGACGGATGATGAAATCTTCCGTCGTGACGCCGGGCTTCTCCGGATGGATGCCGGAGTAATCGTTCTGCACCTCGTGGTCATCCCAGATCACCGCGAACGCGTGGGCGGCGTGTGCGGCCTGCAGATCGGGATCAAGCTTGTACAGCGCGTACTGGTCGCGATAGCGCTCCAGACTGATCGTCTCGCCGCTGAAGCGCTCGGCATCCAGCATGCGCCCGCGTGCGTTCTGCAGCGGGCTGTACTCGTACAGATAGTCACCCGCATGCAGCACCAGGTCCACGTCGCTCTGCGCGATGTCACGCAGCACCGGGTAGTAGCCGCTGTTCCAGGCCTGGCAGGTGCACAGTGCCAGGCGCAGCTGCTGCAGTTGCGTGTCCGCCATCGGGGCGGTGCGGAAATGGCCGACCGCGCTTTCCTCATCACCATCGCAGGCGAAACGGTAGTAATAGTCACGCGCTGGGAGCAGACCGTTGACTTCGACATGCACTGAATGGGCCAGCTCGGGCACCGCGGCCGCAACCCCGCGCTGCACCAGCCGGCGCATGCCGGGGTCTTCGGCCACGAACCAGCGCACCGGCACCGCCCGCGACGGCATGCCACCGCCGTTGAGTGGGTCCGGCGCCAGCCGCGTCCACAACACCGCGCCCTGCGGATCCGGATCGCCGGCGGCGATGCCAAGGGTGAATGGATCACGCCCCAGCCGAGGCCGTGGGCCGGCCGCGGCCAGCCCCGGCATCGTCGCCAACGCGATCGCCGCCCCCGTGCCCTGCCACGCCATGCGCAGCAGGCGACGGCGGCTCTCCGGATCAACAGGCGCGCGCATCAGAAGCGCACGGTGGCGGTGGCCATCACCTGCCGTGGCGCGCCAACCTGCATGGTCGCCAGGCTGCGGGTCGGATCGGCGGCGTAGGTGCCATTGGTGTTGATCGAGGACAGGTAGCGCTTGTCGGTCAGGTTGGTCAGATTCAACGCCACGGTCAGGTTCTGCGCCGGACCCAGCGAGCCGAAGTCATAGGCGACCGAGGCATTGACCAGCCAGTAGCTCGGCACCGACACGTCGTTGGTGTAGGTCACGTAGCGCTTGCCCACATGGTTGGCCGACAGGCGCATGTCCCACGGGCCCGGGGTCCACGCCAGGGTGCTGGCGAACATCCATTCCGGGGTGTCGACGGTCTTCTTGCCGCGGGTCGGCACCACGCCGTTGTTCACGTAGTCGTTGTCGTAGGTGCTGTCATTCCACGACAGCGCGTTGGACCAGCTCACATCCTGCATCGGCTTCAGCTGCAGGGTCGCTTCGGCGCCACGGCTGGTCACCGAACCAACGTTGGAGAACAGCGCCGGGCAACCGAGGATGCCCACGCACTGGGCGATGGCCAGCAGGCGGTTGTCGAACTTCACGTCGTACACCGCAACCGAGGCTTCATAGCCCTGGCCGTAGCCACGCCAGCCCAGCTCGATCGTGCGCGACTGTTCCGGCTTCAGGTTCTTCGCGCTGGCATCGAACGCGGCCTGCGGCACGTTGAACGGGCTGCCCACACCCAGCGCGTAGGCCGCAATGTTCTTGGCGAACGAGCCGAAGATCTCGTTGCCTTCGTTGAGCTTGAAGTTGAAGCCGGCCTGCGGCAGGAAACCCTTCTTCGAGGTCAGGCTGCTGTTGTTGGCGTAGCTGCCCAGCGGCGTGCGCACGCTGGTGCGGGTGTTCGGCGACTTCGCACCGATGTCGATGGTCAGGCGGTCATCGAACAGGCGGAAGCGGTCCTGCACGTAGAACTGGCGAGTGATGGTGGTGTAGCGCTGGTGCCAGACGCGCTGGTCCGGATTGCGCAGGAAGAAGTCGTCGGTGATCGGGCCGTCGATGTAGTAGAAATTGCGCTGCACGCTGTGGCCGCTGTCCTCATACCACAGGCCCGCTTCCAGTTCGTGGCCGCCGACGTTCCAGGTGAACGCCGAGGTCACGCCGGTGCGGTCGATCGCATATTCGGTGGTGCGGATCGAGATCGGAATCTCGCGACTGGTGCCGGGGTTGGACGGATTGGACGGGCTGAACCAGTGGCCCTGGCCGCGATTGCTGTGGTTGTACACGTTGACCTTCAGCCGCATCGCGTCGTTCAGGCCGAAATCGCCGGCGATGCTGGACAGGTCATCATTGCGCAGGCCGTGGCCGGAGTAGTACGCGTCCCACGGACTGTTGACGCCACCACTGAACTTGCCGCGAGCGGCAGCCACCGCGCGATCCCAATCCGGCGCGTAGTTGTCCCAGTCCCAGCCGAGACGATCGATCATCTCCAGCGACAGATCCTGGTAGTCCGCCTCGACGCGGCGCGAGGCGTTGAACAACGCGGTGATCTTGCTGTCCGTACCGAAATTGTAGGTGGCCTTGCCGTTGAACTGCTTCAGCTCCTGCGAGCCCTTGCCCTTCCACTTGTCACCTTCGGAGTACGCGCCGGACAGATAGGCGGCAAAGCCCTGGTGCTCGCCGGTTTCCAGCCGCGCATAGCTGCGGCGCGCACTGTCGCTGCCGAAGCCCTGTGCCAGCACCACGCCGTATTCGGTGGACGGGTCGATCGAGTAGAACTGGAACACACCACCGAGGTTGCTGGTGGACGGCGTGCCGAGCGCGCCGATGCCGGTGGACACCTCGGCGCCGCCGAGGTTCTCGCTGATCACCGCACGGCTGATGTGCAGGCCGTTGCTGTTGCCATAGGCCATGTTGCCCAGCGGAATGCCGTCGAGGGTGTAGCCCAGGCGGTTCTGGTTGAAGCCGCGCAGGCTGATGGTGGTGGACCACTCGTACGCGCCGGTGGCGTCGGCCGATTCGAAGTGCACGCCCGGCTTGCTGGCCAGCAGCTTCAGCGGATTGGCGCCGGGCGGCAGCACCTTCATGTCCTCGGCGGTCACGCGCTGGACCTGGCGGGCTTCGCCGCGGCCGATCACCGAGATCGAATCGAGCGTAGTGGCCGACGGCGTATCGGCGGCGGGGGCGGTTTCAGCGGCGGCCAGCGACGGCAGCGAAGCACAGACCAGCAGGGCCAGCAGATTGCGGCGAAGCGGAGCGTGGGACGACATGGAGGCGGATTCCTTGGGCACGCTGGACGCCGAAGGGCGGCGTCGAAGGGGCAGCAGCGGCGGAATCGTAGAAGCGGCGCGTTACATGTCATTTACACGCCACGTACGGAAGTTCCGTGTTTCGAATGGTAGACCGGCACTGCGGGCGCCCAGACGAAAAGAGCCGAGCATCGGCTCGGCTCCACGGGGAGTGCTGGCGGTTGCCGGCCAGCGGCCGGCATTACCGTTACTCGAACGAACCGACCGAGTCGTGGGCCAGGTTGTCGAAGCGGGTGTACTCGCCGAAGAACTTCAGCTTGCACGAACCGGTCGGGCCACCACGGTGCTTGCCGATGATGATCTCGGCCAGGCCCTTGTCCGGCGAGTTTTCCTTGTTGTAGTAATCGTCGCGGTAGATGAACACGATCATGTCCGCGTCCTGCTCGATTGCGCCCGATTCGCGAAGGTCGGCCATCACCGGGCGCTTGTCGGTACGCGTTTCCAGCGAGCGGTTGAGCTGGGAAAGTGCGATCACCGGCACGTGCAGTTCCTTGGCCAGACCCTTCAGAGAACGCGAGATCTCCGAGATTTCGGTCGCGCGGTTCTCGCTGTTGCCGGGCACGCTCATCAGCTGCAGGTAGTCGATCACGATCAGGCCCAGGTCATGCTCGCGCTTGAGGCGGCGGCACTTGGAACGCAGCACTTCCGGCGACACGCCCGGCGTATCGTCGATGAAGATCTTGGTTTCCTTCAGCATCTTGATCGCGCTGGTGACACGGCTCCAGTCCTCGTCTTCCAGCTGGCCGGTACGCAGGCGCTGCGCATTGATGCGGCCATTGGAGGAAATCAGGCGCATCGCCAGCTGCGAGGCCGACATTTCCATCGAGAACACCGCCACGCCCTTCTTCGACTTGATCGCCGCGTACTCGGCGATGTTCAGCGCGAAGGTGGTCTTGCCCATGGCTGGGCGCGCGGCAAGGATGATCAGATCGGTCGGCTGCAGGCCGGCGGTCATCGCATCGAAGTCGTTGTAGCCGGTCGGCAGGCCGGTGATGTTGCCGCCGTTCTCGAAGCGGTTGCGCAGCTCTTCGAAGGCATCCTTCAGCGCGCCGGGCATGGCGACGAAATCGGTGCGGCCGCGTGCGCCCTGTTCGGCGATGGCGAACACGCTCTTTTCCGCCGATGCCAACAGTTCGCTGCTGTCGCGGCCTTCAGGCTGGAAGCCGTCGTTGACGATGTCGGTGCCGACCTGGATCAGCTGCCGCAGCACCGCCTTGTCGCGCACGATCTCGGCATAGGCCACGATGTTGGCCGCCGACGGCGTGGTGCTGGCCAGCTCGATCAGGTAAGCACCGTCGCCCACCAGCTCCAGCTTGCCCTGTGATTCGAACCACTCGCCCAGGGTCACCGCATCGAACGGCCGTTCGCGCTCGGACAGCTCGCGGATCGCACGGTAGATCATCTGATGGTCGCGGCGATAGAAATCGCCTTCGGTCAGCTGGTCGTTGACCCGGTCATAGGCCTCCGGCGCCAGCATCAGCCCCCCCAGCACCGCCTGTTCGGCTTCCACCGAATGCGGTGGCACCCGCAACTGATCGATACGCGACTCATCGCGATCACGATCGAAGCCATCACCGCGCTCTCTGCGGTTGGAACGGAAGCCGGAACGAGCGGACATGCTGCGGTGTTTCCTGCGGAAGTGGGCCAGACGAGTGTAGGCATGCACCCACCCGCGCGACCACGGACAAGCCTGTGGATAAGCCGTGGAAGACCGGGGGATATCCGTCAGGCCAGGCCATGCTGGCGCGGGCGTGTCGCACTGCCTGCGACGGGCGTCTTTGCGGCGCCCAAGCGGGGCATTATCGCAGATCAGACGGCCAGGGTCGGAGCCCGCCGCTGCGCACCGGGATCCAACCCCAGACGTGGCTGTTCTGTCCGGGGTCGGATCCCTCTGCGCCGCAGAGAGCTCCGACCCCGCAGGCCTCAATCGCCCTTGGCATGCACCGCGATCAGCGTCAGGAACCGGTCCACATAGCCCTGCAGGAACTTCTGCGTGCCCTCGTTGTGGATCGTGCCATCGGCATCGATCAGGCCATCCTTGAAGTGGATGAACGCCTCGGGCTGACCGAGCACGTGCATGTCCAGGAAGGCCAGGCTGTTGCGCAGATGCTGCTGGGCCACGGCGGTGCCGATCTGGCCGATGGAGGCACCGATCACCGCCGCCGGCTTGCCGGCAAATGCGCTGTCGCCATACGGACGCGAGCCGATGTCGATGGCGTTCTTCAGTACGCCCGGCACCGAACGGTTGTACTCGGGGGTCACGAACAGCACCGCGTCGGCGCTGCGCACCTGATCCTTCAGCCGGGTACCCTGCGGCGGGTAGTGCGCATCGAAATCCTGGTCGTACAGCGGCAGGTCGCCGATCTGCACGTACTGGAAGCGCGCACGTTCACCGGCAATCTTCTCCAGCGCATGGGCCAGCTTGCGGTTGCAGGAGTCCTTGCGCAGGCTGCCGACGAACACGGCGATGGTGGGAACGGACATCAGGGCAGTCTCCTCACGGTGCGGGAGGCCCAGCCTAGCGGCCGGGCCCGTGCAGGCCAGTGAAGATCAGCCGCCGCTGACGCCTGCGCGCACCTGCCGCCAGTGCGCCTGCCAGGCCTGGAACATCAGCACATTCCACAGGTGGGTATGCCACTTGCGCTGCCCACCCAGGAACTGCTGCCACAACGGCTGCACCGCCGCTGCCGACAGCACGCCTTCGCGCTCCAGCCGCGCGGGCTGCAGCAGATCATCGGCCCATGGCCGCAGATCGCCCTTCAGCCAGTCGCTGACCGGCGCACCGAAGCCACGCTTGGGCCGGTGCACCATCGCGTGCGGCACATAACGGCCCAGCACGCGCTTGAGCAGCACCTTGCTGGTCGTTTCACTGCGTTTGAAGCCCAGCGGCAACGACCAGGCGAACTCGGCCACGCGCCAGTCCAGCAGTGGTGCACGCGCCTCCAGGCTGACCGCCATCGAGGTCCGGTCGACCTTGCACAGCAGATCGTCCGGGAGATAGCTCACGAAATCGGCCAGCATCATCGCGTCGGCCGGTGTACCGGCACCGTGCAGTGGATCGGCCAGATCGTAGAAGCTGCCGGCCGCCTGCGCGCCGGGCACCGCCGCCGCCGGGTCACGCCAGCGCGAGATGCGGTTGCGGTAGACATCGCCGATGCCGCGCGCACCGGTCTCGGCCAGCAGCGCAGCCAAGCCACCAGTGCGCGAGGCCTCGCCCTGCTGCTGCGAGCGAGCCCCCATCCAGCGCCGCAGCGGGCCCGGCACGCGACCGAGCATCTGCCAGTTGCGCAGCGCGCGCACATACCGTGTGTAGCCGAAGAACAGCTCATCGCCGCCGTCGCCCGACAGCGCCACGGTCACCCCCTGGCGCGCCAACCGCGCAACCAGCGCGGTCGGCACCTGCGAAGCATCGGCGAACGGCTCGTCGAACATCGACGGCAGCTGCGGCACCACCGCCAGCGCGTCGGCACCACTGACGTACAGCTCGGTGTGGTCGCAGCCCAGATGAGCAGCCAGTTCCTTGGCCAACGGCGCTTCGTCATGCCCCGAGTCGGTGAAGCCGATGCTGAAGCTGTGCACCGGCTGCCCGCTCTGCGCCTGCATCAGGGCCGCCACCAGCGATGAATCGGTACCGCCGGACAGGAACACGCCCACCGGTACGTCGGCCACCATGCGCAGCGCCACCGCATCGCGCAGCAAGGTGTCCAGCTGTTCCTCGGCCTCCTCGATGCGGCCCTGGAACGGTGCCGCCAGCGCCGCCTGCATGCGCGCGCGTGCATCCCAGTAAGGGCGCTGCACCTGCTCAGGGCGATGCGCGGCCGCTCCGGCGGCAACGGCCTCCGCATCCAGGCGCAGCACGCGGCCGGGCATCAACTTGTAGCAGCGCTGGTGGATGCTGTGCGGGGCCGGGATGTAGTCCAGCCGCAGCAGCAGCGTGAGCGCGTCACGGTCGATGTCGTTGTCGAAGGCCGGGTGCTGCCACAGCGCCTTCAGTTCCGAACCGAACACCAGCGTGTCGCCGGCCCAGCCGTAGTACAGCGGCTTCTTGCCGACGCGGTCGCGGGCCAGCCACAGGCATCGCTCCTGGCGATCCCACAGCGCAATGGCGAACATGCCATTGCAGCGTTGCAGAGTGTCCTCCACGCCCCATTGCAGGATCGCGGCCAGCAGCACTTCGGTATCGGAATGGCCACGGAAGCTGTGCCCCAGTGGCTCCAGTTCGGCGCGCAGCGCGGCAAAGTTGTAGACCTCACCGTTGTAGGCCATCACGTAGCGGCCGTCGACCGAGGCCATCGGCTGGTGGCCCAGCGGGGACAGGTCGAGGATGCTCAGGCGGCGGTGCGCCAGCGCAATACCGGCCTCGACGTCGACCCAGCTGCCGCCGTCATCCGGCCCGCGATGGTGAAGCGCCTCGCCCATGGCCAGGACCTGCGCCTGCAGCACTTCGGCCGACGCCAGCGGCGCCGGCAACAACATTCCCGCCAATCCACACATGCATCAGGGTTCCTGCGCCAGGTCCAGGGCGGCGCCAATCAGCGCATTGTCGCTTGGAAGCCCGAACAATGCTGCCCCCGCCAGCGGCGTATAGGTATCGGCGCCACAGACCCGGCGCAGCGGCAGGTGGCCGAAGCCCGCTTCGACCAGCGCAGTGACCACACCCTCGCCCACACCGCCACTGCTGCGGCCCTCATCCAGCACCAGCACCCGCTTTGCGGTGGCCGCCTGGGCGGCGATGAACCGCGCATTCAACGGTACCAGCCAGCGCAGGTCGACCACCCGCACCTGCCAGCCCAGCTGCTGCTCGATGGCGCGCGCCGCACGCAGTGCCATCGGCACGCCGTTGCCATAGGTGTAGACCACCAGGTCCCCGGCCTCCGGCGCATAGACCCGGCCCTCGCCGGGCACCAGTGCCTGTCCCGGCGCGGGGTAGTCGAACAGCCACTGGCCGTCCCCGGCGTCATGCAGGTCCTTGCTCATGTACAGCGCGATGGGCTCCAGGAACACCGCCACCCGGCCGTCCACCCGCGCCATCGCGGCCAACGTGCGCAGCATCATCACCGCGTCATCGCCACGTGACGGGCAGCCGACCACCAGGCCGGGGATGTCGCGCAGCGCGGTGATCGAGTTGTCATTGTGGAAATGACCGCCGAACCCCTTCTGGTAGCCCAGCCCGGCCACCCGCACCAGCATCGGGTTGCGGTACTGGTCGTTGGAGAAGAACTGCAGCGAACAGGCCTCGCCGCGCAGCTGGTCGATGGCATTGTGCAGGTAGGCCAGGTACTGGATTTCCGGGATCGGCAGCATGCCCATGTTGGCCAGGCCCTGCGCCATCCCCAGGATCATGGTCTCGTCCAGCAGGGTGTTGAACACCCGGCGCGGACCGAAGCGGCGCAGCAGGTCCCTGGTGACCGTATAGACCCCACCCTTCTGTGCTACGTCTTCGCCGAACAACAGACTTTGCGGGTACTTGGCCAGCAGTTCCTGCAGGCCATGGTTGATCTGGATCGCCAGGTGCCGGGGCGGCTGCCGCTCAGGCAATGCCTCGGCACTGCCGTACAGCACTTCGCGCGCTTCGGCGGGCACCGCACGCTGCGCCTCCGCCTGCACGGCGCCCGGTGTGTACGGCGCCAGTGGCGCCATCACCGCCTCCAGCGACTGCAGCTTGGCGCCACCCTCGGCATCTGCGGCAGCAGCCATGCAGCGCGCGCGCATCGTCTCGTAGGCCGCCTCGATGGCCGCGGCATCCATCCAGCCGGACTCCAGCGCGATCTGCGCCGAGCGCAGCAACGGGTCCTGCGCTTCGGCAGCGCACAGTTCCGGCAAGGCCCGCCATTCCACTTCGAAATCAGTGCCGGCATGGCCCATCAGGCGCGTGGTGCGCAGATGCAGGAAGGTTGGCCGCCGGGTCCGCCGGCAATGGTCCACCGCCGCCTGCACCTGCGCGTGGCCGGCAGCCAGATCGAGGCCGTCAGCGAAGAAGTAATCCAGCCCCGGTTGCCGGCTGAAGCGCTCGGCGATCCAGCCCTCCGGCGTTTTCACCGAGATGCCCAGACCGTTGTCCTCGCAGACGAACAGGATCGGTGCCGGCAGCTTCTGGTAGGCCGACCACATCGCAGTGTTGAAGGCAGTCTGCGCGGTGGCATGGTTGGCCGAGGCGTCGCCGAACGAACACAGCACGATGCTGTCGGTGGGAATCGGCAGGGGCTGCCCCAGACGCTTGGCACTTTCGATGGCCAGCGCGGTGCCCAGCGCCTTCGGCAGGTGCGAAGCGATCGTCGAGGTCTGCGGCAGCACCCACAGCGGCTTGCTGCCCCACACCTTGTGGCGGCCACCACTGGCCGGATCATCGGCACTGGCGGCGAACGACAGCGCGGCATCGCGCAGCGGATCGATGCCCGGCACCTGCCGCGACCGTTCGGCCATGAACGCACCGGAACGATAGTGCAGGAACGCCGGGTCGGTATGCCGGCAGGCCCGCGCCAGCAGCGCGTTGCCCTCATGGCCGGACGAACCGATGGTGTAGAAGACCTTGTTCTGCACGCGCAGCACGCGCGCCATCAGGTCCAGCTGGCGGCTGGCCAGCTGTGAATCGAACAGCTCATCGAAGGCGGCGGCGGTGAGCGTGCTGCCCGGCAGGATCGGTGCATCCGGGGCAGGACGTGGCCGTGGCATGCCGCGCCAGTCACGCACCATCTCAAGGAAATTGACGTCACACACGTCGGCGCGGTTGAGCACGCGCATGCGTGCGGGAATCGGATCTGGAACCACAGCGAACATCGAACACCCTCCGTGTCGTTGCTGCATTCCGCCGGGCATGGCCCGGCGCTACCGTGTTGAACTTAGGCGGCCTCGAAGCGCGCGCGCACCTCGGCGGTCACCGCCGGCATCGGCATGAAGCGCGGTTGCTCACGTACCCGCCGCAGCCACGCGCGCACTTCCGGGAACCGTTCCAGGCTGATGCCGCCCTCGCCTGCCACATCGGTGTAGGCGAACAGCGCGATATCGGCGATGCCGTACTCGCTGCCAGTGAACCATTGCGCCTGGCGCAGCTGCTGCTCCATTACCGCCAGTGCGCCGGCGGCACGCTCCTGCAGTCGCGGCAGTTCGGCGCGACGTGGCGAGTCCAGCGCGGTCCAGCCACGGATGAAGCGCGCCACCGCAACGCAGGGCTCGTGCGTGTACTGCTCGAAGAACATCCAGCTCAGCGTCTGCGCGCGCTCCCAGCCATCGCTGGGCAGGTACGGCGTGCCTTCGGCCAGCCAGAACAGGATCGCGTTGGATTCGGTCAGCACGCGGCCGTCGTCGCGGACGATCAGCGGCACCTTGGCGTTGGGGTTCAGCGCGAGGAACTCAGGGGTGTGGGTCTGACCATGGGCACTGTCCACCTCCACCCAGCGGTAACGGCTGCCGAGCTGCTCCAGCAGCAGGCGGACCTTGTGGCAATTGCCGGACACCGACATGCCATGCACCGTCAACGGGACGCGCTCTTCCACCATTGCCTGCTCCATCGGATCCGGCCGGCGGCCGGCTGCATGCAGTCTGGCAAGCACATCGGTGAATGCCAAGCGCGGGTGCAGCATGACGACACGGTAGTGCCGGCCGCTGGGCGGCAACCTCGTTGCAGCAGATATTCGCGCGATTGCCGGCCAGCGGCCGGCGCTACCAGGCAACGCTCAACGTGCGCGCTGCCGCCACTGTGCGCGCGACTGGCCCCAGATCTGCATCGGCTTGCCATCGTGCGGCGGCGGCAGCTCTCCCATGCGCAGCAACGTGCTGCCGAGCTTGCGCGCGACCACCCGGGAGTTCTCGTTGTCCTCGGCGATGGTGTGGATCACTTCATCCCAGCCCAGGGTGTCAAACGCCCAGTCGATCGCAGCGATGGCCGCTTCCGGCGCGTAGCCCAGGCCCCAGCTGGCGCGCCGGATGCTCCAACCGACCTCGGTGCCGGGCCAGTCCTGTGGCTGCCAGGGCCCCATCCGCCCAACCCACTCGCCGCTGGACTTCTCGATCACACTGAACATCGAGAAGCCGAACAGGTGCCAGGCACCGGCCAGGCTGCAGAAGCCGCGCCAGGCCACCGACGGCGCCTGCACTCCGCCGAGCGTGCGCATGACCTCTTCATCGGCACAGAACGCCTGGTACGGCTCATAGTCAACCCGCTGCGGTGGGCGCAGGATCAGGCGCTCGGTTTCCAGACGCAGATCGAAGATGCTCATGCCGACTCCATGTCGAAGGGGGGTGTCCATCATCGTGGATTCCATCCCTGCGCGGATGAACATCGCCGGCGGCAACGAAACGGGCCGGCATATGGCCGGCCCGTCGGGTATTGCCTGTCCGGTCGGGCTTACTGACGCGTGGCTGCAGCCGTGGCGCCAGCGGCAGCGGTCTGCGTGACCAGCTGACCATCGACCACCGGCAGGCGATCGCTGGCCGGCTTGTTGTCCAGGCGCACGGTCTTCTCGGCGCCGTCATAGCGATAGGTCACGTTGTAGCCCTTGACCACATCGGTGTTGCCCATGGCGATGCGGGTGCCCGGCTTGCTGGCCATGCGCATGGTGCCGGTGGTGCCATCCTCATTGCGATAGGTCACGTTGTAACCGGTGACACGGCTCGACTCGGAAGTGGCCGTCTCGGTGTGGCACTGGCGCTCGGTACGGTTGACCACACGGCCACCGACGTGGCGCTTGTCGATCTGATTGCCGATGAAGCCACCGGCCACGGCACCGGCGGCGGTGGCGGCCTTCTTGCCGTTGCCACCACCGACCTGGTTGCCGAGCAGGCCGCCGACCACGGCGCCGACCACAGTACCGCCGACATTGCCGTCACGCTCAGGCAGGCGCTCCTGCACCGTCACGTCCTCGCAGACTTCATGTGGCGTCTGGGTGGTGGAGGTTTCGCGCACCGGGTCGGTACCGATCACAGTGGCGTAGGCCTTCTGCTTCTCGGTGATCGGGTCGACCTTCAGCACATCGGCATATTCCAGCCCGCGCGGCGCGGACGGGTCGAGCTTGCCAGCCTGCGCGCCATCATCCGTGGCGCTGCCATCGACCAGGCGCGACTCACCATTGGGGGTTACGGCGCTGATCGAATCCGGCGACTTGTCGCCACTCTTCATGAAGGCGGCGGTGGCGATACCACCGACCAGCAGCGCGCCCGCTGCGACCAGGACAGTTGTAGTTGTGCTTTTCATGACCTGCTCCTTGCGGACCATCCGCAACGTTCTCGGGCCAGATTGCAGCACGTGGTGCCTGAACGGAATCTCCACATTTCCTGCTCATTCCTGCTACCCATTCAGCATCGGGAAATGCTGGACCCATGGTAGCGTTTGCATCTTCCCCAGGAGGATTGCCGCCATGGCCAACCCGATGCTGCTGCCGGTTCTGCAATGGGCACGCCGGCTGCGCTACCCCACGCTGTTCAAGCTCACCGCCGGTCTGTTCGTGCTGACCTTGTTCATTCCCGACCCGATTCCGTTCGTCGACGAGCTGGTACTGGGGTTCGGTACTCTGCTGCTGGCCAACTGGAAGAGCCGCAATGCGGCCACGCCCCCGCCACTGGAACAGCGTTGAACCTGCTGGTCGACAGCCACTGCCATCTTGATGCGAGCGAGTTCGACAACGACCGCGCCGCCGTGATCGCACGCGCGCAGGCCGCTGGCGTGCACCTGCAGGTGGTGCCAGCGGTGACCGCTGCCAGCTGGCCGAAGCTGCGCGACGTCTGCCGGCAGGCGCCGGGGCTGTACCCGGCCTATGGCCTGCATCCGATGTTTCTGGAAGAGCACCAGCCCGGGCACCTGCCACTGCTGCGCGACTGGCTCGAGCGCGAGCGCCCCTGTGCGATCGGCGAATGCGGCCTGGACTTCTTCATCGAAGGGCTGGATGCCGACACGCAGCAGGCCTATTTCATCGGACAACTGGAACTGGCCCGCGAGTTCGAGCTGCCAGTGATCGTGCATGCACGACGCGCGGTGGATGCGGTGATCGCCGCGATTCGCCGCATCGGTGGTCTACGCGGGGTGGTGCACAGCTTTTCCGGCAGCCCCGAACAGGCGGCACAGCTGCACAGGCAGGGCTTCCTGCTCGGCCTCGGTGGCCCGCTGACCTACGAGCGGGCGCAGCGCCTGCAACGGCTGGTGCGCGACATGCCACTGGAGCAGCTGCTGCTGGAGACCGACGCGCCGGACCAGCCCGATGCAGGCATCCGCGGCCAGCGCAACGAGCCGGCGCGGCTGGCGACCATCGCCCGTCACGTGGCCGCGCTGCGCGGAATGGAGCTGGATGCGCTGGCACACGCCACCACGGAGAATGCGCGCCGGCTGTTCGCACTGCCGGCGATGTGATGGTAGCTGCCGACCTTGGTCGGCACGCTGTAACCACCGCTGCGGAGCCTACGCCGGGCATGGCCCGGCGCTACCGTCATGCGTCTGCCTTTGCCTCGAGCGCCTCGGCCTTCGCCTTCTTCGGCTCCAGCAGCATCTCCAGCGCCTTGCCCACCGCCGCGAATGCAAATGCACCGGTGATGTGGGTGGCCGCGCCCAGGCCAGCACCGCAATCCAGCTTCAGTGCCGCATCGGCGCCCAGGTTCGGGCGGATGCCGCAGACACTGCCATCAGCCTGCGGGTACTTCACATTCTCCAGCGAATACACCGCCGGAACACCGAAGTAGCGCTTGGCGTTCTTCGGGAAATTGAACTCGCTGCGCAGCTTCTTGCGGATCAGTGCCAGCATCGCGTCGTGCTCGGTGCGCGAGACATCGCGGATGCGTACCAGGGTCGGATCGGTTCGGCCACCGGCAGCGCCCACGGTCAGCAGCGGCAGTTTGCGGCGGCGACACCAGGCGATCGTCTCGACCTTGACCCGGAAGCTGTCGCAGGCATCGATCACCAGGTCGAAGTCCCGGTCGAGCAGTTCGGCCATGTTGGATACGGTCAGGAACGCCTGCACCGCATCGACCTCGATGTCCGGATTGATCGCACGGCAACGCTCGGCCATCGCCTCGGCCTTGTTGCGCCCGTAATTGCCTTCCATCGCCGGCAGCTGCCGGTTGGTGTTGGACACGCAGATGTCATCGGCATCGATCAGGGTCAGGTGGCCGACCGCCGAACGGGCCAGCGCCTCCACTACCCACGAGCCGACACCGCCCATGCCCACCACCGCCACGCGGCGGCCCTGCAGGCGCTCGAGCGCGCCCACGCCATACAGCCGTTCGATGCCGGCAAAGCGTTGTTTGACCTGTTCGTTCATCGGGCTATTTTAACGTGCAGGCGCCAGCGTCTACAGCGCGCCGGCATCGAACCCACCGTTGCACGCCCGGAGAGCCCGCATGAACGCCAGCCCGCCCCGCCGCCTGTCCACCGCCCATCGTTACCTGTTCGTTCTGTGCCTGGGCCTGCTGATCGGCCTGGTCGCCACGGTGATGGTCGGCCGCGCCCTGCAGGCCCGCCGTGATCCGTTCCCGGACAGCCTGATGCAGGTGATGCAGCGTCAATCGCAGCTGCTGCAGCAGGCCCAGCAGCAGAACCGCTGCAGCCTGGCCGACAGCGTGCCGCGGCTGCAGGCGCTGCGTCTGCTGTCCAACGATCTGGACCTGGCATTTCCCGGGCTGAAGGACAGCGCGCAGTTCCAGCAGCACGCCAGCCAGCTGCGCGGCACTCTCAATACCGCGCTGGCTGCACCGCCCCGCGACTGCGCGGCCCTGGCCAAGGTGGTGGAAACCGTGCAGGCCGACTGCCGTGCCTGCCACCAGGACTTCCGCTAAGGCGCATTCATCCTGCAGCCGGGCCACCCGTTCATGGTTGGCGTCTCGTTCACGTTCAAAAGGAGAGGATTCGTGCACCCTGCTGCTTGACGCAGTACCACCCAACACACCCGCCTTCACGGCCAGGAGACGCCTCATGAAGATCCAGCTCATCGCCGCCAGCGCCATCGCCACCCTGGCCCTGGCTGGCTGTGCCACCTCGCCCGGTTACGGCGGTGGTGGTTACAACAACGGCTACAACAATGGCGGTTACGGCAACAATGGCGGTTACAACCAGGGTCGCTGTGCCGACTGTGGCATTGTCACCCGTATCAACACCGTGCCCTCCGGCCGCACCGCGCCCAGCGCGACCGGCGCCATCCTCGGCGGCATCGTCGGCGCCGTGGCCGGCCATGAAATTTCCGACCACACCGGTGGCAGTCGTGGCAACAAGAACATCGCCGCCGCCGCAGGCGCGGTCGGTGGCGCCCTGGCCGGCAACCAGATCCAGAAGAACGTGACCAGCGATACCTACGACATCAGCGTGCGCATGGACGATGGCCGCACCATCGTGGTCAACCAGCGTGACCTCGGCGGTATCCGCGAGAACACCTATGTGCGCGTGGTCAACGGCAAGGTCATCCTGCGCTGACCTGCAGCGGGCCAACCGCAACGAAAAAGGCCCGCTTTCGCGGGCCTTTTTCATGCCGGCAAGCGGCAGGTATTACGCCGGCTGCACCTTGTCAGCCTGCAGGCCCTTCTGGCCCTGCACGACTTCGAAGGTAACGGCCTGGCCTTCCTTGAGGCTCTTGAAGCCCTGGGTCTCGATGGCACGGAAGTGCACGAACACGTCCTCGCCATTCTGCCGGCTGATGAAGCCGAAGCCCTTTGCATCATTGAACCACTTTACGGTACCGGTCTCGCGCTCAGCCATCTCACTAACTCCCTTTGACTCTCTCTTGTTGTTGGAAACGCCTGTTGGGCGGCTGACAAGCAAGGGGGAAGCGAGGTGCATCGATGCAGCGGATCGGGAAGATCTTGCTTCATCAGGCCACGATTCACGGTGACCTTGCCAAGCTCAGCGACTGCAACTTAACCCGCCCCAAACGAAAAATCAACTGGCAAAATCTTTCACTGTCAACCCCAAATCAACAACCATACGGAATGGCATGGGCCTCTCATTCATCTTATATCTGCTAGCGGTCATTTTTGTCCTGGTGGGCATCGCCGGCATCATCCTGCCGGCCCTTCCGGGCATCCCGCTGGTATTCATCGGGCTGCTGCTGGCGGCGTGGGCCGACGGTTTCGCCCATGTCGGCTGGCCCACCCTGGTCGCGCTGGGCGTGCTGACCCTGCTCTCGCTGCTGGTCGACGTGCTGGCCACCGTGGTCGGCGCAAAGCGCGTCGGCGCCAGCCGCAAGGCACTGTGGGGCACGTTCATCGGCAGCATTGCCGGTCTGTTCTTCATGCCCATCGGCCTGTTCGCCGGTCCTCTGATCGGCGCGCTGCTGGGCGAGTACTGGCACACCCGCGAACTGGGGCGCTCGACCAAGGTGGGCCTGGCCACCTGGCTCGGCATCCTGCTGGGCCTGGCGCTGAAGCTGGCCGTGGTGATCGCGATGCTGGGCCTGTTCGCGTTCGCCTGGTTCCTGTGAGGCCCCCCGGCCTTCACGCCACGCGCACGCCGTGCCCGTGCATAAACCCGTGGGGCTGGCCGGCAACAGGTACAGCCGCCACACTGTCTGATTCCCGCATTCACTGAAGGGCCTGCTGCAATGACCCTCCCCTCGCTGTTCCCCCGCTTGGCGCCGTTGGCACTTGCCCTGGCCAGTGCCCCCGTGGCCGCGCAGGAATTCGCACCCACTGCCGAAGCCTCGCCGGCCGCCTGCGCGGCGATCACCACCGACGCGGCACGCCTGGCCTGCTATGACCGCCAGTTCGGGCATACCCCGCAGGCAACCGCCGCTGCCGATGCGGCCGCCGAAGCTGCGGCCCAGGCACGCCGCGAAGAACGCCAGACCACGCGCCTGAGCCAGGGCGAGGAGAAGCTGCGCGAACGGGTCGGCGACCTGTTCCGCCCCACCGCGCCGGATAGCGCGCTGGCCAACGCCGGCCGTGGTTCGCTGCTGGACAGCCGCTGGGAACTGGCCGAAGACTCCAAGCTGGGCCCGTTCCAGCTGCGCGCCTACAAACCGGTCTACCTGCTGCCGGCGTTCTGGACCAGCGACCGCAACACCACCCCGCACTCGCCGAATCCGGCCAATACCGTGACCACGCCGCAGGTGCTGGACAGTGCCGAGCTGAAGTTCCAGATCAGCTTCAAGACCAAGGTTGCCGAGAACCTGTTCGGCGACAACGGTGACATCTGGGCCGGCTACACCCAGAGCTCGCGCTGGCAGGCCTACAACAGCGAGGATTCGCGACCCTTCCGCGAAACCAACTACGAGCCGGAAGTAATGATGGTGTTCCGCAACGGCTACTCGATCGGTGGCTGGCGTGGGCGCATGACCGGCATCAGCCTCAACCACCAGTCCAACGGCCGTGCCGACCCGCTCTCGCGCAGCTGGAACCGGGTGATGCTCAACATCGGTCTGGACCGCGAGAACTGGGCGCTGGTCCTGCGCCCGTGGTACCGCATCCCCGAAAGCCGCAGCGAAGACAACAACCCCGACATCGAGGATTACATGGGCCGTGGCGACGCGACCCTGACCTGGAACCGCAACGGCCATGAGGTCTCGCTGATGGCGCGTCATTCACTGCGCACGGGCAGCCGCTCGCACGGCGCGCTGCAGCTGGATTACGGCTTCCCGATCAGCAACCTGCTGCGCGGCCACGTGCAGGTCTTCGATGGTTATGGCGAAAGCATGATCGACTACAACCACAAGGCCACCTACGTGGGCGTAGGCGTGTCCCTGCTGGAGTGGTTCTGATGGACGTGACGATCTGGCATAACCCGGCCTGCAGCAACCCGCGCGGCGCGCTCAAGCTGATCCGCGATGCAGGCATTGAGCCGGTGGTGATCGAGTACCTGGGCAACCCGCCCGACGTCGCCACGCTGCGCCAGGTGCTGGCCGAGTCGGGGCTGTCGGCGCTGGCACTGGTCCGCAACAAGGAAGCCGGGTTCGCCGAGCTGGGCCTGGACGGCGCCGACGAGGCCGCGCTGCTGGCCGCGATGGCCGCACACCCGCGCCTGATCAATCGCCCGGTGGTGCGCACCGCCAAGGGCGCGCGCCTGTGCCGCCCGCCGGAAACGGTGCTGGAGATCCTGTAACCCAAAAAAGGGGACGGAGGGAATTAAGTCGTTTGTGCACAAACGACTTAATTCCCTCCGTCCCCTTTTTTGGTTACCGCCAGTCGGTGATGCCTTCGCGGCGGTACACCTCGGCGAAGGCCGGGCGTGCCTTCATCGTCGTGGCATGGACCTTGAGGGACGGCCAGGTGTCGCTGGGGCGCGGCATGTTGCGCGACCAGCGCATCAGCATCACCAGCATGAAATCGACGACACAGGGCGTTGCGCCCAGCAGGTACGGCCCGTGCGCCTGCAGGTGGGTGGCCACATGCTGCCACGCCGCTTCCAGGCGCTGGCGTGCCATCTCGCGGCTGGCGTCAACGTTCGCCTCGCCTGCGGCCTCGTGCGGATAGAACCAGGCCCGATAGGCCGGCTGCATCGTGTTGGCACACCAGAACATCCAGCGGTAGGCATCACCGCGCTGCGGCGTACCCAACGCCGGCAGCAGACCGGCTTCCGGATGGCGATCGGCCAGGTACAACGCGATGGCGGCGGCCTCAGTCAGCACCTGGCCATCGATCAGCAGCGTTGGCACCACACCTGCCGGATTCAGCGCCAGGTATCGGGCGGCCTTGTGCTCGCGCGTATCGAAATCCAGCAGCACCAGCTCGTGCTCGATGCCCAGCTCGATCAGCAGCCAATGCACCACCAGAGCGGCGGTACTGGTCGAACCATACAACGTGGTGCCCATGTGGCGGATCCTGTGCGGGTGGATGGCGATTATGCGCCCTGCCCAGATCTACGCTGCTTGCAGGCACTGGTTGGACGCCCCGCCCGGAAACAACAACGGCGCCACAGGGGCGCCGTTGCCTCAACCCGAAGCGGAGGAATTACTCCACCACCACCGGAATCTTGCCGATGCGGGCCTGCCATTCGCGCGGACCGGTCTTGTGCACCGACTCACCGGTGGAATCAACCGCCACGGTCACCGGCATGTCTTCCACGGTGAACTCGTAGATAGCCTCCATGCCCAGGTCGGCGAAGCCGACCACCTTGGCCGCCTTGATCGCCTTGGACACCAGGTAGGCCGAACCACCGACGGCCATCAGGTAGGCCGACTTGTGCTTCTTGATCGCCTCGATGGCGGCCGGGCCACGCTCGGCCTTGCCGACCATGCCCAGCAGGCCGGTCTGCGCCAGCACCTGCTCGGTGAACTTGTCCATGCGGGTGGCGGTGGTCGGACCGGCCGGGCCCACCACTTCGTCGCGCACCGGATCGACCGGGCCGACGTAGTAGATGAAACGTCCCTTCAGGTCGACCGGCAGTTCCTCACCTTTGTTGAGCATGTCGACCATGCGCTTGTGCGCGGCGTCGCGGCCAGTCAGCAGCTTGCCGTTGAGCAGCAGGGTCTGGCCCGGCTTCCAGTTGGCCACGTCCTCCGGGGTGATCGTGTCCAGGTCAACGCGGGTGCCCTTGGACGCGTCGTAGGTCAGCTTCGGCCAGTCTTCCAGCGACGGCGGGTCCAGCATCACCGGGCCGCTGCCATCCAGGGTGAAGTGCGCATGGCGGGTGGCCGCGCAGTTCGGGATCATCGCCACCGGCAGGTTGGCCGCGTGGGTTGGGTAATCGTTGATCTTGATGTCGAGCACGGTGGTCAGGCCGCCCAGGCCCTGCGCGCCGATGCCCAGCGCGTTGACCTTCTCGTACAGCTCCAGGCGCAGCTCTTCGATGCGGTTGGACGCACCACGGGCCTGCAGCTCGGTGATGTCGATCGGCTCCATCAGCGCTTCCTTGGCCAGCAGCATCGCCTTCTCTGCGGTGCCACCGATGCCGATGCCGAGCATGCCCGGCGGGCACCAGCCGGCGCCCATGGTCGGCACGGTCTTCAGCACCCAGTCGACGATGGAATCGGACGGGTTGAGCATGGCGAACTTGGTCTTGGCTTCCGAACCACCGCCCTTGGCGGCGACGATCACATCGACCGTGCTGCCCGGCACCACCTTGACGTTGACCACGCCCGGGGTGTTGTCCCTGGTGTTGATGCGCTTGCCGGCCGGATCGGCCAGCACCGAGGCACGCAGCTTGTTGTCCGGGTACAGGTAGGCGCGACGGATGCCCTCGTTGGCCATGTCTTCCACGCCCATGGTGGCGTCATCCCAACGCACGTCCATGCCGATCTCCAGGAACACGGTGACGATGCCGGTGTCCTGGCAGATCGGCCGGTGGCCTTCGGCACACATCCGCGAGTTGATCAGGATCTGCGCGATGGCCTCCTTCGCTGCCGGCGACTCCTCGCGCTCGTAGGCGGCGGCAAGGTTCTTGATGTAGTCGACCGGGTGGTAGTACGAGATGTACTGCAGCGCGTCGGCGACGGACTGGATGAGGTCTTCCTGCTTGATCGATGTCACGGATTGCTCGCTTGCTGAAGGCTGGCGGGGGTAATCCCCCATTTTACCCCCTCCCCCGGCCGCAGGGTGGTAGTGCCGGCCGCTGGCCGGCAAGATCTGACACCATCGCTCTGTCACGCCACGCGCCACTGCGGCGTCCTTGCCAACATGAACAGCGAAACCGCCTTCCACACCCACCGCCCCCGTCTGATGGCGCTGGCTTACCGCCTGCTCGGCAGCCGCGCCGACGCCGAAGACGTGGTCCAGGACGCCTGGCTGCGCTGGTCCGGCGCCGACCCGGCCAGCGTCCGCGATGCCGAGGCGTGGCTGGTCACCACCACCACCCGTCTCGGCCTGGACCGCTTGCGCGCAGCCAAACGCGAGCGCCTGCACTACGTCGGCCCATGGCTGGCTGAACCACTGGCGGTCACGCTGGAGCCCGATCCGGCGCCCGGCCCGGCCCAGCTGCACGCACTGGCCGACGATGTATCGGTCGCCTTCCTGACCCTGCTTGAGCAGCTCGGCCCCGAGGAACGCGCCGCCTTCCTGCTGAAGGAAGCCTTCGACCACGATTACCGTGAGATTGCCGATCTGATCGGCCACAGCGAGGCCAACTGCCGGCAGCTGGTGCATCGCGCGCGCCAGCGTCTGCAGGCCGGGCGGCCGCGCTTCAATGCCGACGCCAGCCAGCACCGGCAGCTGCTGGCACGCTTCATGGACGCCTCCCAGCGCGGCGACAGCGAGGCCATCCAGGCGCTGCTGCACGCCAACGCGCTACTGGTCTCCGACGGTGGCGGCGTGGTCACTGCGGCCGTTCGCCCGCTGCTGGGCGCCGAGCGCATCGGCCGCCTGTTCTGGGCCATCGCCCGCCGCGGCGCGGTGCATCCGGCGCGGCTGGGCTACGTCAACGGCGAGCCGGCGATCCTGCGCTTCCAGGGCGACCGTCTGCACTCGGTCACCACCATCGAGGTGGTCGATGGCCGCATCGCCAATGTGTACAGCGTACTGAATCCGGAAAAACTGCCGTCGGTTGTCACGCGCGATGACGGTGTGGCGTCCTGGTAGTGAAAGGCGGCCACGGTGGCCGCCGTGGAGCCGACAATGTCCGACCATGCCTCTCCCCGCGTGCCTTACACCCGCCTGGCCGCCGATGCCTTCAAGGGCCTGCTGGCCACCAGCAAGGCAGTGCACGACAGCTCGATCGACCCGACGTTGATGGAACTGCTGTTCCTGCGCGTGTCGCAGCTCAACGGCTGTGGCTATTGCATGGACATGCACGGCACCGCGCTCCGCAAGGGTGGCATCGAGCCGCGCAAGCTGGACACGCTACCGGCTTGGCATGAGAGCCGTTTCTTCGATGCGCGCGAACGTGCCGCGCTGGGCTGGGCAGAGGCGCTGACCCGGTTGACCGAGGGTGCGCCGTCACAGGCGGCGTTCGATGCGCTGGCCCCGCACTTCGATGAAAAAGGCATCAGCGACCTGAGCATGGGCATCGCGGTGATCAACGCCTGGAACCGGTTGGGTGCGGGGCTGCTGCCGCCGCTGCCCTGAGTTTCGGCGGGGTCGGATCCCCGCTGCCCTCAGTAGATCCACGCCATGCGTGGATGCAGGAGGGTCAGAGCCCTTTGCGCTG
Organism: Stenotrophomonas sp. AN71; assembly: GCF_050435725.1. NCBI lineage: Bacteria > Pseudomonadati > Pseudomonadota > Gammaproteobacteria > Lysobacterales > Lysobacteraceae > Stenotrophomonas > Stenotrophomonas sp. AN71. The sequence goes on along the minus strand of NZ_JBNDKU010000012.1, from coordinate 110,546 downwards.
CAAAGGGCTCTGACTCTGGGCACTGACCCCCTCTGCACGGCCCGGGCGCGCACAATGCGCGGATGCCTGCTGCCTCCGAAAAGAAACCCAGCCTGCGCCAGCGCTTCAAGGCAATGCGCAACCTGCCGCCGTTCCTGCGCATGGTCTGGCAGACCAGTCCCGCGCTCACCCTGGCCAGCCTCGGGCTGCGCCTGATCCGCGCCCTGCTGCCCGTGGCGATGCTGTATGTCGGCAAGCTCATCATCGACAGCGCGCTGCACCTGAGCCAGCACGATGCCGGCTTCCCGCCACTGGGCGAGGCACTGTCCAGCGGCGTGCTCAATCCACTGCTGGGCCTGCTGGCACTGGAGCTCGGCCTGGCCATCGCCTCGGATCTGCTCGGCCGCATGGTCAGTTATGCCGATGCGCTGCTCTCGGAACTGTTCGCCAACGTCACCAGCATCCGGCTGATGGAACACGCCGCCACGCTGGACCTGGAGGACTTCGAGGACCCGGACCTGCAGGACAAGCTGGACCGCGCACGGCGCCAGACCATGGGCCGGATGAACCTGATGAGCCAGCTGTTCGGCCAGGTGCAGGATGCGATCACCGTGGCCAGCCTCGCCATTGGCCTGTTGGTGTACGCGCCGTGGCTGATCCTGCTGCTGGCGCTGGCGCTGGTGCCGGCCTTCATCGGCGAATCGCACTTCAACGCGGCCGGCTACAGCCTCAACTTCCAGTGGACGCCCGAGCGCCGCCAGCTCGACTACCTGCGCCAGCTCGGTGCCAGCGTGGAAACGGCCAAGGAAGTAAAGATCTACAACCTGCACCGCTTCCTGGTGGAGCGCTACCGGCGGCTGTCGGTGGCGCTGTTCCAGGCCAACCGTGCGCTGGCGCGGCGCCGCGCGTTCTGGGGCACGCTGCTGGCCGCGCTGGGCACGCTGGGCTATTACACCGCCTATGCCTATATCGCCTGGCGCACGGTGCGCGGCGATTTCTCGATCGGCGACCTGACCTTCCTTGCCGGCAGCTTCCTGCGCCTGCGCCAGCTGCTGGAAGGCCTGCTGATCGGCTTCTCGCAGGTGGCCAGCCAGGCGCTGTACCTGGACGATCTGTTCTCGTTCTTCCAGATCCAACCGGAAATCCATTCGCGCGAAGGCGCTGTGCGCGTGCCGCAGCCGATCCGGCAGGGCTTCGTGTTCGAGAACGTCGGCTTCCGTTACCCCGATGCCGAGCAGTGGGCGGTGCGCCATCTCGATTTCCAGCTGAAGGCCGGCGAAGTACTGGCCCTGGTCGGTGAGAACGGCGCCGGCAAGACCACCCTGGTCAAACTGCTGGCACGGCTGTACGAACCGGATGAGGGCCGCATCCTGCTCGATGGCCGCGATCTGCGCGACTACGACCTGGACGACCTGCGCGCCAACCTGGGGGTGATCTTCCAGGACTTCGTGCGCTACAACCTCAGCGCCGGCGAGAACATTGGCGTCGGCCAGGTCGAGGCGATGCACGACCAGGCACGCATTGCAGACGCCGCGCGCCGAGGCATGGCCGAGGACGTGATCGAGGCCCTGCCCGGAGGCTACGACCAGCAGATCGGGCGCCGCTTCAAGCAGGGCGTGGACCTGTCCGGTGGCCAGTGGCAGAAGATCGCCATCGCCCGCGCATGGATGCGCAATGCGCAGGTGATGATCCTGGACGAGCCGACGGCGGCGCTGGATGCGCGCAGCGAGTTCGAAGTGTTCCAGCGGTTCAGGGAACTGGCGGATAATCGCACTGCTGTGCTGATTTCCCATCGTTTCTCTTCGGTACGCATGGCCGACCGCATCCTGGTGCTGGCCGAGGGCCGCCTCGAGGCCAGCGGCACGCACGAGCAGCTGATGGCCCAGCGCGGCCGCTATGCCGAGCTGTTCGAGCTGCAGGCAGCCGGCTACCGCTGAGAACGCCTCTCGTTCCGCCTAATGAGAACCTGTCTCATTTGAGATAGAATCACCCCCGACGACTTTTGATAGATACGCCCATGTCCTCCGCTTTCGGCGCCGAAACGGTGCTTGAGGTCCGTCACTGGACCGATGCCTACTTCAGCTTCACCCTTACCCGCGACAGCGGTTTCCGCTTCGAGAACGGCCAGTTCGTGATGATTGGCCTGGAAACCGAGGCGCGGCCGCTGCTGCGTGCCTACTCCATCGCCAGCGCCAACTGGGAAGAGCACCTGGAGTTCTTCAGCATCAAGGTGCAGGACGGCCCGCTGACCTCGCGCCTGCAGCACATCAAGCCGGGTGACAAGGTGCTGGTCGGCAAGAAGCCCACCGGCACCCTGCTGATCAGTGACCTGCACCCGGGCAAGAACCTGTATCTGCTGGGCACCGGCACCGGCATGGCGCCATGGCTGTCGGTGATCAAGGATCCGGAAACCTACGAGCGCTTCGAGAAGGTGATCCTGTGCCACGGCGTGCGCTACGAAAAGGACCTGGCCTACCGCGATTACTTCGAGAAGGAACTGCGCGAGCATGAGTTCCTGGGCGAGATGATCGGCGACAAGCTGCTGTACTACCCGGCCGTCACCCGCGAGCCGTTCGCCAACCAGGGCCGCCTGACCCAGTTGATGGAAAGCGGCGAGATGCAGCGCACCCTCGGCCTGCCGGAACTGGACCCGGAAAACGATCGCGCGATGATCTGCGGCAGCCCGCAGATGCTGGCCGACCTGCGCGCCGTGCTCGACGCACGCGGCTTCCAGACTTCGCCGCGCATCGGTACGCCCGGCCACTACGTCTTCGAACGCGCCTTCGTCGAGAAGTAGTGCCGGCCGCTGGCCGGCGCTTCAAAAAAGGGGACGGAGGGGATTAAGTCGCTTGTGGCACAAACGACTTAATCCCCTCCGTCCCCTTTTTTGTTACAGCAGTGCTTCGATCGCGCTGCGCAGCTGGTCCGGCTTGGTGGTGGGCGCATGCCGCGCCACCACCCGCCCCTGGCGGTCGACCAGGAACTTGCTGAAATTCCACTTGATGCGGGCGCTACCCAGCAGGCCTCGCTTCTCGCGCGCCATCCAGGCCCACAACGGGTCCGCGCCCTCGCCATTGACCTCGATCTTCTCCGACAGCGGAAAGCTGACCGGATAATCCAGTGAACAGAACTGGCGGATCTGCGCGGCGTCACCGGGTTCCTGCGCTCCGAACTGGTTGCACGGAAAGCCGATCACCACCAGGCCACGCGCGCGGTAGTCCTGCCACAACTGCTCCAATCCGGTGTACTGCGGGGTGAAGCCACAGCGGCTGGCGACGTTGACCAGCAGCAGCGGACGGCCCTGGAACTGGGCCAGCGCCTGCGCTTGGCCGTCCAGGTTGCGGAAGCTGAAATCGTAGGCAGTGGTCATGGCGGCTGGCCTGGCGGTGGTGTTCTCCATGGTACCGGGGCAGCCACCCATGGGGTGGCTCTACTGCAGGGCGGCCTTGCCAGCATGCCTTTTGACACAAGTGCGGGCGTGACCGGCCGGGTTACCCTCGGGCCCTTGTTTGCCTTACCGGAGTTCCTACCTTGACCACTCGACTTGCCCTTGCCGTGGCCATGACCCTCGGCCTTGCCCTGCCCGCCTACTCGGCCGGCGCCGCCACCCCGGCCGCCAGCAGCACCGCCCAGCAGGCCAACCCGTTCTTCGCCGACAGCCCGCTGCCGCTGCACTTCCCGCAGTTCGACAAGATCAAGGACAGCGATTTCGCCCCGGCCTTCGACGCCGGCATGGCACAGCAGCTGAAGGAAGTGGAGGCGATCGCCAACAACAAGGCCAAGCCGACCTTCGACAACACCATCATCGCCCTGGAAAAGAGCGGTGACATCCTCGACCGTGCGACCACCGTGTTCTTCAGCCTGGTCGGCGCCGATACCAACGACACCCGCAAGAAGCTGCAGGCCGATTACTCGGCGAAGTTCGCCGCGCACAGCGATGCGATCGCGCTGAACGGCAAGCTGTTCGCCCGCATCCAGGCGCTGTATGACACCCGCAGCCAGCTGGGCCTGGACGCCGAAGGCGTGCGCCTGGTCGAGAAGTACTACGACAACTACGTACGCGCCGGCGCCAAGCTGTCCGAGGCCGACAAGGCCACGCTGAAGGGCATGAATGCCGAGCTGGCCAACCTGGGCACCAAGTTCAGCCAGAACGTGCAGTCGGAAGTGAACGCCTCGGCGATCACCGTCGACGACGTCAAGGAGCTGGCCGGCCTGTCCAAGGAGCAGATCGCTGCCGCCGCCGAAGCCGCCAAGGCCCGTGGCCTGGAAGGCAAGTACGTGATCACCCTGCTCAACACCACCGGCCAGCCGCCGTTGACCAACCTGGCCAACCGCGCCCTGCGCCAGAAGATCTACGAAGCCTCGACCACCCGCGGCAGCCGCGGTGGCGAGTTCGACAACACCGCGCTGGTCTCGCGCATCATGCAGCTGCGTGCCGACAAGGCCAAGCTGATGGGCTTCGCCAACTTCGCCGCCTACAACCTGACCAACCAGACCGCCAAGACCCCCGAAGCGGTCAATGCGATGCTGGGCAAGCTGGCCCCGGCCGCCGTGGCCAACGCCAAGCGCGAAGCCGCCGACCTGCAGGCGATGATCGACAAGGAGCAGAAGGCAGCGCGCAAGCCGACCTTCCAGCTGGAACCGTGGGACTGGGCCTTCTACAGCGAGAAGGTGCGCCAGGCCAAGTACAACTTCGACGAGTCGCAGCTGAAGCCGTACTTCGAACTGAAGAACGTGCTGGAAAACGGCGTGTTCTATGCCGCTGGCCAGGAATTCGGCCTGACCTTCAAGCAGCGCACCGACCTGCCGGTCTACCACGATGACGTCACCGTCTACGACGTGTTCGATGCCGACGGCAGCCAGCTGGCGATCTTCATCTTCGACCCGTACGCGCGCGCCTCCAAGCGTGGTGGTGCGTGGATGAACTCCTACGTCTCGCAGTCCAAGCTGACCGGCTTCAAGCCGGTGGTGGCCAACCACCTGAACATCCCGAAGCCGCCGGCCGGCCAGCCGACCCTGCTGACCTGGGATGAGGTGAACACCACCTTCCACGAGTTCGGCCACGCCCTGCACGGCATGTTCTCCAACGTGAAGTACCCGTACTTCTCGGGCACCTCGGTGCCGCGTGACTTCGTCGAGTTCCCCTCGCAGGTCAACGAGATGTGGTCGGACAACCCGGCCATCCTGAAGAACTATGCCAAGCACTACCAGAACGGCTCGGCCATGCCGCAGGCGCTGCTGGACAAGGTGCTGGCCGCGGCCAAGTTCAACCAGGGCTTTGCCACCACCGAATACCTGGGTGCGGCGATGCTGGATCAGCGCTGGCACCAGATCGGTGCCGACCAGGTGCCGGCGGCCAAGGACGTGATGGCCTTCGAGCGCGCCGCACTGGAGAAGGACGGCATCTACTACGCGCCGGTTCCTCCGCGCTACAAGACCCCGTACTTCAGCCACATCATGGGTGGCTACTCGGCCGGCTACTACGCCTACATCTGGTCGGAAGTGCTCGACGCCAATACCCAGAAGTGGTTCAAGGACAACGGCGGCCTGAGCCGCAAGAATGGCGATCACTTCCGCGCCACGCTGCTGTCCAAGGGCGGCAGCGTCGACGCCATGCAGCTGTTCCGCGATTTTGCCGGCCACGAGCCGCAGATCGAACCGCTGCTGGAGAAGCGTGGCCTGACCGGCGCCGGCAACTGATCGCCCGCGCGGTAGCGTGAAACGAAAACCGCCCGGGAAACTGGGCGGTTTTTTGTGGACCATCTACGACGCGCCGCATTCCAGTAGATCCACACCATGCGTGGATGATCTTCCAGATCAACGCGGCGCCACATACCCACCCGGCACGCCTTCCGGCGACAGCACCAGCTGCCACAGCTGCGCATGCCGGCAACGGAAGGTGGCCATCGACCCAGCCAGATAAAAACGCCACATACGGCGGAAATGCTCGTCGTAACCCGCGTCCAGCTGCGGCCACGCCGCTTCCACGTTGCGCCGCCAGGCCTGCAGGGTCAGGTCATAGTCGGTGCCGAAGTTGTGCCAGTCCTCCAGCACGAAACGCCCTTCGAACGCCTTGGTGACCTGCACCGCCGAAGGCAGCATCGAGTTGGGGAAGATGTAGCGCGCGATCCACGGGTCGGTGCGGTGGCGGGAGATGTTGGTGCCGATGGTATGCAGCAGCAGCAACCCGCGCGGCGACAGGCAGCGCTGGGCCACCTCGAAGAAGCTGGCGTAGTTCTTGTCACCTACGTGTTCGAACATGCCGATCGAGAAGATCGCATCGAACGGCTCGTCCAGTTCACGGTAATCCTGCAGGCGGATCTCGATCGGCAGGCCGGCGCACAGTTCTCGGGCGAAGTCGGCCTGTTCCTGCGAGATGGTCACACCGACACCGCTGACACCGTAGCGCTCGGCGGCGAATTTGAGCGCTTCGCCCCAGCCGCATCCGATATCCAGCACGCGCTGGCCTGGGCGCAGGCCCAGCTTGCGGCAGACCAGGTCGAGCTTGGCTTCCTGCGCCGCATCGAGATCGTCGGCGTTGCGCCAGTAGCCGCAGCTGTAGACAAGGCGCTGGCCGAGCATGGCCCGGTAAAGATCATTGCCGAGGTCGTAGTGACGACGGCCGACCTCGTAGCTGCCCTGCCCGGCCTGCAGGTTGAACAGGCGCGCCTTGAGCGCATCGGCCACTTCGCGCCAGCCGTGCACCCGTTCGTCCAGGTGCGCCTGCATCAGATGGACGAGGAAGTCATCCAGGACGTTGGCATCCCACCAGCCGTCCATGTAACTCTCGCCCAGGCCGAGCGAGCCGTGCGCCATGACCCGCGCAAAGAAGCGCGGGTCATGTACCTGGATGTCCTGTGGCTGGGTGCCGCCGATGCGGACCCCGGCTTCGTGGAGCAGGCCGGCAACCCGCTCCTGCAACCCTGTATCCACGCCACCTCCTCGACTGCGGTCAACCGCGTGCGAACAGCTCCACGTAGTCCTTGGCCACGTGCGGCAACAACACCGCCGCCGGTACATCGGCGGTCTGGGTGCCGTCCGAGTATGGACCCACCTGATACGGCGGGAACACAAAACGCACCGCGGTGATCTGGCCCTTATCGTCGGTCAGTGGCTGGAACTGGCTGAAATTGTCGGCCTGCGGGCCGGTGCCATCGGCAATCATGCGCGAGGCGTTGCGCAGCGATTCCTGCAGCTGGGCCGGGTCCATGTCCTCGCCGCTGAGGCGGGTGGCCACGCGCTCGCGCAGCTGGTCTGCCACGAAATCACTGATCGCCTTCCAGCCCTTGGCATCGGCCACCAGCTTCTCGGCACTGAGCATCTGCTGATGCTGCGGCAGCCATACGAAGCGCGCCACCAGCGGCTCGCCGTGGGCACCACCGGTATAGCGGCTGCCATCGGCACTGATCACCACAAGTTGCGGTGTCTCCAGCAGCTTCTCGAAGCTCAGCGACAGCTCGTAGGGCATGGTCGGCTTGTCGTTGCCGAGGCCGTCCAGCGCCTGCTGCAGGTCGCTGCGCGCGCTGGTGGCGTAGCCCTGCAGCGCGCGCGCCAGGCCGGGGTAACGGTCGATGCCGGCCGGGTAGCTGATGCCGACCACTTCGCGCTCGTTGTTCTCGATCACATCGCGCAGGTCCAGCGGCGCTTCCGCGGCCGGCGCCTCACCCGCAGCGGCGGCCTCGGCGGCGGGGGCCGCGTCGGGCGCCGGAGCCGGCTCACTTTCGCGCTGGCAACCGGCCAGCAACAGCACGCCCACTACGCCGGCCAGCACGCTGCCGTGCAATGGCCGGTTGTTTCCAATCTTCATCGGGATCCCCTGTTCATGTTTGTACATCATCGCCCGCCCTGGCTGAAGCGTGGCCCGCTGGCCTTCAGCCAACCAGCAGGTCGTGATACTCCTCGTGCCGCTGCAGGAAAGCCTCGGCATAGGAACACGCCGGCACCACCTTGTACTTCCGCTCGCGGGCGAAGCGCAGTGCGACGCGGGTCAGCTCACCCGCGATCCCGCGGCCGGCAATCGGCTCGGGCACCTCGGTATGGGTGATGACCATGCGCCTGCGCTTGATCTGGTAGTCCAGCACCGCCACCTGTCCTCGCACGCGGGCGCTGAAGCGATGGTTGGCCTGATCGTGTTCGACCTCGTAGGCCAGACCGGGGGGCGTGACCGAAGCCATGGAACTGTCTCCTGCGACGACTGCGTGGATGGTGCGCAGCCGGGCGCCATGATCGCGTGAAGCCTGAACAGGGGCAAGTCCAGTCCATTCACGTCAGTTTCCGACCCTCAAGCTGGAGCGCCAGCGGCCGCTATCGCCTATGGAGGGGTACGGCCTGGCTGGCACGACCCTTGCGACCGTTGACCATGCGCACCACCGTGGAGGCTCCGATGCACGCCAGCAATTCCCATTCCGATACCGACCGCGCCCTGCTGGAGGGCCTGCTGCAACTGGCGGTGGAAGGGCAGACCGAAGACCAGGATTTCCAGCGCATCGGCGAGGAAGTGTTCGCTCGCCTGCTGGACACCTACGGCCAGCAGGCCGCGGCCTGAACCGACGGGGCGGATCGACACCGATCCGCCCCCATCGCCGGCATCAACCGCCGCCTAGGCGGAAGGTCGGATTGGACAGTTCGCGCAGGAAGTGGCTGAAGATGCTCGGCTGCATGGCCAGCATGAAGATCACGCCAAACGCCGCACCGGCCAGGTGTGCGCTGTGGTTGATGCGGTCACCGCCGCGCTTGTCCATCCAGATGCTGTAACCGACGTAGAACGCCGCGTAGACGATCGCCGGCGCCGGAATGAAGAACACCAGGATGATCGACCACGGCTTGATCAGGATGAAGGCGAACAGCACCGCCGACACCGCCCCGGACGCACCGAGGCTGAGGTAGTTCGGGTTCTTCTGGTTCTTCAGGTAGCTGGGCAGGATCGAGACCAGCAGCGCGCCGATGTAGAACGCCGGGTAGGTCAGGTAGCTGCCGGTCAGCTGCACCATCACGCCCTCGATGAATCCCCCGAAGAAGAACAGGGTGATCATGTTGAAGATCAGGTGCGACCAGTCGGCATGGATGAAGCCATAGGTCACCAGCCGGTCGTACTGGCGGTGGCGATCCACCGCCGGCGGCCACAGGATCAGGCGATCGGCCAGCTTGCGGTTGTTGAACGCCATCCACGACAGGATGGCGGTGATGGCGATCAGCAGCAGGTTGACGGGGGTCATGTCAGGCTCAGGCGCTACGGTAGTTGTCGACCATACGATAGCGTTTTGCATACCAACCAAACGCCAACGCCGCGACGAAGGCGAACCCGGCGAAGAAGAACATCAGGAACGCCGCCTCGCTCAGGCCTGTCCCGGCGATCTGGTGCGTGACGGTGTCGTTGCGCACAGCCGCGTTGGACAGCAGCACCCAGAGGTTGCCGATGGTGGTGGTCAGGTTCCAGAAGCTCATCACCACGCCCTTCATCGCCTGCGGCGCCTGGCTGTAGGCGAACTCCAGGCCGGTGGCCGAGACCAGCACCTCACCGAAGGTCAGCAGCGCGTAGGGCAGCATCTGCCAGAAGATCGACATGGCGTTGCCGCCGTCCATCACCACCTGGATGCCACCGACCACGATCCAGGCCAGGCCGCTGAAGGCGATGCCGGCGGTCATGCGGCGCAGTGCGGTCGGCTCGAAGCCGAAACGGCGCAACGCCGGGTACAGCACCAGATTGTTGAACGGGATCAGGATCATCACCAGCAGCGGGTTCAGCGCCTGCATCTGCGAGGCGGTGAACCAGCTCGGCATCTGCATCTGCTGGCCCTGCAGGACCCAGGTCGAGGCCTTCTGGTCGAACAGCGAGAAGAACGGTGTGGTCAGTGCGAAGATCACCAGCACGCGCAGCACCGAGCGCACGCCTTCCACGGCTTCAGCCGGATGCTGGCCACGGGCGCGGTCCAGCTGCAGCCAGGTACCACCGCCGATGCCCGCCAGGAGGGCCACCAGCGCCAGGCACAGGCAGATCACGATGCCCAGCGAACCGACCAGGCCGAACGAGGCCACCGCCAGTACCAGGCCCAGCACGGCGATCACCAGGCCCGGACGGCCCTGGCCCGCCACGCGTGCGGTCAGCGCGGTGCGCACCACATTGGCGAACGAATGCGGGTCCTTCGGCGGCAGCGGCACCAGCACGTAGCGCTTGCGGCCCAGCCAGAACACGAAGGTGGCGATGAACATCAGGATGCCCGGGATGCCGAACGCCCACTGCGGCCCCCAGTTCTTCAGCACCAGCGGGATCAGCAGCGAGGCGAACAGCGAGCCGAAGTTGATGATCCAGTAGAAGGCGTCGAAGACAAACTTGGCCAGGTGCTTGTTGCTCTGGTCGAACTGGTCGCCCATGAACGAGGCCACCAGCGGCTTGATGCCACCAGCGCCGAGCGCGATCAGGCCCAGGCCGAGGAAGAAGCCCTCGCGGCTGTTCTCGAACAGGGCCAGGCACAGGTGGCCGGCGCAGTAGACCAGGCTGAACCAGAGGATGGTGTGGTACTTGCCGAAGAACTTGTCGGCCAGCCAGCCACCGAGCAGCGGGAAGAAATACACGCCGATCATGAAGCTGTGCATGATGTCCTTGGCTTCACCCGCACGGCCTTCCGCAGTGATTTCCTGCAGCAGCAGCGAGGTGATCAGGAACTGCACCAGGATGTTGCGCATCCCGTAGAAACTGAACCGTTCGCAGGCCTCATTGCCGATGATGTACGGAATCTGGCGCGGCATCCTTCCCTGGCCGGCGATGGGGGCAACTGCGTCGTGGCTCATCCTGTAAGGCATTCCTGCAAAGCGAAAGGCGCAAGGTTACCGGAACCCGGGCTTGCGAAGCACGCTGCAGGGCTGCATGACAACGGTGCCAATCCATGGCAGGCGGCGCTGGCCGTGCCGAAAGTCACGGCACCTCCACGACAAAAGCGTAAACTTATCGTTATGCGCCCCCTCGCCCACGCCCGCCTCCTGCTCAGCTGTCTTGCGCTGTCGTTGGCGTTGCAGGTGCAGGCACGACCGCAGGCGCCGGCCTCAGCCACCGGCGAAAACGATCCCCGGCAACTGACCGTGGCTGCGCTGGAACTGCCCAGCCGCGATGACGCACAGTGGAAGCAGCGCCGCGAACAGGTCGCGCAGCTGCTGACCGAACTGCAGCCGGACGTGATCTCGGTGCAGCAGGTGCTGCAGCAGCAGGGCCGCAATCCGGCCTGCTGGCTGGCCAGCCGGCTGCGCTACAGCTGCGACTTCGTCACCGCCGACCCGCCCAGCCAGGCGCTGCGGCACGGCAATGCGATGCTGACCCGGCTGCCGGTCAGCGAGGACGGCGTGACCCTGCTGCACCCTCCGGGCACCTTCAGCGCGGCCGGCATGATGCGGTTGAAGCTGGGCGAAGCGCTGGTCAACATCTACGTGGCGCGGCTGCGCCCGGATCCGGATGAGTCCGGCGCCCGCCAGCACCAAACCAGCGACCTGATGACCTGGATCGGCGCCACCGCCGAGGGCATGCCCAGCCTGATCGCCGGCGACTTCTCGGCGGCCACCGTGGAACTGGTGCGCAGCACGCCTGGTTTCCAGCCGGCACGGCGCAACCCCGGCGGCCGGCCCGAACCGGCAGCCGCCAGTGGTGGCGGCAGCAGTGGCCATGGCCTGGATGTGCTGTTCCAGGTCAAGCACTTCGGCGGAATCCGCCAGCAACCGATCCTGCTGCCGGCCGACGGCGACCTGCCCGGCCTGCGCCTGGGCGTGATGGCGACCCTGCGGCTGCAGGGCATCCCGGCGGCGACCGAATAGGTAGTGCCGCTGCGCTCGCCGGGCATGGCCCGGCGGATGCAATCGCACGCAGAAAAAAAGCCGGGGTCTCCCCCGGCCTTTTCACTTCATCCAGTTACGCAGATCAGGCGATCGCTTCCTGGTAACGGCGCTCGACTTCGTTCCAGTCGATGACGTTGAAGAACGCGCCGATGTATTCCGGGCGGCGGTTCTGGTACTTCAGGTAATACGCGTGTTCCCACACGTCCAGGCCGAGGATGGGGGTGTTGCCTTCCATCAGCGGGCTGTCCTGGTTGCCGGTGCTCTCGACCACGACCTTCTTGTCCGGGGTCACGCTCAGCCACGCCCAGCCGCTGCCGAAACGGGTCAGCGCCGCCTTGGTGAAGGCGTCCTTGAACTTGTCGAAACCACCCAGGTCCTTGTCGATGGCCTTGGCCACGTCGCCCACCGGGTTACCACCGGCATTGGGGGCCATCACGGTCCAGAACAGCGAGTGGTTGGCATGGCCGCCACCGTTGTTGCGCACCGGGCCCTGCAGATTCTCCGGCAGCGACTTGAGCTTCTTCACCAGCTCTTCGACCGGCAGGTCAGCGTACTCGGTGCCTTCCAGCGCCGCGTTGACGTTGTTGATGTAGGTCTGGTGATGCTTGGTGTGATGGATTTCCATCGTCGCCGCATCGATATGCGGTTCCAGCGCGTCGTAGGCGTAGGACAGCTTGGGCAGGGTGTAGGCCATGATGCATCTCCTGATTGCGAGGGCACCCGACGGTGTCGGGCGGTGCGCGGTGAATGATGGGGACAGGCAGCCAGATTACCAAGGGGGATGTAAAGGAAATTGCGTCCTGCCGGTGAGCACGACGGCAATTGTTATGCAGCAGTGACGCAGCACCGCCCTCATGCACGGTGCAGCGCACAGGCGCTACAGTGCGTGCACCACCCTCGCCTGCCCCTGCCCCTGCCTATGCGCAACCCTCGGCTGCTGATCACCGCCATCGCCCTGCTGCTGCTCGGCCTGGTCGCCAACCATTTCCTGCAGCGGCCAGCGGCTCCGCAGTTCGCACCGGATCTGCAGGGCGCGCCTGCCACACGTGCGCCGGCTGCGCCCAGCACCGGCGACGCCAGCGGGCTGCCCGCGTTCCTGCCCGCCGAGGCGCGCCAGACCATCGCCCTGATCCAGCGCGGCGGTCCGTTCGTGCACCGCCAGGATGGCAGCACCTTCGGCAACCGCGAGCAGCAGTTGCCATCGCGCCCCCGCGGCTATTACCGCGAGTACACCGTCGATACGCCCGGCGCGCGCACCCGCGGCACGCGCCGCATCGTCACTGGCGGCGATCCGCCGGAAGCGTGGTACTACACCGACGACCACTACGCGTCGTTCCGCAGTTTCACCGTACCGGCCCAGGGAGCGCAGTGATGAGCCACGATGATTTCGGCCTCGGCCTGCATGACATCAACAATGCCGGCGTCTACGCCATCGACAGCGAGGACATCGGGGCGCTGGCCGCGGCGATGCGCGATGCCGGCCTGAAGGTGATCCGTATCGACCTGGAAGGTGTGGCCGACAAGCGCACCTTGCTGGCCCGGTTGGCCGCGCAGCTGGATTTCCCGGCCGGCTTCGGCGGCAACTGGGATGCACTGTCGGACAACCTGCGCGACCTGCAGTGGCTGCCGGCCAACGGTTACGCGCTGTTCCTGGCCGACGTGGATACGCTGCGCGCGGCCGCGCAGAAGGACTTCGACACACTGCTTGACGTGATGGACGAAACCAGCCGCGACTGGGTCGGCCGCGACGTACCGTTCTGGATATTCCTGTCGCAGAGCGCGTGACGGTAGCGCCGGGCCACGCCCGGCGAACGCGCGTCGCGGCATGCACACCTCCGCCGGGCATGGCCCGGCGCTACCCGAGACGAATCGGTAGATCCACGCCATGCGTGGATTGTGGCCAGGCCCGGGCATCGCCACCTAGCGGCTGCCGTTATCTTCCTGCAGTTCTTTCTTGAACGGGATGTCCGGCGGTGGCCGCGCCACGGCCGGCTGGTCCTGCATGTTCGGGTTGGTCAGGCCGCAGCCGCCACCGGCCTGCAGGATCGATACCACGCAGGAGATCTTGGTGCTGGTGCCCGGCAACGGAATCTCCATGGCCTTGATGCCCTTGCGCACCCACTCGGCCAGCAGTGATTCCTGCGGCACCCAGTACTTGTCGAACGAGGTGGGGGTGTAGTCGTACGGAGGACGCTTGAGCCACTTGCCCGACTGCGCGATGCGTTCCTTGGTCCAACCGTCATTGGCTCCGCCCGGTGCGCCACGCTCGGCGCGCCCTTCGCCCTCCTGTCCAGGCACGCGCACGCTGCCATCGGCGTTGAACAGACCATTACCACTGCCGGACGTACTGGCCTGGCTGTCGCCGTGGCTGGCCCCCTCGCGAGCGTGGTTGGACGCCCCCCAGTCATCGCCCTTGGCCGGCGTGGCCCAGTTGCCCGGGTCCGGCGCAGGCCGCGCACCGGCCTGCGCCGGCGCCGCGCTCGATGCGGCCGGGCGTGCAGCGGCGCTGCGGGCCTGCGCTGCACTGCCATTGGCGGTCGCCGCAGGCGTTGCAGCAGGCGCGCTACCGCTGGACGCTGACGGCGCCGCCACTGGTGCCGAGGCCACTGCACGCTCTCGCACCTGCACATCACGCCCGGCCGGCGCGCGCACCGTCGGCTCACGCCCTGCCACCGTCGCCATCCGTACCTGCGGATCGGCCACGGCCTGCACGTCACGTTCGCGCACCTGCACGTCCTGCTGCGGCATGCGCACCCGCACTTCGGCGGTACGCAGCGGCTGCGGGACCACGGGGGCATCGACCGTGCTGACGTCGCGCTCGCGCACCGGAATGTCACGCACCTGCGGTGCGTGCACGGCCAGCTCTGGCGCGCGTATCGGCGTCGGCGGCGCCTGCACCGGTTGTACGCTGCGTTCGCGCACGCTGGGCGTGCTGTCGCGCGGCACCACACTGACTTCAGTGCGCGGCACGCTGACCGGTGGCACCACGAAATCGGTGCTGGCCTGGGCCACCTCGGTGGCCTGCACCGGCGACGGGGGCGGGGCTGCAACCGGCGCCGGTTCGGCCTCGGCCGGCGGCGGCGTGCTGGCAGTCGCGGCGGCGGCCGGCGATGGAACCGCTGCCGCTGCCGCGTCGGGACGCGGTTCGGGGGCCGTCGCCGCGCCCGCCTCCTGCCCTGCGGCGACCTTGCCGGCGGGTGCCGCAGCAGCGGCTTCGGCACCGGGCTGATCGCCGCCGCCCTCCTGCGCCGCACGACCGACGAACTGCATCTGTACCCGCTCGCCGTCGGCACCGTCTTCTTCCGGGGTCGTGGTGCGGATCACCGCTACCCATAGCAGCAGCGCGAAGAACAGCAGGTGCAGCACCGCGCTGACCAACGCCGAAGTCCAGCGCATCCAGCGCTGGTCGCGCGGCGCTGCACTCCAGCCCTGCCAGAACAAGCGGCGCAACGCCTGCCACGGCGACAGCCGCGGCGACTGCCCGGGCGGGCCGGGCAATGGGCGCGGCAGCAGCACCGCGATCACCTCGCGGGCATGGAACGGACGCGGCAGCGGCCCCAGCGAACGCAACCACAGCGCCCAGCCATACGGCAGGCGCGTGGTTTTCTCGAGGACGGATCGTGGCTGCTGGCGCGCCAGCAGAAGATCGATGAGTTGCTCGGCCCGGGTCAGAGGCACGCGTCAGCGATCAGGCGGCGTTGCCGCGAGGGATGTACGGCGCATGGCCGCTGTCGTGGTCGGTCGCGTCACGCACGGCGGTCACGCCCGGCACACGGCCCATCAGGGTTTTCTCGATGCCTTGCTTGAGCGTCACGTCGGCCATGCCGCAGCCCTGGCAGCCGCCGCCGAAGCGCAGCAGCACCACGCCTTCGGCCGAGACTTCCTGCACGGCCACCTTGCCGCCATGCGAAGCCAGCTGCGGATTGATTTCGTTTTCCACCACCCAGTGCACGCGTTCGACCAGCGAAGCGGCATCGCCAGGCGCTTCGCCCTTGATGCGCGGCGCCTTGATGGTCAGCTGCTGGGCACCAGCGGTACCGGCGACGATGTCGATCTCGGCGCCATCAAGCCAGCCGACGCTGCCGGCATCGACGTAGAGCGTGAAGCCATCGCAGTCCACCGCCCACTCGTCGCCGAGCAGTTCAGCCGGCTCGGCGAACTCCAGCCGGGCATCGGCGCGCGGGGTACCGGGATCGACTGCGCTCAGGCGCACGCCCATGCCGGGCACGCCCTCGCGTTCGATCAGCTTGCGGAAATGGGTCTGGGCAGTGTCGGAGATCTGGATCATCAGGCTATTCTAGCCAAGTAAGCGTCAGCCGCTCATTCGATTTATACACCGTCCGGCGCATTGTTCAGTCAACACGAGGTGGAGATTCCCATGGCCGACCTGATTCCACTGGCCCAGGCCAGTTGCGTGCCGCGCAAAGGCAGCGACCACAAGCTTGGTGAGGCCCGCCTGGCCGAGCTGCTGCCGCAGATTCCCGGCTGGGAGCTGAGCGAGGGTGGCCAGGCCCTGTTGCGCACCTTCCGCTTCAAGGACTACTACGCCACCATGGCCTTCGTGAACGCGCTGGCCTGGATCGCCCACCGCGAGGACCACCATCCGGACCTGGGCGTGCATTACGACCGCGCGGTCGTGCGCTTTTCCACCCACGATGTGGGCGGCCTGAGCGAGAACGACTTCATCTGCGCGGCGAAGACTTCGGCCCTGACGGAGCAACTGCCATGAACGTACGTTTGCTGAGCCTGTCCCTGATCGCTGCGACCGGCCTGGCCGGCTGTGGCCCCTCCGAGCCGCCGGCCCCGCCACCGCCGCCGCCGACCGAAGTGGCCGCGGTGAAGACCCCGCCGCCGCAGTACCCGCTTGAACTGGCCTGCATGGGCGTGGGTGGCACCAGCACCTTCAAGGTGACCATCGGCACCGACGGCAAGCCGAGCGAGGTTGCCCTGCTTACCGGCGCCGGCAATCCGCAGCTGGATGAGCTGGCCAGGACCGCCGTGCAGGGCTGGCACTTCAATGCCGCCACCCGCAACGGCCAGCCGGTGCCGGCCACCATCCAGGTGCCGATCAGCTTCAATCCGCCGCAACCGAAGCCGGACCAGTGCTTCGCCATCGAAGAACGCCTGCGCCGCGGCGGCTGATCGCGCATACCCCGACGAGGCCAGCCGACGCCCGCCTCGCCCTCGCCGCCCCGGCTTCGTCCGGGGCGGTTGTCTGTTGATCAGGATCGCGTCGGTACATGCTGCAGATTCCCCCCGAAAACATCTGGATCGCACTGGCGGTCACTCTCGCGGCCGGCCTGGCGACCGCCATCGGCAGCCTGCTGGTGCTGTTCTCGCGACGCCCCAACCCGCGCCTGCTGGCGTTCGGGCTGGCCTTTGCCGGTGGCGCCATGGTCTACGTGTCGCTGTCAGAGATCCTCAACAAGTCCATCGCGTCGTTCGCACTGGCCTATGGCGAGCGCACCGGCTTCACCTACGGCACTCTGGCCTTCCTGCTGGGCGTGGTGGTGATCGTGCTGATCGACCACTTCATTCCCAACCCGCACGACAGCCTGGACAAGCAGGACCCCGCGTTCCGCGAGAACAGCCGCGAATACCTCAAGCGGGTCGCCCTGCTGACCTCGATCGCGATCACCGCGCACAATTTCCCGGAAGGGCTGGCGACCTTCTTCGCGACACTGGAGAGCCCCTCGGTGGGCATGCCACTGGCCTTCGCCATCGCCATCCACAACATTCCCGAAGGCATCGCGATTGCGGTGCCGGTGTACTTCGCCACCCAGAACAAGTTCTACGCGTTCAGCGCCAGCCTGCTCTCGGGCCTGGCCGAGCCGGTGGGCGCCGTGCTTGGCTACTGGCTGCTGTCCGGCTCGCTGTCGCACGCCACCTTCGGCTGGGTGTTCGGGCTGATCGCCGGCGTGATGGTGTTCCTGGCGCTGGACGAGCTGCTGCCGGCGGCCAAGCGCTACGCCAAGGGTCACGAGACGGTGTATGGCCTGGTGGCCGGCATGGGCACGCTGGCGATCAGCCTGGTGCTGTTCAAGTGGTGAGGCCCCCCGAAGGGCGGATCCACGCATGGCGTGGATCTACCGAAGCCAGGCAGCGCCAGGCCATGCCTGGCGACATTGACCGGCGCCTTCGCCCTCAGCGGAGCCGATCCAGTGCCTCGACCAGCTCATCGGCCAGCGGCGCGTTCAACACATAAGGGGTCTTGCCCGCATCCAGCGCGAACTCCAGCGAGGCCGCATGCAGGAACAGGCGCTTCAGCCCGATCTGCTCACGAAGCCGCTTGTTGACCGCCGGATCGCCGTACTTGTCGTCACCGGCGACCGGATGCCCCAGGTGCTGGGCATGCACACGGATCTGGTGAGTACGCCCGGTTTCGATGCGAACCTCACAGTAGGAATGGCCGCCACGGCGTTCCAGCACCCGGAAGTGGCTGATCGATTCCTTGCCGATCGCGTTGACCTGCACATGGCGCTCGCCACCCTGGCGCAACCCCACGTGCAACGGCGCGTCGACCGTCATCACCCCGTCGGGCATGCGCCCAGCCAGCAGGGTCAGATAGCGCTTGCGGATGCCGGCGCCGTGGTCTTCGCGCAGCAGCGCCTGCAGCTCGCTCAGCGCCGAGCGCTTCTTGGCCACGATCAGCAGGCCCGAGGTGTCGCGATCCAACCGGTGGACCAGTTCCAGGGTCTGCCCCGGGCGTAGCGCGCGCAGCGTCTCGATGGCGCCGAAACTGATGCCGCTGCCGCCATGACTGGCAACGCCCGAGGGCTTGTTCAGGGCCAGCAGACGGGCATCCTCGAAGACGATGGCCTGCTCCAGGCGGCGCATGAACGCCTCCGGCGGGCCGGCCTTGTCGCCCTCTTCATTGAGACGGACCGGTGGCACACGCACCTCATCTCCCGCCTCCAGCTTGCGTTCGGCCTTGGCACGGCCGCCATTCACCCGCACCTGGCCACTGCGCACCAGCTTGTAGACCAGGCTGCGCGGGGCCCCCTTCAGCTGGCCGAGCAGGAAATTGTCCAGGCGTTGGCCGGCGCGGTCGTCGGGAACGGTGATCATGCGCACGGAAGGCTTGTCGCCAGCGGGCTTGGTGGGGTCTTGGGCAGTCATCAGGCTGTTTATTCTGTTACACTCGGGGGGCGAGATAAGGGATTGATTTCGTTGGAAGTTACTCAGGGCCAGAAGCCCAGCTCCCGACGAATCCGGCACAGTGCGCGACCACCGCCCGCGGGGCGGCCATGTTAGCGGCTCACCGGCCTTCCCGGCCATCGCCGGATGCCTGACACGCAACCGTGCTGAACATGTCCCGCGTGGCGCTCCAGCCTGGCTGACAGCTGCCTGCGGCCTTGTAACACCCAAAACCCATAAGAGTGAAGCGCTCCCGCGGCCTGCCGTGGTGTCGTAGCGCTGGAAACCCAAGCCTCCCTCCCCGCGCTTGCGCGAATGGGCGGCGAGCCGTGTCCAGAGGCGAAACCCCATGGCGTTCCGCGCGGTAGCCGCTTGCGAGGAACGCAACAATGAAGCGAATGCTGATCAACGCCACGCAGGCTGAAGAGCTGCGTGTTGCCATCGTGGATGGCCAGTCGTTGTATGACATCGACATCGAGCAGCCGTCCAAGGAACAGAAGAAGTCCAACATCTACAAGGGCCGGATCTTCCGCGTCGAGCCCTCGCTGGAAGCCGCCTTCGTCGAGTACGGCGGTGGCCGCCATGGCTTCCTGCCGCTGAAGGAAATCTCCCGCGACTACTTCCAGGCCGGGGTCGACCACAACAAGGCCGGCATCCGCGAGCTGCTCAAGGAAGGCCAGGAAGTGGTGGTCCAGGTCGACAAGGAAGAGCGTGGCAACAAGGGCGCCGCCCTGACCACGTTCATCTCCCTGGCCGGCCGCTACATGGTGCTGATGCCGAATTCGCCCAGCGCCGGTGGTGTCTCCCGTCGCATCGAGGGTGAAGACCGGGCCGCCCTGAAGGACGCCCTGGACAAGCTGAACATCCCCGACGAAATGGGCGTCATCATCCGCACCGCCGGCGTCGGCCGCGACGCGGAAGAGCTGCAGTGGGATCTGGACTACCTTCTGAACGTGTGGCGCGCCATCGCCGAAGCCGCACTGAGCAAGCCGGCCCCGTTCCTGATCTACCAGGAATCGCGCCTGATCGTGCGCGCCCTGCGTGACTACCTGCGCGCCGATATCGGCGAGATCCTGGTGGACACCGAGGAGATGTACGAGCACGCCAAGGAGTTCATGCAGCAGGTGATGCCGCAGACCCTGCGCAAGCTCAAGCATTACAAGGACGACATTCCGCTGTTCAACCGCTTCCAGATCGAATCGCAGATCGAAGGCGCCTACGAGCGTAATGTGCGCCTGCCGTCGGGCGGCTCGATCGTGGTCGACCAGACCGAAGCACTGACCGCCGTCGACGTGAACTCCTCCCGCTCCACCAAGGGCAGCGACATCGAGGACACCGCGTTCCAGACCAACCTGGAAGCGGCCGAGGAAGTGGCCCGCCAGCTGCGCCTGCGCGATCTGGGCGGCCTGGTGGTGATCGACTTCATCGACATGGCCTCCAACAAGCATCAGCGCGAAGTCGAGAACCGACTGGCCCACGCGCTGAAGTACGACCGTGCCCGCGTGCAGGTCGGCCGTATCTCGCGCTTCGGCCTGCTGGAAATGAGCCGCCAGCGCCTGCGCCCGAGCCTGGGCGAATCCAGCCAGATCGTCTGCCCGCGTTGCGACGGCCACGGCCGCATGCGCAGCGTCGAATCGCTGTCGTTGTCGATCATCCGCGTCGCCGAAGAACACGCGATGAAGGAGAACACCGGGCAGGTGCTGGTACAGGCCCCGGTGGAGATCGCCAATTACCTGTTGAACGAGAAGCGCAGCGCCCTGCGCGAGATCGAGCAGCGCCATGAAGCGCCGATCGTGATCGTTGCCGACGAGCAGCTGCACACCCCGCATTACACCGTGACCCGCCTGCGTGAGAACGAGCTGGGTGAAGACAGCAACAAGCCCAGCTACCAGCGCGGCACCCCGCGCAAGCTGCCGGTGCATGCGCTGACCAAGG
Source organism: Stenotrophomonas sp. AN71 (assembly GCF_050435725.1). Taxonomy (NCBI): domain Bacteria; kingdom Pseudomonadati; phylum Pseudomonadota; class Gammaproteobacteria; order Lysobacterales; family Lysobacteraceae; genus Stenotrophomonas; species Stenotrophomonas sp. AN71. The sequence continues at coordinate 89,675 of NZ_JBNDKU010000012.1, read as the reverse complement.
GCCAGCTGAACATCCCGCCGCCGATGGTGACCCAGGTCAAGCACACCTCGCCCGCCCCGGTGCGCGAGGAAGCCGAGCCAGCAGCGGTTGCCCCGGCTCCGGTCGTGGCAGCGCCGGCGGCGCCGGCAGCAAGCGGCGGCGTGATCGGCTGGATCAAGCGTGTGTTCGGTGGCGAACCGGCTCCGGCCGCGGCACCGCCAGCCCCGGCTGCGCGCCAGCAGCAGGACGGCGGCCGCAAGGACCGCAACAAGGATCGCAACAAGGACCGCAAGGACCGTCGCGACGACAACCGTGGCAACGGCGGCAATGGCAACGCCCAGCCGCAGAAGGATGGTGGCAACCGCAAGGATCGTGGCGAGCAGCGCAAGGACGGCCGCAACGGCAACAACGGCAACGCCCAGCAGCCGCAGCAGCAGGGCAAGCAGAAGGAGCCGCAGCAGAAGGATGGCCAGCAGCAGCCGCAGCAGCAGAACAAGCCGCGCAACGAGCAGCAGGGCCAGAACCCGCAGCAGCCGAAGCTGAAGCAGCCCCGGCAGCCGCGTCCGCAGCAGGACGGCGACAAGCCGACCGAGAAGCCGCAGCGCAATGCCGCTGAAGTGTCGGCCGAAGCACCGGTTGAGGTTGCAGCCGTCGCCACAGTGGCCGCCACCGCCGTCGTTGCCAATGCGGTGACAGCGCAGGAAGCCACCGCGCCGGTGGCGTCGGTGACCGCCGCCGCGCCGGCTGAAGCCGCAGCACCGGTCGACGCCGTTGCCAACGCCGGCAACGAGGCCGAAGTGGTTGCCGTGACCGGTGAAGAGGCTGCCATCGACGCCAACGGCGAGCAGGCTGGCGAAGGCGCGACCCGCCGTCGCCGTGGCCGTCGTGGTGGCCGTCGCCGTCGCCGTGGTGGCGCCGAGAACGCAGCAGGTGGCGACGCCCTTGGTGATGATCAGGACGACGCTGACGAAGGCGATGACATCGAGGGTGCCGAACTGAACGTCGACGGCACCGTCGATACCGCTCCGGTCGCCGTTGTACAGCCGGCCCGTTCGCAACCGGAATTCGACTTCGATGACGAAGCCGAGCCGACCGCCGCCGAAGCCGGGAAGCCAGTCCGTGCCGCCGCTGCTGTTGTTGCCGCGCCGGTCGCGGTGGTGAGCAGCGCCGTGGTCGAGGCCGCCACTCCGGTCGCAGCAGAAGTACAGGCCCCGGTCGAAGCCGCCGCCAAGGCCGAACCGGCATCTTCGCCGGTGCAGACCAGCATGCTCGATGCCATCGATGCCGCAACGCCTGCCCAGCCGGTGGTCGTGGCGACCCCGGTGGTTGAAGCAAAGCCGGTTGCGATTGAAGCCGCCCCGGCGGTCGAAGCGAAGCCGGTGGCGATTGAAGCCACCCCGGCGGTCGAAGCAAAGCCGGTGGCGATTGAAGCTGCCCCGGCGGTCGAAGCGAAGCCAGTGGTGGAATCGAAGCCAGTGGTGGAATCGAAGCCGGAAGTTATTGAAGCCACTCCGGCAGCCGAAGCAAAGCCGACCGTCGTTGAAGCGGCGCCGGTGATCGAATCGAAGCCGGTGGCCGTTGAAGCCGCGCCGGTGGTCGAGGTCAAGCCGGTCGAGGCCGCGCCGGTCGCCGAGCAGCCGCTCGCCCTGGTGGCGGTGGAAGCCGTCCCGGTGGAACCGGCGGCACCGATCGCCGAAGCGGTGGTGGCGCCGTCGATCGACCCGGTCGCCGATGGCCACACCGACGCTGCAGCGCAGGCGGCCGAAGCCAAGGCCGACGACGAAGACGAAGAAGCCGCCAAGCGCACGCCGCCGGCGAACTGATCGGTTTTTGATCGCGTAGAAGCGAAACGGCGGGGATCGATGATCCCCGCCGTTTTTGTTTGTGCGATGGGTCGTGGCCGACCTTGGTCGATGCGGTTGTTCGTGCCAACCCAGGTTGGCACCTACCAAGGCGTGTCTGCGTCAGGGTTTGGGCGCGAACTGAAGACGGGCCCACACGCCGTAGTGGTCCGAGGCCCAGCGGCCGCTGTCGTCGGGCTGATCGAACAGCAGCTTTGCCTCACGCGCAACCATCTCGTCCTGCTGGAAGAAGATGTGGTCGATCCGCAACGGCGCCTGGTAGTAATGTCGATTGAGCGTGCTGACCCCGGCCAGGTCGGTGTTGACATGTACGCTGCCGTAGCTGTCACCGTAGTGGCTGCGCAGCTCGCTCAGGCCACCGGCATCCACCAGCGCATTGAAGTCACCGGCGATCACCACCGGCGCACCGGCCGAGGTTGCGCTGATGAAGCGCAGCAGATCCTCGACCTGGCTGCGACGAATACGCTGGCCGCTCTCGTCGTTGCGCTCGTTCAGATGCGTGGCATACACGTTGACCGCCTTGCCGTCCACGTCGATGCGCAAGTGGGCAACGGTGCGATAGTCATCCAGCGGTTGCAGCAGGTGATCGCCGCGGGCCAGGACCGGGCGCCGGGTCAGCAGCGCGTTGCCGTACCGCTTGGCCGCCCCCACCGCATCGGTGGACACGAAAACGTAGGTGTAGCCGAGCTGGCTGGCCAGCCACTGCGCCTGGTTGCGCACGGTGCGGCGCTGGATCACCTCCTGCAGGGCAATGGCATCGGGCTGCAGGCGCTTGAGCTCGGCCAGGATGGTGCGGCGGCGGCGCGGCCAGTCCTCACGGTCGTGATGCAGGTTGAAGGTGACCATGCTCATGCCGGGCGCACCCACTGCCTCGTTCGGTGCCGCCCTGACCTGCGGTGCAGCCGACACTGCAGCGCCGGGCAAGGCCAGCGCGATCGCCAGCCCCAGGGCGCGCAACAGGATGCACGCCCCCGACCGCTGTAGCGCCATCGTTACGGTCCTTTGCGTTCGGCGCGGCGCACCGCGCTCGGTACGTCGATCTCGACCCGCGCCGGCAGCTGGTGCACGTGCAGCTCCTTGTTGACCCATTGGGCCGCTTCGCCGTTGATGGTTGCCTCGCCCGGGTCACCGGCATACGGCCACGGCAGCACCACGCCGCCCACCGGCGGCACCAGGCCCGGCTGCACCTCCAGTACCAGCTGCTTGTCACTGCGCTGCAGGCGGTAGTTGAGCTGGCCCTGCGGCGTGCGCAGGCCCTGCACGGCGATGCCTTCGCCCTGCAGCCAGGCCGTAGGGATGCCGGCGGCCAGCACCAGCGCACCATCCATGTCGCGGTTGTAGGCGAACATGTCCAGCGCCGAGCGCACGAAGTCCGAGGCTACCCAGGCATGCGGCAGGTCACCGACGAAGAACGGCTTGCGTGGCGTACGCGAAACCACTTCGGCCCACTGGTTCCAGGCCTGCGGCGCGCGGTCCTTGAAGAAGAACTCGGTGGCCTGCCAGGCACGATCACGCCAGCCCAGGCGCACGAAGGCGGCCACGTTGCGCCACTCGTAGGGCGTGTAGTCCTTCCACTCGCGCTTGCCATCGCGGCGGGCGACGAATTCCTTCCAGTAGCGCTCGAACGTCGCGTCCAATGCCTGCTGCGGCAGGCGGTCCTGCTCACCGCCGGGGGCCAGTGCGATGGTGGTCGAGGTCGCATCGAAATCGCCCAGCTCGGCCGAGCCCGGCAGGTAATCGATGTTGTGCTGCTGCATCGCCGACAGCAACGAGGCCTGCAGGTCATCACGGAACTGGTCCCGCGATTCGGCGATCTGCATCGCCTCGACCTTGCCCAGCTGCGATGCCAGCAACGCCGCATCCTTGTAGCCCCGCAGGGCCCAGAAATTGTCCCAGTACGAGTGCATCGGCTTGGCCGAATAACCCTCGTGGCTGATCGAGGCCGGCATCATGCCGTAGAAGGCCGGATTGCGCGCGCGGTTCTCTTCGGTGCGCTCACTGGCGCGCAGCTGCTCCATGTAGTTGTAGGCGCCCTGCACATGCGGCCACATCAGTTCGGCGAACGTGCTGTCGCCGGTGTAGCGCCCGTACTCGGCAATGCTGTAGATCAGCTCGCCATGGCTGTCGTTCTCCGGCACCGGATCGCTGCCGCGTGCGTCGACGCAGCACGGCACCTTGCCGTTCTCGAACTGGTACGGCGCATACCAGTTGATGTAGTCGCGCACCGCATCGCTGCGGCCCATGCGCAGCAGCCCTTCGGAAATCATCGCGCCATCGCGTATCCAGCTGCGCGCGTACGAGCGCGTACCCGGCTGCAGGCGCGGACCTACCCGCGAGATCAGCATGTGTGCGACGGCGGTGCGCAGGGTATCCACCAGTGCCTGGCCGGCGGCCGGCACCTGCAGCGAGACCACGCCCAGCTTCTTCCGCCACTGCTCGGCCACCTGCGCCTGCGCCTTGGCCGCGTCCAGTGCCTGTGGCGCCCAGCCGCCAGTCTGCGGCAGTACTACCGCCACTTCGCGGCTCTGCCCCGGCTCCAGCTTGAATGTGTACAGCAGCGCGCCGGAGGCCATGCCGGTGCTGTCCTTCACCGCCGTGCTGGACGGGTACTTGCCAGACGCCAGATGCATCGCATCGAGCTTGCCATCGAACGTGCTGGCGAAGCGCGCATCCGGTACCTGCAGCGGGTAGATGCGCGGCTCGCCGTTGACGCGCACCAGCTGCTCGCCGACATCCAGCGCATCGATCCGGCTGAACCCGCCGACGGTACTGAGGAACTGGGTCGGCGGGTTGACCTGCCACGGACGGATCGCCAGTGCCAGCGTGTACTCGTGCGCGACCTTGTCCGGGTTGCTCAAACGGTAGCGACCGATCAGCTGCGCACGCTCCGGCGTGCCCTGTACGAAACTGGTCACGGCCAGGCCGGCTTTCTCGTGTACCCAGTCGACGTTGGCGATCGGCAGGTAGTGATCCTGCAGCGACTGGGTGATGGCCACCTTCGACCAGTCCAGCAGTTTGCCGTCAAGACGGATGAACGGCTCGATGCTGAAGCTGCCCTTGGCCGGCTCCAGTGCGCCGTCCTCGCTGATCAGCGCCTGTTCCTGGCCGCCGTCCAGGCCAAGGAGGGTCCAGTACGGCTGCTCGCCCACATAGGCGCGCGGCAGCGAACCGCGTGGCAGGTCGGCGGCCACCGAGGACAGGAATGCGTTCGGCGTGGCGGCGAAGGCCAGCGGCTTGAGCGTGATGTCACGGATGCCATAGCGCCAGTTCGGGCCTTCCTGCAGATCGAAGCGCACGTAGCGCGCATCGGTATCCGGCAGCGCCAGCCAGTCACGGCCACCGGCGCCACTGGTCACCTCGCGCACGGTGCGCCAGTCGCGACCATCCTCGGAGGTGCGCACCGTGTAACGGTTGGCTTCCAGGTTCGGCAGCCAGTCGATCACCGCACCGCCGATCTCACGGCTCTTGTGCAGGTCCAGGCTGATGGTCTGCTGCTTGACCCCACCACTGATCCAGAACGTATCGCTCTTGCCATCGATCATGCGGTCCTGCAGCGCGGTGGCGGTGTCGGCGATGACCGATGGCACCAGTGCCGAATCATCCTGCGGCGGCAGGCCCTGCAGGGTCAGCTTGTCGAAGCACACGGTGCCACGACCGCCGACCTTGCTGTAGATGGTGAACTCGACGGCGGCACTGCGTGCCATCTCCTTGTCGGGTGACGGCCCCCACGCCTTGTCGATCTGCCGGCGACGGTATTCGACCGGCGTCCACGCCTTGGGGAAGCTGTAACCGGGACGGTTGACCCACCAGACGTTGTCACCGCTGGCATCGATCAACTTGAACTGCAGGTCGTTGCCCGGCGAATCACCGCGCAGCTGGAAGCCGAAGCGGTAATTGGCCGGGTATTCGATGTTCAACGCACGGCGGATGCCGACGTAGCCGGAGACATTGTGGAAGTCGTAGTCCAGGCACAGCGCGCGGCCGCCACCAGCGCCACTGACCGGCCGCAGCGAACCACTGACCTGGTCGGACAGCACCAGTTTCCAGGCACCGATATCGTCGAAGTCGTCCAGCACCTTCGGTGCCGGCAGTGCCGGTGGTGCGGCGATCGCCAGGGAGGTCCACAACAGGCCCAGTCCAACGGCGATCGCTCGCTTCATCCCTTCACACTCCCCAGCAACAGACCTTGGATGTAGTACCGCTGCAGCACCAGGAACAGCGCCAGCACCGGGACCACGGTGACCACCGCGCCGGCCATCATCATTTCCACGTCCATGATGTGTTCGCGCGAGAGGGTGGCCAGCGCCACCGGCAAAGTGTAGTGCTCCTGATCGGTCAACACGATCAACGGCCACATGAAATCGTTCCATGCGCCCATGAAGGTGAAGATCGCCAGGGTCACCAGCACCGGCTTGAGCATCGGCAGCACGATCTGGAAGAAGATGCGCAGCTCCCCTGCCCCGTCGATGCGCGCCGCTTCCAGCAGCTCGTCCGGAATCGAGCGCGCGTACTGGCGCACCAGGAAGATGCCGAACACGCTGGCCAGCGCCGGCACGATCACCCCGCCGAAGCTGTTGACCAGGCCCAGCTGCTTCATCAGCAGGAACAGCGGCAGCATCGCCACCTGCGCCGGGATCACCAGCGCCGCCATCAGCACCTGGAACAGGCGATCACGGCCGACGAAGTTCAGCTTGGCAAACGCATAACCGGCCATCGTGTTGAGCAGCAGCGAGCCGAGGGTGATACCCAGCGACACCAGCAGGCTGTTGGCGAAGTTACCGCCCATGCCGGTGCGCGCGAACAGCTCATGATAGTTGTGCGTGGTGACGCTCGACGGCAACAGCGGGGGCGGGAAATGACTGGCCTCGCCCTGCGGCATGAACGAAACCGAGAGCATCCACAACAGCGGTGCCAGGCTGACCAGGGCCAGCACCAGCAAGGCGCCATTGATCATCCACGGGTACCAGCGCGACTGGCCGATTTCACGACTCATACCAACTGCCTCTTGCGGCCGAAACGCAGCATCACGGTGGTCACCGCCAGGATGATCAGGAACAGCAGGAACGCCACCGCGGAGGCGCGCCCCAGGTTCCACCACTTGAAGCCTTCCTCGAACATGAAATACAGCACGCTGACGGTGCTCTGCAGTGGGTCGCCACGGGTCATGACATACGGTTCGGCGAACAGCTGGAAGTAGCCGGACACGGTGATCACACCAACCACCAGCAGCACCGGGCCAAGCATCGGCAGGGTGATGTGCAGGAACTGCTTCCAGCGCGAGGCGCCATCGATGCGCGCCGCCTCGTACAGATCATGCGGAATCGCCTGCAGGCCGGCCAGGAAGATCACCATGTTGTAGCCGAAGTTCTTCCACACGGCGAACAGCATGATGGTCGGCATCGCCCAGTTGGGGTCGCCCAGCCAGTCGATCGGGCTGATGCCCAGGTGGCCCAGCCCGTAGTTCACCAGGCCGTAGCTGGTATGGAACAGGTAGCGCCAGATCACCGCCACCGCCACCAGCGTGGTCACCACCGGGGCGAACAGCGCGGTGCGGAACAGGGCCTTGAAGCGCGCCGCCGGTGCGTTGAGCAGCATCGCCGCGCCCAGCGACACGCCGATCGACAACGGCACACCGATCAACACGAAGTAGGTGGTGTTCCACAGCGACTTCCAGAACATCGGCGTCTGCAGCAGATCGATGTAGTTGCCCAGGCCGACGAAACGCAGGTTGCTGCTGTCAGCCAGCGCATACAGGTCGAAATCGGTCACGCTCAGCGCCAGTGCCGAGGCCACCGGCAGGCCGAAGAACACGCCCAGCACGATCAGCGAGGGGCCAGCGAAGATCCAACCGGCCAGCGAAGTACGTTTCATTGCGCGCTCCCGGCGGCCACGGCGCTGCTCGAACGCGGCGAAGGCGCACGCTGCTGCAGGCGTTGTTGTTCATGCATCCAGCGGCGCTTGGCCAGTACCTTGTCCACGCGCTGGTCCAGTTCCTGCACGGCCTTGTCCTGTGGCAGACCACCGCGCACCACCTGCTCGGTGACGATGCGCATCTCCTGCACGATGCGCTCCCATTCGAGCACCTTCGGCGTCGGCTTGACCCGCTCCAGCTGATCGCGGAACGCAGTGGCCAGTGGATCGTTGGCCAGCGACGGCGCGTTCCAGGTGCTGCGGCGCGGCGGCAGGTCGCCGATGATCGAGTGGAAACGCGCCTGGATCGCCGGTCGCGACAGGAACTCGATCAGCTTCCACGAGGCTTCCTTCTGCTGCGACTTGCGGAAGATCACCAGGCTGGTGCCACCGGCGATGCCCGCGCCCGGCCCCTCCGGGCCCGGCAGTGCAGCGGTACCCCACTGCCCTTCCAGTTCCTTCGGCTGCAGCTTCTTGAACTCGCGGATGTTCCAGGGGCCGGAGATGTAGAACACGTTGAAGCCGCGGAAGAACTCATCCCAGACGTTGGAGATCTGCGTCTCGGACATCTTCGGCGCCCAGCCCTGCTCGAACATGTTGGCGTAGAAGGCCAGCGTGCGACGGAACCCCGGGCTGGAGAAATTGCCGCGGGTGTCGTCGTCGCGCAGCAGCGGGTCGGGCTGCTGCAGCGCCAGCGACAACTGCTGCTCGAACTCGTTGATCGGCATCAGCACCGCGTAACGGTTCGGACCCTGCATGCGCTTGATCGCCGCCATCTGCTCGTCCCACTCCGCCCAGGTACGCGGCGGGTGGTCGTAGCCGGCCTTGGCCAGCAGGTCCTTGCGGTAGTAGATCAGGCGCGTATCGACGTACCACGGCACGCCAACCAGCTCGCCATGGATAACATTGGTGTCCCAGATGCCCTGGAAGTAGTCCTTCTCATCGACCACCGCGGAATGATCGACGAACGGCTGCAACGGAGTCAGTGCATCGAGCTCGGCAAACTCGGGCACCCAGGTGTTGCCGAGCTGGCACACGTCCGGCAGGCCATCGGCGGCGAACGCCGTCAACAGCTTCTCATGCGCGGCGGTCCACGGAATGTTCTGTACGTCCACCTTGATGCCGGGGTTCTCGGCCTCGAACTCGTGGATCAGTTCACTGACCACTTCGGCTTCGCGGCCCATCGCCCAGAAGCGCACGGTGGTGGCACCCGGCTCGGTGCGCGCGCAGCCGGCCACGGCCAGAGCGGCCAGGGCAGGCAGCGCCCAGCGGCGCAGGCGGTCGATCCAGTTCGGCACCGGGTTACTTCCCCTGCCCTGTGTTGCGGTTGGCATTGTTCTTCTGTTCCTGCGCGGCAGCCGCGCGTGATTCGGCGATACCCACCGCGCGTGCCGCCGCGGCCTTTTCGTCCTTCTGCAGTTCCAGCGGCTGGAACGAGCCTTCCGGCGCCAGCCAGCCACCACTGAACCCGGCCCGCTCCAGGCCCTTGCGGATGTACGGGCTCTTCTTCATCACCTCCCACACGAAATCATTCCGGTAGTTGGCGATCATGGTCAGGATCGGGCCCTGGTCGATGGCGATGTAATCGCTGGCGACCCAACCGCGATCCGGCACCAGGCGGCCGGTCTTGATCGGGATGTCGTAGTTGAAGCTGGGGTTGAATGAGTCCAGGAAGCCATAGCTGGAATAGATGTAGTCGCCGTAGCGCTTGTGCATTTCCAGCGTGGCCGGGATCACCTGCTCCGGCGCGAACACCACCGAGGCGATCGTCGCGGTCGGGGCAATGGTGCCGTCATCGAAGTTCTCGCGCAGGCCGGCGCCGCGCGAGGAATAGTGGCGGAACTGGCGCTGCTCGCCGCGGTAGTCCTGGGTGGTGTTCTGCGGGCCATCGCTGGCGGTCAGGCCCCAGACGTTCTCGCCGTAGTCCTTCCACTGCATCGGGTTGGCGATGGCGTACTCGCGCTGGGCCAGGGCCGCCGAACGACTGTTGAGGAAATAGGTGCTGCCGCGCTCGCGCATGTACGCGTCCTGGATGTCGCGGAAATCGATCCAGACATGGCTGTACTGGTGGCCGAACAGCGGGCCGAAGGACAGGTATTCCTGGCCCTGGTAGACGCCCCAGTCGTTGTCGTAGGTGCGCGTCCACACCGTCCATGCGTCCGGGCTGACCGGATGGGTGGGCGAGCCCAGGGCGAGGATGTAGACCATCATCGCCTCGTTGTAGCCCATCCAGTCATGGTCGATGAAGCCGCTCTCGGGGAACCAGCCCATCGAGATCAGCGGGGCGTGCTGCTGCAGCCACGGCCAGTCGACCTTCTTGTACAGCGTGTCGGCGATCTGCCGGATCTCCTTCTCGCGCGGATCGTCGCCGTCGTAGTACGACTGCGCGAACAGCACGCCCATCATCAGCAGCGCGGTGTCCACCGAGGAGAGCTCCACCCAGCTGTCATAGCGGCGGCCTTCCTGCATGTCCAGGAAGTGGTAGTAGAACCCCTTGTAACCGGCCTTGCCGGTGCGCTGCGGCCCCATCGGCACGTCACGGAAGAACTTCAGCGTGGTCAGCGTGCGGTCGATCGCCTGGTTGCGGCTGACCCAGCCGTTCTCGATGCCGATCGGATAGGCGGTCAGCGCAAAGCCGACCGAGGCGATGCTGGCGAACGGCCGCGACGGGTAACGGTCCGGGGTCAGGCCATTGAGTTCATTGGTGGTGTCCCAGAAGAACTGGAAGGTGCGGCGCTCGATGTCGTCGAACAGCGGCGGCAGCTCCGGCTTCATCGGCCGTGGCGGTGCATCGGCCTCGATCAGGATCACTGGCGGGCGCGGCTTGGCCGGCTCCTGCGGCGCCGGCTGGCAGGCGGCCACGGCCAGGCTCAACGCTGCCGCGGACAACAGATGGCGTGCCTGCATGGCGCGGTTCCTCCGGTGGTCTGATCGATGGGAAAGCATAACGTCCAATGATCTGAAATCGTTTACAAGGTGCGTTCTTAAAAAACCACGAAAACCGTGGTCTGACACCGCGATCATTGCCCACGCCGCTGCCCCCTGATCGGCAGCGGCGTGGGCAATGGACCGGCACGAGGCCGGCCATTGCCGTTTTCACCGATGCCGCCGGCGGACCGGCGGCATCGGATGTTGCATCAACGCCCGGGCTTAGAAGCGGAAGCCCACTTCGGCCTTGACCTGGCGCGGCGTACCGATGATATCGCCGGTCTCGTTGTAGCTGGCCGTCAACTTGCCGTTCTTGTAGTAGTTGTAGTTGGAGAAGTTGTCGAAGTTGAACACGTTGATGATGTCGATACGTGCATACATCTCGGTGTCGCCCGGCATCTTGAACGTCTTGGTGGCCTGCAGGTCGACCGAACGGAAGCCGAAGATCTTGCCGCCGAACAGGAACTTGCCATTGCCGCCCGGGGTCGCGGCCGCCGGGGTCGGCAGGTCGTAACCATTGGCCTGCGGCACGCCGTACCAGTCGTTCACGGCGGTCGGCGTGGCCAGGGTCAGCTTGCCGCCGAAGGTGATGCCCCAGAAGCCGTCGTACGAACCGGTCACCACCAGGCGGTGGCGCGGTGCACCGTTGGACTTGATGAACGGGTATTCGCCGATGGTGCCGCGATCGAACGAGTAGTGTTCGTCGATGTTGCGGTTGTGGGTAGCGTTGGTCCAGGTGTAGGCGATCGAGGTGCCCCAGCCGCTTTCCTTGCTGTACGGCTTCTGCGCCGACAGCAGCACCTGGGTGGAGCGGGTTTCGATGCCCTGCTGGCCGATGATCAGCGTGCCGAAGCCCGGCACGTTGCAGCTCCACGCCTGGCTCAGGCCGGCTTCGGTGCCACCGCACAGGCGCGGGTCATCGAAGAACTGGCCGGTCGGATAGCGGTTGCCCATGGTGAAGGCGAAGCCATCGTAGGTCAGCGTGCGGGCCACGGTCACGTCGGTCAGCCAGTCGCCGATCTGGTTGCTCATGCCCAGGCTGAACTGGTCGGCGTACGGGGCCTTCAGCTTGTTGTTCAGCAGGTCCAGCTCCAGGCCGTCATTGCTGGTGGCGCCGATCAGGGACTGCAGGTTGCCGATGCCGTTGAGCAGGTTCGGGTCCCAGGTGTAGCAGGGGTTCTGGCCGCGCAGGCAGTTGCCCGTGGCCGGATTGCGGAAGTACACGGTCGGCTGCGGCAGGGCCAGCTTGGTCACTTCCAGCTGCAGGTAATCGAACAGGTCACGGTCGTAGGAACGGCCGGCACCACCGTGGATCACGTGCTTCTCGTCGGCGTTGATGTCATACGAGAAGCCCAGGCGCGGCTGCCAGGCATCCTTGAATGCCTTGCGGTTGTGGCCGTTGCTGATGTAGTCGTTGACGTCCAGGCCGCCCTTGGCCAGCGAATCGGCGTAGGTCTGGCCGGCCACTGCACGCGGATCCTGCGAGAACAGCGCGTTGACCACTTCCGGCGGGGTCACGAAGTCCAGGTAGGACGGGTTCTTCTCGTAGTCCCAACGCAGGCCGAGGTTCAGCTGCAGGTGGTCGTTGACCTGCCAGTCGTCCTGGATGAACAGGCCGATCTGCTTGACCTTCGAGCGCACTTCCGACTGCACGCCGCTGACGCCGGTGATCGGCTTGGTGAACTGGGCCTTGTACGGAATGTCAGCCGGGAACGCCGAGCTGCCGACGTTGTAGTAGAACTGCGGATTGATCTGCGCCGCGTCGGAGGCGTACAGGTCGATCTGCTTGTACTTGGCGCCCATCTTGATGGTGTGGTCGCCGGCCCACTCGATGCCGTCCAGGGTCAGGTTGTCTTCGATCGACCAGCCCTTCTGGCCCTTCACCTGCGAGGCGAACGCCGAGGCGCCACCGATCGACACGATCGGGCGATCTTCGGAACCATCGGTACCGGTGTAGTTGTAGCCGTTGCCCAGGCTCAGCGGCTTGGGATTGTTGAACGAGTCTTCGTGGGTGACCATCAACTCGTTGTAGTAGCGCTCGCCGCTGTGGTTCCAGCGCAGCGCATAGCGACGGTCGGTGTTCTTGGTTTCCTTGCCGTGCATCGGCGCGGTCTGGTCAGCGAACTCCTGCTGGGTCTCGTCGCGATCCTGGATGGTGAACTCCAGGCGATCGTTGTCGGTCGGCTCCACGTCGATCTTGGCGAAGATCAGGTCCTGCTGGAACGGCTGGCTTGCCGGGCCGAGGCCGGCCTGTGCCTGTGCCGGCAGCTGGTTCGCCAGACCGGTCACCGAACCGTGCGGTGCGATGGTCACCGGCAGGTCGAAGCGCTTGGCTTCATAGGTCACGAAGAAGTGAGCCTTGTCCTGCAGGATCGGGCCGCCCAGCGCGAAGCCGTATTCCTTCTCGGCCGAGTCCTCCTTGCTCTTGCCCGGCTGGCGTTCGGCCGGGGTCATCGCGCGCATGCTGTCGTTGGTGTAGCGGTAGAACGCCTCACCCTTGAATTCGTTGGTACCGGACTTGGTCGCAGCGGTGACGGCCGCACTGGAGACCTGGCCATACTCGGCCTTGTAGTTGCCGCTGATGACCTTGTACTCGCCGATGGCCAGCTGCGGGAACGGGTTGCCGGCGCTGCCGGACTGCCCGGCCACGCCGCCGCCCTTGACGTAGCTCTTCTGGCCCACGCCGTCGATGTACACGTTGGTGCCATCGGCATTGGTGGCGCCGCTGCGCAGCGAGGTGTTGCCCTTGGCATCGCGGGTGAAGATCATGCCCGGCACCGCGTCGGCGAACTCCAGGAAGTTGCGCGAGACCTGCGGGGTGGTCTGGATCTGCTGCAGGCTGACGGTCTTGCCGACTTCCGAGGTGCGCACTTCCTGCAACAGGGTGGGCGCAACGACGTTGACGGTATCCAGGTTGGTGGCCGCGGTCGAACCCGGGGTGCTGCTGGCGGCACCGGCGAAGTTCAGGGTGGCAGTCGAGGCCACGGTGACCGTGACCTTCTGCGTCTGGCCGTTGGCGACCACGTTGTAGGTGCCCGGATCCAGGCCCATCAGCGAGTAGCTGCCATCGGCGCGGACGGTACCGCGGCGGACGGTGCCGGTGGCGACGTTGGTGGCGGTGACTTCCGAACCCGCCTGGGCGTCGGCTACCTGGCCACGAAGGCTGGCGTTGGCCGACTGCGCCATGACGTTGGGGGCAGCGGCCAGCATCAGGCAGCTGACCAGTGCGGTGCTCAGCAGCCGGCGTGCCGGCATGCGCAGGGTGGTATGCATCATCAACTCAATCTCCGGGTGGCGGTGACCGCTTGCGCGGTCCCTGCGATCAGTCAAAAAAGTAGGAACGCCTCAGGCTTCAATGGCCGGATGGCGGAGTGGTGGAATCGCGAACTATCAAGCGGGGAACCAGGGTGTGCTTGTCCCCTGTCCCATCCGTGGAGGTGCCGTCCATCAACTGCAGCAGGCGCGACATGGCCCGGTCGCCGAGCTCGGCGATGCTGACCTGCATGGTGGTCAGCGACGGGTGTACGAAACGCGCCAGTGGAATGTCATCGAAACCGGCCAGGGCGACATCGGATGGCACGCGGACCCCTGCCTGCGTGAACGCATACAGGCAACCCAGGGCCATCATGTCGTTGGCGGCGAACACGGCATCGGGCAGCGCTCCGGCTGCCAGCAACTCCTGACCGGCGCGGTGGCCGGAAGCTTCGTCGAAATCACCGGGCAGCTCGATGCCCTCGGCGCCACTGCCAAAAGCCGCCAGCGCGTCACGGAAGCCGCGCAGGCGCTCGCGCGCGTCGAAGTTGAGGTCCGGACCAGAAATGAAAGCGATGCGGCGATGGCCGGCATCGAGCAGGTGGCGGGTCATCGCCATCGCACCGGCATGGTCGTCGATGCTCAACACCGGGTGATCCTGCGTGGGCAGGTAGGTGTTGATCAGCACCGTCGGCAGCGCCTGCGGAAGGTTGTCGGTCAGGAAACCCGGGCTCTCGGCATAGGGCGAGAGCACCAGCAGGCCGTCGACGCGGCCGCGCATGGCACGCAGGGCGGCGCCCTGCTGCTCCTGGTCACCGTGATAGCTGGACACCAGCAGGTGCTGGCGGCGGTTGCGGGCAACGCCGTCGATGCCGCGCATCAGCTCGGAGAAGAATTCGCCATACAGGTCCGGCAGCACCACGCCCACCGTATTGGTGCGGCGGCTGCTCAGGCTGCGGGCGGCGGCGTGCGGGGTGTAACGCAGCCGAGCGGCCACCTCCAGCACCAGCTGGCGGACCGGTTCGGCGACATTTTCATGCCCGTTGAGCGCGCGGGAAACCGTGGCCACGGAGACCCGGGCTTCGCGTGCGACATCTTTGATTGTGATAGCTGCCTTGTTCACGAAGCCGCCCTCCACGGCTTGGACCTACCAGCAATGGCGCGGAATGTAAGCGTTTCCATCTGGCCTTGTAAACAGTCCGTTAGACGAATGTCCTGAAATGGACATGAAAATCTGGCCGCGACAGGTCCGCTGGCGGACCGGCCGGGACAGTGTGGGACAAGGGCTCAGCCCTGTTCTGACGGGGTCAGTGCGCGGATGGACAATGCGTGGATATCGGTGTCCATCATCGAGCCCAGCGCAGCATAGACCGCGCGATGCCGGGCCAACGGGCCCTGGCCAGCGAAGCGCTCGCTGACCAGGAACACGTTGAAATGACCCCGCCCATCGCGGGCACCGGCGTGGCCGGCGTGGCGATGGCTGTCGTCTTCGATCTCGAGCACGCTGGGCGCCAACGCCTGTTGCAGTGCATCACGGATTCGCTCGATGCGCTCCGCACTCACGGCAGGACCTTGCGGAACGGCCGTACCTGCACGTGGGTGTAGACGCCTGCGGCCACGTACGGGTCGGCATCGGCCCAGGCCTGGGCCTGCACCAGTCCGTCGAACTGGGCGATCACGACCGAGCCGCTGAAACCGGCCGGGCCCGGGTCTTCACTGTCCACCGCCGGGCACGGGCCGGCCAGCAGCAGGCGCCCCTCGTCGCGCAGCACGTGCAGCCGCGCCAGGTGTTCCGGCCGTGCCTGCAGCCGCTGCGCCAGCACATCCTGGCCGTCATACCCCTCGATCACATACCACACCGGCATTTCCTCGCTTGCGTTGTCGGGTCGGTAGATTCTAGCCAATGCGACCCCTGCCCCGGCTCCGGCTGGACACTGGCGCGGCAAAGGCTTACCCTAGACTCCATTGCACGTGGCTGGATGCAGCAGCCCGTCGGTTTTTGCGGCCAACGCAGCCCCCGACGACCGATCCGCTGCTTCGAACCGGATCACCCGACCGGGCCACGTAGACGACCTCCCCGTAGTTCCGTCGCTGCCGTTTTCTGCGGCACGTCCTGCTGTTTGATATGTGTGGAAGCGCGCCGATCCCGGCGTGTCTGGTGCCCTGGGGCTCCGTGGCGTTGGCCCGGCGAACCCGGTGCCGCGACTGGTCCGTTGCAATCCTGATGTCCATTAGATGACTTCCGAACTCGCGCTCGACGCGAACCCGCCAACCCGGCCGCCCGCCCCCCAGCAGCAGGAAATGCCGCTGGCCGTGGTGCATGGGCAACCGGTCCTGCAGATTCCGCAGGACCTGTACATTCCGCCGGACGCGCTGGAAGTCATCCTGGATGCTTTCGAGGGCCCGCTGGACCTGCTGCTGTACCTGATCCGCCGGCAGAACCTGGACGTGCTGGACATTCCCGTCGCCGAGATCACCCGGCAGTACGTGGAATACATCACCGTGATGCGCGAGCTGCGCTTCGAGCTTGCTGCCGAGTACCTGGTGATGGCCGCGATCCTGGCCGAGGTGAAGTCGCGCATGCTGCTGCCGCGCCCGGTCAGTGAGGAAGGCGATGAAGCCGACCCGCGCGCCGAGCTGGTGCGCCGGCTGCAGGAGTACGAACGCTTCAAGCAGGCCGCCGAGGACATCGACAGCCTGCCCCGCCAGGACCGCGACACCAGCATGGCCCACGCCTTCATGCCCGAACGCGCCGCAGTGAAGCTGCCGCCGCCGGTGGACCTGAAGGAAATGCTGATGGCACTGCACGACGTGCTCAAGCGCGCCGAGCTGTTCAGCGGCCACGCCATCAAGCGCGAGGCTCTGAGCGTCCGCCAGCGCATGGGCGAAGTCCTGGGCCGGCTTGAAGATGGCAGGTTCTACCGTTTTGAAAGCCTGTTCACCGCTGAAGAAGGCAAGCTGGGCGTGCTGGTGACGTTCCTGGCAGTGCTGGAACTGGCCAAGGAACAGCTGCTGGACCTGGTCCAGGAAGAGCCGCTGGCGCCGATCTACGTGAAGTCGCTGGCCGCCGGCAACACCAATGCCCCGCTGCAGTTCAGCAGCGAGTTCGACGACAACGACGCCGCCAACGAGAACGAGTGAGCGCTGCCTGCCGATGGATCAAACGCTGATCAACCGCATTGTCGAGGGTGCCCTGCTGGCCTCCAGCCAGCCGCTCACCCTGGCCCAGCTGAAGGACCTGTTCCCGGAAGAGGAACCGGCACCGCCGGGCAGCATCGAACGTGCGTTGGAACGCCTGCGCGAGGCCTGCGACGGCCGCGGCGTGGAACTGGTCGAGGTCGCCTCCGGCTTCCGCTACCAGGTGACCGGCGAAGTGCACAGCTGGATCAGCCGCCTGTGGACCGAGCGCAAGACCCGCTACACCCGCGCTACACTGGAAACGCTGGCGCTGATCGCCTACCGGCAGCCGATCACCCGCGGCGAGATCGAACAGGTGCGTGGCGTGGCGGTCAGCAGCAACATCATCCAGGCGCTGGAAGAGCGCGAGTGGATCCGCGTGGTCGGCCACCGCGACGTGCCCGGCAAGCCGGCGCTGTTCGGCACCACCAAGGGCTTCCTGGACTACTTTGGCCTGAAGCGGCTGGATGAACTGCCACCACTGTCGGAACTGAAGGACCTGGGCGAGCTGGAACCGCAACTGGCCCTGGACCGCGACGCACCGGCCGCCGCCAGCGCGGAAGGTCCTGATGTATCGGCCGGCGCCGATGGCGCCGCCGCGAACGATGACACCGGCCTGGCCGGTCGTGACACCCCCGATTCCGCCGACGCAGCGTCTGCGTCGGCCTCCGATGAGCAAGCACCTTCGCCCTTCGATGATGGGCACCCCGATTCCGCGCCGGGCGAGCGCGCGGTGCCAGTGAACGAACGCGAAGACAACGCCGTCGCGATGACGACCGTGGCTGTTGACCAAGCCGATTCCGAACCAGAGGCCGACCTCGAAACCGTCGGCCGGAGCAAAACTGATGAGTGACACCCCTCGCAAGCTGTCGTTGAACAAGCTCTCGCTCAAGCGCGAAGCCACCTCTGAACAGTTCAAGTTGGAAGAACGCCTGCACAAGGTGCTGGCCCAGGCCGGCCTTGGCTCGCGCCGCGCGCTGGAACAGCGCATCGCCGAAGGCCTGGTCAAGGTCAACGGCGAAGTCGCGCAGACCGGCATGTCGGTCAAGAGCGGCGACAAGATCGAGCTGGACGGCCGCGGCTTCGTCGCCACCGCTCTGGCCGAACCGTCGCGCGTGCTGGTCTACAACAAGCCGGAAGGCGAAGTGACCACCCGCGAAGACCCCGAAGGCCGCCCGACCGTGTTCGAGTCGCTGCCGCCGCTGAAGGGCGCGCGCTGGATCGCGGTCGGTCGCCTGGACATCAACACCACCGGTCTGCTGCTGGCCACCACCGACGGCGAACTGGCCAACGCCATGATGCACCCGTCGTTCGAGGTCGAGCGCGAATACGTGGTGCGCGTGCGTGCCCCGGAAGGTGAGGAAAAGGTGGCCGACGCCATCGTCGACCGCCTCAGCCGTGGCGTCGCGCTGGAAGACGGCCCGGCCAAGTTCGATGAGATCGAACGCATCGGCGGCACCGATTCGCACGACTGGTTCCGCGTCGTGGTGAAGGAAGGCCGCAACCGTGAAGTGCGCCGCCTGTGGGAATCGCAGGGTTGCCAGGTCAGCCGCTTGAAGCGCACCCGCTACGGCAAGGTCACCCTGCCGCGCGAACTGGCCCGTGGCCAGTCGGTGGAGCTGGGCAGCGCCCAGGTCGAAGCCCTGCGTGCGCAGCTGAAGCTGGAAGAAGGCGCGCCGTCGGCGCTGACCCTGCAGCCGGTGATCGGCCAGCGCCGCGCCGCCAAGACCACCGTGCGCGTGCGCGAAGGTGGCCGTGGCAACGCCTACGTCAATGGCCATAACACCGCCGATGAAGGTCGCGAACTGCGCCGCTTCGACAACGTGCGCGAAGACCGCAGCCGTGGTCGTGGTGGCAAGGGCGGCGGCTTCAAGGGCGGCCTGACCGTCAGCGGTGAAGCGGCGGCCAAGCAGTCGCAGAAGCCGTTCAAGCAGCGCGCGCCGAAGAATGACCGCTCGCTGCCGGAAGGCAACCCGGCCGCGTTCCGCACATGGTACGTGCCGGATGGCGTGAGCACCGGCCCGAGCGGCCACCGCAACGCCGGTCCGGGCGCACGTGGCCCGGGTGCCCGAGGTCCCGGCGCAGGTGGCCAGGGCCGTCCGTACGGCAAGCCGAAGGGCCCGGGCGCTGGCGCCGGTGGCGGCCAGGGTCGTGGCGGCTTCGGCGGCGAAGGCCGTGGCAATGCCGGTGGTCAGGGCCGCGGTGGCTTCGGTGGCGAGAACCGTGGCGGTGCCGGCGGCCAGGGTCGTCCGGCCGGCGCGGGCAACCGCTCGCAGGGCCAGGGCAACAAGCACCCGTACGGCCATCCGGGCAATGCCCCGAGCTTCCCGTCCGACCACGCCAATCCGGGCTTCAACCCGTATGGCAGCGCACGTCCGGCCGGCAATGGCCGTCCGGGCGGCAACGCCAACGCACGTCCGGGTGGTAACCGTGGTCCAGGCGGTCCGGGCGGCAATCGTGGCCCGGGCGGTCCCGGTGGCAATCGCGGTCCCGGTGGCCCGGGTGGCAACCGTGGCCCAGGCGGCCCCGGCGGCAATCGCGGCCCCGGCGGCCCGCGCCGCAGCGGCCCGCGCGGCGGCTGATCGGCAGCCACGCTGACCCACGAAAAACCCCGGCTTCGGCCGGGGTTTTTCTTTGCGTGGTGCATCGATCAGCGGGTAGATCCACGCCATGCGTGGATGAAGAACTTGAATTAGGAATTCTTTGAAAACAAGCTGTTTGTGTCACGCGTCGCCGCATCAGACCTAGAGACTTCCTATCGTGCTCACTCCATCCACGACACACAGGAGCCACGATGGCTTGGCACACGTCTACTTCCGTATTGCTGCAGGTCAACGCCACCAATGAATGGTGGAACGCCGTGTACAGTCCCGGCGACACCGTACAGGTCTCGGGCATCTACCGATGCCTCGGCTGCAAGCGTGAAATCACCAGCAATCAGCGCGACCCGTTCCCTCCGCAGTCGCACCATCAGCACGCTCCCCAGCAGGGTGCGATCCGCTGGAAGCTCAACGTGCGCACCAATACCGAAGGGGCCTGACACCAGGAAAAAAGGGGACGGAGGGGATTAAGTCGTTTCCAGCACGGCAGCAGCGTAACTGCGGGAATCGACTTAATCCCCTCCGTCCCCTTTTGGGGCTCAACGCCGGCTGATGGTGAACGCGGCGCCGTCCACGCCCAGGTCCCAGCCCTTGCCGGTGCCGGACAGGGCCAGTGAGATATCACCCTTGGTCATCACCTGCGCGTTGCTGGACTTCACCGCGCCGGCGTGCGCGCCGAGCGCGGCGTAGGTGCCCAGCAGCTCGTTGACACTGACCGCGCCGGTGAAGCTGCCGCGGCCGTTGGTGATCTTCGACTTGCCCACGGTCAGGCCGCCGCCTTTCACTTCGATGCGCACCGGCAGACTCGTGCCATTGCTGCAGCTGACCGTGCCGTTGCCGGAGGCAGTCTTGTAGATCAGTGACCAGCCGGACAGGTTGTAGCGCAGCTGGCAGTCGAGGTTGCCGGCAGCGTGAGCGGCCGGGGCCAGCGTTGCGGCCGACAGGGCCAGCAGCAGGGCGAAGGACTTGTTCATGGCAGGACTTCCAGTTCGGTCGGACTGCCGGCGAATCTAGCAGCGCGCGTGTGCACGTTGAATGCAGGCACGCGCGCGGGTGCGCCGGCGTTCAGGCCGTTGCTCAGGCCTGATCGTCCAGGTGGAAGGCATCGGCATCGAGCATTGCCGGGAAGCGTGCACGGTGCGCGGCGAGCGCCTCGGCCGAAATGGTGGTGGTCACCACCTGTTCGCGCTCGCGGATCTCCACCTGCGGCTGGCCCAGGAAGTCCAGCACCACGCTGTCGCCGGCATAGTGCAGCTGGTTGCCATCAATGCCCACGCGGTTCACCGCGGCGACGAAGCACAGGTTCTCGATCGCACGCGCGCGCAGCAGGGTCTTCCACGCGTAGGCGCGCGCCGACGGCCAGTTGGCCACGAAAATCTGCAGGTCGAAATCCAGCTGGTCCGCTCGCTCCACGTTGTAGCGGTTGCGGCAGAACACCGGGAACCGAAGGTCGTAGCAGACCTGCGGATTGATCCGCCAGCCCTTCCATTCCACGCACAGGCGATCGCGGCCGGCAGCATAGCGTTCGTGCTCGCCGCCGTAACGGAACAGATGGCGCTTGTCGTAGTGCTGCAGGTCGCCGTCGGGCGTGGCGAACAGCAGCCGGTTGTAGACGCCGTCGCCCTCGCGCAGCTGCACGCTGCCGATCACCGCCGCATTCAAGACCCTGGCCTGCTCGCGCACCCAGGCCACGGTCGGTCCGTCCATATCTTCGGCCTGGGCGATGGCCTCGTTGGAAAAGCCGCTGGTGAAGGTCTCCGGCAGGATCACCAGGTCGGTGGATCCGGCCAGTGGGGCCAGCAGCGCACCGTAGTAGGCGCGGTTGCCGGCCGGGTCGTGCCAGCGGGTGTCGCCCTGGACAAGGGAAATGCGCAGGTCCTGCATGTTCACCTCTCCGCTCACAACAGGCGCAGGCGTTCGATCGCCGCGTCCATGGTCGCTTCGTTCTTGGCAAAGCACAGGCGCACCAGGCGCTGGCCGGCCGGCGGGTTCTCGTAGAACGGCGACAGCGGAATGGCGGTGACGCCCTTTTCGATGGTCAGCCACTTCACGAATTCATGGTCCGGCAGGTCGCTGATGGCCGAGTAGTCGACCAGCTGGAAATAGCCGCCCGGCACCGGCAGCGCCTTCAGGCGGGTACCAGCCAGCTGCTCGCGGAAGCGGTCGCGCTTGGCCTGGTAGAACGCACCCAGCTCCAGGTGGTGTTCGGGTTCGTCGCGGATCATCGCGGCGAAGCCGTACTGCGCCGGGCCGAAGCTGGTGAAGGTGTTGTACTGATGGACCTTGCGGAACTCAGCAGTCAGCGCCGGCGGGGCGATCGCATAGCCGATCTTCCAGCCGGTGCAGTGGTAGGTCTTGCCGAAGCTGGAGATGACGAACGCGCGCTCGCGCAGTTCCGGGTAGCGCAGCGCCGATTCATGGCGGCGACCGTCGTAGATGATGTGCTCGTACACCTCATCGGAAATCAGGTAGATGCCGGTGCCGCGCAGCAGCTCGGCCAGCGCCTGCATGTCCTGCGCCGACAGCATCGCGCCGGACGGGTTGTGCGGCGTGTTGACGATCAGCATGCGGGTGCGCGGGGTGATCGCCGCACGCACGCGGTCCCAATCGACGGCGAAGGTCTGCGGGTCCAGCGACACGTGCACCGCCTTGGCGCCGGCCAGGTCGATGGCCGGTTCGTAGCAGTCATACGCCGGGTCGAGCACGATCACCTCCTCGCCGGCACGCACCACGGCGTGGATGGCGTTGAAGATGGCCTCGGTGCCGCCACTGGTGACGGTGATCTCGCTGTCCGCGTCGACCTGCGCGCCGTAGCAGTCCAGCGCCTTCTGTGCGATGGCCTGGCGCAGCGGCGCCACGCCGGTCATCGGCGGGTACTGGTTGAGCCCGGCGGCCATTGCCTTGGCGGTTTCGTCGATCAGGCGCTGCGGCGCCGAAAAATCCGGGAAACCCTGGCCCAGGTTGACCGCGCCGTGTTCGGCGGCGAGCTGGGACATCACGGTGAAGATCGTGGTACCGACCTTGGGCAGCTTGGTGGTGGGTTGCATCGGCCTGGGCTGTGGGGGAACAAGGGCTGGAAGTGTACGAAATCCGGACCCCGCCTGCGGCGCCGACGGTAGTGCCGGGTCATACCCGGCGGCTCTTTGCACATGCCTCACCGATGGCAGGCCGCGCAGCGTGCTCGCCGGGCATGGCCCGGCGCTACCGGGCCACATTCACCGCTACAATTGCCGCCGCACTCCGGCATGAAGACCCCTGCCCCTTGAACACCCCTGCATTGCTGGCCGCCAGCGGCCTGAGCTTCTCCCGCAATGACGAGCCGGTGTTCGGCCCGCTGGACTTCCATGTGGACGCCGGCGAGGCCCTGCTGGTGCAGGGCGGCAATGGCGCAGGCAAGACCACCCTGCTGCGGGTACTGGCGGGCCTGGCACGGCCCGGTGCAGGCCAGGTCCGGATCGACGGCAAACCGGCCAGCAACGCCGAGCGCGCGCGCTACGTCGCTTACCTCAGCCATCTGCCGGCGTTGAAGCCGGACCTGGGTACGCTGGAGAACCTGCATTTCCTGTGTGGCCTGCACGGGCGCCGCGCGCGGCAGATGCCCGGCAACGCGCTGGCCATCGTCGGCCTGGCCGGCTATGAGGACACGCTGGTGCGACAGCTGTCGGCCGGACAGAAGCGACGGCTGGCGCTGGCACGCATCTGGCTGTCGCCAGCACCGCTGTGGCTGCTCGACGAACCCTACGCCAATCTCGACCTTGAGGGCATCACCCTGGTCAACCGAATGATTTCGGCGCACCTGCGCGCCGGCGGCGCTGCGCTGGTCACCACGCATGGCGCCTATGCCGCACCGCCGGTGCGCACCCGCCAGCTCGACCTCGGCGGTGCCGCATGATTGCCCCAGGAACCGAACCGGGCCTGTGGCAGACCGCCGGCGCCCTGATCAAGCGCGACCTGCGCCTGCTCTGGCGTCGCCGCGGCGATGCGCTGCAGCCGCTGCTGTTCGCCGTGCTGGTGGTGGTGCTGTTTGCGCTGGCGCAGGGCCGCGAGCCGCAGTTGCTGGCCGCGACCGCCGGTGCGGTGCTGTGGCTGGCGGTGCTGCTGGCCGGCCAGCTGTCGCTGGACTCGCTGTTCCGTTCCGATGCCGAAGACGGTTCGCTGGAACAATGGCTGCTGGCGCCGGTGCCGCTGGCCTGGCTGGTGCTGGTGCGCGTACTGCTGCATTGGGCCACCACCGCGTTGCCGTTGATCGTGGTCAGCCCGCTGCTGGCCGAAATGCTGCATCTGCCGCATGACCAACTGCCGATGTTGCTGGCATCGTTGCTGCTGGGAACACCGTTGCTGAGCCTGATCGGTGGCGTGGTCGCCGCGCTGACCGTGGGCATTCGACGCTCTGGTATTCTCGTGGCGTTGCTGTCGTTGCCGCTGTACGTGCCGGTGCTGGTGTTCGGCGCAGGCAGTCTGGCGGCAGCCGGACGCGGCCAGGATCCGGTCGGTGCGCTGCTGATGCTCGGCGCCGGCCTGCTGGTCGCGCTGGTACTGGCACCGCTGGCCACTGCTGCTGCAATACGCATTTCTCTGAGTTGACCGAGCTGAGAGCCAATCCACCCCTGCTGGATAGCCGCCACGCATGAATCCGATTGTCCGCTGGTTCCACCAACTCGGCTCGCCCCCCACATTCGACCGCTTCGCTGCCCGCTGGTCGCGGCTGTTCTACCTCGCCGCGGTGCCGGTGCTGCTGGTCGGCATGTGGCAGGCGCTGCTGGTGGTACCGCCGGAAGCCAAGCAGCTGGACAGCTTCCGCATCCTCTACATCCACGTGCCCAGCGCCTGGATGAGCCTGTTCGTGTTCGCGCTGATGGCCCTGTATGCCGCCATCGCGCTGATCTGGCGGATCAAGGTCTGCGAGATCCTGGCCATGGCCTGCGCGCCGATGGGCGCCGGCTTCACCCTGATCACCCTGCTCACCGGCAGCATCTGGGGCAAGGGCACCTGGGGCACCTGGTGGGACTGGGACCCGCGCATGACCAGCGAACTGGTGCTGCTGTTCCTGTATCTGGGCGTGATCGGCCTGTACCACGCCATCGAGGATCGCCGCAGTGCCGCGCGCGCGGCGGGCCTGCTGGCCATCGTCGGCGTCAGCCTGCTGCCGGTGATCCGCTATTCGGTGGACTGGTGGGGCGGCCTGCACCAGCGCCAGTCGATCAATGTGTTCGGAGAATCGGCAATCAGCAGCGCGATGATCGCGCCGCTGTGGTGGATGGTGATCGGCACCAAGTTCTGGTTCGCCGGTTCGGTGCTGGCCAAGGCGCGCGCCGACAACCTCGACCGCGAGGCCGGCAAGGCCTGGGTCGGAGGCCGTGTCGATGCCGCGCCCGGCCCGCAGGAGGCACAGCCATGACCCACCTGCCCTATGTGATCGGCGCCTACGCCGTGTTCGTGCTGGTGCTGTGCGCCGATGCCATCGGTTCGTGGCTGCGCCTGCGCCTGGCGCACCGCCTGGCCGTGGCACGGCAGCAGCGCCAGCAGGCCCGGGGCGGCAGGCAGGACGCCGCCCCGCTGTCGACGGAGCTGGAACGATGACCCCGGTTCAGCGACGCCGCCTGGTGTGGGTGCTGCTGGCTCTGCTCGCCTCCGGCCTGGCCACCGCGCTGGTGGCGATGGCGCTGGAGCGCAACATCGCCTATCTGTACACACCCTCGGAAGTGCTGCGCGGCGATGTCGATGCGCAGTCGCGCTTCCGCCTCGGCGGCATGGTGGTCAAGGGCTCCTTCAATCGCCCGGTGGGCTCGCTGGAAGCACGCTTCGAAGTGACCGATGGCGATGCGCAGCTGGCCGTGACCACCGCGCGGATCCTGCCGGACATGTTCGCCGAAGGGACTGCGGTGGTTGCCAGCGGCCGCCTGCAGGATGGGACATTCGTCGCCGACGAAGTGCTGGCCAAGCACGATGAGAAGTACGTGCCGAAGGAAGTGGCCGACAAGATGGGCGATGCCCATCGCAAGCATGATGTGCCGGTAACGCCGACCGAGGTGCGCTGAGTGCTGCCCGAACTGGGTCAGATCCTGCTGCTGTGCGCGCTGCTGGCGTCGCTGCTGCAAGCCGGCCTGCCGCTGGTCGGCGCGCATCGCAACCACAGCGCGTGGATGGCGGTGGCACGGCCGGCAGCGTTCGCGCAGCTTCTGCTGGTGGCCGGCGCCTTCGCGGTACTGACCGCCGCGTTCGTGCAGCAGGATTTCTCGGTGCGCTACGTGGCCGAGAACTCCAATTCACTGCTGCCGATGATCTACCGCTACTCGGCGGTGTGGGGCGCGCACGAAGGTTCGCTGCTGATGTGGGCACTGGTGCTGGCGCTGTGGACCGGCGCAGTGGCACTGTTCTCGCGGCACCTGCCAGCACCGGTGCAGGCGCGCGTGCTGGCGGTGATGGGCATCGTCAGCGTCGGCTTCCTCGCCTTCCTGATCTTCACCTCCAACCCGTTCCTGCGCCTGAACCCGGCGCCACTGGAAGGCCGCGACCTCAACCCGCTGCTGCAGGACCCGGGGCTGATCATCCATCCGCCGATGCTGTACATCGGCTACGTCGGCTTTGCGGTGCCATTCGCGTTCGCGGTGGCCGCACTGCTGGAAGGCCGCGTGGACGCGCGCTGGCTGCGCTGGACGCGCCCCTGGACCAACGTCGCCTGGGGCTTTCTGACCGTGGGCATCGCGCTGGGCAGCTGGTGGGCCTATTACGAGCTGGGCTGGGGCGGTTGGTGGTTCTGGGACCCGGTGGAAAATGCCAGCTTCATGCCGTGGCTGGTCGGTGCGGCGCTGATCCACTCGCAGGCCGTCACTGAAAAGCGCGGCACCTTCGGCAGCTGGACGCTGCTGTTGGCGATCGCCGCCTTCGCGCTGTCGCTGCTGGGCACCTTCCTGGTGCGGTCCGGCGTACTGACCAGCGTGCATTCGTTCGCTGCCGATCCTTCGCGCGGCCTGTTCATCCTGGTGTTCCTGTCGCTGCTGGTCGGTGGCAGCCTGCTGCTGTACGCCCTGCGTGCCAGCCAGCTGAGCGTGGACGCCGACGACCCGCGACGTGGCTTCACCGCGACCTCGCGCGAGACCCTGCTGCTGGCCAACAACCTGCTGCTGGCCAGCGCCTGTGCGATGGTGCTGCTCGGCACGCTGTACCCGCTGCTGGCCGATGCGTTGTCGCTGGGCAAGATCTCGGTCGGCCCTCCCTACTTCGGCAGCCTGTTCCTGCTGCTGATGGCGCCGATGGTGCTGCTGCTTCCGTTCGGCCCGCTGGTGAAGTGGCAGCGCGACCAGCCCTCGCGCGCGTTCGCGCTTCTGGCCCCGTGGCTGGGCCTGGCCGTGCTGCTTGGCGCGCTGGCCTGGTGGCAGGCACCACAGAACGGCTGGAAAGCCGGCATCGGCGTGGCCGCTGCGGCCTGGGTCGGGCTCGGCACCGCGCGCTTCGTCTGGCAGCGCGTGCGCGGCAACGGCCGCTTCACTGCGGAAATGCTCGGCATGATCGTCGCCCACGCCGGCGTGGCGGTGTTCCTGGCGGGCGCGCTGCTGGTGGAAGCCCTGAACGTGCAACGCGAAGTGGCACTGGCACCGGGCGAGCAGGTGGTGGTCGGGCGTCACGAAGTGCGCTTTGAAGGCGTGGACCATCGCGAAGGTCCCAACTTCATCGCCGACCGCGGCCACCTGCGGGTGTTCCGCGACGGTCGCGAGCTGGCCCTGCTGCATCCGGAGAAGCGCCAGTACGCCAGTGGCGGCCAGGTGATGACCGAGGCCGGCATCGATGCACGCTTCGACGGCGATGTCTACGTGGCATTGGGCGAGCCGCTGGGCAACAATGCATGGGCGGTACGGGTGCACATCAAACCGTTCGTGCGCTGGATCTGGCTGGGCGCGCTGTTGATGGCCCTGGGCGGATTCATCGCCGCCGCCGACCGCCGTTTCCGTCGTCCGTAGGAGTTCCCATGTCCGAGTCCCCCGCCCCGCGCCCCTCCCGCCCGCTGCCGCCGGTAGCCATCGTGATCGGCGTGCTGTTCTTCTTCGGCCTGCTCGGGTTGATGATCTACGGGGTGATGAAATCCGGCGACCCGCAGCGCGGCGTGCTGCCGTCTGCGCTGATCGACAAGCCGGCGCCGGCCTTCGCGCTGCCGGTGCTGCACGACCCGGAGATGATCGTGCACAGCGACGACCTGCGCGGCGCCCCTTATCTGTTGAACGTATGGGGCAGCTGGTGCGCGGCCTGCCGCGAAGAACACCCGGTGCTGACCCGCTTCGCCGAGAGCAAGCGCGTGCGCGTGATCGGCTACAACTGGAAGGACGACCCGAACGACGCCCTGCACTGGCTGGAACAGCTGGGCAATCCGTTCATGGTGGTGCTCAGCGATGTTGAAGGCCGCACTGCAATCGACTGGGGCGTGACCGCCGCACCGGAGACCTTCCTGGTCGACGGCAGCGGCATCGTGCGCTGGAAGTACAGCGGTGCGATGACCCAGCGCGTGGTCGACGAGAAGCTGATCCCGGCGCTGGAGAAGATCGAGAAGGCCCAGGGCAGTGCCGGCAACACCCTGCATACGGCGCCCTGAGCCCATGCGCTGGCTGCTGGCGCTGCTGCTTCTGGTGCTGCCGCTGGCCGCGCTGGCCCAGCAGCCGCTGCACGACCCGCAACCGCTGCAGTTCCGCGATGCCGGCGAGGAGCGCCGCTTCCATGACCTGGCCGCGCAGTTGCGCTGCGTGCAGTGCCAGAACCAGTCGCTGGCCGACTCCAACGCGCAGATCGCGCAGGACCTGCGCCGCGAGGTACTGCAGTTGATGCAGCAGGGCCACGACGACGCGCAGATCAAGCAGTTCCTGGTGGCCCGCTACGGGGAGTTCGTGCTCTACCAGCCACCGTTGCAGCCGGGCACCTGGCTGTTGTGGGGGGGCCCGCTGCTGGTGCTCGCTGCTGGTACGCTGGTGGTGGCGGGCATCGTCCGCCGCCGTGGACGCACGGTAGCCGCCGCAGCGGCCAGCAAGGATGATGAAGGAGACAGCTGGTGAGCCAGTGGCTGCCGATGCTTGCCGGTCTGGTGGCTGCGCTGATGGCCGCGCTGGTGCTGTGGCCGCTGCGCCAGCACGGTCGCCGCGGCTTCGCGGTGGGTGTGCTCGCACTTGGCGTGGCCGGCGCCTGCCTGTATGTGCTGGTGGGTGACCCACGTGCGGCACAGGTGCAGCCGGCGCCTTCGGTGGCAACCCTGCGTGATGGCGTGCAGGCCCTGCAGGACGCGCTGAAGCGTGACCCGCAGCGCGCCGATGGCTGGGCGCTGCTGGGTCGTTCGCAGGCCGAACTGGGCAATATCCCGGCCGCAGCGGACGCCTTCGCGCGTGCCGCCGCATTGGCGCCGGATGATCCGGGCGTACTGGTGGAAGCCGCGCAGGCGCGCGCGCAGGCCGATGCCGGCAAACAGTTCGATGACATCGCGATGGCCTGGTTGCAGCAGGCGCATGCACAGGCCCCCGATGCCGAGCGCGCCAGCTGGCTGCTGGGCATTGCCCTGCGCCAGCGTGGGAAGAACGCCGAGGCTGCCGACGTATGGAGTGGCCTGCTGCCGCGGCTGGAGCCAGGGGCCGCACAGGCGCTGAAGGCGCAGATCGCCATCGCCCGCGAGGCCGCCGGCCAGGCCCCCGATACGGCTGCCGAACCACCGCCCGCACTGCTGCAGGTGCGCGTGCAGCTGCCTGCGTTGCAGGGTGCGCACTGGCCCGCCAGCACCCAAGTGTTCGTACTGGCGCGGGCCGTGGGGGGACCGCCGATGCCAGTGGCCGCACGCAAGCTGCCGCTGGCCGGTTTCCCGGCCACGGTCGGGCTGGGTGACGGTGACAGTCCGATGCCGACCGCGCCGCTGTCGGCACATCGCGAAGTGGAAGTGCTGGCACGCATCTCGCGCTCGGGCAGCGCCAACCGCAGCGACGACGACCTGCAGAGCGTTCCGGTGAAGGTCAACCTGCCGCATGAAGGCGTGGTGGAGCTGCGCTTTCCCTAGCATCACCTACCCGGTAGTGCCGGCCGCTGGCCGGCAACCACGCGGACGTATCAGGATTCATGGGGTTGCCGGCCAGCGGCCGGCACCACCGGATACATCGCCGATGGAAACCAGCGTGTCGCCAGCTCCACATGCGGCCCCGCTAGAATGCCCGCATGACCGAATTCATTCCTCCCGGCACCCGTTTCCACGCCCTGCCCTCGCCGTTCCCGTTCAAGCGCGGCGGCGCCCTGCACGGCGCGCGCGTGGCCTACGAGACCTGGGGTACGCTGGCCGCCGATGCCAGCAACGCGATCCTGATCGTCACCGGACTGTCGCCGGACGCGCATGCCGCAGCCAACGACGCCAACCCGGCACCAGGCTGGTGGGAGGCGATGGTCGGTCCGGACAAGCCGATCGACACGCGCCGCTGGTTCGTGGTCTGCATCAATTCGCTGGGCAGCTGCAAAGGCTCGACCGGCCCGGCCTCGCTGAATCCGGCAACCGGTGAACCCTACCGCCTGGATTTCCCCGAACTGTCGATCGAGGACGGTGCGCGCGCCGCGATCGAGGTCGTGCATGCACTGGGCATCAAACGGCTGGCCTGCGTGATCGGCAATTCGATGGGCGGCATGACCGCGTTGGCCGTGCTGATGCTGCAGCCGGGCATCGCGCGCAGTCACGTCAATATTTCCGGCAGCGCACAGGCGCTGCCGTTCTCGATCGCGATCCGCTCGCTGCAGCGCGAGGCAATCCGTCTCGACCCACGCTGGAATGGCGGTCACTACGACGATGCCGAGTACCCCGAGTCCGGCATGCGCATGGCGCGCAAGCTTGGCGTGATCACCTACCGCTCGGCCCTGGAGTGGGATGGCCGCTTCGGCCGCGTGCGACTGGATTCGGACCAGACCGATGACGATCCGTTCGGCCTCGAGTTCCAGGTGGAGAGCTATCTGGAAGGCCACGCACGGCGCTTCGTGCGCTTCTTCGATCCGAACTGCTACCTGTACCTGAGCCGTTCGATGGACTGGTTCGACCTGGCCGAGTATGCCGACGGCGACGTGCTGGCCGGGCTGGCGAAGATCCGGGTGGACAGGGCACTGGCGATCGGCGCCAACACCGACATCCTGTTCCCGGTGCAGCAGCAGCAACAGGTCGCCGATGGCCTGCGCGCCGGTGGTGCCGATGCGCGCTTCATCGGTCTGGAATCGCCGCAGGGACACGACGCCTTCCTGGTCGATTTCGATCGCTTCGGCCCGGCCGTGCGCGATTTCCTCGACGCCCTGTAAGTGGCGTGGCGGCGTAATCTGGCGCTGGCCGCCTTCGGCGCGTTGATCGCGCTGATGATCAGCGGCGTGCTGCCGCCGTGGCTGGGCGGCTGGTGCCTGCTGGCCAGCGCGGTGTCGTTCGGCCTGTATGGGCACGACAAGCGTGCTGCACAGCGAAAGCAATGGCGGATTCCCGAACGCACCCTGCAGCTGCTGGCCTTCGCCGGCGGCTGGCCGGGCGCACTGCTGGGCCAGGCGCTGTTCCGCCACAAGCACCGCAAGGCCTCGTTCCAATGGGTGTTCTGGCTGTGCGTGCTGGCCAACGTGGCCTCGATCGCGGTGATGCTGCGCGAGTTTGCGCGGTAACCCCCGCAATCGGTAGTGCCAGCCGCTGGCCGGCAATTCCGTATCAAGCGCCATAGCGCCATGAGGTTGCCGGCCAGCGGCCGGCACTACCATTCACGCTTCGCGGATCAACACGCCATCGCACAACCGGTACTGCGCGTCGACAACCCCTTCGGGCAGGTCGTCATGGGTGATCATCAACAGGCTGCGCCCGTCCAGCAGTCCTGAAAGATCCTGCAGCAGAGCGTGCGCGGTATCCACGTCGAGGCCTTCGGTGGGTTCGTCCAGCAGCAGGATCGGCGCGTTGCGCAGCAGCGCGCGGGCCAGTGCGAGGCGGCGCGCCTGCCCGGCCGACATGGTCGCGCCGTTCTCGCCCACCCAGGTCTGCAGGCCGCCGTTGCGCTCGGCCCATTCACCCAGGCGCACGCGGCACAGCACGGCCCACAATGCGGCGTCGCTGGCCCCGGGATCACCCAGGCGCAGATTCTCGGCGACGCTGCCGGCAAATACCGGCGCATTCTGCGGCAGCCATGCAAGCTGGCGGTGCCAGTCGGCCTGGACGAAATCGCGCAGGTCGCGTCCGCCATAGGTGATCCGCCCCTGTTGGGGATCCCACAGGCGCAACAACAGGCTGGACAGCGTAGTCTTGCCGCTGCCGCTGTCTCCACGGATGGCGATGCGCTCGCCCGGCGCCAGGGTCAGCTGCAGGCCGGACAACACCGGTCGCGCTGCGCCTGGCCACTGGAAATGCACGTCGTCCCAATGCACCCGTGCGGCCGCCGGGACCGGCTGCGGCAGTTGCGGATCCTCCACCGTCGGCACCTGCTCGACGATGGCCTGCAGGCGATCGGCGGCGATCCGGCCGGATTGCAACGACTGCCAGGCCAGGCCCATGCCGGCCCACAGCTCGATCAACGCCACGGTGAGAAACACCAGGCCCGCCGCCATTTCCGGCGCGATGCGCTGCTGTTCGGCCGCGTGCAGGGCCAGTGCCAGCATCGCCACCAGCCCCAGTCCGGCAACCAGCCCATGCAGGGTCGAGGCCGCGATCAAGCGCCAGCGCCGGCGCCGGTCGCGCGAGGCCAGCTGCTTGGCCGCCACGCGCACCTTCAACTGCCAGGCCGCATCGGCATGCAGTGCGGCCAGGTCACCTGCCCCTTCCAGGCCTTCGAACGCGGCAGTACGCAGTGCGGCGCGATGCGCGGCACGGTCGGCCTCTTCATCATCGTGGCCACGCACGCCCAGCCATGGCACACCGAAGGCGATCAGCAGCGCCAGCGCGGCCAGCAGCAGCGCCGCCGATGGCAGGATCAGCGCCGCCGACGCCACCGCGACCAGCGACAACGCACCCAGCGCCACCAGCGGCCCGATCGCGCGCACCAGCAGTCCATCGACTTCACCGATGTCCCCCAGCAGACGCGCCAGCAGCTCGCCGGTACGCGTGGCACCCAGCCGTGCCGGTGCCAGTGGCAGCGCGCGGCGGAAGAACCACACGCGCAGGTCGCGGGCGATGCGAAGGGTGGCGTCATGACCAACCAGCTTCTCGAAGTAGCGCGACACGATGCGCGCCATGGTCAGGCCACGGATGCCGGCCGATGGCGAAAAGAAATTGAAACCCTGGCCGAGACCGGCCGCACCGGCCAACGCGGCGGCCGTGAGGAAGCCACCGGACAGCCCCAGCAGCGCGGTGCCGGCCAGCATCGTGGTCCACAACAGCAGTACCGTCAGCAGCAGGCGCGGACGATGGCGCAGGAACACCGCGCGCAAGGAATCGGACGAGCGCTTCATGCGCGCACCGCCTGTGCCGGTTCCACCAGACGACCTTCCGGCAGCAGCAGACAGCGGTCGGCCCAGGCGATCACGGCTGGGCTGTGAGTGGCCACCACCACGCTGCGGCCGCGCGCATACGCGGCCAGGCTGCGCAGCAAGGCCGCCTCGGTCTCGGTGTCGAGGAAGGCGGTCGGCTCATCCAGCAACAGCACCTGCGGGTCGCGCAGCAGCAATCTTGCCAGGCCGACGCGCCGGGCCTCGCCACCGGACAGGCCGAAGCCGCGCTCGCCGATCACCGTATCCAGGCCCTGTGGCAGGCGTTGGGCGAACTGCAGCACCTGCGCGGCCTCGGCCACCGCGCGCAGGCGCGCATCGCTGGCTCCGGGATCGGCCAGGCGCAGATTGTCGGCAATGCTGCCGTGGAACAGGTAAGGGCGCTGGCTGGCGTAGGCCACCTGCACGCCGGGGCGCAGCTGCAGCTTGCCGGCGCGCGGCGGCAACCAGCCCGCCAGGGCTTCCAGCAGCGTGCTCTTGCCACTGCCACTGGGGCCGACCAGGGCCAGCCGTTGGCCCGGCTCGAGCAGCACATCCAGATCCTGCAGCACGTCATCCGGCGCACCCAACGGCCGCAGCACCAGCCCCTGAGCCCGCAGCGGCGGCAACGCAGCCTCGGCCGGCTCCACCGCCTGCGGCGCGATCTCGTTCTCGATCAGGCCCTGCTCATCAGGCAGCGAGTGCAGCAGGCGCTCCACTTCGGCAGCCGCGGCCAATGCATTGGCACGGTCGTGATAATGGGCGGCCAGCCGGCGCAGCGGTGCATAGAACTCCGGCGCCAGCAGCAGGCAGAACAGGCCCGCACCCAGCGTGGGCACGGTCGAATGCAGCGACATCATGCCCAGATAGCTCAGGCCCAGGTACAGGGCAACCATCGCCACACTGACCGACGCGAAGAATTCCAGCACGGTGGACGACAGGAAGGCGATCCGCAGCACCTTCAGGGTGCGCAGGCGCACGCCTTCGGCCGCCGCCTCGACCCCGGCCAGCTCGGCCTCGCCACGGCCGTACAGCCGCAGCAGGCCCAGGCCCTTGATGCGGTCGGCGAAGTGCCCGCTCATCCGCGCCAACTCCCCCAGCTGGGCGCGGCCGGCAGCTTCGGCGCCCCACCCCACCAGCATCATGAAGAACGGCACCAGCGGCGCGGTGAACAACAGGATCAGCGCCACCACCCAGTCGACCCAGGCTACGGCGGCCAGAATAAGCAGCGGCACCACCACCACCTCGGTGCGCACCGGCAGGAACCCGCTGTAATAGCTCTCGATCGCATCGCCGTGATGCAGCATCAGCTCGCCCAGTTCGCCGGTGCGGCGTTGGCGCAGCCACAGCGGGCCGTGACCCAGCAGGCGCGCGAACACGCGTTCGCGCAGTGCCAGCCGCGCAGCGTCGGCCACATCGCCTGCCGCCGCCTGGGTAGCGCTGCCCAGCAGCGTGCGCAGCACCAGGATCAGCGCCAACGCTGCCAGCACAGGCACACCCGAGGCCAGCGGCGCGCGATCCACCAGGACCTGCTGCACCAGCCAGGCGATGGCTGCGGCCTGGCCGATCAGCAACCCGCCGGATACGCTGATGCACAACGCCGCGACGCGCTGGCGGCCTCGGGCAGAGCGCGCCAGATCGGCCAGCCAGGCCGTGCGGGCACGCCGCTGGCGAGCGGATTCAGCATCCTGGGAAAGGCCGTCAGGGGTCGTTTCGGCAGCGCTCAAGGGGTCTTCACGGGTCACGGGGGATACACGGCATTGTAGGCGCAGGCAACAGCCCGCCCCTGCGGCCGGCGGTCGCAGTCTGCATCGGGTTCGCATACGATCCCTTCGCGTACCTGTTCATACATTGATCTGGATCAAGGCTGTTTGAAGTAGTCGGTCACATCATTCACGTCGTAGACCACCCTTCCCGCCACCTGCAACGGCACTATCCAACGAGGTAGCCAGGCCATGATTGATCAGACAGTCGTAGAACTGTCGCGGCTGCAATTCGCGCTGACCGCGATGTACCACTTCCTATTCGTACCGCTCACCCTTGGCCTGTCCTTCATGGTGGCCATCATGGAGAGCGTCTATGTGATGACCGGCAAGGACATATGGCGCAGGATGACCCTGTTCTGGGGCGTCCTGTTCGGCATCAACTTCGCCATGGGCGTGGCCACCGGCATCGTGATGGAGTTCCAGTTCGGCATGAACTGGTCCTACTACAGCCATTACGTCGGTGACATCTTCGGTGCGCCGCTGGCCATCGAAGGCCTGATGGCCTTCTTCCTGGAAGCCACCTTCGTCGGCCTGTTCTTCTTCGGCTGGAACCGCCTGAGCAAGGTCAAGCACCTGATGGTGACCTGGTTGATGGCACTGGGCACCAACCTGTCGGCGATCTGGATCCTGATCGCCAATGGCTGGATGCAGAACCCGACCGGTGCGGTGTTCAATCCGGAAACCATGCGCATGGAAGTCGTCGACTTCATGGCGGTGGTGTTCAACCCGGTGGCACAGGCCAAGTTCGTGCACACCGTCAGTGCCGGCTACGTGACCGGCGCGGTGTTCGTGATGGCCATCAGCGCGCTGTTCCTGCTGCGCAACAAGCACAAGGATCTGGCCCGCCGTTCGTTCGCGGTGGCCGCAGCGTTCGGCCTGCTGTCCTCGCTGTCGGTGGTGGTGCTGGGTGACGAGAGCGGCTACGCCGCCAGCGAACACCAGAAGATGAAGCTGGCCGCGATCGAAGCGATGTGGGAAACCGAGCGTGCGCCGGCCGACTTCACCGCCTTCGGCATCCCCAACCAGCAGACCCACCAGAATGACTACGCGGTGAAGATCCCGTACCTGATGGGCCTGATCGCCACCCGATCGTTGAACCAGCCGATCCCGGGCATCCTGGAACTGGTCGACCGCGCCGAACACCGCGTGCGTGGTGGCCAGCTGGCCTACGGTGCACTGGAACGCCTGCGTGCCAACAAGAACGACGTCGAAGCCCGCGAGATGTTCGACCGCCACTGGCAGGATCTGGGCCACGGCCTGCTGCTCAAGCGCTACCGCGATGACATCCTCAACGCCACCCCGCAGCAGATCTCACAGGCGGCGATGGATACCGTGCCGCGCGTGATGCCGCTGTTCTGGACCTTCCGCGTGATGGCCGGCCTCGGTTTCTACCTGATCGCCTTCTTCGCACTGGCCTTCTACTACTCGTGCCGCAACAACTTCCAGGACAAGCGCTGGTTCCTGAAGGTGGCCCTGTGGACGCTGCCGGCACCGTGGATCGCCATCGAATGCGGCTGGTTCGTAGCCGAGTACGGTCGCCAGCCGTGGGCGGTCGATGGCGTGCTGCCGACCTTCTACGCAGCATCGGGCCTGGCCCTGCACGAAATCGTGCTGACCCTGGCCGGCTTCACCGCGATCTACACCGCGCTGATCGTGGTCGAGATCAAGCTGATGCTCAAGGCGATCCGCAAGGGTCCGGACGAGGTGCTGCCGTCGCTGCAGTCGCCTGCGCCGCATGCTTCCCACAATGCCTCGGCGCCCGCCGCCGGCCAGGCCTGAGGCAGGAGAACCACGATGGATTTCATTCTTCTGGACTACACCACGCTGCGCGTGATCTGGTGGCTGCTGCTCGGCGTGCTGCTGATCGGCTTCGCCGTGATGGATGGTTTCGACCTGGGCGTGGGCACCCTGCTGCCCTTCGTCGCCCGCAATGATGCCGAGCGCCGGCTGGTGATCAACACCATCGGCCCGGTCTGGGAAGGCAACCAGGTGTGGCTGGTGCTCGGTGGCGGTGCGATCTTCGCTGCCTGGCCGCCGCTGTATGCGGTCAGCTTCTCCGGGTTCTACCTGGCGATGTTCGTGATCCTGTTCGCGCTGATCCTGCGCCCGGTCGGCTTCAAGTTCCGCAGCAAGATGCCCAGCGAGCGCTGGCGCAGCACCTGGGACTGGGCGCTGTTCATCGGCGGCTTCATCCCGGCGTTGATCATGGGCGTGGCGGTGGGCAACGTGCTGCTGGGCGTGCCGTTCCACTTCGATGACAGCATGCGCATCTTCTACACCGGCTCGTTCTTCGGCCTGCTGATGCCCTTCGCGTTGCTGGCCGGCCTGCTCAGCGTGTCGATGCTGGTCGCGCACGGCGCCGCCATGCTGGTGCTCAAGACCGATGGCCCGGTGGCCGAACGTGCCGCCCGCTTCGGCAGCATCGCCGCGGTGATTGCCTTCGTGCTGTTCGCTGCGGGTGGTGCCTGGGTCGCCTTCGGTCTGCCGGGTTACCAGATCACCTCGCAGGTGGTCACCGATGGCGCCACCAATCCGCTGCTGAAGACCGCCGAACTGGGTGCCGCGGGTGGCTGGATGCGCAACTACAGCGCGATGCCGGCCACGATCCTGGCCCCGCTGGCGGGCCTGATCGGCCTGCTGGCCAGCGCGGTGCTGCTGCGTGCCCGTCGCGGCGGCCTGGCGTTCATCGCCTCCGGTGCGGCCATCGCCGGCATCATCTTCACCGTCGGCTTCGCCATCTTCCCGTTCCTGCTGCCGTCCTCGAGCCAGCCCACCTCCAGCCTGACCGTGTGGGATGCCTCGTCCAGCCATCTGACCCTGTGGATCATGCTGCTGGCCACGGCGCTGTTCCTGCCGATCATCATCGGTTACACCACCTGGGTGTACCGCGTGCTGAAGGGCAAGACCACCAGCGAAGAAATGGGCAACAACCCGAACGCTTACTGATTGCCAGTGTGCCGGCCCAAGGCCGGCACCTGCCCTGCACACAGGAGATTGAACATGTGGTATTTCGCCTGGATTCTTGGTGCCGGCCTCGCCTCGACGGTGGCCATCCTCAACGGCATGTGGTTCGAAGCTCGCGAGCAGAACCGCATCGACAAGGAAAATCGTCACTGAGCCGTAAAAAAGCCTTGCCGCCTTGGCCTTCACACGGTATCTTAGGCGGCTCCTTCGGGGTGTAGCTCAGTCTGGTAGAGCGCTACGTTCGGGACGTAGAGGTCGCAGGTTCGAATCCTGTCTCCCCGACCACGATTGTGGTCGCATTGAAGCCTGGTGAAGTCGTCCAGGCTTTTTTGTTCCCTGAAGTGGCACTGCTTCGGCAGTGTGAAGAAAACAGCATTTACCTCTTGCCGCCATCGGGGTAAATCGCTAGAATAGGCGGCTCCCTTCGGGGTGTAGCTCAGTCTGGTAGAGCGCTACGTTCGGGACGTAGAGGTCGCAGGTTCGAATCCTGTCTCCCCGACCACTCCGGTGGTCACCAAGAAGCCTGGAAGACTCAACGTCCTCCGGGTTTTTTTGTATCCAGCGCCCGGCATACCCGCATGACGGGACCTTGCCGGACCACGCACGTACAATGGCCGCGCTGCCGGCCCACCTGCAGCCACTCCCCCACCTGCCGCATCGGCGCAGCCCGATGTCGGCGCTGCACGCCACGTTCGCGGTGTGCGACACCTGCAAGGACCACCGATGAGCTCCACCACCACCGATTCGCCGTCGCTGCTGCACGGCCGCGTTCTGGCCTTCGCCGCGATCCTGCTGGCAGCGGTCAACCTGCGCACTGCGGTCACCTCGATCACACCGCTGCTGGATGTACTCGGCCAGCAGTTCGGATTCGGCACCACCATGACCGGCGTGCTGGGCATGCTGCCGACTGCCTCGTTCGCACTGTTCGGCGTGGCCACCCCGGCACTGGCGCGGCGCCTGGGCCTGGAACGCACCACCCTGCTGGCGATGGTGATGGCAATGGCCGGCCTGCTGCTGCGCTCCAGCGCCGGCAACGTCGGCACGCTGCTGCTCGGCTCGGTGCTGGCCCTGGCCGGCATGGGCATCGGCAACGTGGTGGTGCCGCCGCTGGTGAAACGTTATTTCGCCAACAAGGTCGGCACCATGAGCACGCTCTACATCAGCGTGCTGCAGCTGGGCACGATGCTGCCGGCGCTGTTGGCGGTGCCGGTCGCCAACGCTGCAGGCTGGCGTGTGTCGCTGGGCATGTGGGCACTGCTCGCACTGGCCGCCGCGTTGCCGTGGCTGGTACTGGCCAGGCAGGCGCCGAAGCCGCAGGCCGACGCCACCGACCCCACCGCGCAGCCGCATGGCAAGGTCTGGCGCACGTCGCTGGGCTGGAGCATGACGCTGATGTTCGGCATGACCTCGCTGATGACCTATTCGATGTTCACCTGGCTGCCGCGCATCGTGGTCGAGGCCGGTGGCACACCCGCCTTCGGTGGCGTGATGGTGGCGGTGTTCTCGGCGCTGGGCCTGCTGCCGTCGCTGGTGATCCCGTCGATGGCGGTACGCCTGCAGAACCCGTTCCCGCTGGTGCTGATCGGCTTCCTGTCGTTCGTGATCGCGTTCACCGGCCTGCTGCTGGCGCCGATGAAGGCACCGCTGCTGTGGGCGTGCCTGCTGGGCGTCGGCCCATCGACCTTCCCGTTGGCGCTGACCCTGATCAACCTGCGCACCCGCACGCCCACCGGCTCGGCGGCGCTGTCCGGCTTCATGCAGGGCGTGGGCTACAGCTTCAGCTGCCTGGGCCCGTTCCTGGTGGGCTGGTTGCACACGGTCAGCAATGGCTGGACGCTCCCCTTCAGCTTCCTGTTCGGCTGCGCCACCCTGATGCTGTGCGCCTCCTGGGTGGCCTGCAAGCCCCGCAAGCTGGAAGACCTCTGGTGAGCCAGGCGGGCCGCTCTGGCGGCCTCATCCATGGCCGCCCGGCCCTGTCCCGTACGTTGACGCCGGGCTGACAATTCGGGGCGGATAGTGCCCACGAATGCCCATCCTTGCCGCGTGCCGGCATCGGGCATGGGGGCGGCTCCGCCGTCCAGGCCACCACTCGGTGTGCGGGGGACTTTCGTTTCAGACAGACATTGCAGGTCGCTGTCCGGGTTGTATCCGTCCTGACTGGGCGGGTGTGCACGAAGGGAGTGACGCAGGCCACGGCCATCCCGAAATCTGGCATGTGATGTGCGTCACATTTTTCAAGGTTGTCTGGTTCGGAAGCCAAGGGGGTCCCCAATGGTTGTCCACCGTCGGCTGGCGCTGTGCGTCGGCCTCGCCTGCACCGCCCTGGCCTGGGCCAGCAGCGCCGCCCCGCCCGACCGTGGAGCAGCGCTGGCCGAGATCGGCCGTTACCGCGACCAGGCCCGCTGGCTGGACGCACTGGGCGCGATCGAGCGCGCCAGCCAGCAACAGCCCGATGACGACCTGCTGTTCAAACTGCGCGTACTGACCCTGGGCGACATCGGCAATGCCTGGCGCGCCTGGGAGCTGTACCAGCAGCGGCCGCAACTGTTCGACGATGCCCAACGGCAGCGCCTGGAAGGCGACTACCTGGCCAAACTGGTGGTCTGGAGCCTGGCTTACAGCAGCAGCGAAGACAGCCGCCTGGAAGAGGCCGAGTCGACCCTGGCCCGCATGCAGCGCTACCTCGGCAGCGAGGGCACCCCGTCCTCACAGGCGCCACTGCGCATCCGCATGGACCGGCTGATCCTGCTCAACCGGCTGGGTCGCCATGCACAGGTGCGCGATGAAGCGCGGGCCCTTCAGGCCGAAGGCCACGTGCTGCCCGACTACGTGCTGCCGGCAGTGGGCGATTCGCTGATGGGGACACTGCACCCGGAAGAAGCCATCCCGGTGCTGCAGGCTGCAGTGGCCGGCGACCCGACACGCGATGCCTCGCATTCGGAACTGGCCTACGCCTACCTGGAAAGCGAGCAGCAGGAAAAGGCCATCGACCTGCTGCAGGCGTGGCGCGACAAGGAGCCGGCGTGGCGCTGGAGCAATGGCAGGTCGCCATACGCGAACTGGTCGCGCTACGAAGCCGATCTCAACCTGGCGATGGTGCGCGCCTACAGCGGTGACCTGCGCACCGCGCAGCATGACCTGCAGTCGATGGTCGACATCGCTCCCGGCAACGGCGGCCTGCAGAGTGCATTGGGCAGCGTCTACATGATGCGCGGCTGGCCGCGCATGGCACTGCAGCGGCAGCAGATGGCACATGCGCTGGACCCGCGCGACATCGAACCGCGGCTGGGCATGGAAGAGGCTTTCGTTGCTCTTCAGCGCGATGACCTGGCACGGCCACTGCACGACGACCTGGTCGCGCGCTACCCCACCCAACCCGCCGTGGAGCGCATGGACCAGGCCTGGCGCGCGCATCGCGGCTGGCAGCTGAAAGCCTGGACCGATATCGGCCACAGCTCCGGCGGCGGTGGTACCTCACCGCTGGGCAACAACGATCGCCGCTATGGCATGGAAGTGCAGACGCCGATCCTCGACGATCGCTGGCGGCTGTTCGCTTTCGCCGACCGGCGCTCGACCGACTTCCAGGACCAGCGCATCGATCCGCTGTGGCTGGGTGCGGGCGTGCGCTATCGCTTCGGCCAGCTCGATGCGGAAGCTGCGGTGCTTCGCGCCAACGACCACATCGGCGATACCGGCCTGCGCCTCGGCCTGGGTTGGCAATTCAACGATTACTGGCACGCCGGCCTGGTGGCCGCGCGCAACGATCCGGACGCCTCGATGCAGGCACGCGCGGCCGGCATCACCGCCGACAGCGTGACCGCGCAGGTGGACTACCGGCGCAACGAGCTGACCCACTGGGCGTTCGGCGCCAGCCGGTTCCGCTACGACGATGGCAACCAGCGCGAATTGTTCAGCACCAGTCTCGAACAGCGCCTGCTGACCCGTCCGCGCTGGCTGATCGATGGCCTGGCCAGTGCCTATACCAGTCGCGGCAGCCGCGAAGATGCGCCCTACTTCAACCCCAGGCGCGACCGCATGGTCGAGGTCGGCCTACGCATCGACCAGCAGCTGTGGCGGCACTACGAGCGCCACTTCCGGCATCGCCTGACCGTCTCGCTGGGTGACTACTGGCAGGACGGTTTCGGCAGCGCACTGGTGCCATCTGTGTCCTACATGCACGAGTGGCAGCTGGGCCCGGGCCGCGCGCTCGAGTACGGCGTGCGCTGGTCGCGGCCGGTCTACGACGGCCACCGCGAGCGCCATATCGGCTTCGAAGCCGCACTGCGCTGGGGAGACTGACATGACCCGCATCCTGCGACTGATCGTGCTCCTGCTGCTGGCTGTGATGCCACCGGCGTTCGCGCAGCAGGCCCTGCATCTCGACGCGATCGACAACGGCCTGCTGATCCTCAGCTACCACGACATCCGCGACCAGGTGGCGGCCAAGGGTGATGCCGATAGCT
Organism: Stenotrophomonas sp. AN71; assembly: GCF_050435725.1. Classification (NCBI taxonomy): domain Bacteria; kingdom Pseudomonadati; phylum Pseudomonadota; class Gammaproteobacteria; order Lysobacterales; family Lysobacteraceae; genus Stenotrophomonas; species Stenotrophomonas sp. AN71. Next base: position 47,358 of record NZ_JBNDKU010000012.1, on the reverse strand, counting down.
ACGCTGTCAGCACGCAGAACTTCGCCGCGCACCTGGACTGGCTGGGCGCGCACGGCTACCACCCGGTGTCACTGTCGCAGCTGATCGAGGCCTCACAGGGCCGCGCCACACTGCCGCCGAAGCCGGTGCTGCTGACCTTCGACGACGGCCTGCGCAGCGTCTACGACAAAGCGTTTCCGTTGCTGCAGGCCTACCACTATCCGGCGCTGGTGGCGGTGATCACCGACTACGTGGACATGGCACCGGGCCGCACCATCGACTATGGCTATCGTCCGTTCGGCCATGACGACTTCGTCACCTGGGCGCAGCTGAAGCAGATGCACGACAGTGGCCTGATCGAAGTGGCCAGCCACACCGACGACCTGCATCACGGCGTGCTCGCCAACCCGCAGGGCAACTCCACGCCCGCGGTAGTCACCCGCATCTACACGCCGGCAACGCACGGTTACGAAACCGAAGCGCAGTACGAGCAACGCCTGCGCGCCGATCTCAGCCGCAGCGTGCAGCGCATCGAGCAGCACCTGGGCGTACGCCCGCGTGCGATCGTCTGGCCATATGCCGCCTACAACCAGCTCAGCAACGATATCGCCGAACAGCTGGGCATGCCGGTCTCGTTCGACCTCGAGGGCCGCAGCACGCCGGTGGCCAGCGACCTGCATGGCCTCGCACGACTGCTGGTGAGCGACAACCCGACCGTGGAAGGCCTGGCCTACGAGCTGCGCCGCGACGTCGCCCTCGATGGCATCCGTGCCCTGCAGATCGACCTGGACGATGTGTACGACCCCGACCCGGCACAGCAGGCGCGCAATCTCGACGCACTGATCGAACGGGTCAAGCGCATCGCGCCGACCCATGTCTACCTGCAGGCCTTCGCCGACCCGGATGGCAACAACACTGCCGACGCCCTGTACTTCCCGAACCGGCACATGCCGATGCGGGCGGACCTGTTCAGCCGGGTTGCCTGGCAGCTGAAATCCCGCGCGGGAGTGAAGGTCTACGCCTGGCTGCCGGTGCTCGGCTTCGAACTGCCCGACCCGCTACAGCGCAAGGCGCTGGCGATCCGCAACGGCGATGCAGACGGCATGTACCGGCTGGACTTCACCAACCCGAAGGCACGCCAGATCATGCTCGACATCTACGAGGACCTGGCGGTCAACTCCTACTTCGAAGGCCTGCTGTTCCATGACGATGGCTACCTGCGCGATACCGAACTGCCAGCGCTGACGGCCGGTCGGGATGGCAGCGCACGTACCCAAGCGCTCATCGATTTCACTCTGGCCCTGCGCGACAGTGCGCAGCGTTGGCGGCCAAAGCTGGCAACCGTGCGCAACCTGTACGCCGAGCCGGTGCTTCGTCCACAGAGCGAAGCCTGGTTCGCGCAGCGCCTGGATCTGTTCAACAAGGCGTACGACCAGACCGCGCTGATGGCGATGCCGTGGATGGAAAGCAGCCCGCACCCGGAGCAGTGGCTGGATCAGCTGCTGGTGGCGGTGCGCGCGCACGACCCGCAGCTGCAGCACACCCTGTTCGAGCTGCAGACCGTCGATTGGCGCACCGGCAAGCCGATTCCCGCCGACCGCCTGCGTGCGCAGATCCGTCAGCTGCAGGCACAGGGCGTGCACCACTTCGCCTGGTATCCGGATGACTTCATCGCCGACCAGCCCTCCACCCGCGATGCCCGTGCGGCGATGTCCGCCGGCACCTTCCCGTACCCGGAGAAGTGACGTGCAAATGCATCCGCTGCTGCAGGTCCTGTTCCAGTTCGCCTTCTACTATCCGATGGTGATGGCGTTCTTCTGGATGTCCGGTGGCCTGTATTACTACTTCCGGCGCGAGCGCCATTCGCGTCCGCGCAATGATCCTCCGTTGATGGTCGATCCGCCGTTCGCCACATTGCTGGTTCCCTGCCACAACGAAGCGGACAACCTGGACGACACGCTGGGTGCGGCGCTGGCGCAGCGATACCCCACCGACTATGAAGTCATCGCCATCGACGATGGCAGCAGCGACGATACCGGCGCGCGCCTGGATGCGCTGGCGGCGAGGCACCCGCGCCTGCGCGTACTGCACCTGGACCGCAACCTGGGCAAGGCCAACGCCTTGCGCATGGGCGCGCTGGCCGCGCGTTCGGAGTACCTGGTGTGCATCGACGGCGATGCGATGCTGGAAGAACATGCCCTGCACTGGATGGTCTGGCACCTGGTCAGTGGCAACCGGGTCGGCGCGGTCACCGGCAACCCACGCATCCGCAACCGTTCCACCCTGCTCGGCCGCCTGCAGGTGGCTGAATTCTCCTCGATCATCGGCATGATCAAGCGCGCCCAGCGCGTGTATGGCCGCATCTTCACCATTTCCGGGGTGATCGCCGGCTTCCGCCGCACCGCGTTGCACCAGGTGGGATGGTGGTCGGATGACATGGTGACCGAGGACATCGACATCAGCTGGCGCCTGCAGCGCGCGCACTGGGATATCCGCTACGAACCCAATGCACTGTGCTTCATCCTGATGCCGGAGACGCTCAAGGGCCTGTGGCGGCAGCGGCTGCGCTGGGCACAAGGGGGCGTGGAGGTGATGCTGCGCCACGCCCGCTCGCTGCTGCACTGGAAGGAGCGCCGGATGTGGGGGGTGTTGGTCGAGTACGTGCTGAGCGTGATCTGGGCTTACACCATGCTCTTCATCGTATTGCTGTGGGCGCTGGGAAAATTCATCGAACTGCCCCCGCAACTGCACATCGCCAGCCTGCTGCCCGAGTGGCATGGCGTGATTCTGGCCCTGGTCTGCCTGCTGCAGTTCGCCAGCAGCCTGATCATCGACCGTCGTTACGAAACACAGATTGGACGCAACTACTTCTGGGTCATCTGGTACCCGATGGCGTACTGGCTGATCAGTCTCTCCACCACCCTGGTGGCGCTGCCGAAGACCCTGCTGCGCCGTCGCAGCAAGCGCGCCACCTGGACCAGTCCTGACCGGGGGATCCAATGAACGCGCAGCACCCGTCCAACCGTTTCGACTCGCGGATGATCCGCAAGCCGCACCGCCAGCCGCGCTTCCAGCGCACTGCCTGGGGCTTTGTCACCCTGGCGTTCTGGGGCTTCTACTTCTACCTGTGGGCACCGCTGGTGACCCTGTTCTCGTGGCTGATCGGCGGCCAGCTGGCCTGGCATCAACTGTACGAACGGCAGAACCAGCTCGATGCCTACGTGCTGGTGGCCTTGCCACTGATGCTGCTGTGCGCGGCCGTGCTGTTGATCTCCTGGGCCGAGTACAACCGCGCGCGCTTCCGCGGCCACGATCGGCGACTGCCGCGCCCGCTGGCCAGTCTCAACGAGGTGGCGGCCGATCTCGGCGCCAGCACCGGGCTGGCCGAGCGCCTGATCGGCTGCAAGGCGGCCACGCTGCACATGGATGAGCATGCGCGTCCGGTAGGCATCCGCCGCGAGGTGGTGTGAGCCTGCGCTTCGCCCGGTGGATGCCGACCTTGGTCGGCACCGTAGCCCACCGGGTGGAGCATCCACGCATGGCGTGGATCTGCTGGCTCATGCGCGGGGTAGCGCCGGGCCGTGCCCGGCGGCCGTTGCGCTCAGGTGCGGATCTGCCCTTCGCCGCGCACCACGAAACGTTCGACGGTGAGCGCTTCCAGGCCCATCGGGCCGTAAGCGTGCAGGCGCGTGGTGGAAATACCGATCTCGCTGCCGAGGCCGAGCTGGCCACCGTCGGAGAAGCGCGAGGACGCATTGACCATCACCACCGCCGAGCGCAGCGCGTTGACGAAGCGCTCGGCATTGGCGGCATCCTCGGTGGCGATCACCTCGGTGTGGTCGGAGGTATAGGTGCGGATATGGGCGATGGCCGCATCAAGGTCGTCGACCACACGCACTGCCAGCACCAGATCCAGGAACTCGGCGGCGTAGTCGTCTTCGGTGGCCGGCGTACTTCCCGGCAGCAGCGCCTGTGCCTCCGTATCGGCGCGCAGCTGCACACCGCGTTCGCCGAGCGACTGCGCCACGCGTGGCAGCAACGACCCGGCCACCTCACGATGCACCAGCAGCGTCTCCAGCGAATTGCAGGCGGCCGGGCGACTGCACTTGCCGTCCACCAGCAGGTCGATGGCCTTGCCAAGGTCGGCGCTGGCGTCCACGAACAGGTGGCAGACGCCCTTGTAGTGCTTGATCACCGGCACCCGTGCATGCTCGGCAACGAAACGGATCAACCCTTCGCCGCCGCGCGGAATCGCCAGGTCGATCAGTTCGTGCAGCTGCAACAGTTCCAGCATCGCTTCGCGGCGCAGATCGGTCAGCACGGTCACCGCAGCCGGCGGCACGCCATGGGCCTGCAACGCGCCGGCCAGCGCCTGGGCGATGGCGGTGTTGGAGTGGATCGCTTCGGAGCCACCGCGCAGGATCACGCCATTGCCGGCCTTCAGGCACAGCGCCGCCGCTTCGGCGGTCACATTCGGGCGCGCTTCGTAGATCATCGCGATCACGCCCAGCGGCACGCGCACCTTCTGCACACGGATGCCGTTCGGGCGCACGTCGTCCCGGGTCACCTGGCCGACCGGATCGGGCAACGCAGCAACCTCGCGTACGGCCTCGGCCATCGCGAACAGGCGTGCCGGGTCCAGCGCCAGGCGATCGAGCATGGCGCTGCCCACCCCCTTTTCGCGCGCGGCGGCAAGATCGCGTGCGTTGCCGGCCAGGATCAGCCCGGCGTTCGCTTCCAGTGATTGCGCCATGGCCAGCAGCAGCACGCGTCGGGCGTCGCTGTCCAGGCCGGCAACCACCTGGGCCGCGTCACGACAGGCACGGGCCTGCGCTTCGATGTCGCTCATCGGGATGTCCTTCATTCCGGTCAAGGCAGCACCAGATCGTCGCGATGGACGACACTGCCGCCGTAGTTGTAGCCGAGCACGGCCTGGATGTCGCGCGAATGGCGTCCGGCGATGCGGCGCACGTCATCGGCCGCGTACTGGCTGACGCCGCGGGCGACGCAGACGCGGCCCTGCGGCGCGTCCCAGCACACCTGCACCATGTCGCCACGGCGGAAAGCGCCGTCCGCACCGGTGATGCCACCGGGCAGCAGCGAGGCACCTTTCTCGCGCATCGCCTGCGCCGCACCGGCATCGATCACGATCGCGCCTTCGGCCAGCGGCGCATGCCGCAGCCAATGCTTGCGGGCGGCCTCGCGACTGCGCGCGGCGTGGATGCGGGTACCGAACAACCGGTCCTGCGCCAGTGCACGCACCACCTCGCCACTGCGGCCATTGAACAGATAGGTCTCGATACCGAGGCGGCCGGCCTTGGCCGCCGCCTCCAGCTTGGTGCGCATGCCACCGGTACCGGCGCGTGAGCCCGCACCGCCGGCCATTGCCAGCACCTCGTCATTCAGTTCCAACACGTCGTGCAGCGGCCGTGCATCGGCCACCGTGCGCGGGTCGGCGCTGTACAGTCCGTCGATGTCGGTGGCGATGAACAGCGCATCGGCATCGACCAGCGCCGCCACCGTGGCCGCCAGGTTGTCGTTGTCGCCGAGCTTGAGCTCGTCCACCGACACCGTGTCATTCTCGTTGACCACCGGCAGTGCCCCCAGCCGCAGCAGCTCGCTGAGCGTGGCGCGTGCGTTGAGGTAGCGGCGTCGGTTGCGCAGATCGTCGTGTGTCAACAGCACCTGCGCCACCGGGCGTTCGAAGAAGCGCTGCCACAGGCCGATCAACTGGGCCTGGCCAAGGGCCGCCAATGCCTGCCGCGCCGCCATCGCCGCGCCGGGTTCATCGGCTCGGGGCAGGATCGCGCGTCCAGCGGCCACCGCACCGGACGAGACAATCACCACTTCGCGCCCGGCCAGTACGTTGGCCGAGACGAACTGGGCCAGGCCCAGCGCGTGGCGCGGTGACAGGCCGCCACCATCGGCCGCCAACAGGCTGCTGCCGACCTTCAGCACTGCCCGCCGCCACGGCGGCAGCCCCTGTTCCGGGAACGGCGAAGCGATCTGGTGGGCAGGCAGGGTCATCGTTCAGGGCCTCAGCGGGTATTCCATTCGTGCACGATCAGGTCGGAGGCCTGCATCGTCACCAGCGGATCGGTGGCGACGATGGCCTGCGCCTGTGCCAGGCCGTCCACGTTGCACAGCACGTAGGCGCCACCGCTGCCGTCAGCGAATCCACCGGTCAACTCCAGCTTGCCCTGCGCCTGCAACGCGTCAAGGAAATCGCGGTGCGGCTGCACCGCCGCCGCGTTGAAGTCGGGCCGACGCATCGCCAGCACCAGGTAGACGGTACCGGCCATCAGGCCAGCGCCTGCCAGCGCGCGCGAAGTTCATCCAGGCGCAGGTCGGCGGCCGAGCCCGGCGACACGCGCGCGGCCAGACTGCCTTCCGGCGTACGCCCCTGCCCCGCGCTGTCGGCGCCTGCCGCAGCCGCCTTGTACGCCTCGCGGAACGGCACGCCGGCGACCGCCGCTTCCACCGCAACGTCGGTGGCGTACATGCCCGAGTCGATCGCTGCGCGCAGTTTGTCGTCGCGCCATTCCAGATTGGCCAGCAGGGCCGGCAGCAGTTCCAGCGCGGCCAGGCCGCGGCCAAAACCATGGAAGATGGCGCCCTTCGACGACTGCAGGTCACGGTGGTAGCCCGACGGCAGCGACAGCAGCTGTTCGATCTCGGTGCGCGCCGCAGCGACGCTGGCGTGGGTGGCGCGCATCAACTCGATCACATCCGGGTTGCGCTTGTTGGGCATGATCGAGCTGCCGGTGGTGTACTGCGCCGGCAAGGCAACGAAGCCGAACTCGGCGCTGGTGAACAGCGACAGGTCCCAGGCGATGCGGCGCAGATCCAGCGTCGCACCGCCAAGCGCTTCCAGCGCAGCCAGTTCGAACTTGCCGCGCGACAGCTGCGCGTAGATCGGCGAGATCTGCATGCGCGCGAAGCCGAGTGCAGCGGTGGTGTGCTCGCGGTCCAGCGGCAGGTTCACGCCATAGCCGGCAGCGGTGCCGAGCGGATTGGCATCAACCAGCGCATGCGTGTGGCGGGCACGGACCGCGTTGTCGATGAAGGCTTCGGCCCAACCTGCCCACCACATGCCCGCCGAGGACACGACGGCGCGCTGGATGTGGGTATAGCCGGGAATCGGCAGATCCTTCTCGGCCTGCGCACGATCCAGCGCGACCTTGGCCACTTCGGTGCTGAGCTGCGCCAGGCGCTGCAGCTTCTCCTTCAGCCACAGGCGGGTAGCGACCAGGATCTGGTCGTTGCGGCTGCGGCCGGTGTGGATCTTGCGGCCGGCATCGCCCAGGCGGTCGGTCAGCCGCGCCTCAATGGCCGAGTGACCATCCTCGTACTGCGTATCCAGCACGAAGCGGCCTTCGCGGAAGTCCTGCGCCAGGATCTCCAGTTCGCGCAGCAGGCCGGCCAGTTCATCGGCGCTGAGGATGCCGATGTGCTGCAGGCCCTGCGCATGCGCGGCGCTGGCGGCGATGTCATGCAGGAAGAACTCGCGGTCGAGAATCACGTCGTCGCCGGCGAGGAAGGTCTGGATCTGGGCGTCGACAGCGACGCCGGGCTTCTGCCAAAGAAGGTCTGCCATGGGGGCTCCGGTATGCGTGTTCAGTGCGGGATCGACGTCAGTTCGTCGATGCCCAGCGCGAGGTTGAGGTTCTGCATGGCCTGGGTGGCCGCACCCTTCAGCAGGTTGTCCAGGGTCGCCACCACCACCACCCGCTTGCCGCCCGGGGCCAGGGTGAAGCCACCGACCTGGGCGCCGTGGCGACCGGCGATGCGGCTGACCCACGGCGCTTCATCCACCACCTCGATCAGTGGTTCGCCGGCATAGGCCTGCTGGAAGCGCTCGACGATCTGCTCGCGTGTCTGCGCGCGGTTCAGCCACAGATTGGCGGTGAGCGTGATGCCACGGAAATGGGGCGCGACATGCGGCATGAACTCCACGGCCACACCCAGCTGTACCGACACCTCGCGCTCATGCACATGGTTGGTCAGCGCGTATGGCATCAGGTTGTCGGCCAGCAGCTCGACGTTGTTCTTGTCCGACGGCGTGGTACCGGCACCGGAGTAACCGGACACACCGAAGCACTGCGGCGGGCCGGCCAGCAGGTCCAGCAGCGGATGCACCGCCAGCTGCATCGCGGTGGCATAGCAGCCCGGGTTGCTGATGTGCTTCTGGCCGTTGTAACGGCCGCGGGTCAGCTCCGGCAGGCCGTAGTACCAGCTGTTGTCGAAGCGGTAGTCGGCCGACAGATCGACGATGACGGTGTCCGGCTTCGCTGCTTCAAGCGCGGCCACGAAGGATGCGGCCAGACCATTGGGCAGCGCCAGGATCACGGCGTCCACCCCCTTGGCAGCCACCGCATCGGCGTCCAGGTTCTCGTACTGCAGGTCACCCTGGAACTCGGGATGGTGGTCGGACAGGCGCTGCCCGGCACGCTCGCGCGAGGACACGAAGGCCAGCTGCAGCCGCGGGTGCGCAGCCACCAGCTTGATCAGTTCGGCGCCGGTATGGCCGCGGGCACCGACGATGCCCAGAGTGAAAGTAGAATCGTTCATGCGTGGCTGTCCAGGCGGTACTGCAGGTGGCGCTTCACGCCCTGCCATTCCGCGTCGATGATGGAGAAGATGACGGTATCGCGCGGGGTGCCATCGGCATGCCGCTTGTGGTTGCGCAGCACGCCGTCCTGCTTGGCACCCAGGCGGGCGATGGCGGTGCGCGAAATGAAGTTGAACCAGCTGGTTTCCAGCACCACGCTGATACAGCCCAGCGTTTCGAAAGCGTGCTGCAGCAGCAACAGCTTGGCTTCGGTATTGGCGCCGGTGCGCTGCACGCGCGGCGTGTACCAGGTATAGCCGAGGCTGAGTTTCGGGACGTCTGCTTCCAGGCCGTAGAAGCGCGTGCTGCCGATGATGTCACCGCCCGCATCGCGGATCACGAACGGCAGCACCTTGCCTTCGGCCTGCGCCTGCAACGCGGCCTGCACATAGGCCTCGGCCCGCTCCGGCGACGGCACCTGGGTGTACCAGAGCTGGTCCAGGCCACTGCCTTCCAGCGCGGCACGCAGGCCAGGCACATGGTCACGCTGCAGCGGCTGCAACGTCACGTGCTGGCCACGCAGGGTGGGAACCGTGTTCCAGACGTCGGGGATGCTCATCGCTCAGCCCTGCAGGCTCGGGGCGCGCTGCGCGCAGTGATCGACATAGGTCCTGATGCGGTCGATACCGTCGGCGCCATACCAGAACACCTTCCAATGACCCTGTTTGTAGCAGCCATCGGACTCGGCGTAGTAGAAATGGTTGATCGGATTGCCATTGCGCGAACGCCAGAACAGCTGCGGGGTTTCCTCGCGCATCACGTTCCAGACCGCGCGGCCCAGGCCTTCGCCCTGCGCGTCGTCAAGCACGGCGAACTTGTCCAGGTACACACCCTCGGCCTCATCGGTGAGGATCACCGCCGTGCGGTAGTTCTCGCTGACGTAGGCGCGCAGCAGCTTGGTCTTCTCGAAATAGCCGGGCACCAGGGTGCGGCCGAAGCTGGATTCGATCAGGCCCTTCAGGCGCGGCAGGTCCAGTTCGTCCCAGGCGGTGGCGCGCAGCACCTTCTCGCCCTTGCGCACCAGCGTGCCAGACCCCTTGTGGGTGAACAGTTCCTTGGCCAGGTCGGCCGGCCGGGTGATCGACACAGACGATTCCAGCGGCAGGCGGTCCAGCAGATCCTTGATCTGTTCGATCTTCACCTTCATGCCACCGTGGATCCACGGCTGCGCGATCAGATGGTCGTACTCGGTGGACAGGTTGATCGAATCGATCACATTGCCCGCCTCGTCCAGCAGACCGCCGGTACCGGTCAGGAAAATGATCTTGTAGGGCTGCAGTTCCTGCACCAGTTCGTTGGCGGCGAAGTCGGCGTTGACGTTGAGGATCTGGCCGCCAGCGGTCTCGCCCAGGCTGGTGATGACCGGGATCGACCCCGCCCGCAGACTGGCTTCGATCGGCGCCAGGTTGACCTTCTTCACTTCGCCGACCAGCCCGTAGGTGTCCAGGTCCAGGTACTCGGCTTCGAACACGCCACCGGTGATCGACGTGGCACGCGCGCCGTTCTGCTGCAGCGCTTCGACGAGGCGCAGGTTGGACTGCTGGAACACCCGGCGCACGATCGCCAGCGCTTCCGGCGAGGTCACCCGCAGGCCATTGACGGTCTGCTTCTCGATGCCGGCGGCCGACAGCTCGGCATCCAGCTGCGGGCCGGCGCCGTGCAGCACGATCGGGGTCAGGCCGACTTCCTGCAGGAACGACAGCGAGGAGGTCAGCGCGTCGAGGTCATCACGCAGTACCGCGCCGCCGACCTTGACCACGGCGAAGCGCTTGGCATCCAGCTGCGAAAAGCGCTTGAGGTACTGGCTGATCTCCTTCGCGCTGGCCATGCTGGAAAGCAGGCGCACGATGGTCTGGCGGGTCTGGCGGTGAGGCTGGAGGGCAGGAGACATTTCGGTTTCGTCACAGGCGGCGGTCGCCGCGTTGCAGTTCCGCCAGGCCAGGGCCGGGCGGCGTTGTGGGGTCGATCAGGCGCCAGCGGCGATGATGCGGTGCACGGCGTCGGTGTAGCGCTGCAGCTGGTCCAGCGTCACGAACTCATCGGCGGTGTGGGCCTGGGCGATGTCGCCCGGCCCGAACACCAGCGTGGTGTACCCCCCCGCCGAGAACAGCGAGGCTTCTGTCCAGAAGTCCACTGCGTTGCCGATCGGCAGGTCCAGCGCATCGGCCACGTCGCGCGCCAGCAGGCGGCGGTTCTCGGCTTCGGCGATGTCACCGGCCGGCAGGCTGGGGCCACGGAAGGTCTCGGTGAACAGTGCCGCATCCGGTTCGGCGAAGCCGGCGAAGGTGGCCAACAGCGCATCGATGTCCATCGACGGCAGTGGACGCAAGCCGAAACGCACTTCCGCAGCCGGCGCGATCATGTTGGCCTTGATGCCGCCTTCGACGCGACCGATGTTGAAGCGCAGGCCGGTCAGTCCGCCGAAGCGCGCCGAGGCCAGCGATTGCACATGGTCCAGCGCGCGGTTGCCCCAGCGCATGGCCTGGTGCAGCGCGCTGGCGGCGGCATCCTGCTTGCCCGAGGCGTGACCGGCGCGGCCGGCGAACTGCATCAGTACCGAACTGATGCCACGGTGCGCCAGCACCGCTTCGCTCATGGTCGGCTCGGCCACCAGCACCGCTTCATACGGCAGGCCACGGGCCAGGAACGCGGCGATGCAGCGCGGGTCGTTGGCTTCCTCGTCACTGGAGAACAGGAAGGCGGCATCACCGTCGCTGGCATTGGCGGCCGCGACCAGTGCAGCGGCGGCGCCCTTGATGTCGCACACGCCAAGGCCGACCACGCGGTCATCCAGGCGGCGCATCACATGTGGGTCGGCACTCCAGTGCGGTGAGTCCGGCACGGTGTCCAGGTGCACGTTGAACAGGTACTTCGGCGTGCCGCGCACGGCGTACAGGCTGACCGCACCGGCGCCGTGGTCGATCACCTCCACAGTGAACCCGGGCAGGTTCGCGCGCAGGTAATCGAAGATGCCACCGGTGGTGATCGCACGCGGCGGGTTGCGGGTGTCGAAGGACACCAGCGCCTGCAGATGCGAGATCGTCTGTTCAAGCATGAATCAAAGATCCTTCAGTACAACGTGTACCGGCTGGAGGAGAGCCCCCTTGATGTTCAAGGGGGCGCGCCAACGGGGCGGGGATTAGGTGGAATGCGCGGGAGACGCGCGCGCAATTCAATCGCTCAGCGATTGACTTGCGCGTAAAGCGTCGAGCTCATGCCGAACAGCTTGATGAAGCCTTCGGCCTCCTCCACGCCCCAGTCGGCCGACTGCGCGTAGGTGGCGCCCTTGGTGTTGAGCAGGTGCGGCGACTTCACCGCCACCGCGTCGACGCGGCCACCGCGGGTTTCCAGCACCACTTCACCGTTGACCTTGGCCTGCGAGGACTTCAGGAAGGCTTCGATGTCGGTCTTCAGCGGATCGTGGTAGAAACCTTCGTACACCAGCTCCACCCACTTGCGCGCCACGTCCGGCTTGAAGCGGTTCTGCTGCTTGGTCAGCACGGCGTCTTCCAGCGCGCGGTGTGCGGCCAGCAGCGAGACCAGGCCCGGTGCCTCGAACACGATGCGACCCTTCAGGCCGATCACGGTGTCGCCGGTGTACACGCCACGGCCAACACCATACGGGGCAAACAGCTTATTGAGCTGGGCCAGGATCTGATCGCCCGGCAGCGCGTTGCCGTTCAGCTCGACGGCTTCGCCCTCGACAAACTTCAGGGTGACGGTCAGCGCCTGCTCCGGCCACTCGCTGCGCGGCGCGCACCAGCCACGTGCGCCCTCGCCCGGGGCTTCCCAGCGGTCGATCTCGCCGCCGGACATGGTCAGGCCCAGCAGGTTCTCGTTGATGGTGTAGGCCTGCTGCTTGGCGCGCACGCCGAAGCCACGCTCTTCCAGGTACTTCTGCTCGTAGGCGCGGGTCTGGGTGTGCTCCTTCTGGATCTCGCGGATCGGCGCGATGATCTGGTAGTCGCCCAGCGCCTTCACCGCCAGGTCGAAGCGGACCTGGTCATTGCCCATGCCGGTGCAGCCGTGGGCGATGATGTTGGTGCCCAGCTCGGCAGCACGCTTCAGTGCGGCATCGACGATCAGGTAGCGGTCCGACACCAGCAGCGGGTACTGGCCCTGGTAGCCTTCGCCAGCCCACACGAACGGCTTGACGAAGCCTTCCCAGATCGCAGGGCCACCGTTGACGGTGACGTGGCTGGTCACGCCCAGCTCGGCCGCGCGCTTTTCGATGAAATCGCGCTCTTCATCATCCACGCCGCCGGTATCGGCGAACACGGTGTGCACGTTGTAGCCGCGCTCCTGCAGGTACGGCACGCAGAAGCTGGTATCGAGGCCGCCGGAGAAGGCGAGGACGACGTCTTTGTTGCTCATGGGGTAGGTCCTGTTCGTCTGTGTCGTCGAGCCATGCTCGACTTCGTCTATGTAGAGTCGAGCCATGCTCGACGGATGCTTCTTAGCGCCCGGCAACCGCCGCCATGATCGCCTTCTGCACGTGCAGGCGGTTTTCGGCTTCGTTGATGGCGATGCACTGCGGCGAATCCATCACGCCGTCTGTGGCCTTAACGTTGCGGCGCAGCGGCAGGCAGTGGCTGAACACACCGTTGTTGGTCAGTGCCATCTTCCGCTCGTCGACGATGAAGTGCTTGAACTGGTCGCGGATCGGCTTTTCCGGTTCCCAGTTGCCGAAGAACGGCAGCGCGCCCCAGCTCTTGGCGTAGACCACGTCGGCGCCGGCATAGGCGCTGTCGATGTCATGGCTGATCTTCAGCGAACCGCCGCTCTCGGCCACGTTCTGCTCGGCCCAGCCCATGTAGCGGTCGTCGAGGATGTAGTCGGCGGTCGGACACAGCAGGGTCACGTCCATGCCCATGCGGGTGGCGATGGTCAGTGCGGAGTTGGCCACAGCGGTGTTCAGCGGCTTGGGGTGGTAGGTCCAGGTCAGCACGTACTTCTTGCCGCGCAGATCCTGGGTGCCGAAGTGCTCCTGCAGGGCCATCACGTGCGCCAGTTCCTGGCACGGGTGGGTGATGGTCTCCATGTTGATGACCGGCACCGGCGAGTACTTGGCGAAACTGTTGAGGACGATGTCCTGGCGGTCGTACGCCCAGTCCTGGAATTTCGGGAACGCACGCACGGCGATGATGTCGCAGTAACGCCCCAGCACCTTGGCCACTTCAGCGATGTGCTCTTCGGTATCGCCGTCCATCACCGTACCGAGGTTGAACTCGATCGGCCATGCATCCTTGCCCGGCTGCAGCACCACCGCGTGGGCCCCCAGCTGGAACGCGCCCAGCTCGAAGCTGGTGCGGGTGCGCATGGACGGATTGAAGAACACCAGCGCGATCGACTTGCCCTTGAGCTGGTCGCCGAGCTTGTTGCGCTTGAACAGCGCGGCCTGGGTCAGCAGCGCATCAAGATCGCTGCGGCTCCAGTCCTGGGTGTTCAGGAAGTGCTTGGGGGACATCATCTTTCCTTGCGTGGCAGCGCCGGGTTCGACGCGGTGGAAGGGAAAAGCAGGAACCAAGGTGGTACGGAAAAGTTTCAATTGAAGCGTTCATGACCCGGAAACGAAAAAACCCAGCCGGGTGGCTGGGTTTTTTTCGGACGAACAGCAGAAAGCTCCGGATTACCCAGCGAGAATGTGGGGTTCCGGTCGACGGGCACGCGACGTCATGCCAGTGGCCTGGCGGGCGGCGCTGCTGTCGTGCTGGAAGTCGGTGAGCTTCATGGCCAACCATCTTTGCATGCGGCCGGGGCCGGCGCAAGGGGCCGGGGGCGCAGAATCAGGGATTGCTGGCGGTGCCCTGCTCGGGGCCGACCCAGGGGGTGATCGAGACCCGGATCTTCAGCCGGTTGCCGGGGTCTTCCGGCAGCCGCGAGCGGTACTTGGTGCCCTTGTAGACGTAATCCACGTCATAGGCGATGGGCCGGCGGAATTCACGCCCGACCGGCACGATGCGACAGTCGCGGGTCAGCATCGGGCCACTGCTGGCCGGCGCCGGCGCCGGCGTCTCGGCGGCGGTCTCCTCGGAGACCTCTTCATCACTGCGCTTGAACATCGAGCGCACCGAGTCCCAGAAGCGGCCGATCCGGCCCTTGTCCTCGACCGGCTCTTCCCCGGTGACATTGACCGGGGCCAGGGTGCGGGTCGAGATCGGCTCGCAGTGCTCCTCGGTGCGTGTCGCGCGCAGGGTCTGGAACACCGGCTCGACGTTCAGCACCTGGGCGTAGTCGAACTTCACGTTCTCCACGATCACCACCCGGTTGCGCGGCTCGGCCTCCTGCGCCAGGACCACGGCGGGCAGTGCCGACAGGCAAGCCAGGGTCAGCAGCGCGGTGGATTTCATTGGCGACGGGAGCAAGGACACGGCAATAGTGTAGGCAGTGGCGAGCGCAAGGGGCTGAACATTACCCGTCCGCGCCGCTCCTGCCCACCCCACCCTGGCAGGGCGTGGCGTCCACCGGTGGCAACCAGCGCCCCCAAAGGGGGCCGACACGTTCTAAAATCACAGGCTTGTCCCCCAGCCACAGCCCCATGACCCTGCGCCTGCACAACAACCTGACTCGCCAGCTCGAACCGTTCACTCCGCTCGACCCGGCCTGTCCGACCCTGTATGTGTGCGGCCCGACGGTCTACAACTACGTGCACATCGGCAATGCCCGTGGCCCGGTGGTGTTCGGGGTGCTGGCCGACCTGCTGCGGCGCCGCTTCGGTGCACTGCGCTACGCCCGCAACATCACCGACGTGGACGACAAGATCAACACCGCCGCGCGCGAGCAGGGGGTGCCGATAAGCACCATCACCGACCGCTTCGCCGCTGCCTACCGTGAAGACATGGCCGCGCTGGGCGTGGTGCCGCCGGACATCGAGCCGGAAGTGACCGCGCACATGCCACAGATCATCACCATGATCGAGCAGCTGATCGCCAACGGCCACGCCTATGCCGCCGAAGGCCACGTGCTGTTTGCGGTCGCCAGCTTCGACGGCTACGGCAAGCTCTCGCGCCGCGATCCGGAAGAGATGCTGGCCGGCGCCCGCGTCGACGTCGCCCCGTACAAGCGTGACCCCGGCGATTTCGTGCTGTGGAAGCCATCCACCGCCGACCTGCCCGGCTGGGAGTCGCCGTGGAGCCTTGGCCGCCCGGGCTGGCACATCGAATGCTCGGCGATGGCCGCCGCCCATCTGGGCGAGACCATCGACATCCACGCCGGCGGCGTCGACCTGCAGTTCCCGCACCACGAGAACGAGATCGCGCAGAGCGAATGCGCCCACGGCGGCAAGATCTTCGCCCGGTTCTGGCTGCACAACGGCATGCTCAACTTCGGCGGCGCCAAGATGAGCAAGTCGTTGGGCAACATCGAACGCGTGCACGACCTGGTGCGCCAGCATCCGCCGGAAGCCCTGCGCCTGGCGCTGCTGTCGGCCCACTACCGGCAGCCGCTGGACTGGTCCGATGGCCTCATCGAACAGTCGGTGCGCACCCTGGACCGCCTGTACGGCACTCTGCGCGAACTGGCGTCGATCGAAGCCACCGCGGTGATTCCGGCCAGCGTCGAGGCCACCCTGGACGACGACCTGAACACTCCGCAGGCGCTGGCCGAGGTGGCCCGCATCGCGGCCGATGCACGGCGTGCCACCGATCCGGCCGAACAGGCGCGCCTGAAGAGCGAACTGCTTGGCGCTGGCCTGGCGCTGGGCCTGCTGCAGGCCGATCCCGCACAGTGGTTCGGCACCGCCGCCAGCGATGACGGCGACGATGCCCGCATCCAGGGCCTGATCGACGAACGTGCCGCCGCCAAGAAGGCACGCGACTTCGCCCGTTCCGACGCCATCCGCGACCAGCTGGCCGCTGAAGGCATCGTGCTGGAAGACACCCCGCAGGGCGTCCGCTGGTCGCGCAAGCGCAGCTGATCCGCCCTGCCCCGTGGCCGGTACGCCGGCCACGCCCCCACCGTAGAGACTGTTGTGACCGACTCCCCGTTCCCGCTTGAACCCACCGCCGCCGAGGCCCAGACCGCCATCGCCGAGGAATTCGGCTTCTTCGGCGACTGGTCCGAGCGCTACCAGTACCTGATCGACCTCGGCCGCAAGCTGCCGGCCTTCCCGGAAGAATGGAAGACCGAAGAGCATCGCCTGCTCGGCTGCCAGTCGATGGTCTGGATCGTGCCGGAAGGCAATGCGCAGTCGCTGCGTTTCCACGCCATCAGTGATTCGGCCATCGTCTCCGGTCTGATCTTCCTGGCCCTGCGCGTGTACTCCGGGCGTTCGGCACAGGAGATCCTGGATACCGAACCGAGCTACATCCAGGACATCGGCCTGGCCCGCCACCTTTCGCCCACCCGCAGCAACGGCGTGGCAGCGATGCTGGCCTTCATCCGCGAGACCGCGCAGGCCCAGCTGCAGCGCGACCCTTCGTGAGCGAACCTGCCACAGCCGAAGATACCGCGCTGGGCCTGCTGTCCCGGCCTGGTTTCGCCAGGCTGCTGGCCTACCGCATCTTCGCGATGCTGTCCTACCAGGTGGTCGCGGTCACCGTCGGCTGGCATATCTATGAAGTCACCCGCAATCCATTCTCGCTGGGCCTGATCGGCCTGGCCGAGGTGCTGCCGTTCTTCTGCGTGGCCCCGTTCGCCGGCTACCTGGTGGACCACCTGCCGCGCCGCCGGCTGGGCATGGTCGCCTGTTCCGGCCTGGTCGCCACCGCGCTGGTGCTGACCAGCGTGGCCAAGGGCTGGCTGCCGATTGACGGCGTGTGGCCGATCTATGCGGCCATCGCGCTGACCGGCATGGTCCGCGCCTTCCTGTCGCCGATCTACAACGCCCTGTTCGCCCGTGTGCTGGCCCGTGATCAGTTCGCCCGTGGAGCCGGACTTGGCGCCGTGGTGTTCCAGGCCGGCATGATCGCCGGCCCGGCATTGGGTGGCGTGATGGTCGGCTTTGGTGGCAAGAGCCTGTCCTATGCGGTGGCCACCGCCTTCGCGCTGGTGGCGATGGGCTGTTTGGCCACGCTGAAGGTGGAAGAGCCGGTGCATACCGGTCCGGCCGCCCCGATCTTCAAGAGCATCGCCGAAGGCGCACGCTTCGTGGTCGGCAACCGGATCATGGTCGGCGCGATGGCGCTGGACATGTTCTCGGTGCTGCTGGGTGGTGTGGTGGCGATGCTGCCGGCGTTCCTGCACGAGATCCTGCACCATGGCCCGGAAGGCCTGGGCATCCTGCGCGCGATGCCGGCGCTGGGCTCGGTATGCGTGGGCCTGTGGCTGGCCCGCCACCCGCTGCACCGCAATGCCGGCCGCGTACTGCTGTTCGCGGTGGCCGGTTTCGGCCTGTGCGTGATCAGCTTCGGACTGTCGCAGCACTTCTGGCTGTCGGCGCTGATCCTGCTGTTCTACGGGGCATTCGACGGCGTGTCAGTGGTGATCCGCTCGACCATCCTGCAGCTGGCCACGCCGGAAGAAATGCGCGGACGGGTGTCGTCGATCAACGGTATCTTCATCAGTTCGTCGAACGAACTGGGCGCGTTCTATGCCGGCACGATGGCGAAGCTGCTCGGCCTGGTACCCGCAGTGGTGCTGGGCGGGTTCGCGGTGCTGAGCGTGGCCGGGATCACCGCATGGAAGAACCCGACGCTGCGGAAATTGAATCTTCGCGACCTGCAGTGATCCTGCAGCGAGCGGGTTCGGCGGTGCCGGGCATTTGACTGGCCCCGTCACTCTCTCTCGATGAATGGGCTTGTCACTTTCTTTGCGCGCGCAAAGAAAGTAACCAAAGAAACGCGCCGCCATCCGCGAGCCGGACCCGAGTCAACGGCCACAGCCGGCCGTGCCAACCACGGCCTCGTGCCAGCGACCACCCAATAAAAAACCCGGCCGAAGCCGGGTTTTTCGTATGACCAGACAACGATCAGGAATCAGTCGCCCTGCTGCTTCTGCAGGTGCTCCCAACGCTCCTGGGCGTCGATGGTGCGCTCGGCGGTCAGGCGCGCTTCCAGGCGCTCCAGGCCGATTTCTTCACCCGTGTCCACGCAGTAGCCATAGTCACCGGCTTCCAGGCGCTTGAGCGTGCTGTCGATCTTGCCGATCAGCTTGCGGTAGCGGTCGCGGGTACGCAGTTCCAGCGAGTTCTCGGTTTCGCGGGTCGCGCGCTCGGCTTCGTCGCCGATGTCACGCACTTCCTCACGCAGGTTCTCGATGGTCTGCTTGGACTCTTCCACCAGGTCCGCACGCCAGTTCTGCAGGCGCTGGCGGAAATACTCCTGCTGCAGCGAGCTCATGTATTCCTCTTCCGAGGACGGCTTGTAGCCGGCCGGCAGGATCGGGCGGCCGGTGGCTTCGTCGGTCTTGTATTCGACCACCTTGTACTTGCTGCGCGGGGCCGGTGCCGCCGAACGGGCGGCGACAGCGACGGCGACCTTGCCGACAGGGCGCGACACGGTCTTCGGGGCGGAATCGGATTTCACGGCGGTTTTGGCAGGCGATTTCGAAACGGGCACGGGATTCTTGGATTGCGGGGCCTTCGATGCAGCAGGAGCGGCGGCCGGCGCCGGCTTGGTGGCCGGTTGGGCTGCTGCCACTGCCACGGTCTTGGCCGGGACAGGCTTGGCCGGAGCCGGCTTGGCAGCTGGCTTCGGTGCGGACTTCACTACGGGAGCCGGCGCCGGCCTGGTGGCCGGCGCGGCGACATTCTTGGTGACTTTCTTTACAGCGGCAGGCTTGGCGGCTGGTTTGGCCGCGGCAACCTTCTTCGCCACCGGCTTGGCAACCGGCGGGGCTGCAACCTTCTTCACCACCGCCTTCGGCGCCGGCTTGGCTGCGGCCTTCTTTGCCACCGGCTTGGTGGCGGCCTTCTTCACCGGCGCGGCCTTGCTGACGGCCTTCTTCACCACCGGCGCCTTCTTGCTGGCAGCGGCCGGCTTGGCCTTGGCGGGCGCGGCGGCCTTCTTCGCCACCGGCTTGGTTGCCTTGGCCGGCGTTTTCGTTGCGGTGGCCTTCCTGGCCGCCGGTTGCGAGGACGCCGCCTTGGTCGCCGGCTTGCTGGCCGGTTTCCTGGCAACGGGCTTTGCCGCCAACTTCTTCACAACAGGCTTGGCGGTTTTCTTGGCGGCCGTTGCGGCCTTCTTTGCAGTTTTTTTAGCAGCCACGAAACGCTCTTCCTTGGATTCCCCGGGGCCCGGGAAAGCGGGCCTTTATAGCCTACCCGACCCGCAGCAGCAACCTTGGCGGCCTGCTCCATTCAGTCCTGGAGTCAGGGCACCCAAGCGGCAGTCCGACGAACACGGACCGCCTTGCGCGGTACGGAACCTGGCCAGCACCCGAGGGTGCTGGTACCGGTCGCAGGCCATCGGCGACATGCGACCAACGGCCCATCCTGCACAAATGCGGCCTTCATGCCAACTGGCATAAGATGACTGGGTGATCTCGCGCCTGCTCATCGCCCTGCTGCGCTTCTACAAGCGCTTCATCAGCCCCCTGCTGGGGCCGCGCTGCCGTTTCGTGCCGAGCTGTTCTGAATACGCGATGGATGCCATCTCCCGGCACGGCCCGCTGCGCGGCAGCTGGCTGGCGGCGCGCCGGCTGGGCCGCTGCCATCCGTTCCACCCCGGCGGCTTCGATCCAGTGCCCGAATCCACCCACGCCCCCTCTTGCCGTTGCACAGGAAAACACTGACATGTCCTCCACCCTCATCACCAACGCCCGGATGGTCAACGAAGGCCGCACCTTCGATGGCGACCTGCGCATCGAGAACGGCCGTATCGCGCAGATCGGCAGCGGGCTGGCGCCGCGCGACGGCGAGCAGGTGGTGGACGCTGCCGGACGCTGGCTGCTGCCCGGCATGATCGACGACCAGGTGCACTTCCGCGAACCGGGCCTGACCCACAAGGGTGACATCGCCAGCGAATCGGCGGCGGCCGTGGCCGGTGGCCTGACCAGCTTCATGGACATGCCCAACACCAATCCGCCGACGCTGGATTCGACCATCCTCGAAGCCAAGTACGAACTCGCACGCGGCCGCGCCTGGGCCAACTACGGCTTCTACCACGGCGCCAGCAACGACAACCTGGAAGCGATCCGCGCGCTGGACCCGAAGAAGGCGCCGGGCGTGAAGGTGTTCATGGGTGCGTCCACCGGCAACATGCTGGTGGACAACCCTGAAACGCTGGACGCGATCTTCCGCGAATGCCCGACCCCGATCATCACGCACTGCGAAGACACGCCGATGATCGATGCCAACCTGAAAGCCTTCCAGGAGAAATACGGCGACGCGCTGACCCCGGACATGCACCCGGACATCCGTTCGCGCGAAGCCTGCATCAAGTCGACCCGCCTGGCGATGTCGTTGGCACGCAAGCACGGCACCCGACTGCACGTGCTGCATATCTCCACCGCCGATGAGCTGGCGCTGTTCGAGAAGGGCCCGCTGATCCGCGCCGACGGCAGCCGCAAGCAGATCACCGCTGAAACCTGCGTGCACTTCCTGCACTTTGCCCGCCCGGATTACGCGACCAAGGGCAACCTGATCAAGTGCAACCCGGCGATCAAGGAGGTGTCTGACCGCGAGGCGATCACCGCTGCGCTGGCCGACGACGTGCTGGACGTGCTGGCCACCGACCATGCGCCGCACACCTGGGAAGAGAAGCAGAAGCCCTACGCGCAGGCGCCGTCGGGCCTGCCGCTGGTGCAGTACGCGCTGGTGGCCGCGCTGGAGCGCGTGCACGAGGGCAAGCTGACCCGCGAGCAGGTGGTGCAGAAGTTCGCGCATGCGCCGGCACAGCTGTTCGACGTCGAGGAGCGCGGCTTCCTGCGCGAAGGCTACTTCGCCGACCTGGTGCTGGTGGAAGACGTGCCGTTCACCGTCAAGCGCGAGGACGTGCTGTCCAAGTGTGGCTGGTCGCCGTTCGAAGGCACCACCTTCCGTTCGCGCGTGGCCTCGACCTGGGTCAACGGCCAGTTGGTATGGGACGGCAGCAGCCTGGTAGGCGAACCGGCCGGCCAGCGCATGACCTACGACCGCTGATGCGCGCGGCTCTCCTGACCGGGGCGCTGCTGCTGGCGGCCCCCTTGTTTTCGGCATTTCCGGTGCAGGCGCAGGATGGTATCGGCAGCCTGATCGACAGCCGCGTGGTGTTCCCGGCCAGCGCGTCGCAGGGCGCGCTGGTGATCGGCAAGGTTCCCGCCGGCAGCCGCGTGCAGTACGCCGGCCGCCAGCTGCGGGTGAGTGGCTACGGCAGCGTGGTGTTCGGCATCGGTCGCGATGAAAAAGGCCCGCTGCGCGTGCAGGTGCAACGTCCCGACGGCGGCAGCGAAACCGTGGCCATCGCGGTGACGCCGCGTGACTGGCCGACCGAACGGGTCAATGGCGTGCCGCCGAAGACGGTCAATCCGCCGCCGGCGATCGCCGAACGGATCAAGCGCGAACAGGCGCAGGTCACCGCCGCGCGCGCCCGCGATGACGACCGTACCGACTTCACCCAGACCTTCATCTGGCCGGTGCAGGGCCGCATCAGCGGGCGCTTCGGCAATGCGCGCGTGTACAACGGCCAGCCCGGTGCCGGTCATTCCGGCATGGACATCGCGGTGCCCACTGGCACGCCGGTGAAAGCACCGGCCGCCGGTATCGTCACCTTTGCCGGCCCGGATCTATACCTGACCGGCGGCACCCTGCTGCTCGATCATGGGTTCGGCGTCAGCTCCAACTTCCTGCACCTGTCGCGCATCGACGTGAAGGTCGGTGACCGCGTCGAGCAGGGCCAGGTCATCGCTGCCGTCGGTGCCACCGGCCGCGCCACTGGCCCGCACCTGCACTGGGGCATGAACTGGTTCGACACCCGCATCGACCCGCTGCTGGTGCTGGAGCGGAAATGACGGTGGGTGCCGACCTTGGTCGGCACAATCCCGCAGAGCGTGCGGACCAAGGTCCGCACCCACCAGAATCGATCAACCGCGCGCGGCCCACCACACGCGCAGCAGCGTGCGCATCGGCGTCGCTTCAATCGGCTTGCCTGCGGCCTGCGCGGCCAGGCGCGCGCGCGCCAGGCTGGACCAGACACGGCGCGGGCGCGGACCGGGCACGCGGCTGCCCCATCCCTTCACCAGATACTGCGCCCAGCGTTGCGCGGCATTGCTGGCGTCCTCATCCAGCAGGCTGCGCGGCACACCGGCCACGCCGGCATCCTGCAGACGCTGCGCCAGGGTCTGCAGCTGCACGGCACGCCCGGCGCCGGTACGCGGCCTGTCGTTGAACAGTGCCGCCTCCACCGCGGCGACCGCCTCGGCATAGTTGGCCAGAGCGCGTTCGGCACTGACCGCATCCAGCGCGACCGTGCGCGCTTCGACCAGATCCGGCAGCGCCTCGGCCAGCTGTGCCCAGGGCGCATTCACCGGCTCCAGCAGGCGGCCCAGCGGGTGGCGCGAACGATGCGCCGCCCAGCTGCGCAGCTCCTCGCCCCACCACGCCAGCTTGGCGTCGGCCGGCAGCGGGTCGCCACTGGTGTTGAGCATGTCATCGAATTCCTGCAGCAGCGCGAACCACGCCACCGCGAGTTCGCGTTGCGATTCGGCCACGAATGGCGCGGCCACCGACCATTCCGGCCAACGGCTGCGCCACTTGTCGAGGAAACTGTCCAGCGCGGTACTGCTCACTACGGGATTCCTTACGGCTGGGCCGGGGCTGCCGGCCGGGTCGGCCAGAGACTGGCCAGTTGCAGGAGTTCGGCATTCTCGACCAGCACATCGGCCTGCCAGGCCAGCGGGTCGTCGCTGTGCAGGCGATAGCCCCACAGCGCCGCGACCGACGGCATCGCGGCGGCGCGCGCGGCGACGATGTCACGCTCGTCGTCGCCGACGTACACGCAGTCTTCGGCCGCGATGCCGATCACCTGCGCGGCATGCAGCAGCGGCAGCGGGTGCGGTTTGCGCTCGGCCAGGCTGTCACCGCCCACCAGCACCGCGCAGCGCTGCTGCCAGCCGTACTGCGGCACGATCAGCCGTGCCAGGTACTCGGGTTTGTTGGTGACGATGCCCCACACTGTGCCGGCGGCATCCAGCGCATCCAGCATGCCTGCAACGCCATCGAACAACACCGCGTGCTGGCCGATCAACGCTTCGTAGCGCCGCAGGAATTCGGGAACCAGCGCGTCGCGCGCGGCCGTGTCCAGTTCAGGGAACGCCGCCGAGACCATGGCGCGCGAGCCCTTCGACACCACCGGGCGCAGCTGTGCCGGGTCGATCGGCGCGCGCCCGCGCTCGGCCAGCATCGCATCGCAGGTGGCGACGAAGTCCGGGGCACTGTCCAGCAGTGTGCCGTCCAGGTCGAACAGCACGGCACGCGGGAATGCTGCGTGGTTCATGCCGGCTTGACCGCGTAGGCCAGGTAGTTGATGTCGGTGCGGCTGCTCAGGCGGGCGCGGTTGCGCCACGGCTCGTAGGCCATGCCACTCACATCCACCAGCTGCACGTCAGCCTCGCGCAGCCATCGCGCAAGCTCGGCCGGCTTGATGAATTCCTGGTAGTGGTGGGTGCCCTTGGGCAACAACCGTGCCACGTACTCGGCACCGACGATCGCCACCGCGAAGGCAGCGGCCGTGCGGTTGATGGTCGACAGGAACAGGTGGCCGCCCGGCTTCAGCAGGCGCTTGCAAGCCTCGATGATCGCGCCCGGGTCGGGCACATGCTCGAGCATCTCCATGCAGGTGACCACATCGAAACTACCCGGCTGCTCGGCGGCCAGATCTTCGGCGGCCTGCACCCGGTAGTCGACCTTGGCACCGCTTTCCAGCGCGTGCAGGCGTGCGACCTTGACCAGTTCCGGAGCCAGGTCGATGGCAGTGACGTCGGCGCCAGCCTGGGCCAGCGCTTCGCTCAGCAGGCCACCACCGCAGCCGATGTCGAGCACGCGTGCACCGCGCAGCGGCACGCGCTCGGCCACGTACTGCAGGCGTACCGGATTCAGCGCATGCAGCGGCTTCTGCGGGCCGTCCGCGTCCCACCAGCGGTTGGCCAGTGCGGCGAACTTGTCCAGCTCGGCCTGATCGAAATTGGAGGAAGCGTGGGGGGCAGTCATGAGGGGGTCCTTGCAGCGCTGGGGTTCAGGCGCGGATATGGCGGATGCGCTCGCGCCACTGGCGCGCGTTGGCAATGATGCCTGGCAGGTCCATGCCGACCAGCTCGCGCTGCACCAGCTTCGGCTTGCCGGCGATCCAGACGTCGCTGACCTGCTGGCGGCCGGTGGCGTACACCAGCTGCGACAGCACGTTGTGCAGCGGCTGGGTTTCCAGCGCGGACAGGTCGACGCAGACCAGGTCGGCCTGCTTGCCGACTTCGATCGAACCGATGCGATCACCGAAGCCCAGCGCGCGGGCGCCGCCCAGTGTGGACGCGCGCAGCGTGGTCGCCGCGTCCAGCGCGGTGGCATCGTCGGCCACCGCCTTGGCCAGGATCGCCGCGGTGCGGTTCTCGCTGAACATGTCCAGGTCGTTGTTGCTGGCGCAGCCGTCGGTGCCAATGGCCAGGTTCACGCCGGCGCGCTGCAGGGCGCAGGCCGGGCAGAAACCGGAGGCCAGCTTCAGGTTCGATTCCGGGCAATGCACCACGCTGACGCCACGCTCGGCGCACAGGTGGATTTCCGCGTCGGTCAGCTGGGTCATGTGCACCGCGATCAGGCGGTCATTGACCAGCCCGAGACGATCCAGCCGTGCCAGCGGGCGCTGGCCATACAGCTTGATCGAATCGGTGATTTCCTGCGCGGTTTCATGCGTATGCAGGTGTACCTGCATGTCGAGCTGGTCGGACAGCATGCGCACCCGCTCGAAGTTGGCATCGTTGACCGTGTACGGCGCATGCGGCGCGAACGCGGTACCGATCAATGGGTCGGTGCGCCACTGGTCGTGCAGTTCACCGGCCTTGGCGAAGTACTCGTCGTCGGTCCTGGCCCAGGCGGTGGGGAAATCGATGATGACCGCGCCGACCAGCGCGCGGAAGCCGTGCTTCTTGTAGACCGCGGCCTGCACGTCGCCAAAGAAGTAATTCTCGTTGGCGCAGGTGGTGCCTCCGCGCAGCATCTCGGCGATGGCCAGGGTGGTGCCATCGGCGACGAACTCGGGCCCGATCACGGCCGCTTCCACCGGCCAGATGTGCTGCTGCAGCCAGGTCATCAACGGCAGATCGTCGGCGACGCCACGCAGCAGAGTCATCGGGTTGTGCGTATGCGCGTTGACCAGGCCGGGCATCAGCGCCGCATCCGGCCGGCTGACCACCTGGGTCGCGCGGAAACGCGCGCGGGCCTCGGCTCGCGGCAGGATGGCCACGATCTCGCTGCCACGCACGGCCACCGCATGGTCTTCCAGCACCACCGCATGCGGCTCGATCGGAACGACATAACCGGCTTCGATGAGCAGGTCGCAGGCTTCGGGGAGGTGCGGGCTATCGCTCATGCGGGCTCACTGGCTGGGGGGCGGTGGGCCTGCGATCCACCGGGGTGGATCGTGGCCATGTAGCGCCGAGCCATGCTCGGCTGCTGTGCGTTCCGGCGCCAGATGGGCCGGAACGTAAAGCCGAGCATGGCTCGGCTTTACAGGTAATCCGGCTGCGCCGGATTACTTCACGCGTGCGGAGTACTCACCCGAACGGGTGTCGACCTTGACGATTTCATCCTGGTTGACGAACAGCGGCACGCGGACGACGGCGCCGGTTTCCAGGGTGGCCGGCTTGCCGCCACCACCCGAGGTATCGCCACGGACGCCCGGGTCGGTCTCGGTGATCTTCAGCTCGACGAAGTTCGGCGGCTGCACGAAGATCGGCGAACCGTTGAACAGGGTGACGATGCAGGACTCTTCGCCCTTCAGCCACTTCTCGGCGCCGCCCATGCCGGCCTTGTCGGCCTGCACCTGCTCGAAGGTTTCCGGGTCCATGAAATGCCAGTACTCGCCATCGCTGTACATGTAGTTCATGTTGGTATCGACCACATCGGCCACTTCCACGTCGTCGGTGGCCTTCATGGTCATTTCCACGGTGCGGCCCGACTTGATGAAGCGATAGCGCACGCGGGTGAAGGCCTGGCCCTTGCCCGGCTTGATGAACTCGGTCTCGGAGATGACGGCCGGTTCATTGTTGACCAGGATCTTCATCCCGTTCTTGACATCGTTCATGCCCGCAGTGGCCATGCTCAAGCTCCTCAATTGGCGAATCCGCCGCGCGTGCGGCGAGCCGGATAGAATGGAAAGCCCACCGGAGGTCGGTGGGCGACAGTTTTTCTGCCCCCATGATAACCGCAGGCCCCCTCTCCATGCAGCTTTCCGCCTTCCCCCGGCCCCAGTCGCCAGGCGCACCCGCGCGCTGGCAGCAGCTCTGGCGGCAGGCGCTGCGCGACCCGCGCGCGCTGCTGGCCAGGCTGGAACTGGACCCGGTCGCGCTGGGTGTGTCGGAGGCCGCCATGGCCCAGTTCGCGCTGCGCGTTCCCGAAGGTTTCGTGGCCCGCATGCGCAAGGGCGATGCCACCGATCCGCTGCTGCGGCAGGTACTGCCGATCGATGAGGAAATGCGCCCGGCACCCGGATTCAGCTTCGACGCGGTGGGCGACGGCGCTGCCAGGAAGGCCACCGGCGTGATCCAGAAGTACCGCGGCCGCGCCCTGCTGGTTGCCACCGGCAGCTGCGCGATCAACTGCCGCTACTGCTTCCGGCGCCACTTCGACTATGCCGCGGAGAACGCCGCCAAGGGCGGCTGGCAGGAAGCGGTGGCCGCCATTGCGGCCGACCCGGACATCGACGAGGTGATCCTGTCCGGCGGTGACCCGCTGTCGCTGGCCACCCACAAGCTGGTCGAGCTGACCGACGCGCTGCGCGCGATCCCGCATATCCGCCGCCTGCGCATCCACACCCGCCTGCCGATCGTGCTGCCCGAGCGCGTGGACGAGGAGCTGCTGGCCTGGCTGGGCAGCCTGCCCTGGCCACTGGCGATCGTGCTCCATGCCAACCATGCCAACGAATTCGATGCCAGCGTGGACACGGCGATGGCTCACCTGCGCGACACCGGCGCACAGCTGCTGAACCAGGCAGTGCTGCTGCGCGGGGTCAACGACAGCGTACAGGCCCTGCAGGACCTGAGCGAGCGCAGCTTCGCCGCCGGCGTACTGCCCTACTACCTGCACCAGCTGGACCGGGTCGAGGGCGTGGCCCACTTCGAAGTGGACGACACCCAGGCCAAGGCCCTGATCGCCGGCCTGACCGCCCGCCTGTCCGGTTACCTGGTTCCGAAGCTGGTGCGCGAACTGCCCGGCGACCCGAGCAAGCGCCCGCTGTAACGCGGCGCCGGGGTCGGATCCCACCAGAACGGCAGTAGATCCACGCCATGCGTGGATGCTTTGGCCAGGAAAGCCCATCCACGCATGGCGTGGATCTACTGGGACGGCTCATCCACGCGTGGCGTGATCTACCGTCAGAGGCCTGATTCGATCATCCGCACCACTTCGGTGGCGGTGACCGGGTGACTCAACCAGTAGCCCTGGCCAAGGTCGCAGCCACGCTGGGCCAGCAGTTCGAACTGGGCCTGCTGCTCGATGCCCTCGGCCACCACGGTGATGCCCAGTGCATGGGCCATGGCGATGATCGCTGTGGTCAACGCCAGGTCGTCGGGATCGCGCTGCATGTCGGCCACGAAGCTCTTGTCGATCTTCACGCCGTCCACTGGCACCTGGCGCAGGTGGCTGAGGCCGGAGAAGCCGGTGCCGAAATCGTCCAGCCAGACCTTCACCCCGGTGCGGTGCAGCTTGTCCAGCAGCTGCGCGGCCACCATCTCGTCACCGATCACGGCGGTTTCGGTCAGCTCCAGGTGCAGGCGCGAGGCCGGCAGCCCGGACTCGTGCAGGCACTGCGCCACCAGCGCTGGCAGTTCGCCGCCACGCAGCTGCCGCGGCGACACGTTGACCGACACGAACAGATCGTCCCCGCCCGCCCCGCGCGGCCACTGCGAAGCCTCCATGCAGGCCGCACGCAGCACCTTCGGGCCGATGATCTCGATCAGCCCGCTCTGCTCGGCCACTTCGATGAACACCGAGGGCGGAATCGTGCCCAGCGTCGGGTGCTGCCAGCGCAGCAGTACTTCGACGCCGATCATGCGGCGGTCACGCATGCGGAAGATCGGCTGGTAGGCCAGGCGCAGCTCGCCGCGCTCCCACGCCCCGCGCAGCTCCTGCTCCATGTGCACGCGACGCTCGACCGCGTGATCCATCGCCCGGCTGTAGTAGCGATAGCAGTTCTTGCCGGCCATCTTCGCCTGGTACATGGCGATGTCGCCGTTCTTCAGCAGCGTGGTCGCGTCAGCCGCATCGTCAGGGAACAGGGTCACGCCGATCGAGGTACCCAGGAACAGCTCCCTGCCCTGCACCACCAACGGTTTGCCCAGCTCGCGTACCAGCACTTCAGCCAGCAGCCGCGCGTTCGCCGCCACATCGCCATCGCCCACCAGGATCACGAACTCGTCGCCGCCGAAGCGGGCCAGCAGGGCCTCATCGCCTCCGGCCTCGGTGACCGCACGGCCGATGCGCTGTGCGAACTGCAGCAACGCTTCATCGCCGGCCTCATGGCCGAGCGTATCGTTGACCCGCTTGAAATCGTCGATGTCGGCAAACAGCAGGCCCAGCCGATGGTTGGACGCGCGCGCTGCCATCAGGCGATGGTCGAGCGCTTCGCGGAACGCCAGCCGGTTGGTCAGGCCGGTCAGCGCGTCGGTATAGGCCATGCGCCGCACTTCGCGGTCATGCCGTGCGATGGCATCGCGCATGCGGGCAAAGCCGCGCACCAGTTCGCCCACCTCATCATCACTGGTGTTCTCGGCCAGGGGGGTCTGGTAGTCCCCGGCCTCGATGCGGCGCGCCGCGGCCGCCAGGTCACGAATCGGTGCGACCAGGGTGCGCTGCACATACAGGATCACCACCACGCCGATCACCACCAGCAGGCCCAGCATCAGCAGCAGCCAGCCCAGGTGGCGGCTGCCAACCTGCTGCAGGCGCTCGCCGAGTGTGGCGTTGGCGGCCTGCTCACGTTGCTGCACCTCGTCCAGCGCCATGCCGACGCGAACGCCGCCGATGCGCTGGTTGCCGACCATGATCGGCATGCTGTTGTCGAGCACCTTAGGCGATTCCTGCACGACCAAGGCCTGCGCGACCGCAGCCTTGGGAGCGAGCGGATCGGCCATCGGCTGGCCGAAGCCGGACACCTCCACCGAGCCGTCGTGCACCAGCCGGCCCCGCTCGTCGAACACCAGCACGTAGCGCACCACCGGCTGCCGCGCAGTGCTGCGCACCAGCGCGCCGACCTGGTCCAGGTCACGGTAGTACAGCGGGTTGGCCAGCGCGTCGGACAACTCGCGCGCCATCGCCTCGCCGCGGCTGCGCACGCTGCGGTCGAACAGTTCATGGATGACGCCGCCACTGAGGTTGCGCACCTCACCCTGCATCGCCGTCTGCCGTCCCAGCAGCACCGCCAGGATCGCGATCACCACCACCATGGCCCCGCCCATCGCGAGCAGGAACCGGGCCTGCATCCCCGAGCCGAGCCACTTCATTCCACTTCCATCCGCACGCGCGTCAATCCTTGTTTCAGTTCATCCAGCCGCTGCTGCGCATGCGCATCGACGCGGTGGAACCCGGAAGTGCCAAAAAACCGATGCAACGCCCCCTGTGCCTGCGGATCACTGGCCGCCTGCAGCAGGACCTCCTGCAGGCGGTCACGCACCCGCGGGTCGAGGTCGGCACGCACCACCTCCACTGCACGCGGGTAAGGTTCGGTACGCAGCAGCTCGCGGAAGTCGCGCCGGAATGCGGCAGGTACCCTCCGCTCGTCGTCCCAGTCCACACTGCTTACCGCGCCCACCTCGACCACGCCCTTGTGCACATACGTGGCGATGTTCAACTCGCTGCGCGCGAACACATAGCCCACGCTCTCCCGTCCCGGCACGTCCCACACACCGGCCAGGATCTGCGGCGCCAACCCCTCCTGCAGCAACGTCATCACCGGCACCAGATAGGCGCTGGTGGAGGCGGTGTTCTGCAACGCCAGGCGATGTCCACGCAGGTCCTGCATGCGCTGGATCGGGCTGTCGCGGCGCACGAAGAACACGGTCTGGTACTCGCGCACCCCATTGCGTTCGGTCAGCAGCAGCGGGCGTGCGCCGCTACGCTGGCCCAGCGCCACTGCCGTACCCGATGTTTCCGTGACCCAGTCGACCCGACCCCGCCGCAGATAGCTGGCCATCTGCTGCGGATCGCGCGCCATCAGGATCCTCCCCTCCTTGATACCGACGTCGTGCATGCGGGCCACCACATAGTCCAGCAATGGCTGCAGCTGCTCGTAATGGGCCTTGGGATCATCGCTGATCCGGCCCAGCACCAGCACCGGGTCCGGCGCTGCGTGCACCGTCCCGGCCAGCAGGATCATGACCAGGCTCAGCAGTCCCCTCTGCACTGCCTTCCGCAGACCCGACACAGGCTTCATCCCCCCTGGGTATCCGGACAGACTACCCGAAAAAATGAGAACGTCGTCAGCTGTCCTTCCTGCCCGCCTGCGCCAGTCGCGCCATGCGCTGGGTGTCGGCCAGGATGCCGCGCAACAGGCGTACCTCCTGCTCGCTCGGCTCACTGCGCAGGAACAGGCGGCGCAGCTTGCGCATCGCCGATTCCGGTGCCCGGCCCTTATGGAAATCGATCTCGTCCAGGGTGTCGCCGAGCTGGGCGAAGAAGCTCTCCATCTGCTCGTGGCTCGCCGCCTGTTCGCGCACGCCCGCTTCGGCCTCGGCCACCGGTTGCGTGCCCAGCAGCTGCATGCGCGTCTCATAGGCCAGCACCTGCACGGCAGCGGCCAGGTTGAGCGAGCTGAAGTCCGGATCGGACGGGATGTGCACCGCTGCATGGCACAGCTGCAGTTCCTCGTTGGTCAGGCCGGTACGTTCGCGGCCGAACACCAGGGCCACCTCAGCGCCCTCGCCAGCCTTGGCGACCGCACGGGCAGCGGCATCGGCCGGCAGATACTCCTCCAGCTGGACGCGACGGGCACGGGCGGTGCAGCCCAGCACCAGGCGGCAGTCAGCCACGGCCTCGGCCAGGGTCGCAACCACCGGGGCATCGCCGAGCACGTCCTCGGCACCGGCCGAGCGGCGGAAGGCCTCCTCGTCCAATGGCTTTTCGGGGGCGACCAGCACCAGGCGGGCCAGGCCCATGGTCTTCAGGGCACGGGCGGCAGCCCCCATGTTGCCGGGGTGCTGGGTACCGACCAGGACGAATCGGAGGCGGGTTGCGGTGGGAAACTGGGACATGAACAGGGAAAAGGTCGAGCTGGACGAAGACCAATGGTAAACTGTGCGGCCGGCCACTGCGCCGGACCCGCTCTTTTCCCCCGCCAGCCTTTCTCTTCTGCCTTTCCGGGAGCCCACGCCATGCAGAAACCCGCCGTAACCGTCATGGTCAAGGCCGCCCGCCTCGCCGGCAACGTCCTGTTGCGCAACATCAACAAGCTCGAGGCGCTGAACGTGGTGCAGAAGGGCCGCATGGACTACGCCAGCGAAGTCGATGCCG
Organism: Stenotrophomonas sp. AN71; assembly: GCF_050435725.1. Classification (NCBI taxonomy): domain Bacteria; kingdom Pseudomonadati; phylum Pseudomonadota; class Gammaproteobacteria; order Lysobacterales; family Lysobacteraceae; genus Stenotrophomonas; species Stenotrophomonas sp. AN71. The sequence goes on along the minus strand of NZ_JBNDKU010000012.1, from coordinate 15,202 downwards.
ATGCGGAAAAGGTCATCGTCAAGGAGCTCAAGCGCGCCTACCCCGAATACGGCGTATTCGGCGAGGAAGGTGGCGTGCAGAGCGAGCGTCGCCAGATGTGGGTCATCGACCCGCTGGACGGCACCAGCAACTACCTGCGCGGCGTACCGCACTACTGCGTGTCGATCGCCCTGGTCGAGAACGGCGAGCCGACCGATGCGGTCATCTTCGACCCGTTGCGCAATGAACTGTTCACCGCCAGCCGTGGCGCCGGTGCCGTGCTGAACGACCGCCGCATCCGCGTGGCCGATCGCAAGGATCTGGAAGGCACCATGATCCACACCGGCTTCGCCCCGCGCGAGCGCAGCCGTGCCAGCGCCCAGCTGAAGGCCATCGATGCCCTGCTGGTGCACGGCGAGGACATCCGTCGTACCGGTTCGGCCGCACTGGACCTGGCTTACGTGGCCTGTGGCCGTGCCGATGCTTACTTCGAGGCCGGCGTGAAGGCGTGGGACATCGCGGCCGGCCTGCTGCTGGTGCGCGAAGCCGGCGGCAAGGTCTGCGATTTCAAGGGCGCGACCCTGGGCCGCATGGACAACCGCGGCCCGGACAACCACCAGATCGTGGCCGGCAACCTGAAGGTGGCCGAGTCGCTGCAGAAGGTGCTGGTCAACACCGGCTACGCCGCCGAGTTCGACGCGAAGTTCTGAGATTTCGTGTAAAGCGGTTCATGGAGACGGCACCTGCGAGGGTGCCGTTTTCGTTTGTGCGCCCGCACGCGGGTAGCGCCAGGCCATGCCCGGCGGATCGTTTCCGCGCCTGCGGAGAGGTGTCACTTTCTTTGCGCGCAAAGAAAGTAACCAAAGAAACGCTCCGCCAGCCGCGAGCCGTCGCTGCGCGTCGGTGCCCTGCGCTTCTCGGCGAATCAGGGGACGGCGCCGAACTCGCTGCGCTCAAACAACGGCGCCTCTTCGCCCCTGATTCCCCTGCGATGCTCGGCTCGCTCAAGGCGGACTGGAAGGTCAAGATCAACGGCAACAGCATCCACGCGTGGCGTGGATCTACCGGGTGCAGCTGTGGCATTTGACCCTGGGTCCGCCTTGAGCGAGCCGAGCACCGCAGGTCCGGCGAGGGCGAAGAGGTGCGGGTGTCTGAGCGCAGCGAGTTCCCGCGCCGTCCCTCGACGGACCGAGGAGCGCAGGGCACCGGCGTGCGCAGCACGTCGGCTCGCGCCCCGGCGGCGTGTTTCTTTGGTTACTTTCTTTGCACGAGCAAAGAAAGTGACACCCCTCCGCGGTCGCGGAAATGATCCCCGGACATAGCCCGATGCACCGATGCATCGGCGCGCAAACAAAAACGCCCGGCGCGAGGCCAGGCGTTCCTGCATTACCTTGGAAGCAAAGGCTTACGCCGCCGTAGAAGCCCGCAGCGCGGCGATGCGCTCTTCCAGCGGCGGGTGGCTCATGAACAGCTTGCGGGCCGTCGAACCGGCAATACCGAACGCGGCGATCTGGGTCGGCAGCGTGCTCTGGCCGTGGTTGAGCTGCAGGCGCTCCAGCGCGGCGATCATCTTCTGGCGACCGGCCAGCGAGGCACCACCGGCGTCGGCACGGAACTCACGGTGACGCGAGAACCACATCGAGATCATCGTCGCGAACAGGCCGAACACCATCTCCAGCACGAACACGATGATGAAGTAGGCGAAGCCACGGCCACCGCCCTCGCGGTTGCCGGACAGCGCGCTGTCGATGACGCCGCCAACCACGCGGGCCAGCACGATCACGAAGGTGTTCAGCACGCCCTGCAGCAGCGCCATGGTGATCATGTCACCGTTGGCGACGTGGGCGATCTCGTGGCCCAGCACCGCTTCGGCCTCGTCTTCGCTCATGTTCTGCAGCAGGCCGGTGGACACCGCCACCAGCGCGTTGTTGCGGTTCGCACCGGTGGCGAAGGCGTTGATTTCCGGGCCGTCATAGACCGCCACTTCCGGCATGCCGATGCCGGCCGCCTTGGCCTGGCGCTCGACCGTGGCCAGCAGCCAGCGCTCGGTCTGGTTGCGCGGCTCGGTGATCACCACCGCACCGGTGGAGCGCTTGGCCATCCACTTGGACAGCAGCAGCGAGATGAAGGAACCACCAAAACCGAAGATGCCGGCCATGACCAGCAGGCCGCTCATCGAACGCGAGTCCACACCCAGGATCGACATGACGATGCCGGCGAGGATCAGGACCGCGAGGTTGGTCGCCAGGAACAGGGCAATACGGCTAAACATGGGAAAATCCGGCTCGGAAGGGGTCGATATCCGTCAATTTGCGGTGCGCTCAGCTTGAATTCAAGCGCCAACCTGACCGACGATTCAGCCTGCATGACCGCCATTGCCCCCTGCGGCCGCTTCGCACCCTCGCCGACCGGCCTGCTTCACCCTGGATCCCTGCTCGCCGCCTTCGGCAGCTGGCTGCTCGCCCGCCATCATGGCGGCCTGTGGCGGCTGCGCATCGAAGACGTCGATCCGCCACGCACCGTGCCCGGTGCCGCCGAGTCACAACTGCGGACCCTGGCTGCCTTCGGTCTCGCCCACGACGGCCCGATCCTCTGGCAGAGCACGCGCGGCCAGGCCTATCAGGCTGCGCTGGACGTTCTGCTGGCCAGCGACCTCGCCTTCGTCTGCCACTGCAGCCGCAGCGAGCTGGCCGCCCGTGGTGGCATCCACCATCGCTGCGTGGCACGGCAGCCACGACCGGACCCGGCTGTCCGTTTCCGTGTACCGCCCGGCAGCGTGGTCCGCTTCAACGATGGCCTGCGCGGCCCGCAGCAGCAGGATGTGCACGCCAACGTTGGCGACTTCGTGCTGCGCCGAGCCGATGGCTGCTGGGCCTATCAGCTGGCGGTAGTGGTCGATGACGCCGCGCAGGGCGTGACCGAAGTGGTGCGCGGCGCCGACCTGCTCGATTCCACCGCGCGGCAGATCCTGCTGCAGCAGGCGCTGGGGCTGGCGGTGCCGCGCTACTGGCACCTGCCGCTGCTGCTGGATGCCCCCGGCCACAAACTGTCCAAATCGCTGGCATCGCTGCCGGTGGACAGCGCACGGCCAGTGCCGGTACTGCGCGAACTGTGGCAACTGCTGGGTCAGGCGCCTGCCGCACTGGAAGGTGCCGATGACCGGGATACGCTGCTGGACGCTGCGCAACGGGCCTTCGACCCGGTACAACTGCCGCGCGCCGACCTGCTGCTGCCCCCCGGCGCACTTTCCGCGCCGATGTTGCAGAATCCCTGTTCCCCCACCCGACACCCGGACAGCACTCCATGACATCTCGCGTCGCACTGGTCACCGGCGGAACCGGCGGCATCGGTACCGCCATCTGCCAACGTCTGGCCGGCCAGGGCCACCGGGTCGCCACCAATTACCGCGACGAGGCCAAGGCCCGCGCCTGGAAGCAGGCGATGACCGAACGCGGCTGCGACGTGTCGATCTTCCCGGGCGATGTCTCCGACCCGGACAGCGCCGAAGCGCTGATTCGTGCGGTGGAAGCGGAGCTGGGCCCGGTCGAGATCCTGGTCAACAACGCCGGCATCACCCGCGACACGACGTTCCATCGCATGCGCGCGGACCAGTGGCACGATGTGATCAACACCAACCTCAATTCGGTGTTCAACGTCACCCGCCCGGTCATCGAGGGCATGCGCCGCCGTGGTTGGGGCCGGGTCATCCAGATCAGCTCGATCAATGGCCTGAAGGGCCAGTACGGGCAGGCCAACTACGCGGCGGCCAAAGCCGGCATGCATGGCTTCACCATCTCACTGGCGCGCGAGAATGCGGGCTTCGGCATCACCGTCAACACCATCTCGCCAGGTTACGTTGCTACCGACATGGTGATGGCGGTGCCGGAGGACGTGCGGGCCAAGATCATCGCCGACATCCCCACCGGCCGCCTCGGCAAGCCGGAGGAAATCGCCTACGGCGTGTCGTTCCTGGTGGCCGACGAGGCCTCGTGGATCACCGGCAGCAACCTGGACATCAACGGCGGCCACCACATGGGCTGGTAAGCGATGCAAAGGGGCCACCACGGCACGTGCCGACGCCCGCCCCTGCCGATGGTCATGCTGCGCAGCACGCAAAGCCTTGTTGCGCAACATGATCGGCGCCGAAAGCCAAGCCTGGCGGGGGCTCGGGCGGTTGCAACGGCTGCTGCACTGCGCCATGCTGCGCACCTACTGTGACGAGTGACCGCTTCAATGGCTGCGACCCGCATCATCAAGAAGTATCCGAACCGCCGTCTCTACGACACCGAAATTTCCAGCTACATCACCATCGAGGATGTGCGCCAGCTGATCCTGGACGGTGAAGACTTCGAAGTCCGTGACGCCAAGAGCGGCGACGACCTCACCCGTTCGGTCCTGCTGCAGATCATCGCCGACCAGGAACAGGACGGCGAACCGATGCTGTCCACGCAGCTGCTGAGCCAGCTGATCCGCTTCTACGGTGATTCCCTGCAGGGCTTCATGGGCAACTACCTGGAGCGCAGCATGCAGGTCTTCCTCGACCAGCAGCAGCAGTTCCGCCAGCAGATGGGCAACCTGCTGGGCCAGACCCCCTGGGCGATGATGAACCAGCTGACCGAGCGCAACCTGGAACTGTGGCAGGAATTCCAGCGCAGCATGGGCACTGGCTTCGGTGGCCCGCGTCCGGGCGGTACCGGCACGGGTACCGGTACCGGCAGCAGCAAGCCCAGCGAACCGGGAACCGGCACCGGCGCCGGCGCCGGCGGCAAAACCCGCCGCTGAGCTGAAGCGACCGCGGATACGAAAACGGCGCGCCAGTGGCGCGCCGTTTTGTTTTGCATCCAGCTGGCAATGGGTCAACGCTTTGTCTTGCACCCCGTGCAGATGCGCTCGACCTTGTAACCCTTCGCCTTCAGCTTTTCGACCACGCCATCACTGCCCAGCAGGTGCAGCGCGCCGACCACCACCAGGGTGCCCCCCTGCCCGGCCTGCAGGTACGGCAGCAGCTTCGGCACCCATGCATCGTTGCGACCCGTATTGATGCGCTGGTACAGCTGCGGATACTGCTGGCGCATGTCCGCGGCCATCTTCGTCCACAGCAGTCGCTCGTCGCCGCGGCGCCACGCATCATGCAGCAGGCGTGCCTGCTCATCGGCCTTGCCGGCCTGGTCCAGCGCCTCGGCCAGCATCTGCCGCTGCTCCTGCACGGTCATGCCGTCGAGCATGCCGATCTGGGTGTCGATGTCCTCCAGCCCACCGGTCTTGCGGCCGGTCTTCTGCGCGCGCTCCATGAAGTGGCGATCCAGGCCCAACGCCGGGTCCAGGCCCAGCTTCTGCATCTGTCCCACTGAAATGCTCAGGCCGACAAACCAGGGCTTCATGCCCTGCATCTGCGCCAGCGGCAGCTTGTTCTGGGCGGCGAAGGCCTGCAGCTTCTGCCAGGTCGCCGCGTCAAGGTCACGTTTGAGCTCACTGCCATCGGTGCGGGTCGCCGCCTGCACCATGCGGCTGGCCAGCTGCGGCGACTGCATATCCTCCGGCGAGAGTTCGAACAGCACCCGCTGCGAGGCCTCGAAGGCCTGGTCGACATCGGCCGACAATGGGTAGTCCTGCGGCTTCAGCAGGTGGAACGAGCCCAGCAGGTACACGCGCGCATCCCCGGGGCCGGTCACTTTCCACAGCAGCGGCACCGGTGGCTTGGCCGCCGCATCGGTGGCTGGTGCATCACGGGCCGCAGCCAGCGGTGCGACCGCAACGGCCAGCAGCAGCAATGCGGCGCGGCACAGGTATCTGATCGGCATGGTCAGCCGTCTCCTTCAGGCAGGTGGTAGGCCTTCTCGCCTGCTTCCACGCGCAGGTCCAGCCGGTTTTCCGGTGGCGCCAGCGGGCAGGTCGCGTAGGCGGTGAACGCACAGGGTGGGTTGTAGGCGTGGTTGAAATCGATGCGCACCCGGCCATCGGCGCTGGGGGCATCCGTATCCAGATAGCGGCCGGCCGGGTAGCTGCCGCGGCCGCTGGTACGGTCAGCGAAAATCAGGAACAGCGGCTGGCCAGGGGCGCCGATCGCCTCCAGGCGCCAGGTGCGCCCGCCGCGCTCGAACTCGACCGCACCCGCATTGGGCATCTCGGTGGTCAGGCCGGTGATATCGACGATCGGCAGCGTCTTGCCCGGCGCATGCGCGATGAAGCGCGCCTGCACCTGCCAGTCGGCGCCGCCCGGCCAGTACTGCAGGCCGCCGAAATCACGCCGTGCGGGCGCATCGGCATGCTTGACCCGCAGCGCATCGCGCGGACCGCGTCGGATGATGCTGAGTTGGCCCTTGCCGCCATCGAAGGCCAGCAGCGTCGGCTGCGGGTCCTTGTCGGTGTCGATGCGGAGCCGGCCACGTACCGGCTGGCCATCATGGCTGACATCAACGCCCGCTTCAGGTGTGAACCACCACTGCGTCCCTTCGCGGCGCAGCAGGCCCAGCTTGTCAGGACCGACCGCCAGGCGGATGCCATTGGTGGCACCGCTGCCGACGAAGTGCGATTTGTTCTGCAGCCAGTGCAGGCCCACCAGCGCCGTCCAGCCATCGGGCCGGGTCAGGTCCTGGTAGCGCGCCACACGCCATTGCTGCTGCGCGGCCGCATAGGCAGGATCTTCAGCGACCGTCGGCGCCGGCGGCGTCGCCGGGCTGCAGGCAGCCAACACCAAGGCGGCCAGCAGGCCGCCCATTCCCCGATAACGCATCGATGCTCCCCTCAACGTCCGCGCAGGAACCAGCGGTCGATCTCCGCCAGCGAAAAACGGGCCCAGGTCGGTCGGCCGTGGTTGCACTGGCCAGACCGCTCGGTAATTTCCATGTCGCGCAGCAGCGCGTTCATTTCCGGCACGGTCAGGCGCCGGTTGGCGCGGACTGCGCCGTGGCAGGCCATGGTCGACAGCAGTTCGTCACGCGCACTGGCCACCCGACGGCTCTGGCCGTGCTCGCGCAGGTCGGTCAGCACGTCACGCAGCAGCCCTTCCGGCTCGGCGTGTGCCAGCAATGCCGGGATGCTGCGCACATGCAACGAACCGGGGCCTGCACGCGTCACCTCGAAACCGAGCGCTGCCAGTGTTTCGGCTTCGCCTTCGGCGGTGTCGGCCTCACGCTCGCCCACGGCCAGGGTGATCGGCACCAGCAGCGGTTGTGACTGCAGGCCGATGCCATCGTGCGCGTTCTTCAGGCGCTCATAGCCGATGCGCTCGTGCGCCGCATGCATGTCGACCACGATCAGGCCTTCGGCGTTCTCGGCCAGGATGTAGATGCCATGCAGCTGCGCGACCGCGTAGCCCAGCGGCGGAACGCCGGCGTCGGCACGGGTCACCGGCAGGCCGTTCTCGCTCGCCATCGGCGGCAGCCCCGCTGCGCGATCAGCACCCGCTGGCGCGGCGTACAGCGCAGCGTAGGCCGCCGGCGCGTCGGCCACCTGCAGGCCCAGCGGCTGCTGTGGCCGCCACCCGGAGAAGCCACCGCCACCTGACCCTGCACCCGGTGCGGGGCCGCGCACCAGCCCGAAGCCGGATGCACCCATGCCTGATGTCATCGGCGCTGTGGCTGCATCCACGGCATGCGCCGGACCGGAACCGATCTCCTGCGCCGACATGCCGGCACGGGTATCGGCCAGCGCATCCTTCAACGTGCGGTAGACGAAATCATGGACCAGGCGCGAATCACGGAAGCGCACCTCATGTTTGGCTGGATGTACATTGACATCGACGCGGGTGGGATCCAGCTCCAGGAACAGCACGTAGGCTGGCTGCCGACCGTGGTACAGCACATCGCCATAAGCCATCTTCACCGCATGGGCGACACTGCGGTCGCGCACCGAACGGCCGTTGACGTACAGGTACTGCTGGTCGGCGCTGGCCCGCGAATAGTGCGGCTGCGCGATCCAGCCGTGCAGGCGCAGGCCGGCACCGTTGTGGTCCACGCGCACAGCCTGGTTGGCGAAATCCTCGCCCAACGTTTCCGCCAGACGCGCATCGGAGTACAGGTCACCCGGCTTGTAGCGGCGCGAAGCCTTGCCGTTGTGCGACACCCGCAGCTCGACATCCGGCCGCGACAGCGCCAGCGAGCGCAACCACTCTTCAATATGGCCCAGCTCGGTGCGCTCGGCGCGCAGGAACTTGCGGCGCGCCGGCACGTTGTAGAACAGCTCACGCACTTCCACCGTGGTGCCTGGCGCATGCGCACGCGGGGTGATCTCGCCGATCTTGCCGCCTTCGATCTGCAGCGCGGAACCATGCTCGTCGTGCGCGCGGCGCGAGGCCAGGGTGAATCGGCTGACCGAGGCGATCGACGGCAGCGCTTCGCCACGGAAACCAAGCGTGGCCACCGATTCCAGATCGTCCAGATCGGCGATCTTGCTGGTGGCGTGGCGCGACACCGCCAGCGGCAACTGCTCCGGCGCGATGCCGCTGCCGTTGTCGCGGATGCGGATCAGGCGTACACCGCCCTCTTCCAGGTCGATATCGACGCGGCTGGCGCCGGCATCGATCGCGTTCTCGACCAGCTCCTTGACCACCGATGCGGGGCGCTCGACCACTTCGCCGGCGGCGATCTGGTTGATCAGGATGTCCGGCAACGGCCGGATCGGACGCGGGCCGGGCGCGCTCATGGCAAGGAATGGGCAGCAGACTTCATGGGGTGATGATAGCCGAGGCACACGTCCGCCGGGCATGGGCCGGCGCTACCCTGCGCAACGCGTCGGGCGGGCTATTTGCTGCCGCCGGCCATGGTACCGGCCGCGTCGATCTCGGCCTGGGCGCGTGCGGCGTACAGCGTGCCCGGCGGCGGCTGCCGGCTGAAGAACGTGTGCACGCCATCCAGCACCGCGCCGGCGATCCTGCGCTGGTAGGCCGGATCGATCAGGCGGCGCTCTTCATCCGGGTTGGAGATGAACGCGGTTTCCACCAGCATTGCCGGCATGTCCGAGGTGCGCAGCACCGCGAAGTTGGCACGTTCGATGTTCGGTTTGTGGTTGTTGCCGATCCGCTTCAGGCCGCCCAGCACGTGGCCCGCCGCATCTTCGGACGCCTTCATGTAGCCGCTCTGCGCCAGATCCAGCAGCACGTTGGCCAGGGTGCCCTCGGTCTGCTGCAGGCGCACGCCACCGACCAGGTCGGCCGCGTTTTCCTTGTCCGCCAGCCAGCGGGCACGCTGCGACGAGGCACCCTTGGTCGACAGCACATAGACCGAAGAGCCGGTTGCCGAGCGGTTCTCGGCCGCATCGGCATGGATCGAAATGAAGATGTCGGCCTTGTTGGCGCGCGCCTTCTGCGCACGCATCGGCAGCGGGATGAACACGTCGCTGTCGCGGGTCAGGTAGGCCTTCAGGCCCGGCGTGGCGTTGACCTGGCGTGCCAGCTCACGTGCCACGGCCAGAGTGACGTCCTTTTCGCGCTTGCCGGTCGGGCCGATCGCACCCGGGTCCTGCCCACCGTGGCCGGGATCGATCGCCACCACCAGGTGGCGCATGCCGGGCTGCATGCGCATGCGCGAGGCATCGCTGGGCATGGCCGGGCGCGGCGGCTCAGCCGGCGTCGGCACAGGTGTCGGTGCGGGGACCGTGGCCGGCGGCGTGGTGACCACCGCGGCGGTGCGCTGGCCCGCCAGGATCGCGGCCGGCGAGGACGTCGGCGTGCTGCTGGTCGGCATGCTGCTGGCAGTGGTGCCTGCGGCGGCCACCTGCACCGGTGCGGTGGAGGGCGCCGGCGTCGGTGCGGTCGGTACCGCGGCCGTCGCACTGGCCTGCTGCTGTACCTGCGCGGTCAGCAGGGCGGTGGCGCGTGCGGCATCGGTCCGCGACTGCGCGCCTGGCGCCGGGGCCGGAGCAGCGACCGGCGGCACCGTCGGCGTCACGGCCGGACGGCTGGCGGCCACGGCCGGGCCATCGCCCGGCCATTCGATCACCAGCTTGGATTCATTGCCCTCACGCTGCATCTGCGGGCGGAACGGCGCCACCGATTCAGCAAGGTCAAACACGACACGGAAGGTGCCCGGCACCGGTTGTCCGGTGCGGACGGCCGTGACCACGCCCTGCGCGGCCGGCATCTTCAGGTTGCGCACCGCGCTGGAGTCGGGGAAATCGATCACCAGCCGATTCGGGCCGGCCAGCGACAAGGTCTTGTAGCCGCCACTGCCGACCAGCGAGATCTCGGCACGGGTGCCGGTGGCGCCGGTGTCCAGCAGTACCTGTCGGACTTCGCCGGCCCACGCGCTGATGCTCGCCAGACCGAGTCCGACGGCAGTACAGATGGCGATGAGACGGTTCCCCGGGCGCATGGCTCAGGATTCAATCACCGCGCTGAACGGAATGCAACACCTTTTTCCTTAATAATCCGTAACCTGCCGGTGTTTGTTCTCGTCAGCCGGCAGAAATGGCCTGCAAGTCGCCCCCTTGAGGGAGCCGTTCCAGCCATTCAGCTCCCGCGTCGCTTGCCCCGGTGAGACGAACACGACGCCCTTGGCCTTCGATTTCCAGCGCGACCACCAGATCGGTCGGCGGCAGCGCACCGGCGCCGCGCTCAGGCCATTCAACCAGCCACAGCACCGCACTGCCCTCATCCAGGCCAAGGAAATCCAGCTCGCCGGCCTGGCCGATGCGGTACAGGTCCAGGTGCCATGCTTCGCCGCCACTGGCCAGCGGGTAGCGCTCGACCAGGGTGTAGGTGGGGCTGCGGATCGCGCCCTGCACACCCAGCGCGCGCAGCAGGGCACGGGCCGTGGTGGACTTGCCGGCACCGAGGTCGCCGCGCAGTTCGATCAGCGCCTGCGCTGGCCGGGTGGCCGCCAGCCACTGCCCCAGCCGCTCGGTGGCGTCACTGTCGGCGAGGAAGAATTCGGTCATGTGGAGAGTTCCGGGTTGGCCAGTCGCCGCAGCGGCGCCAGCAGATCAGTAGGAAGCAGGCCGCGCGCGCCGTTGGCGGCGGCCACATCACCGGCGAGCGCGTGCAGCAGCGCACCGGCCGCAGCGGCGTCGAAGGCAGCCAGGCCCTGCGCGCGCAGGCCGGCAATGATGCCGGTGAGCAGGTCGCCCATGCCACCGACGGCCATGCCCGGGTTGCCGGCCGCAATCAAGCGGGGCCTGTGCCCGGAGGCCGCCACGATGGTGCCGGCGCCCTTGAGCACCACCACAGCATGGAAACGTTCGGCCAGTGCCTGTGCACAGGCGTAACGATCGGCCTGGATCTCAGCGGTACTGCAGCCGAGCAGGCGCGCGGCCTCGCCCGGGTGCGGCGTGAGGATGGCCGCGGGCAACGCGCGCGGATCCTGTGCCAGCAGGTTCAGCGCGTCCGCGTCGACCACCAGCGGCTTGGTGCTGGCCAGTACCCGTGCGAACAGTGCATGCGCCCATTCGTCCTGGCCCAGCCCGGGCCCGATCGCCACCACGTTGGCCTTGTCCAGCAGCCTCGGCAGGGCTCCGCTGTCTTCCAGTGCATGGGTCATCGCCTCGGGCAGGCGCGCCAGCATCGGACCGACATGGTCGCGGCGGGTACCCAGGCTCAGCAGCCCGGCGCCTGCGCGCAGTGCGGCCTCGGCGGCCATCGCGATGGCCCCGCCGCTGCCGTGGTTGCCACCAACGCACAGCACGTGGCCGGATTCGCCCTTGTGGGTGTTGGCGCGGCGCGGCGGCAGCAGGGCCGGCAGATGGGCCTGCGTCCATTGCTCCGCTGCCGGTGACACGCCAGCCCATGCAGCGGCTGGCAGTTGCAGCGGCGCCAGAAGCTTCTGTCCGCAGTGATCCAGCGCGTCGCCGGTATACAGCCCACGATGCGCCACGATGAATTGCAGGGTCCACGCGGCGCGCACTGCCAGACCCGGCACCGCACCGCGGTTGGCATCGACGCCACTGGGAACATCCAGCGCCAGCACCGGGGCCGCCTGCGCGTTGAGCGCGGCAATCAGCGCCTGCGCCGCGCCCGTCGGCGCGCGGTCGAAACCCAGCCCGAACAGGGCGTCGATCCAGACATCGGCCTCGGGCAGCACGCCGTCGAAATCGGAGACGGCTCCCCCCGCAGCGGTGAATTCCGAGGCTGCCCGCTGTGCCAATGCGGTCGTCGACAATCTCCCCGGCAATGCGACCACCGCCACCTCGCGCCCGGCCTGCCATGCATGGCGGGCCAGCACATAGCCGTCGCCCCCATTGTTGCCCGCGCCGACCACCACGCCGATCCGCTGCGCCTGCGGCCAATGCTGCAGCAGGCAGCGCCAGGCAGCCTGGCCGGCCTGTGACATCAAGCCCCAGCCCCCATCACCAGCCAGCGCCGAGGCCTGCGCATCAAGCACACGCGCGGCAGCGGAATCGAACAGATCGGCAAGGTTGGCCATGCAGGGATTTTATACTGGTGTACATGTCCCCCGCCCCTCCCCCTGTCGATCCGACCCAGGCCGTGCTGCGCATCCGCGAACTGGCACGTGCACATGGCTTCCAGCGCTGTGGCATCGCCGGCATCGACCTGGGCGAGGATGAGGCGCACCTGGCCGACTGGCTGGGCCAGGGCCTGTACGGCACGATGGACTGGATGGCGCGCCACGGCACCCTGCGCGCGCGCCCGGCCGAGCTGCTGCCTGGCACCGTGCGCGTGATTTCAGTCGGCATGGACTACAGCCACAAGGACGACACCGAGGCCTGGGCGACTCTTGCCGACCCGGGCCGCGCCTATGTGGCGCGCTACGCGCTGGGCCGCGACTACCACAAGCTGATGCGCAACCGCCTGCAGAAGCTGGCCACGCAGATCAACGACGAAGTGGCACCGCTGGGCTACCGCGTGTTCGTCGATTCGGCCCCCGTGCTGGAACGCGCACTGGCGCGCAACGCCGGGCTCGGCTGGATCGGCAAGCACACCTGCCTGATCGACCGTCATGGCGGCTCCTGGTTCTTCATCGGCGAGATCTACATCGATATCCCGCTGCCCATCGATACACCGGCCACCGCGCACTGCGGCACCTGCACACGCTGCATCGATGTCTGCCCTACCCGCGCGATCACCGGCCCGCAGCGGCTGGACGCGCGGCGCTGCATTTCCTACCTGACCATCGAACACGACGGCGCCATTCCCGAAGCGATGCGGCCGTTGATCGGCAACCGCATCTACGGCTGCGACGACTGCCAGCTGGTCTGTCCCTGGAACAAGTTCGCCAAGCGCACCGACGAAGCCGATTTCCGCGCCCGCAACCAGCTGGATACGGCGCGGCTGGATCAGCTGTTCGCCTGGGATGAAGCCGAATTCCTGCGCCGCACCGAAGGCAGTCCGATCCGTCGCAGCGGCCACGAGCGCTGGCTGCGCAACATCGCGGTGGCGCTGGGCAATGCGCCGACCACGGCGGAGACGCTGGCCGCACTGCACACCCGCGCCGACGATCCCTCGCCGCTGGTGCGTGAGCACGTGCAGTGGGCGCTGGGCCAGCACGCGCCGCGCTGACGTGCGATCCTGAGCCCCCGTTCCACCCGCAGCACGCCGTTCCCATGCAGCCACGCGACAACGACATCCTCACCCCCAGCCAGCTCAACACCCTGGCCCGCGACCTGCTGGAAGGCAGCTTCCCGGCGATCTGGGTCGAGGCCGAGCTGGGCAGCGTGGCCCGCCCGGCCTCCGGACACCTCTATTTCACCCTGAAGGACGCGCGCGCCCAGCTGCGTGCAGCAATGTTCAGGATGAAGGCGCAGTACCTGAAGTTCGTTCCGCGCGAAGGCATGCGCGTGCTGGTGCGCGGCAAGGTGACCCTGTACGACGCTCGTGGCGAGTACCAGATGGTGCTGGACCACATGGAAGAGGCCGGCGAAGGCGCGCTGCGTCGCGCGTTCGAGGAGCTGAAGGCACGGCTGGAGGCCGAAGGCCTGTTCGATCCAGCGCGCAAGCGCGCGATGCCCGCACACGTGCAACGCCTGGCAGTGATCACCTCACCCACCGGCGCCGCCGTGCGTGACGTGCTGAGCGTACTCGGCCGTCGCTTCCCGATGCTGGAGGTGGACCTGCTGCCGACCCTGGTGCAGGGTGCCAGCGCCGCCGCACAGATCACCCGCCTGCTGCAGGCCGCCGATGCCAGCGGCCGCTACGACGTGATCCTGCTGACCCGTGGCGGCGGTTCGCTGGAAGACCTGTGGGCGTTCAACGACGAAGCGTTGGCGCGTGCGATCGCCGCCAGCCGCACACCGGTGGTATCTGCGGTTGGCCATGAGACCGACTTCAGCCTCAGCGATTTCGCTGCCGACCTGCGCGCGCCAACGCCGTCGGTGGCAGCCGAACTGCTGGTCCCGGACCAGCGTGAACTGGCGCTGCGCCTGCGCCGCACGGCCGCGCGCATGGTGCAGCTGCAGCGGCACGCGATGCAGCAGGCCATGCAGCGCGCAGACCGTGCCCTGCTGCGTCTGAATGCACAGAGCCCGCAGGCGCGACTGGACCTGTTGCGCCGCCGCCAGCTGGACCTGGGCCGGCGCCTGCATGCGGCGTTCAAGCAGCAGCAGGAACGCCGCGCCGCGCGCCTGCGTCATGCCGCCGCCGTGCTGCGCGGGCATCATCCCCAGCGCCAGCTCGACACGATGCAGCGCCGCCTGGCCGCGCTGCGCGGCCGCCCGCAGGTCGCGATGCAACGCCTGCTGGAACGCGATGCCCTGCGCCTGCGCGGGCTGGCGCGTTCGCTGGAAGCGGTCAGCCCGCTGGCCACCGTGGCCCGCGGCTACAGCATCCTGACCCGCAGCGACGACGGTACGCTGGTGCGGAAGGTCGATCAGGTACAGCCTGGCGATGCACTGCAGGCGCGCGTCGGCGACGGCGTGATCGACGTGCAGGTCAAGTAGAGGGTTGTTCGGCAGGGCTTGCAGCCCTGCACCTGCCGAAGCCAGAGCAACGTCAGAAGCGGGCATTCCGAGGGATGGCGGGGCGGTGTCAGTTTCCCGCAGTCGGTAGATCCACGCCATGCGTGGATGAATCTCCATCGGAATCGAATCTTTCGAATAGATATCGAAACGCATCCACGCATGGCCTAGATCTACTGCAGATCGTGGGAATCTGTCGAAGGCGGGGTGGGTCCGGTTGCGGGGGCGTGAGCCGCATGGGCCCGAGGCATGCCTCGGGCGGGTTGGGCAGGACGCCCAACCCTGGTCTTGCCGTGTGCGCAGGACTGCGCACACGAGCAAGCGGCGACCGAGCTTACATGGGTGAGGGCGCTTTGCTTGCGAAGCATTGCTTCGCAAG
>NZ_JBNDKU010000011.1:0-146706 GCF_050435725.1 Stenotrophomonas sp. AN71 | reverse complement strand
CAGGATCAAACTCTTCACTTAAAACTACATGATCCGAAGATCAAAATTTAAAGCTGCAGATGATTGATGCTGGCAACGTATCGCTTGCTTTAAAAACAATTAATAGTTGCTTGATCAAACGTCTGCAAGATGGACAATCATCCTTCCTGCAGGCGCCTTCACAAGATACCTGCGCATACTTTCAAAGATCAGGGGAAGTGGCCTCAGCGCCGCTCCCGTGTGCTGCGAAGTTTCCTTCGTAGCGAGCCGCCTATTATGCCAGACTTTTTCAGTCCGTCAACACCTTCGTTCGATCATCTCGTTCGGCGGTGGTAGGCGCCCTGTTGTCGCTGAAGCCCCTTGGTGGCGACCCCTGCGACGGGGGAGGAGAAGTATGTCCCCATCTGCATCATTTGTGAAGGGGGTGTGGCGATTTTTTCAACGGATGTTGCATCCGTTCATCCATCGCGCCCTGCGGGAGGATGCCGCGAAGAGCAGCCGAGCATGGCTATGCCGGGCGTCCTGCCCGGCCCCCCTGCGGGCCGTCGCAAGCGGCGTTGGCAACGGCTCCTGCCGTTGCCTTCGGCTCTACAAGAGCAGAAGCAGGGGCCGGCTGGCGCCGGCCCCTGCATGTGGTCAGGCAGCCACCAGGCGCACGCGGGCAAAGGTGCGCTTGCCGACCTGCAGCAGCCCCTCAAAGCCCGGCTGCAGCACCTGCTGCCCGTCTTCGACCACTTCGCCATCCACCTTGACCGCACGCTCCTTGAGCTTGCGGTTGGCCTCGGAGTTGCTCGGCGTCAGACCGGCGGCGGTCAGCAGCGCGGCGATGCGCAGGCCTTCAGCCGGAATCGCCACGTCCTGCAGCGGCAGCTGGGTGATGTCGCCCTGCCCGGTCACCGCCGCTTCCCAGCCGGCGATCGCCTGCTCGGCCGCTGCAGCGTCATGGAAGCGGGTCGCCAGTTCGCGCGCCAGGCGCAGCTTGACCACACGCGGGTTCAGGCCGCCATTGGCCACCTGCTCACGCAGCTGCACGGCTTCGACCTGGCTGATGTCGAACGACAGCAGCTCGATCCAGCGCCACATCAAGGTGTCGTCCACCTTCATGGTCTTGGTGACGATGTCGATGGCCGGCTCGCTGATACCAATGTAGTTGCCCAGCGACTTGGACATCTTGTTGACGCCGTCCAGGCCTTCCAGCAGCGGCATGGTCAGCACCACCTGCGGCTTCTGGCCGTGGTGTTCCTGCAGGCCACGGCCCATCAGCAGGTTGAACTTCTGGTCGGTACCGCCGAGCTCGACGTCGGCTTCCAGGGCCACCGAGTCGTAGCCCTGCACCAGCGGGTACAGGAACTCATGGATGGCGATGGACTGCTGGGCGGCGTAACGCTTGGCGAAGTCGTCGCGCTCGAGCATGCGCGCCACGGTGTGCTGGCCGGCCAGGCGGATCATGTCGGCCGCGCCCATCTTGCCGAACCATTCCGAATTGAAACGGACCTCGGTACGGCTGCGGTCGAGCACCTTGAACACCTGCTCCTCGTAGGTGCGGGCGTTGGCCAGAACATCGTCGCGGCTGAGTGGCTTGCGGGTCAGGCTCTTGCCGGACGGGTCGCCGATCATCCCGGTGAAGTCGCCGATCAGGAAGATGACCTGATGGCCGAGATCCTGGAACTGGCGCATCTTGTTCAGCAGCACCGTGTGGCCCAGGTGCAGGTCGGGCGCGGTGGGGTCGAAGCCGGCCTTGATCCGCAGCGGGCGGCCTTCCTGCAGGCGCGCACGCAGATCCTCGAGCTTGAGGATCTCGTCGGCACCACGGCCGATCAGGGCAAGGGCTTCTTCAATCGAGGACACGTGACTACTCCCGGCAACGCCGATTCTTGTGTGGGGTGTTAAAGCAAAGTTAACCCGATTGGCTTCACAAAAGCCAATGGGCACAAGGGTTTGACGCGGTTTTCTCAGGTGTCTATGGTAACCGGCGATCAAGCCCGCACTCCCGGCCGCCAGGAAAAAACCGCCGATGCACAATTCCGAACAAGGGCGCGCACGCAAGCAGCGCTTCCAGGAACGCCTCCACGTCCTGCACGACAACGCCCTGCATCGGAAGCTCAGGCAACACCTTCCCGCCGCCTTCAACGAGCGCTGGACCCGGCGCCATTGGATGCATGCCAGCCTGTTCGCGACCATCGGCGCCCTGGTGGCGACGATCGTCCCCGGCTTCTCGCACACCATCGACGCCCCCTACGCCGACAGCCATACCAGCCTGGCGCTGCCGTTGCCGCCGCTGACCATGGCCCGCCAGCAGCAGGTCCCCGGCGACAGCTGGCAGGTGCTGCGCGTGCAGCGCGGGCAGACCCTGAGCGATCTGTTCGACAAGGCCGGCATCCCGGCCACCACGCTGCACCGGGTTCTGGACCACCCGGGTGCGCGCGAGGCACTGACCAAGCTGCGCCCGGGCGCCGAGATCGCCTTCGATATGCCGCTGTCCGGTGACCTGCGCAGCATCCGCTTCGACCGCGACGACGAGAACCGGGTCGAGCTGAGCCTGGCGGGGGATGACATCAAGGAGAAGGTGTCCCGGCGCGAAACCTCCACCCGCACGGTGGTCACCAGCGGCGAGATCACCAGTTCGCTGTATGCCGCGGCCCGCCGGGCCGGGTTGTCGCCGTCGGCGATCGCGACGATGACCGACGACATCTTCAAGTACGACATCGACTTCTCCAAGGATCTGCAGCCGGGCGACCGCTTCAGCGTGGTGATGGACGAAACCTGGCGCGAAGGCGAGAGGGTGGACACCAGCAAGATCCTGGCGGCGACCTTCACCACCGGTGGCAAGACCTATTCGGGCTTCCGCTTTGACCGCAACGGCAAGTCCGAGTACTACGACATCAGTGGCCGTTCGCTGAAGAAGAGCTTCATCCGCATGCCGATCCCGTTCGCGCGGCTGAGCTCGACCTTCGGCGCGCGCAAGCACCCGGTGCTGGGCAAGATGCGCATGCACAAGGGCGTGGACTATGCCGCGCGCACCGGTACCCCGATCATGGCCGCCGGCGACGCCCGCGTGCAGTTCGCCGGCGTGCAGAACGGCTACGGCAACGTGGTGATCCTCGACCATGGCCGTGGCCACACCACCCTGTACGGCCACATGTCGCGCTTTGCGAACATCAAGACCGGCCAGCGCGTGGCGCAGGGCACGGTGATCGGCTACGTCGGCTCGACGGGCCTGGCGACCGGCCCGCACCTGCACTACGAATTCCGCGTCAACGGCGAGCATCGCAACCCGCTGACCGTGACCATGCCGCCGCCGGAGCCGTTGAAGGGGGCCGAGCTGGTGGCCTTCCGCGCGCAGACCGCGCCGGCGATGGCCCGCATCCAGGGCATGGAGAAGCTGATCTACGCCGATGCCAGCCCGGCGCCGACCAGTCGGGACGAGGCCGCACCTGAAGTAGCCAGCGCCAAGGACAAGAACAGCAGCGGCCGCAAGCGCGGCTGAGCCTCTGCGTTGACGAAGAAGGACGCGGCAGCCCAAGCTTGCCGTGTCCTTTTTTTATGCCTGCCATGAACACGACTGCCGACGCTGACGCCCCCCTGTACCTTGGCCTGATGTCGGGCACCAGCGCCGACGGAATCGACGCTGCGCTGGTGCAGTTCCCCGCTGGCGGCGGTTGCCGCTTCGTGCACGGGCTGACCGCCCGCTGGGAGCCGGTGCTGCGTGCACGGCTGGTGGCGCTGGGCGAAGGCGGGCCGCTGGACTCGCTGGAGGAACTGGGCGAGCTGGACGCCCGGATCGCAATCGCCTTCGCCGCTGCAGCCAACCAACTGCTGGCCGAAGCCGGAGTGGACCGGGCGCAGGTGCGGGCGATCGGTTCGCATGGCCAGACCGTGCGCCATCGCCCGCTGGCCGACCCGGCCTTCACCGTGCAGCTGGGCGACGGCAACCGCATCGCTGAACTGACCGGAATCACCACGGTGTGCGATTTCCGCCGCCGCGACGTGGCAGCTGGAGGCCATGGGGCGCCGCTGATGCCGGCCTTCCATCTGGGCATGCTGGGCACTGCCGATGAGGACCGCGCGGTGCTCAACCTGGGCGGCATTGCCAACCTGACCCTGATTCCGCGCGAGGGCCCGGTGCGCGGCTTCGATACCGGCCCGGCCAACGCGCTGATGGATGCCTGGTGCCAGCGCCACACCGGCTGCACCTTCGATGCCGACGGTGCCTATGCCGCCAGCGGGGCGGTGGACGAGCGCCTGCTGGCTGACTGGCGCGCGGACCACTGGTTCGACCTGCCGCCACCGAAGAGCACCGGCCGCGAACAGTTCCACCTGGCCTGGGCTGAAGCGCACATGGGCGAAGGCGAGTACAGCGCCGCCGATGTGCAGGCGACCCTGCTGGAACTGACCGTGGTGACCGTGGCCGACGCGCTGCTGGCGCAGCAGCCGCAGACCCGGCGCCTGATGGTCTGTGGCGGTGGTGTGCGCAACCGGCAACTGATGAAACGGCTGGCGGCGCGATTGCCTGGAGTGCAGGTGGAGTCCAGCGCCGTGCACGGGCTGGACCCGGAGTACGTGGAGGCGATGGGGTTTGCCTGGCTGGCGCAGCGGACGATGGATGGGCTGGCCGGCAACGTGCCGAGCGTGACGGGGGCCCAGGGCCCACGGATCCTGGGCGCGATCCATCTGGCGTGAGCGGTGATGAAGCCGCCGGGCCATGTCCGGCGAGCGCAGATCAGATCAATCAAACCCCTGCCCTGCTGGCAAGGCCTGCAGGGCGGCGATGGCATCTGAAAGCGCATCGACTTCGGGATTGCCGAAACCGGAACGGACCTCCAGCTCACTGCTGAACAACCCCTGCTCCAGCAAGGCGGCGCAGGTCTGTTCGTGGGTCCAGCCGCGGGCGACCGCGACCCGTCGGATGCGTTCCAGCAGCAGCGGGTCAAGGTCCCGCAGCACAACGTCGGCCATGCTCACTTCCCCGTTCGCAAGGCACCGCCCCCTCGGCGCGTCGAGGGCGATGATCCCGCAGACCGGGCGGACAGGCAATCAGGCGACCGGTGGCGGCCCGCGGTCGGCGATCCGCGGCCACAGCCAGACCAGCAGCAGCAGGGTTGGGACCACGGTGACCGAGCTGAGGATGAAGAAGGTGCTGTAGGACGTGGCTTCGACGATGTAGCCGGACACGCCACCGACGAACTTGCCGGGCAGGTTGGCCAGCGACACCAGCAGCGCGTACTGGGTGGCGGTGAAGTTGCGGTCGGTGAGCGAGGACATGAAGGCGACCAGCACGGTTCCGGCAAAGCCCTGGAACAGGTTGTCGGCACTGAGCGCGGCGTAGAACGCCCACAGCTTGCCCGGGTTGTGCGCCATCAGCAGGAACGCCAGGTTGGACAGCGCCACGCCCAGCGCGGCCACCAGCAGCATGCGGCGGAAGCCGAACGCGGCCACCGCGATGCCGCCCAGGAACGCGCCGCCGATGCCCATCCAGACGCCGAACAGCTTGGAGACCGTGGCGATGTCGGCCTTGTCGAAGCCCGAATCGAGGTAGAACGGCCCGGCCATCACGCCGATCACCTGATCCGGGAACTTGAACAGGCCGACGAAGGCCAGCAGCACCAGCGCCAGCGCAATGCCATTACGGGTGAAGAAGCTGGTGATGGGCTGGACGAAGGCCTCGGCGACATCGATGCGACGCTGCACGGCCGTGGCCGGACGCTCCGGTTCGGCGCACAGCAGGGTGGTGACGATCGGCAGCAGCATCAGCGCCGCCATGGCCAGGTAAGCGACGATCCAGCCTTCGAACTGGGCCAGGTACAGCGCACCGGCACCGGCCAGGATCAAGCCGATCCGATAGCCGAGCGTATAGGTGGCCGCCAACGCGGCCTGGGCGGCCTGCGGGGCGATCTCGATGCGGTAGGCATCGACGGCGGAGTCCTGGGTGGCACCGGCGAACGAGGCCACCAGCACCCAGGCCACCAGCGGCCAGACCCCCTGCTCGGGCCGCACGAAGGCCAGCGCGACCAGGCCGACCAGCACCATCGCCTGCGACACCAGCAGCCACGAACGGCGGCGGCCGAGCCCGCCCAGCAGCGGGAAGGCGTAGCGGTCCAGCAGCGGTGCCCACAGGAACTTCAGCAGGTAGAAGAAACTGGCCAGACTGATCAGGCCGATGCTGCCCAGGTCCAGGCCGACATCACGCAGGCGCGTGGACAGCGTCTGCGAGGCGATCAGCAGGAACGGCAGGCCACTGCCGAAGCCCAGCATGGCCATGGTCAGCGCCGACGGCGTACCGAAAGCACGCTTGATCCCCGCCCAGCCCTTGTAGCTGACCGGCGTGCCCGCCTCGGTCACAGGTCGTAGTCCACGGTGAACGGGGCGTGGTCGGAGAAGCGCTCGTCGCGGTAGATCGAGCAGCCGCGCAGGCGGTCACGCAGGCCCGGGGTGATGAACTGGTAGTCGATGCGCCAACCGACATTGTTGGCGCGCGCCGCGCCACGGTTGCTCCACCAGGTGTAATCCTCGCCGGTGGGATTGAGCAGGCGATAGGCGTCGGCCCAGCCGCGACCGGCGGCAAGATCGTTGGCCTGGCCATGGTCGGCGCACAGGGCGTTGAGCCAGTCGCGCTCCTCCGGCAGGCAACCGGAGTTCTTCTGGTTGGACTTCCAGTTCTTGATGTCCAACGCCGAACGGACGATGTTCCAGTCGCCGCACAGCACGTAGTCACGGCCGCTGCGCGCCCATTCTTCGAGGATCGGCCGCAGCCATTCCATCACTTCGAACTTGAAGCCCTGGCGCAGATCACCCGAGCTGCCGGACGGGATATAGAAGGAGACCACGCTGAGGTTGCCGAAGCGCGCCTCGATGTAGCGGCCTTCATCATCGAACGGCGCCCAGCCCAGTGAGGTGATGACCTCATCCGGCTCGCGCTTGCTGTAGATCGCTACGCCGCTGTAGCCCTTCTTGGTGATGGCATCGCGGTAGAAGCAGTGGTGGCCGTCAGGGCGGAACATCGGGTCGGTCAGCTGATCTTCCTGGGCCTTGGTTTCCTGGATGCACAGGACGTCTGCGTCCTGGGCACGGAACCAGTCGAGAAAGCCCTTGGTCGCGGCGGAACGGATGCCATTGGCGTTGAAACTGATGATGCGCATGCGGGGGACCTGCGGCGGGAAACCGGGCAAGCATACCGGTTGCCCGCAGGGCTGCGCAGTCTGCCGGGCGTGGCCTGGATGGCCTTCACAACGGCCCGGACGAGCGCGAAACGCCCAGCTGGATTAGGATTTGTGCTCCAAATGAAGATGAATCGAGTTTTGATGAGCGACCACCGCCACCGTTTCCTGCAGCTGGCCCTGACCGCCGATGCCCTGCGCTTCGGCCAGTTCACCCTCAAGTCCGGCCGCCTGAGCCCCTATTTCTTCAACGCCGGCCGCTTCGACTCCGGTTCGCTGCTGTCCCAGCTCGGTGCCTGTTACGCCGACGCCATCGATACCAGCGGGATCAAGTACGACGTGGTGTTCGGCCCGGCCTACAAGGGCATCCCGCTGGCCACCGCGATGGCCTGTGAGCTGGCCCAGCGTGGGCGCGACCTGCCGCTGTCGTTCAACCGCAAGGAAGCCAAGGCGCATGGCGAGGGCGGCCAGTTGATCGGCGCCGACCTGAACGGCAAGCGTGTGCTGATCGTCGATGACGTGATTACTGCCGGCACCGCGATCCGCGAAGCGCTGGGCATCATCCGCGCCGCCGGCGGCACCCCGGCCGGCATCGTGGTGGCGCTGGACCGGCAGGAGATCGCCTCGGAAACCGACCGTCGTTCGGCTGCGCAGTCGGTCGCCGAAGAAGCCGGTATTCCGGTGATCGCCGTCGCTTCGCTGGCCGACCTGCTTGATTTCGCCTCCGGCAACCCGGAGCTTGTGGGGTACCGGCAGCCGCTGGAAGCCTACCGGGCCCAGTACGGCGTCCGTTCGACCCGCTGACCGACCCAGGGGAAAGGTCATGTCCCGAGTTCCTGCTGTTGTCCTTGCCGGCCTGCTGTTGGCCGTGCCGTTCACCGTGCCGGCGCAGTCGCGCGACAACGGCAAGGTGGAAAAGAAGCTGTATTGCTGGAACGAGGGCAAAGAGCGGATCTGCAGTGATTCGCTGCCGGCCGATGCGGTCAACCATGCCCGCGAGGAGTTCAACGCGAAAAGTGGCCTGCGCAATGCGCAGGTGCAGCGCGCGTTGACCGACGAGGAACGCGCCGCTGCCAGCACCGTGGCGGCGCAGCAGCAGCTGGACCTGATGGCCGAACAGACCCGCCAGCGTACCGAGCAGGCGATGCTGTCCACCTATGGCAGCGAGGACGACCTGCGGCGGGTGTTCGCCGAGCGCCAGGAAGTGCTGGACAACAACCTGAAGACCGCCGAGTACAACGTCACCAGCCTGCGCGAATCGCTGGTGGCGCTGCTGTCGGCCGCCGGCGACCGTGAGCTGGCCGGTGGCAAGGTGGCCGACAAGCAGGCCGAGGCGATCCGCCAGCGGCATGTGCAGCTTCAGGCGCAGCAGCGCCTGCAGGCCGGATTCCTGCAGCAGCTGCAGGCGCTGAAGGCCGAGATCGACAGCACCCTGCAGCGCTATCGCGAACTGAAGGGGCTGGCACCGGTGGCAGCTGCACCGGCAGGCTGAGGACACTCCGGCCGCCGGGCATGGCCGGGCGCTACCCGGGGCGCGGTTACGGGTTGGCCGACCGAATTTATGCACTCTTTACGCGTCGGCCCGGTCCGGCGCGTAGTGCGTTTATGGGTGGCAGGACGACGATGGCGGCCTGAGGTGGAGGGGTTCCACCAGGACGCAATGCAATGTCCCCCTGGCTGTCGTTGTTGTGTGGCGTGCTGGTGCTGGTCGCCGCCGCCTATCTTCTCTATGTCGTGCTGCGGCCCGAGTCGTTCTGAACGGAGCCTGCCATGACTGAGATGCTTGTCATTCTTGCCGCCAGCCTGCTGCTGGCGTTTCCGCTGGGCCTGTACCTGGCGCGGGTGATGCGCGGCACGCCGATGAAGATCGACGTGCTGTTCAACTGGATCGAAAAACCGCTGTACAAGGTGTTCGGCGTTGATCCGTCGCGCGCCATGTCCTGGCGCGGCTACGTGCTGGCCTTCGTGCTGAGCAACGTGGTGGTGGCGGTGCTGACCCAGGCCGTGTTCATGACCCAGGCCTGGTTGCCGTTGAACCCGGACCAGATCCCGAACATGCGCTGGGACACCGCGCTGCACACGATGATCTCGTTCCTGACCAACACCAACCAGCAGCACTATTCCGGCCAGGCGCAGCTGTCCTACTTCTCGCAGATGACCGGTATCACCGGCCTGCAGGTGGTGACGCCGATGATGGGCCTGGCGCTGGCGGTGGCCACATTGCGGGCGTTGTTCTCGCGTGCGCCGCAGGCTGCGTCGGCCAACGGTACCGGCGATGACCGCCAGGTGGCGGTGGGCAACTACTACGTGGACGTGGTGCGCCTGTGCGTGCGCTTCCTGTTGCCGCTGTGCCTGGTATGGACGCTGCTGCTGACCAGCCAAGGCGTGCCGTCGACCATGGCCGGCGGCCCGCAGGCTACGCCGATCGATGCCAGCGCCGGCATGGCCCAGCAGAAACTGCCGCTGGGACCGGTGGCAGCGATGGTCGCGGCCAAACAGCTGGGCGCCAATGGCGGAGGCTGGTACGGCCCGAACAGCAGCTTCCCGCTGGAGAACCCGACCCCGGTCTCGAACATGCTGGAGGTGATCGGCATCCTGCTGGTGCCGATGGCAGTGATCTTCATGATCGGCGCGTTCACCGGCCGCCGTCGCTTCGGCGCCCTGGTGTTCAGCTGCATGTTGGGCATGTCGCTGCTGTCCACCGGCGCGATGATGTGGAGCGAGGGCCATAGCGCCAGCGCCGCCACCCCATTGCTGATGGAGGGCAAGGAAGTGCGCTTCGGCGCCGATGGCACCGCGCTGTGGGCGGCGGTGACTACCCAGGTCTCCAATGGCTCGGTCAACGGCATGCACGATTCGCTGGCACCGCTGAGCGGTGGCATCGCGATGGTCAACATGCTGATCAGCGCAATCTGGGGCGGCATCGGCTGTGGCCTGCAGCAGTTCATCGTCTACCTGCTGCTGGGCGTATTCCTGGCCGGGCTCATGACAGGTCGCACGCCGGAGCTGTTCGGCCGCAAGCTGGAGACACCGCAGGTGCGCCTGCTGGCCCTGCTGGTGCTGTTGCAGCCGATCACGCTGCTGGTGTTCACCGCGATCACCCTGGCCGTGCCGGGCCTGGCCGGCACCTCCAACCCTGGCTTCCATGGCATCAGCCAGGTGTTCTACGAATACGTCTCGGCCTATGCCAACAACGGTTCGGGCTTCGAGGGGCTGGGCGACGCCACGCTGTGGTGGAACCTGAGCTGCTCGCTGGTGCTGCTGCTGGGCCGCTTCCCGCTGCTGGTGATCCCGCTGGTGGTAGCCGCACAGCTGGCCGCCAAGCGCCAGGCACCGGAATCTGCCGGCAGCCTGCAGATCGAAACCCCGACCTTCGCCCTGACCCTGGTCTCGGTGATCGTCATCCTGACCGTGCTGCAGTTCATGCCGGCGCTGGTACTCGGCCCGATCGCCGACCACCTGAGCCTTGGACTGCACTGAGGACACCGCAATGAGTACCCACGCAAGTTCAACCCGTAGCTCCCACGCCCCACGCCCTGCCCTGCTCGATGCGGCCGGCCTGCGCCGCGCACTGATCGAGGCGGTGCGCAAGCTCTCGCCGATGCACCTGGTCCGCAGCCCGGTGATGGCGGTGGTGATGGCCGGCACGATCGTGGCCGCGATCATCACCCTGACCGGCAATGCGCCGCTGGGCTTCGGCCTGGCCGTCACCGCGATCCTGCTGGTGACCGTGCTGTTCGGCAACTTCGCCGAGGCCGTGGCCGAAGCGCGCGGCCGTGGCCAGGCCGCGTCGCTGCGGCGTGCCCGCCAGGACCTGGTGGCACGCCGGCTGGCGGCCCCGCATCCCGGCGCCGCCGAAGCCCAGGTGCCGGCCGCTGAGCTGCGCCCGGGCGACCACGTGATCGTCAGTGCCGGTGAACTGGTCCCGGCCGATGGCGAGATCGTGCAGGGCCTGGCCACCATCAACGAAGCGGCCGTGACCGGTGAATCCGCACCGGTGCTGCGCGAGGCAGGCACCGATCGTTCCGGTGTGATCGGCGGCACCAAGGTGCTGTCCGACCAGATCATCGTGCGGGTGACCGCCGAGCCCGGCCACAGCTTCCTGGACCGGATGATCGCGCTGGTGGAAGGTGCCAACCGGCAGAAGACCCCGAACGAGATCGCCCTGACCCTGCTGCTGGCGGCGATGACGCTGACCTTCCTGGTGGTGGTGGCGACGCTGCCAGCGATCGGTGCGGCGGTCGGCGTCAAGGTCGATCCGCTGCTGCTGATCGCGCTGCTGGTGTGCCTGATCCCGACCACCATCGGTGGCCTGCTGCCGGCCATCGGCATCGCCGGCATGAACCGTGCGCTGGCCGCCAACGTGCTGGCCAAGTCGGGCAAGGCGGTGGAAGTGGCCGGTGACGTCGACGTGCTGCTGCTGGACAAGACCGGCACCATCACCTACGGCGACCGCCAGGCCAGCCACTTCCATCCGTTGGCCGGCATCGACGCCAGCCAGCTGCGTGAAGCGGCGTTGCTGTCCTCGCTGGCCGACCCGACCCCGGAAGGCAAGTCGATCGTGCGCCTGGCACGCGAGCAGGGCTGTACCACTGCCGAGCCGGACCAGGCCGAGTACCTGGCCTTCAGCGCACAGACCCGCATGTCCGGCGTCGACCTGGAGCACGGGCGGCAGATCCGCAAGGGTGCCGCCGATGCCATCCGCGCCCATGTGCAGGCGCTTGGCGGCAACGTGCCGGCCGAGCTGGCAGGTCGTGTCGACCAGGTCGCGCGCAATGGCGCCACCCCGCTGGTGGTGGCCGAGGGCCGTCATGTGCTGGGCGTGATCGAGCTGTCGGACGTGGTCAAGCACGGCATGCGTGAGAAGTTCGCGCAGCTGCGGGCGATGGGCATCCGCACGGTGATGATCACCGGTGACAACCCGCTGACCGCCGCCGCCATCGCCGCCGAAGCCGGTGTCGACGACTACATTGCCGAGGCACGCCCGGAAGACAAGCTGGCCCGCATCCGCCAGGAGCAGGCCGGTGGCCGCCTGGTGGCGATGGTCGGCGACGGCACCAACGACGCCCCGGCACTGGCCCAGGCCGATATCGGCCTGGCAATGAACTCCGGTACGCAGGCGGCCAAGGAAGCCGGCAACATGGTCGACCTGGATTCGGACCCGGCCAAGCTGTTGGCCGTGGTGGAAGTGGGCAAGCAGCAGCTGATCACCCGCGGCGCGCTGACCACCTTCTCGCTGGCCAACGACGTGTCCAAGTACTTCGCGATCCTGCCGGCGCTGTTTGCCGCTGCCGTTCCCGCCATGGCCGCATTGAACGTGATGCAGCTGTCGAGCCCGCGCAATGCGGTGCTGGCGGCGCTGATCTTCAATGCCCTGGTGATTCCCGCCCTGATCCCGCTCGCCCTGCGTGGCGTGCGCTTCCGCCCGGCCACCGCCACCGCGCTGCTGCGCCGGAACATGCTGGTGTACGGCCTCGGCGGCGTGCTGCTGCCGTTCGCGGCGATCAAGGTGATCGACCTTCTTCTTGTCCTGGTATTCGGCGCATGAACCGTTCTGTCTCCTCCTCTTCTTCCCTTCCGCGCGAACAGAAGGCCGAGGCCCGTGTGGCCAGCCTGCAGGATGGCGCCAGCTGGCGCCCGGCGATCGGCCTGGGCCTGGCTACCCTGCTGCTGGCTGGTGCAGTCTACGCCGGCATCGCCACCGGCTTTGCCGGCCTGGCGTTCCCGACCCAGGCCGAAGGCAGCCTGCTGCGCGATGCCAACGGCCAGGTGCGCGGCTCGGTGTGGCTGTCGCAGCCGTTCAGCAGTGATGGCTACTTCCAGGCGCGGCCGTCGGCGGCCAACTACGACCCGATGGCGGCGGCTGGTTCCAACATGGCGCGCAGCAACCCGGCCCTGGCCGAGCGCGTCGCCGCCAGCACTGCTGCGGTGGCCGCGCGCGAAGGTGTCGCGCCGGCGCAGGTGCCGGCGGACCTGGTCACCCAGTCTGGCGGCGGGCTGGATCCGCAGCTGTCGCCGGCAGCGGCCCAGCTGCAGATCGCGCGTGTGGCGCGGGCCCGCGGCCTGCCGGTGGAACGCGTACAGGCACTGGTGCAGGCGCATACCGAAGGTCGCCAATGGGGCGTGTTCGGCCAGCCGCGGGTGAACGTGGTGACGTTGAACTTCGCGCTGGACCACGCGGCCAAGGCACCGTGATGCGGGACTGCACCAGCTGCGCGCACAATGGCGGCCATGACTGACCTGCGTACCCGCCAGGCCGATGCCCTGGTTGAAGGCCTGCAACGCGAAGCCGGCGGCAAGCTGACCGTTTTCCTCGGCGCGGCGCCCGGCGTGGGCAAGACCTACACCATGCTGACCCGCGCGCAGGAACAGCTGCGCCGCGGCGTCGACCTGGTGGTCGGCCTGGTGGAAACCCATGGCCGCGCCGATACCCAGGCCCTGCTGGAGGGCCTGCCGCAGCTGCCACTGAAGGCGGTGGACTACCACGGCCATACCCTGCAGGAGATGGACCTGGATGCCGTGCTGGCACGGCATCCGGCGCTGGCGCTGGTGGATGAACTGGCCCACCGCAACGCACCGGGCAGCCGCCACGAGCGGCGCTGGCAGGATGTGATGGAGCTGCTGGACGCCGGCATCGACGTCTGGACCACGGTCAACATCCAGCACCTGGAAAGCCTCAACGACGTGGTGATGCGCATCACCGGCGTACGCGTCAGCGAGACCGTACCGGATGGCGTGCTCGACCGCCTGCACGACATCGTGCTGGTCGACCTGCCGCCGCGCGAACTGATCGCACGCCTGCAGCAGGGCAAGGTCTATGTGCCCGAACAGGCCGCGCAGGCACTGCAGGCGTTCTTCTCGCCGGCCAACCTGACCGCCCTGCGCGAACTGGCCATGCAGGAGGCGGCCGACCGCGTCGACAGCAGCCTGCGCGAAACCCGTGCCGCGCGTGGCGAAGGCAATCTGCCGCTGCGCCGTGGCGTGCTGGTGGCCATCGACGGCGGTGGCCAGAGCGAATACCTGGTGCGCGTGGCACGGCGCATCGCCGAACGCCGCGACGCGCCGTGGACCGTGGTGACCGTGCAGGGCCGGCGCCAGGATGAGGCGACCCGGCGCGAGATCGATGCTGCGTTCGCGCTGGCACGGCGGCTGGGCGGCGATGCCGAACTGCTGCACGGCTCGAGCATCGCCGATGCCCTGCTCGATCACGCCGCACACAACGGCGTGTCGACCCTGGTACTGGGCCGCACCCGCGAGCGTCCACTGGCACGGATGTTCAACCGAACCCTGACCCAACAGCTGATCCAGCGCGGCGCACATTACGAGATCACCATCATCAGCACCCCGCAGGCACGTGCGCGCTCGCGCCGCGAGGGCCTGCGGCCACCGATGCGCGGCATCAGCCACGAGCCGGTGCAGGCGTTGATCGCCACCGCGCTGGCGTGCGCGGTAGCGTGGCTGGCCGAGCGCTGGGTGGGCATGGCCGACCTGTCAATGGTGTTCATCGTGGCGGTGGTGCTGGTGGCTGCACGCACCCGCGCCAGCGTGGCGGTGATGGCGGCAATCCTGTGTTTCCTCGCCTACAACTTCCTGTTCATCGCGCCTCGCTTCACCTTCGCCATCGGTGCGCGCCAGGGCGTGATCACCGTATTCCTGTTCCTGGCTGCGGCACTGGTAGCCGGACGCCTGGCCTCGCGCCTGCGCATGCAGGTGATCGCGCTGCGTGCCGCCAACCGCCACGCGCGTGCACGCCAGCAGCTGGGCCGGCAGCTGGCCAGCGCGGCCGGCAATGGCGAAGTGGCGCAGGCTGGACGCCAGGCGCTGGAGCAGGCCATGGACGTGCCGGCCTGGCTGCGGATCGGCACCGACACCGCCGCGGGCGGCCGCAGCCAGCCCGGCGACACCGACCTGGCCGCCGCCGACTGGGCATTGCGCCACGGCCAGTCCAGCGGCCGCTTCACCGATACCCTGGCCGGTGCACAGTGGTGGTTCCTGCCGCTGCTGGATGGCGAGGACCGCGCGATCGGCGTGGCCGGCCTGTACCTGCCCGGCGCACAGGCGCGCCTGCTGCCCGAGCAGCGCCAACTGGCCGAGGCGATGGTGGATGACATCGCGCAGGCCGCGCTGCGCACGCGGCTGGTCGCCGAACTGGAGCAGGCACACGTGAGCAACGAGACCGAGCGGCTGCGCTCGGCCCTGCTCTCGTCGGTGTCGCATGACCTGCGCTCGCCGCTGGCGGCGATGATCGGCTCGGCCGACAGCCTGGCCAGTTACGGCGAAGCGATGGACAGCACCGACCGCCGCGCGTTGCTGGACACCATCTTGGTCGAGGGCGAGCGGCTGGACCGTTACATCCAGAACCTGCTGGACATGACCCGTCTGGGCCACGAAGGGCTGAAGATCAACCGCGACTGGATCGGTGTGGACGAGCTGATCGGCTCAGCGGCGCGGCGCCTGCAGCGCTACCAGCCGAAGGTGCGGCTGGAGCTGGACATTCCGGCCACGCTGGCACCGATCTGGGTGCATCCGGCGCTGGTTGAGCAGGCGGTGTTCAACGTGATGGAGAACGCTGCCAAGTTCTCTCCGCCCGAGGCTGCCGTACAGGTGCAGGCGCGCGAGCTGGACGGCCAGCTGCGCATCGACGTGATCGATGCCGGCCCGGGTATTCCCGATGACGAACGTGCGCGCATCTTCGACATGTTCTACAGCGTCGAACGCGGCGACCGCGGCCGCCACGGCACCGGCCTGGGCCTGACCATCTGCCAGGGCATGATCGGCGCGCATGGCGGCAACGTACAGGCGCTGCCCGGACGCGACGGTCGCGGTACCCTGATCCGCATCACCCTGCCCCTGCTCAAGCCAGCCTCCCACGATGAGCCCGACTCCGATTGATGCCAGCGTGCCAGCCGCGCGCGTGCTGGTGATCGACGATGAAACCCAGATCCGCCGGTTCCTGGACATCAGCCTGCGCGCGCAGGGCTACCTGGTGCGGCAGGCGGCGACCGGCCAGGAAGGCCTGCAGCTGGCGGCCAGCGAGGACATGGATCTGGTCATCCTGGACATCGGCCTGCCGGACATGGAGGGCCACGAGGTGCTGGAACAGCTGCGGCAATGGAGCCAGGTGCCGGTGATCATGCTGACCGTGCGCGCCGGCGAGGCGGAGAAGGTCCGCGCACTCGATACCGGGGCCAATGACTATGTGACCAAGCCATTCGGGACGCAGGAACTGATGGCGCGGGTGCGGGCGCTGCTGCGCACCCGCAGCGTGCCAACCGATGGCACCCCTCCCGTGTTCGACGACGGCCACCTGCGTGTGGATCTGGTGCGCCGCGAAGTGGCGCTCGATGGCGAGCCGGTGGCGCTGACCCGCAAGGAGTACGCGCTGCTGTCGCTGCTGCTGCGCAACGCCGGGCGCGTGGTGACCCAGCCGCAGATCCTGCAGGAGATCTGGGGCCCGACCCACCAGCACGACACCCACTACCTGCGCATCCTGGTCGGCAAGCTGCGGCACAAGCTGGGCGATTCGGCGCTGGATTCGCGCTACCTGTTCACCGAACCGGGCGTGGGCTTGCGGTTCAAGGGGTGAAGGCGTGCCGACCAACGGTCGGCGCCCACCGTGCGGGGATGAACGTCCATTGAATTCGGAAGAGCATCCACGCACGGCGTGGATCTACCGTGTCGACCAAGGTCGGCACCGTCCCGCCATCCCACGGATAGCCCGCTTCTGCTGTTGATGTTGATGTTGATTCGGTGGGTGCCGGGCGCAGCCCGGCCCGCCCTCAGAACCCCAGCGGGGTGTCGCCCAGCACCGGTTGCAGCTGGCTGCGGAACAGCGCCTGGATGCGTTCCAGCGCCGCCTCGTCGTTGCCCTCGAAACGCAGCACCAGCACCGGCGTGGTGTTGGACGCACGCACCAGGCCCCAGCCATCGGCGAAGTCCACGCGCAGGCCATCGATGGTCGACAGCCGACCGCCCACGTACGGGTTGTCCGGCGACTGCGCCGCCGCCACCAGCATCGCCACCAGCGCGTGCGGGGTTCCTTCGGCCACCGGCACCTTCAGTTCCGGCGTGGCCACCATCTCCGGCAGCTCGGCCAGCACCTCGTCCGGGGTTTCCTCGCGCTGGGCCAGGATCTCCAGCAGGCGTGCCGCCGCGTACAAACCATCATCGAAACCGAACCAGCGTTCCTTGAAGAAGAAGTGGCCGCTCATCTCGCCGGCCAGTTCCGCATCGGTTTCGCGCATCTTCGCCTTCATCAGCGAATGCCCGGTCTTCCACATCAGCGGGCTGCCGCCATTGCGCAGCACGTGGTCGGACAACTTGCCGGTGCACTTCACGTCGTAGATCACCATCGCCCCCGGATTGCGCATCAGCACATCGGCGGCGAACAACATCAGCAGGCGGTCGGCATAGATGATCTTGCCTTCGCCGGTGACCACGCCCAGGCGGTCGCCGTCGCCATCGAAGGCCACGCCAAGGTCGGCACCAAAGCGCTTGACCGTCTGCACCAGGTCTTCCAGGTTGGCCGGCTCGCTGGGGTCGGGGTGATGGTTGGGGAAGGTGCCATCGACATCGCAGTACAGCGGGATGACTTCGGCACCGATCGCTTCCAGCAGCTGCGGCGCGAACGCGCCGGCCACACCGTTGCCGGCATCGGCCACCACCTTCAGCGGGCGGTCCAGCTGCACGTCATCGGCAATGCGCTGGATGTAGTCGGCGCCGACATCGCGCTGCTGGTAGTCGCCCGGCTCGGCCGCCTGCACCAGGCGGCCCTCGACGATGCGCTGGTAAAGGTCGGTGATGGCGTCACCGGACAGCGTTTCGCCCCCGATGACCACCTTGAAGCCGTTGTACTCGGGCGGGTTGTGGCTGCCGGTGACTGCCACGCAGGTGCCGGTACGCAGATGGAAGGCGGCGTAGTACACCAGCGGGGTCGGCGCCAGGCCGATGTCGATCACTGCGCAGCCGGCGCGGCGCAGGCCCTCGGCCAGCCCGGCGGCAAGCTCCGGCCCGGACAACCGGCCATCACGGCCGATCACCACCTCGCGCAGGCCCTGCTCCAGGGCCGCGGTACCGATCGCCTGGCCGATCAGCGCGGCGGTCTTCGGCGTCAATTCGCTGCCGACCACGCCGCGGATGTCGTAGGCACGGAAGATGCCAGCCGCCAGTTCTTCTGCCGGTACCGGCGGCGGTGCGGGTGTGGCATCGCTGCTGGTCATCGCGGCCACCGGTGGTGGTACCTGCTGCAGGCTTTCGCTCAGGGTCGGGCCATGATCGGCCTCGGCAGCGGCGGCGCGACGTGGCAACGGCAGGGACTTCGGCAGGCGGCCACGACCGACCACCAGCAATGTAGCAATGAACGCCAGCAGCAGCGCGACAATGGCGCTGGCCAACGCGCCCAGACCCAGTGGCCCGGCGTCGACGTTCGGTACCGATGCCACCAGCCGCAGCGGCGTGCCCGGAATCGGGCGGGCCAGCGCTTCCGCGCTTTCGGCCAGGCTCGCGTCGCCCTGGCTGACCAGATCGAATCCACCCTGGCGCAGGCCGAGGAAACCAGCCGACGGTGCGCTGACCTGGTCCAGCGGCGAGGTCAGCCGCAGCAAGGGCTGGCGGACATAGACCACGGCCCGCCCCAGGCTGCCCAGCTGCACCGCTGCAGCCAGGCCCAGGCGATTGCCTCCACCATCACGCACGACCCTCACGCTGGGCTTGGCCTCGGCCAATGCTGCCTCCAGCAGTGCCAGGCGGGCGTAACCGAAGGTGGCCGGATCGGCATAGGCAGCGGCCAGATCGGCGGTCAGCACTTCGACCTGCTCCACGCCGGTCCAGCTTTCGCGCACGGCCAGCGCCGCCGCAGCGGCGTCGCCAGCCTGCAACGCCTGCTGCACGCGCTCCTTCTTCAACTGTTGCTGCAACTGCTGCAACTGGCCTGCAGCCGCCTGCTGCAGGCCCTGCACCGCCTGGTCACGCGCTTGTTCCAGCGCCTGCCCGTTGGCCTCCTGCCGCCATTGCTGCACCGCGCTCCATCCGAACCAGCCGGCCAACAGAATCAGCAGCACCCCCAGTAGAGGTGCACTGCGACCCAACGACCGTCCCCGCTGTCCTTCCCCGATGCCGCTCATCGATGTCCCCTGTCAACGCACCCCGGTGTGGCCGAATCCACCCGCGCCCCGCACGCTGTCGGTGAAAGTATCCACCACCTGCAGGCTCACGCGGGCGATCGGGACGACAACCAGCTGCGCGATGCGGTCGCCCGGCTCGATGGTGAAGGCCTCTCGGCCGCGGTTCCAGACGCTGATCAGCAGCGGCCCCTGGTAATCGGCATCGATCAGGCCGGTGCCGTTGCCGAGCACGATGCCGTGGCGATGGCCCAGCCCCGAACGCGGCAGGATCACTGCACACAGGTGCGGATCGCCGATATGGATCGCCAGCCCACTGGGGACCAGCGCGGTGTCGCCCGGCTGCAGGGTCAACGCGGTATCCAGCGCCGCGCGCAGGTCCATGCCGGCGCTGGCTTCAGTGGCATAGGCCGGCAGTGGCCAGCTGTCGCCGAAGCGCGGATCGAGCAGCTTGACCTGCAGCGGTTGGGAAGTGAAAGCCTGGGTCATGCTTGGAGTCTCCGCGCGATCAGCGCCAGCAGTTGTTCGGCCAGCTCGCGCTTGGAGGTGGCCGGGAATACCTGTTCGCCGTCCTGCCAGAAGGCAGTGGCGGCATTGTTGTCGCTCTCGAACCCGCCGCCACTGATGCCGACCTGGTTGGCGATCACCAGGTCCAGGCGCTTGTCGAGCAGCTTGCCGCGTGCGTATTTCTCCACGTCGTGGGTCTCGGCGGCGAAACCGACCACCAGCTTCAGCGACTGCGTCTGCGCAGCGACCTCGGCGAGGATGTCCGGCGTACGCACCAGCTCGATCACCAGCGACTGGCTGTCGGCAGTCTTCTTCAGCTTCTGCGCGGCAACCTGGCGCGGCGTGTAATCGGACACCGCAGCGGCACCGATATAGATGTCGGCCGGCAGCGCCTTCAGCACGGCATCGCGCATCTGCGCGGCCGAACGCACATCGATGCGCTGCACGCCCGGCGGCGTTGCCAGCTGCACCGGGCCGCTGACCAGCACCACCTGCGCGCCCAACGACGCAGCAGCAGCGGCCAGGGCGAAGCCCATCTTGCCGCTGCTGCGGTTACCGACATAGCGGACCGGATCAATGTCTTCATAGGTGGGGCCGGCGCTGATCAGCAGGCGCAGCCCCTGCAGCGCACGGGCTTCCGGCGCGGCAGCCGGCACCGCGGCAGCGCCATGGGCGGCCAGCGCGGCAACGATATCGCCCGGCTCGGCCAGTCGGCCGGGACCGGACTCACCTTCGGCAAGCGGACCGTCAACCGGACCGATCACCTGCGCACCACGCTGGCGCAGCAGGGCGATGTTGGCCTGGGTGGCCGGATGCAACCACATGCGATGGTTCATCGCCGGGCAGATCGTCAGCGGCGCGGTGCTGGCCAGGCACAGGGTGCTGACCAGGTCATCGGCATGGCCCTGGGCCAGCCGTGCCAGCAGGTCGGCGGTGCCCGGCGCGACCACGATACGGTCGGCCCAGCGGGCCAGCTCGATGTGGCCCATGGCCTGTTCGGCGGCGCTGTCCCACAACGTGGTGCGGGTCGGCTGGCCGGACAGGGCCTGGAAGCTGAGGGGGGTGACAAACTGCTGGGCACCGGCGGTCATCGCCACCTGTACCTGGGCACCGGCGTCGCGCAGGCGCCGCACCAGCTCCAGGCTCTTGTAGGCCGCGATCCCGCCTCCGACGCACAACAGCAGTTTCTGACCTTCCAGCGCGCGGGAGGGCGCGGGAGAAGCGTTGGGGGAGTCAGCCACCTGGAATTCCTGTGCAAACGAGGGCGCTAGCTTACCCGATGGTCGGTAATGTCCCGGTGCACAGTGCACATAGCCGGCGGCTATCAGCAGATGGGACTTGCGCCACAGCGCTTCAGGGGTTCAAGGCACGGCGATTCGGATCTTTCCTATACCTGTCTCCCGATCACGTTTGCAGAATCAACGTTGGCCACCACAGGTGCGCCGCTTCGCTTCCCGAGGATTCCGCGTGCATCCGCGCATCATCATCGCCGACGACCATCCCGTCGTCCTGCACGGCATCCGCATCGTGCTGCAGACCCATCTGATGGATGTCGTGGGCAGCGCGCGCGACGGCGCCCAGCTGCTGCAGCTGGTGCAGCACCACAGCTGCGACGCGGTACTGACCGACCTGTCCATGCCCGGCGCCGGCCCGGATGGACCGGAATTGATCGGCCAACTACAGGCTCGCCATCCAGGCCTGCCGGTGGTGGTACTGACCGGCGCCCGCCATCCCGGGCTGCTCGACGGGCTGCTGCGCGAAGGTGTCAGCGGCCTGGTCGACAAATGCGCCGATTTCGGCGAGCTGCCACAGGCACTGCACGCGGCCATGGCCGGTCATGTGTTCGTCTCGCAGCAGCTGCGCCACCATCTGCAGGCGCGCGATCTGATGTTCGCGCGCGAACCGGCAGCATTGTCGGCGCGCGAGCAGGAAGTGCTGGAGCTGCTGGCCGCCGGCCTGAAAGTAAACGCCATTGCCGTCCACTGCGGGCGCAGCCCGAAGACGATCAGCCGGCAGAAGGCCGAGGCCAAGCGCAAGCTGGGTCTGCAGACCAACCAGGAACTGTTCGCCTATCTGCAGTCGCGACGCAGCTGAGGCCTGGGCTTACCCCGGCATGCGTCATGCCCCGATGGGAAGCATCGCGCCGGCTGGCGATGATGCAGGCATGCCCATCCATGACTGGCCCGAACAGGAACGTCCCCGCGAGAAACTGATCGCGCGCGGCCCCGCCACGCTGTCCGACGCCGAACTGCTGGCGCTGTTCCTCGGCTCAGGCTTCGGCGGCCGCGACGCGGTACAGGCCGCGCGCGACCTGCTGCAGGCACACGGCCCGCTGCGGGTGCTGCTGGACCGTCCTGCCCGCGAGCTGGCCCGCCTGCCAGGGCTGGGTCCGGCCCGCAGCTGCACCCTGGCCGCCGGGCTGGAGCTGGCCCAGCGCTATCTGGCCGCCGAGCTGCAGCACGGTGAGGCGGTCGGCGACAATCCTGGCGCGGTCGGCCGCTACCTGCAGCATCGCCTGCGCGGCCAGGCCCGCGAGATCTTCATGGTCCTGTTCCTGGACAACCGCCATCGCCTGATCGCCTGCGAGGAACTGTTCCAGGGCACCATCAATGCCGCCCCGGTCTACCCCCGGGAGGTGGTGCGCCGCGCCCTGCTGCACAACGCCGCGGCGGTGATCCTCAGCCACAACCACCCCTCCGGCGACCCGGAGCCCTCCGGCGCCGATACCCGCATCACCGATGAACTGCAGCAGGCGCTGGCCCTGGTGGATGTACGCCTGCTGGACCACTTCGTGGTGGGCGAGGGGCGCCCCGTTTCGTTTGCTGAACGGGGCCTGCTGGCGCAGCCCCAGCCGCGCCTGTTCGGCTGATTGCCCCCGGTTGGGGGCGGGCAGGCGTCCCCGCAGGCATGTTCTGGTCAGCGTGGGCGCGGGCATCTGCGCTAAAATGGGCGATTCCGCCGCTCATTCTCACAGCAGGCCTCGTGAAAAATCTCCTCCGCGCCCTGATCAGCCAAGGCATCGAAGCCTTGCGCGCCAATGGCACCCTGCCCGCCGACTCCCTGCCGCCGGACTTCGTGGTCGAGCGCCCGAAGACCCGCGACCATGGCGACTTCGCCACCAATGCCGCCATGCTGCTGGCCAAGGCCGCGCGCAGCAATCCGCGCGCACTGGCCCAGGCGCTGGTCGAGGCGCTGCCGCGCAGCGAGGACGTCAGCAAGGTCGAGATCGCCGGCCCCGGCTTCATCAACTTCCACCTGGCCCCGGCCGCCTACCAGCGCGAAACCGTGTCGGTGATCAAGGCCGCCCACGACTACGGCCGCAACCTGTCCGGCAATGGCCGCACGGTGGGCGTGGAGTACGTGTCGGCCAACCCGACCGGCCCGTTGCATGTCGGCCATGGCCGCGCCGCGGCGATCGGTGACTGCGTGGCCCGCGTGCTCGACGCCAATGGCTGGAACGCCAAGCGTGAGTTCTATTACAACGACGCCGGCGTGCAGATCGAAAACCTGGCGCTGTCGGTCCAGGCCCGCGTGAAGGGCATCGCCCCGGACCAGGATGGCTGGCCGGAAGGCGGCTACCGCGGCGAGTACATCGCCGACGTCGGTCGCGCCTACATGGCCGGCGCCAGCGTCGACCTGGAAGGCACCCTCGTGATCGGCGCCAAGGACCCGGACGACATGCAGGCGATCCGTCGCTTCGCGGTGGCCTACCTGCGCAACGAGCAGAACCTGGACCTGGCCGCGTTCGGCGTCGACTTCGACATCTATTTCCTGGAAAGCTCGCTGTACGCCGACGGCAAGGTCGCCGAAGCCGTGGCCAAGCTGCAGGCCTCCGGTCATACCTACGAGGAGGGCGGCGCACTGTGGCTGCGCAGCACCGACTTCGGTGACGACAAGGACCGCGTGATGCGCAAGTCCGACGGCACCTTCACCTACTTCGTGCCGGACGTGGCCTATCACCTGTCCAAGTGGCAGCGCGGCTACGAGCGCGCGATCACCGAGCTGGGCGCCGACCACCACGGCTCGCTGGCGCGCGTGCGCGCCGGCCTGCAGGCGATGGAAGTGGGCATTCCGCAGGGCTGGCCGGAATACGTGCTGCACCAGATGGTCACCGTCATGCGCGGCGGCGAGGAAGTGAAGCTGTCCAAGCGTGCCGGCAGCTACTTCACGCTGCGCGACCTGATCGAAGAGGCCGGCCGCGATGCCACCCGTTGGTTCCTGATCGCGCGCAAGCCCGATTCGCAGCTGACCTTCGACATCGACCTGGCCCGCCAGCAGAGCAACGACAACCCCGTGTTCTACGTGCAGTATGCGCACGCCCGTGTCTGCAGCCTGCTGCGCCAGGCGCAGGAAAAGGGCCTGGTGTACGAACAGGGCAACGGCCTGGCCAACCTCGGCCGCCTGGGCGACGACGCCTCGCTGGTACTGATGAACGAGATCTCGCGGTATCCGGAAGTGGTGGAAACGGCCGGCGTGGCGCTGGAGCCGCACCTGGTGGCGCAGTACCTGCGTGAATTGGCGCATGCGTTCCACACGTGGTATCACGGGACGCCAGTGCTGGTGGACGACAGCGCCGACCGCAACGCCAAGCTGACCCTGGCCTGCGCGGCACGTCAGGTGCTGGCCAACGGCCTCGAACTCCTGGGCGTCAGCGCCCCGGAAAAAATGTAAGCATCAGGAGACGCAGTACACATGGCAGCACGACGCGGCAAAAGCCAGGCACGACGCAACAGCGGCAGCCAGGGCACACCCGGATGGGTGTGGCTGGTCGCCGGCGTGGCGATCGCGGCCGTGGTGTTCCTGGCGGCGCCGAACCTGTTCAAGGGCGAAGGCGATGGCTTCCTGCGCGCCGGACCGCAGCCGAATCCGAACGCGCAGCCGGCCCCGGTCGCTGATGCCGACAGTGATGTCGGCGCCCAACCGGCCGCGCAGCCGGCCACGCCGAAGCCTGCAGAACCGGAAAAGCCGGCCGCCACCCAGTACGACTTCTACACGCTGCTGCCGGGCAAGGAAGTGGAAATGTCCGACGCCGAGCTGGCCGCAAGCGCGCGTGCCGAGGACCAGCGCCGGGCCAAGGCCGAGGCGCAACGCGCGCAGGCCGCCCTGGAAGGCAAGCCGGTACCGGCGTCGGCGGCCACCACCCCGGCACCGACGGCGACCGCCAGCGTGGCCAGCACTGCGCCGGTGACCGCCACCAGCCGTCCGCTGCCTGCGCCGCTGAGCGAGCGCCCGGCGGCGGCGACGCCAGTGGCCAACACCGCGCCGGCCGCGACCGGCACCGCCGCCGCGACCTCGCCATCGCGTGCGGAAACCGCTCCCGCCACAGCCGCGACGACGGCCGCCACTGCCGCACCGGCTGCCGCCGACAACGCCCGCTACATCCTGCAGGCCGGCGCCTTCGGTGCCTCCGGCGATGCCGAGGCGACCAAGGCCAAGCTGGCGATGATGGGCCTGGCGGCACGTGTGGAGTCGGCACAGATCAACGGCAAGACGGTGTACCGCGTGCGCATGGGGCCGTACGGCAGCGCAGGCGAACTGTCCGAAGCCAAGCAGAAGCTGGATGGCACCGGCCTGCAGGCGATGGCGATCAAGGCGCAGTGATCGTTCGGGCCTGACAACGGAAAAAGCCGGGCATTGCCCGGCTTTTTTTGTTTCGTAGCGTCGAGCTTGCTCGACTGCCGTTTGCGGCCCCAGTGGAGCAAGCTCGACGCTACACGGGGCCGTCAGCCTTCGCGGGCCACCTGGAACCCGGCGAACGACTGGCTGACCGGCATCAGTTCCAGGCGATTGATGTTCAGGTGCGGGGGCAACGTCGCCACCCAGAAGATCTGTTCGGCGATGTCCTCGGCGGTCATCGGGTTGGCACCGTTGTACAGCTTGTCCGACGCATTCTGGTCGCCGTGGGTACGCACCACGGTGAACTCGGTCTCGGCCATGCCCGGCTCGATCGTGGTCACGCGCACGCCGGTGCCGTGCAGGTCCGAACGCAGGCCCAGCGAGAACTGGCTGACGAAGGCCTTGGTACCACCGTAGGCGTTGCCGCCCGGGTACGGGTAGACGCCCGCCACCGAGGAAATGTTGATGATTGCGCCCTTGCGCTCCACAAGCTGCGGCAGCAGGTGGTGGGTCAGGGTCACCAGCGCGGTGATGTTGGTGTCGATCATCGTGGTCCAGTCCGACAGCTTGGCGCCCTGCGCCGGCGCGGTGCCCTGCGCCAGGCCGGCGTTGTTGACCAGCAGATCGATGTCGCCGAAGGCCGGCGGCAGCGCCAGCAGCGCTGCTTCCATCGCCACCGGGTCGCGGATGTCGAAGACCGCGGCATGCACCACATCCTTGCCATAGCGCTCGACCAGCGGCTGCAGGCGTTCGCCGCGACGGCCGGTGGCGATCACCTTCCAGCCCGCCTGGGCGAAGCGGTGGACGGCAGCGGCGCCGAAGCCGGAGGTGGCGCCGGTAATCAGGACAGTGCGGGGCATCAGGCAACTCCAGGGGAAACCAGACCCCCATTCTGGCACCGTCGGCCTGCACCCGTGTTGCCGGATCGGCCAGATCCCGGGGTCAGATCCCTTTGCCTGCAGCAAAGGGATCTGACCCCAGCTACAGGGCGACCGGTACAATGGGCCATGATCAACAACGATGTGCTGCGCAGCGTGCGCTACTCCCTGGACCTGGGTGACCACCACGTGGTGACCCTGTGCCAGCTGGCCGATCCGGCCTTCGCCGTGGATACCGAGCAGGTGAAAGCCTGGCTGTACCGCGAGGATGAAGCCGGCTTCGAGGCGATGAACGACAGCGCGCTGGCGCACTTCCTCGACGGGCTGATCGTGCACCTGCGCGGTCGCGACGAAAGCCAGCCACAGCGCGCGGTGGAAACCCGCATCGACAACAATCTGGTGCTGAAGAAGCTGCGCGTGGCCTTCCAGCTGCGCGATGTGGACCTGATGGAGATCTTCGCCAACGCCGGTTTCAACGTGTCCAAGTCGGAACTCGGCGCCCTGTTCCGCCAGCCCGGGCACACCAACTACCGGCGCTGCCTGGACCAGATGCTGCGCAATTTCCTCAAGGGCCTGAGCCTGCGCCTGCGCGGCTGAGCACGGCCTCGACGAAGGCGCGTGCGGCCGGGGTCGGCACCCGCTGCCAGACCAGGTGCACGCGCCGGGTCGGAGTCGGCTGCAGCGGGATCCGCACCACCCCTTCGAAGCCTTCGGCGATCAACACCGGCACGATGCCGACCGCCAGCCCATGGCGGACGAAACGCTCCACCAGTTCCATCAGGTTGACCTCAAAGCGCACCACGTGCGGCAGGCCAGCCGCAGCAAAGGCATCATCGGTCTGACGGCGAGCGCCCGTGCCGCGCGGGAAGTCGACCAGCGCCTCATCCTGCAAGGCAGCCAGTGGCAGGCGCTTGCGCCTGGCCAGCCGGTGCGACGGCGCCAGCACCGCCACCAGATCCTCTTCCTGCAGCATCTGGTGACAGACGCCCTCCAGGCCCGCCGAAGGTGCCAGTCCGACCAGAGCCACATCCAGCGCGCGCGACTGCACCTGCGCGATCAGGTCCTCGCTCTTGTCCACGCGCAACTGGAACTCCACCTGCGGGTGAACCTGCTGGAAGGCCGCCAGCATCGCCACTACGTCGATATCGGTGAGCGAGGAAATCTGCCCGATCGCCAGCAATCCGCGGACATCCCCACTGACCGCGGCCACCTCGGCACGCAGGTGACGCAGGCTGGCCAGCACCTGCCGCGCGTGCATCAGCACGACCTCGCCGGCGGCGGTGGCCCTTACCTGGCGTGGCAGGCGCTCGAACAACGGCGTCCCCAGTTCCTGTTCCAGATGGGCGATCTGGTGGCTGAGCGCGGACTGCACCACGTGGCAGCGTTCGGCCGCACGGGTGAAGTTGCCCTCCTCGGCCAGGGCGACGGCAAACTCGAGCTGTTTGAGGTTCATGCGACCATCTCGATTTCAGATGACAGGGATGATGATGATTCATTTCCATCATGCCTGTAGCAGGTCGACACTGTGCACCCCGCTTTCTGGAACACCGTGTGAGCCCCTCCCTCCCCCCGCTGCACCGCTGGCAGGTCCTGCTGATGTCCGTCGCCACCGGCGTGGCCGTCGCCAGCAACTACTACGCGCAGCCTCTGTTGCACACCATTGCCGACGCCTTCGGCGTGCCGTTCGGCCAGGTCGGCATGGTGGTCACTGCCGCACAGCTGAGCTACGCCGCAGGCCTGATCCTGCTGGTACCGCTGGGCGATCTGTTTGAACGACGCCGACTGATCGTGGTGATGAGCCTGCTGTCGGCCGGCGGCCTGGTGATCAGTGCCTGTGCACCTTCGCTGGCCTGGCTGCTGGTGGGGACCGCCATCACCGGGTTGTTCTCGGTGGTGGCACAGGTGCTGGTGCCTTTCGCGGCCACCCTGGCGGCGCCGGAACATCGCGGCCGCGTGGTCGGCACGCTGATGAGTGGCCTGCTGCTGGGCATCCTGCTCGCGCGCACCGTGGCGGGCCTGCTTTCGAGTCTGGGCGACTGGCGCCTGGTCTATGCGATCGCCGCCGCCACCCTGGTACTGACTGCACTGGCCCTGCAACGCGGCTTGCCGCGCTTCCACCACAGCGCAGGACTCGGCTATTTCGCGCTGCTGCGCTCGATCGGCGTGCTGTTCGTGCAGGAACCGGTCCTGCGCCAACGTACCCTGCTGGGCGCCTGCAGCTTCGCCATGTTCGCGATCTTCTGGACCCCGCTCGCCTTCCTGCTGGCACAGCCACCGTATGCATACAGCGATGCCAGCATCGGTCTGTTCGGGCTGGTGGGTGCGGCCGGCACACTGGCCGCCGGCCTGGCCGGTCGCATGTCCGACCGCGGCCAGACCGGTCGCGCCACCGCCATCGCGCTGGTGCTGTTGCTGCTGTCATGGCTTCCGCTGGGCCTGTCGGCACATTCGCTGATGGCACTGCTGGTGGGCGTGGTCGTGCTCGACCTTGCCGCGCAGCTGCTGCATGTCAGCAACCAGAACCTGATCTATGCGTTGCAACCCGCCGCGCGCAATCGCCTCAACGCTGGCTACATGACCGGCTACTTCATCGGGGGGTCGCTGGGCTCGCTGCTGTCGGCGCAGGTGTACCAGCACTTCGGCTGGACCGGCGTGTGCGTGGCCGGTACGGCGGTGGCCGTACTGGCCCTGCTGCTGTGGTTGCCCGGCGCGCTGCGTGCGCGCCAGGCGGCGGCCAACTAGAAGCTGCCCTGCAACGCCAGTTCCCAGCGACCGCCGGCGTTGCCCGGGAACAGGCGCTTGGCCGCACTGTCGGTGTCATGCACGGTGGCGCGCAGTTCCCATGCCGGCGTCAGCGTCGCGATCGCGCTGAGCTGGCCATGCAGGTAGTCCGGCCCCTGCGCGTTGGCCAACCAGTACCGGCCCACCGCAGCTTCCAGCCGGAAGCGCTCGTGCAGCGGCACGCGCACGCCCAGCTGGGCATAGGTACCGCGATGGCCGCCGGCCAGTGCGTCGTTGGAATGCGCGACCTGCAGCCAGGCGCGCTGCTTCCAGGTCAGCGTAGTGTTGAGCTCGGTCCAATCCAGCGTGCGGCCGGTGCCCGGGTACAGGTAGCGGGTCAGGTTCGCATCCAGCGTCCAGTCCGGGGCCAGTGCACCAGACCAGCCGGCGACCAGGTCGAACTCGCTGTGCGCGCCATTGTCCGGCGTGAACGAGACGTTGGAGCCCCACGCGCTGGCATACCAGCCCGACGCGATCGCGACCTTCGCGCCGGCCTGCACCGCCGGGTCACCATCGCTCTGCGAACTGCCGCGCCACACGTAATCGGTGGTCAATGCCGCACTGCCACTCACCTGCACCTGTGCCTGCGCGCTGCCCGCGCCGAGCAGGCCTGCCACTGCGGCCACCGTCGCCGCCATCATCCCCT
This sequence comes from Stenotrophomonas sp. AN71, assembly GCF_050435725.1. Lineage (NCBI taxonomy): Bacteria > Pseudomonadati > Pseudomonadota > Gammaproteobacteria > Lysobacterales > Lysobacteraceae > Stenotrophomonas > Stenotrophomonas sp. AN71. The sequence goes on along the minus strand of NZ_JBNDKU010000011.1, from coordinate 117,026 downwards.
TGCTGTTCACTGCACTGTGTTCCTCGTCGAAGGCGGCCACGCCGCCGGGACGGCAGTGTCGAAGCAGTGGCCGTAACGGATCGAGGGTGTTGCCCGGCCCGCAGCGCAAATTCGGCGTAAATCCCATTGGTCCGGGCCTGCGCTTGCCGGCGCGGTATCATGTCGCCTCGTTTCCAGGAACCAACCGCGTGGACGCCATCCTGACCCCGGTATCGATCGGCGAGCTGATCGACAAGATCACCATTCTCGAGATCAAGGCTGAACGCATCAACGAGGCCACCAAGCTGGCCAACGTGCGCACCGAGCTGGACGGCCTGCTGCCACTGCTGCAGCAACAGCTGCAGGCGCAGCCGGCACTGGCCGCGTTGAAGCAGCAGCTGAAGGCGATCAACGAGCGCATGTGGGACATCCAGGACCAGCTGCGCGACAAGGAAGCGGCACAGGTATTCGACGACGCGTTCATCCAGCTGGCGCGTGGCGTGTACGGCACCAATGGCGAGCGCGTGCAGGTGAAGAACGAGATCAACCGCGTGGCCGGCTCAGCGCTGGTGGAAGAAAAGCAGTACCAGGGCGAGTAACTCCGCTCAACCGCATTCGAGCAGGTGGCGGAAGCGGAACAGGTCGCCGTCGCCGCGGATGCCGAGCTTGCGATAGGCCGACGTTTTCTGCGAACTGATGGTGCTGGCCGAACGGCCGGCGCGCAGCGCCATTTCGGTGGTGCTGAATCCCTTCAACACCAGACCGAGCACCTCGCGCTCGCGCTGGCTGAGCGGTGCCAGTGTCGGCGTGGGGGCGTGCCGTGCGCCCGGCAGGTTCAGCTCCGCACGCAGCTCCGGCGGCACGAAGCGCCCGCCCCGGGCCACGACATCGACCGCGCGCAGGAGCATGTCCGGTGCCGTCGATTTGGACAGGAAACCGCGTGCACCCGCGCGCATGGTCGTGGTCACCGCGCTGGCGTTGCAGTGTGCCGACAGCACCAGCACCGGCAGCGTCGGCCAGCGTTGCGAGAGTACGCGCAGCAAGGCCACCCCATCACCCAGGTCGCCCATCGGCAAGGCGTCGAACACCAGCAGGTCGATGCAGGTGGGACTGCGCTCCAGCAGCCGCAGCAGGCGCTGTTCGCTGGAAAGACTCACCCGTACCTGCACACCGTTGTGCTGGCGCAGCAGCACTTCCACGCCCAGTCGCAATACCGGGTGCGGATCCAGCAGCGCCACCCGGCAAGGCCGATCGGCAGACAGAGCAGCAGCAGGTGCCATCACAGCAGCTCCAGCAATACGGAACGCCCACCGTAGGTCGGTGCTGGAGACAGCGGAATCCAATTCATTGCAACGCAGCAATGGCACCGCGCGTGTGGTCAGGTGCCGTTTCGGTTCGTCACAACGCAACAGGCCCGGCAAGAGCCGGGCCTGCCGAGGCTTCTTCAGCGCGCATCCGCGCCGAGGCAGCAGTTACCAGCTGAAGCGCGGGCCGACGGTGTATTCCTTGTCGCCGTGACGGTTCATCTTCAGCTCGCCGTTCAGGCCCCAGTTCTGGTTCAGCTTGACCTGACCACCCAGGCGGCCGTACCACTGGCCGTCGATGTCGACGCCGTGCTTCTTGGCGTAGTCTTCGTAGCCGACCATGCCGTAGACCTCGGCGTGGGCGCCGAAGGCGGTACGGATACCGGCTTCAGCGCTGTAGCCGTTGAAGTCCAGGCCGTGCTTGCGGTCGAACTTCTGGTAGGCAACGCGGGCAACGAAGTCGGTCGACGGAGCGATTTCGACGTTGTAGCCGGCACCGACCTTCCACTGGTCAACCTTGATGTTGGTGTGGTCGACTTCCTGACGGCTGTATTCGCCGAAGGCGTGGAAGTTCGGCAGGAAACCGTAGGAACCCTTCACGCCCCAGCCGTCAGCCTTGATGCCGTCAACGTCGGTCTTGGCGTAATCGGCCTCGGCGTAGTTGTAGGACAGGTTCTCGGCAGCCGAGGCGGTGAACGGCAGGGCAGCGGCCAGGGCCAGAGCAATCAGCGAATTCTTCATGGGGGTACACCTTTACTTTCTTATGGTGTGCAGCAGCGCCAGGGCGCCATCGCATCGGGAATGTAAATTCTCCGTTATTCGCCACAACGCTCCCTGAAAACAGCAGTCTTCGCATTGCTGAATTTTTTGGCTTGATTCAGGCTGCGTCTGGCATACGCGCGCGGCGCGCGTGCATTTCAGATCGATTGACGATTGCAACAGGAGGTTGCCTTGCACGTGCCTGCCCCGCTGCAGTTCCGGTTGTACGCTGCCGTACTGGCATGCGCAGGCATCTTCTCCAGCGCGACGGCACAGCCGTTGCAGCCCGCCGACTACCAGCGCGCCGAGCGCGTGCACGACAGTCATCTGCGCGGTGTGCTGCGCAACGCCTCGATCCTGCCGAACTGGCTGGACGACGGCCGCTTCTGGTACGAACGTGAAGACATCCACGGCCGGCGCCAGGGCGTACTGGTCGATCCGGTACAGGCCACCCGCCAGATCCTGTTCGACACCGCCACCCTGGACCACGTGGCTGACTCCCTGAGTGCCAGCGGGCAGCACCTGCGGCTGGCCAACGTGCAACTGCTGGCCGATGGCCTGCGCCTGCAGTTCGGCGGCGACGCGGGCATCGACTGCCTGTGGCCGCGTTGGCAGTGCGCACCGGCGCTGTCTGCAGCCGCCCCAGCCGATGCATTGCCCTCGCCCGATGGCGAGGCCTGGCTGCAGGTACGCGACCACAACCTCTGGTTGCAGCGACGCGGAACGGCACCGAGGGCGCTGACCACCGACGGCGCACCCGGCCACGGGTATGGCGTGCTGCCCGACTTCACCCTGCGCGGTATTCCGCGCCGCCAGGGCCGGATGCCGGCACGGCCGTTCGCCGCCAGCTGGTCGCCCGATGGCCGCTACGTGGCTGGCATCCGCTACGACGAGCGTGCGCTGCAGGACTACCCCTATCTGGAAAGCACGCCGGCCAACGGCGCGCGGCCACGCGTGCACATGGTGAAACTGGGATTGCTGGGCGATGCGCAGCAGGTGCGTGACGGCCTGTATGTGGTCGATACCCGCAGTGGCCGGCAGCATGAGATTGCCTTGCCCGAGGGCTGGAACACTCTCAGCGAAGCCGGCGTGCTCGGCTGGGACGGTGATCATCTGTATGCGGCGATCGCCCACTTCGGCGTGCCACGGCGGCTGCGCCTGGTGGAAATCGATGCAGGCAGCGGTGCGCTGCGCACGGTGCTGGAGGAAGCCAGCGACACCCGACTGCAGCTCAATCTGTACGCCTACAACCGGCCAGCCGTAGCGATCCTGCCTGGCCTGGATGCCGCGATCTGGTACTCGCAGCGCGATGGCTGGGGCCACCTGTACCGGGTACGCCTGTCCGACGGCAAACGGGTGCGCCAGCTGACCCGTGGGCGCTGGGCCGTGCGTGACCTGATCGGTGTGGACAGCGCGGGCGGTTGGGCCTACTTCAGCGCTGGCGGTGTCGAGGGGGGCGATCCCTATGTGCGCGGCCTGTACCGGGTATCTCTGCAGGGCGGGCCGGTGCAGCGCCTGGCCGCCGATGGCGACGACCATCTGGCCGATGCAGGGACCGGCGCATTGTGGGGTGGCCGCGCGCCGCAGGCGCTGTCGCCGCACGGGGGCTATCTGGTGGATACGGTGTCCAACCTTGCACAGCCGCCACGCACGGTGCTGCGTGGCAGCGATGACGGCCGTGAAGTGATGGTGCTGGAGGACGCCGATACCCGCGCAGTGGTCGCTGCCGGCTGGCGCCCGCCACGCCGCGAGCGGCTGCTGGCCGCCGATGGACGCACGCCGATCTTCGCCACCGTCTACCTGCCTCGCGACTACCGCGATGACGGCAGTTTCCCGGTGATCGATGCGATGTACGGCGGCTCCTTCATCAGCAATGCGCCAGTGACCTACACCGAGGCGGTTTCGGCGCAGAATCCGGTGTCGCGCGCCAGCCTGGCCGAACTGGGTTTCGTGGTGGTCAGCATCGATGCGCGCGGCACCGGCGGCCGTGACAAGGCCTTCCATGACAGCAGCTTCCTGCACGCTGCCGATGTACAGCTGGACGACCACGTGGCCGCGCTGCGCCAGCTGGGCGAACGCTACCGCGGCATCGACCTGCAGCGGGTCGGCATCTACGGGCATTCGTTCGGTGGCTACAGTGCGGCGCGCGCCCTGCTGCGCCATCCGGCGTTCTACAAGGTGGGCGTGGCCTCGGCCGGCAGCCACAACTTCCAGGGCATGTATGGCGGGGCCGTCCATGGCATGGACCGGCTGTTCGGCGGTGTGCAGGCGGCGACAGCCCTGGCCGATGGCCCGCCACCACCGTTTGCCGGGCTCGACAATGCGGCACTGGCCGGCAACCTGCGCGGGCATCTGCTGCTGGTCTATGGCGAGCTGGACGAGAACGCGCCACCGGCCTTGACCCTGCAGCTTGCCGCAGCCCTGAACAAGGCCCAGCGCGAGTACGACCTGCTGTACCTGGCGCGCCAGGACCATGAGCTGTTCCGCAACGACGCCACCTACACGCATCGCATGTGGGACTACTTCGTGCGCCATCTGTCCGGCCAGCAGCCGCCGGACACCGTGCTGGCCCCGCTGCCCGGCGGCCCGCGCTGAACAGGCGTCAGCGGGGTGTCGATCCGTGTCGCCCCCGTTCGTCGAACACATGAAGGCCGTGCATGCGGCACGGTCCATCCCGGAGAAAGGCTATGAGCTACATCGATGGTTTCGTGCTGGCAGTGCCCAGCGCCAACAAGGAGAAGTTCCTCGCACACGCTCGCACGGGTGATCCCGTTTTCATCGAATTCGGTGCGCTGCGCGTGGTCGAGTGCTGGGGCGATGACGTGCCGCACGGCAAGACCACCGACTTCTTCGGCGCGGTGAAAGCCACGCCGGATGAGACGGTGGTGTTTTCCTGGATCGAATGGCCGGACAAGCCGACCCGCGACGCGGGCATGGCAAAGATGATGGAAGACCCGCGGTTTGATCCAGCGAAGAATCCGATGCCGTTCGACGGCGCGCGGATGATCTACGGCGGCTTCGTGCCGATCTACGAGCTGAAGCGCTGAACGAAGTGCTGAACCGGGTGGACGCGCTCAGCGCGCGTCCGCCTCGTCAGCGGACGCCGCATGGCCGGCGCCCAGTGCGGCGCCGGCGCCGAGGCCCATGCCGGCTCCCATCCCGCCACCGCCTCCTCCGCCGCCTCCGGTACGGCCTGCCTTGGCATCGCCCTCGTTGCGGTTCTTGCCGGCGCCGGCAACGGGCCGGGTCGGGCCCTGGCGTGGAATCTGCAGGTCGGACGGGATCGGGGCCAGGTCCAGCGCTTCACGCACGAAGTCGCGCAGCGAGATCACCAGCTCGTGGGTGTGCACCGGCCGCCCCTGCGCGAGTTCGTTGGCAGCGCGCGCAGCCAGCCGCACCTGTTCGTCGGTGCCCAGCAGCAGGATGTCCGACAGCGCCGCTTCAACCGCATCACGGATGCGCCGCGCGCGGTCCGAGCGCGGTTCGGCGATGCCTTCGGCATCTTCGCGCTGGCGCAGGTCGCGACGGTGGCTGGGATCGACACCGAGTTCACCGGTGAACGAGCCTCCCAGGGTCTTGTAGGCCGCCATCAGCGTGCGCAGGCGTTCGTTGATCTGCCGGTTCTCACGCTCACGGCGCTGCTGCAGGGTCTGCATCACCAGCAGGCGGATACCCACGCCCAGCAGGGTGATCAGGACCAGGCCGGCCAACGTGGACAGCACGCCCTGCCAGGAACTGAAGTCGATACCGCGCATGGTCGGGCTCCGGCAGGAAGAACCTGCATCTTGCCCCAGACCGTGTCCCATGAATGCGAAAGGCCCCACCACCCGGTGGGTGGCAGGGCCTTCGGTCACGGCGCGATTACTTGCGCTTGGCGACCTTGCGCACGGCCTTGGCCGGGGCCTTCTTGACGGCAGCCTTCTTGGCCGGAGCCTTCTTGGCGGCGACCTTCTTCAGCGGTGCAGCCTTCTTGGCGACAACCTTCTTGGTCGCGGCAACCTTCTTGCCGACAACCTTCTTGGCAGCAGCGGTCTTCTTGGTGGCGACCTTCCTGGTAGCAGCAACCTTCTTGCCGACAACCTTCTTGGCGGCGGCGGTCTTCTTGCCGGCGACCTTCTTGGCAGCGACGGTCTTCTTGGCCACGACCTTCTTGGTGGCGGCAACCTTCTTGCCGACAACCTTCTTCGCAGCCACGACCTTCTTGCCGGCGACCTTCTTGGCGGCGACGGTCTTCTTGGCCACAGCCTTCTTGGCGGTGGCGACCTTCTTGCCGACCACCTTCTTGGCGGCCGCGGTCTTCTTGGCAACGGTCTTCTTCGCGACGGCAGCCTTCTTGGTAGCGGCCTTCTTCACGGTAGCGACCTTCTTGCCGGCAGCCTTGGTGGCGGCCTTGGTGGTCTTCTTGGCGGCGGCCGCCTTCTTGGTCACGGCCTTGCCTGCAGCCGCCTTCTTCTTGGCCACTTCCTTCTTCAGGGCAGCAGCTTCGGCCTTGGCGTTCTTCTTGGCCGCTTCCAGCTTCTGCTTTGCCTTGGCAACGGTCTTGCCGACCGACTTGGCAGCCTTCTCGGCCTTCTTGGCAACGGTCTTCTCGACCTTGGCCACGGCCTTCTTGGCCTTGGCAACGCGGGTACCGGCAGCCTTGGTCGCGCGCTTGACGGTCTTCTTGACCGACTTCACTGCGTCCTCGGCAGCGTGGGCGATGGTCTCGCCAACGTTGGTGGCGACTTCTTTGACGTTCTCGACGGCGTCGGTCACGACCGACACACCATTACCATTACCGTTGCTCATGTTGCCCTCCTGGGGGCCTTTAGTATCAAAACGGGGCGATGCTATACCGACATTGACGATCGTGGAACGGGGCACGCGCCGACAATCGCATCTGTTGCGACAGCAATGGTGTAGCCCGCCACTCTCACCGACACCCTGGGTTTGCAGGAAACCCCTTTTTTTCAGTGCTGCGCTGTGCGGGGTGCGCGGCGACAGTGCACGCCTGCATGCATCTTCCTGACTACAGCGACAGGCAAGCGTTGTGGCGCATTGCGGCACCGGGTTGCGCGGAACTGCGCAAGTATCGGCCTGTGTCAGCGTGGTACGCGGTGCACTTCCGCGGCGCACGAACTCGCTCTCCCGGTGTCGCCACCGCCCCGTTGCCGACCCGCACGCCCCACGTCGGAGCAGCCGGTTTTCATGGCGCATTTATCCAGTTCGCGACAGACTCATTCAGCTTGTTCTACCGTAGGGCCGAACCGCCCCCACTCCCGCCTGCGAACCGACTCCCATGCGACCGCTTCCCACCCTGCTCACGCTCGCAATCGCCGCCGCCTTCGGTGGCTTCGTTGCCACCGGCATCAATGCCCACCTGGACAACCGTGCCGACGCCGCGCCGTTGCCTGCGGTGCTGCCGACCACCGCAGCGTTGCCGGCCTCGGTGGCCGGGCAGGCGGCGCCGTCGCTGGCGCCGATGCTGGAGAAGGCGATGCCGGCCGTGGTCAGCGTCAATACCAAGCAGGTGGTGCGCGTGCGCAACCCCTTCTTCAACGATCCGTTCTTCCGCCGCCTGTTCCCGGACATCCCGCAGGAGCGCATCAACGAATCGCTTGGCTCGGGCGTGATCATCGACGCCAAGGAAGGCCTGGTGCTGACCAACCATCACGTCATCGACAACGCCGATGACGTGCAGGTGACACTGGCCGACGGACGCACGGTCAAGGCCGAATTCCTCGGTTCGGACCGCGATACCGACATCGCGCTGATCCGCATCCCGGCGCAGAACCTGACCGACATCAAGCTCGGCAACAGCGACCAGCTACGCGTGGGCGACTTCGTAGTGGCCATCGGCAACCCGTTCGGCTTCAGCCAGACGGTCACCTCCGGCATCGTCTCGGCGGTGGGCCGCAGCGGCATCCGTGGGTTGGGCTACCAGAACTTCATCCAGACCGATGCGTCGATCAACCCGGGCAACTCCGGCGGTGCGCTGGTCGACCTGCAGGGCCAGCTGGTCGGCATCAATACCGCCAGCTTCAATCCGCAGGGCAGCATGGCCGGCAACATCGGCCTTGGCCTGGCGATTCCTTCGAACCTGGCGCGCAGCGTGGTCGACCAGCTGGTCAAGCACGGCGTGGTGGTGCGCGGCACGCTCGGCGTGGAAAGCCAGAACCTGACCGCGCAGATCGCCCAGGGTTTGGGCCTGGGCGAAACCCGCGGCGCGCTGGTCACCCGCGTGTTGGCTGGTTCGGCCGCGGCGGCGGCGGGCCTGAAGCCGGGCGATGTGGTGGTGTCGGCCAACGGCCAGCGCGTGGACAGCGCCGAAGCCCTGCACAACGTGGAGGGCCTGGCGGCGGTGGGCAGCACGATGGCATTGGAAGTCCGCCGCGAAGGCAAGCCGCTGCAGATCAAGGCTACGCTGAAGGAGCAGGCCCGCGCGGTCACCGGCGACAGCCTGGACCCGCGCCTGGGCGGGGCCACCTTCGTCGACCTGCCCGAATCGCTGCGCCAGTCCGGCGCCAACGGCGTGCTGGTCAGCGAGGTCAAACGCGGCAGCCGCGCAGCCAGCAACGGCCTGCAGCAGGGCGACATCATCACCGATGCCACGGTGGGTGAATTCGCCGATCTGGCCAGCTGGCGTGCCAACTTCCAGCAGCGCCCGCCAACCCTGGTCCTGCGCGTACTGCGCAACAATGGCCAGCAGCAGGGCCAGCTCGTGATGCGCTGATCGCCCTGCCGTAACACCCCCTATACCCCGGCAATGCTATTGCTGTCAGTCCAGGTCGGCACTGCCGACCCCCGTTTCCCCCATCGCAACAGGAGTGATTCGATGAGCCCCACCAATACCGAGAACCTGAAGGACCACCTGGGTGAAGCCGGTTCCCACCTGAAGCAGGCGGCCAGTGCCGCAGGCGGTGCGATCAAGGGTGCCACTGGTGCAGCGACCGACGAACTGCGCATCGGCAAGGCCAACGTCAAGGCTGAGCTGTCTGACAGCGCGCTGTCCGGTCTGGCCGCTGCCGAGTTCGGCGGTGCCGCCGCCAAGGAGCAGGTCGATGCGCTGATGGACAAGGGCAAGGACCTGATCGACAGCGCCGCCGAGCTGATCCGCGAACGTCCGCTGGCCTCGTTCGGCGTCGCCTTCGCGGCCGGCTGGATCATCGCCAAGCTGGCCCGCGGCAGCGACAAGTAAGCCGCGGCGTGAGCGAAGACAACGCGCAAGCCCCTGATCCGGCGGCCACCCCGCCGCTGGATGAGAGCATCCGCCAGGTCGGCGCGGCCGGACGTGCCGCCGCCGATTCGGCCAAGCACACGGTGCGTTCACTGCGGCGGCTGGCCTCGGCCGACTTCGCGCTGGCGCGCAGTGCGTTTGGCCGTGCATTGGCCTGGGCCGGTGTGGCGATCGTATTCGGTGCCTCGGCCTGGCTGCTGATGGCCGCCACCCTTATCGCCCTGCTGCAGAGCTGGGGCCTGAGCTGGCTGCAGGCGCTGCTGATCACCTCGCTGCTGAGCCTGGCCGTCACCGGCTATGCGATCTGGCGGGTGTCCTACTTCTTCCACCACACCGGCATGCACGCCACCCGTCGCCAGCTGTCCCGCCTGGGCCTGTTCGATGAACCCAGCGAAGATGACCCCGACGCGGGCGTACAGTTGCCGGAGGGCAAGCCATGAAGTTCGGTGCGCTGCAGCGGCGGGTAAAGCGCTGCGAACAGGTGGTGACCGTGCGCCTGGGCGAGACCCAGGATCACTGGTCCACGCTCAGCCAGGTCTGGCGCCAGGGCTGGTCGCCACTGCGCATCGTGGTGGTCGGCCTCGCCGGTGGCTTCATCGCCGGCAAGCTGGAGGTGCCCGGCAAGGTCAACGGCGCCCGTTGGCTGCAGATGGTCGGTTCGGTGTCCAACCTGTTTGCCAGTGCACAGGCGGCGTTCGCCACCGCGATGGCGGCGCAGGCCGCGGCATCTGCCGACGACGCGGCCGAAGAAGCCGACGATGCCAGCGAACAGGCACAGGCGGCGACGTCCGCTGCCGGCACCAGGCCGGCGCCGGCACCACGACAGGAGCCGGAGCCGGACCTGCGCGGGCCGCGGCCAGCCGAAGCGGCCACCGAGCTGTCCGAGCGGTGACCCATGGAATCCGCCGCGCCGATCGCGGCCGGCGGATAATGCGTTCCCCTTCCCGGTTGGTGCGTCGATGAGCGAGTCCCTCCTGTCCCCGTCATCGGTCGACGCCGACGCGCCCGAAGCCTCCCCGCCAACGCCTTCGCGACCGCGCGGGCCGATGTCGCTGGTGGTGCTGGCTACGCTGGCGGTGGGCTACACGCTGTGGGCGGCACAGGACATCATCCTGCCGGTGCTGCTGGCGATGTTCTTCGCGCTGGTGGGCAACCCGATCCTGCGCCTGCTGCAGAAGCTGTGGATTCCGCGTGCACTGGGTGCACTGCTGATCCTCGGCGCCGGCCTGGGCGTGACCGGTTCGCTGGCAGTGCAGCTGATCGGCCCGGCCATGGAATGGGCACAGGAAGCACCACAGCAGCTGCGCAAGGTGGCCCGCCAGGTGCAGGACCTGACCAAGCCGGTGCAGCAGGCCAACCAAGCGGCGGAAAACTTCGCCCGCGTGGCCGGCGGTGACAGCAACCACAAGGTGCAGGTGATCCGCACCCAGCTGGACGACCCGTACCGCATGCTGACCCGAGCACCGCGGCTGGCCGCCTCGGTGCTGGCAGTGGTGCTGCTCACACTGTTCTTCATGATCTATGGGCAGAGCCTGCAGCGCGCAGCGATCGCCCTGTTCCCGAACCGCCAGCAGCAGCGCTTCACCAGTGACATCCTGCGTTCGATCGAGCGCGAGGTCTCGCGCTACGTGTTGACCATCAGCGTGATCAATACGCTGGTAGGCCTGGTGTTCGCGGGTGTGCTGATGCTGTTCGGCATCGGCCTGCAGGAGGCGTTGCTGTGGGGCACCGTGGCTGCACTGCTGAACTTCGCCCCGTATGTGGGCCCGCTGATCGGCGTGGCGCTGATGCTGCTGATGGGCTTCGTGGAGTTCCGCGACCCGCTGCAGGCCTTGCTGCCGGCCGCTGCCTACCTGGCCCTGCATACCCTGGAAGGACAGATGGTGACCCCGATCGTGCTGGGCCGACGCATGAAGCTCTCGCCGCTGGTGCTGATCCTGGCGCTGATGGTGTTCGGCTGGGCCTGGGGCATGATCGGCCTGCTGCTGGCGGTGCCGTTGCTGGTCTGCATCAAGCTGGTGCTGGCGCGGCTGGACGGCATGCAGGGCTGGGCACGCCTGCTGGAATGAAAGCCCGCGCGGGCAGGGGTAGAATGGCGGGGTGAATTTCCCCGTCCAAGCCATCACCCTCGACCTTGACGACACGCTGTGGCCGTTCGCTCCGATCGGCGCCCGCATCGACCAGGTCCTGCACGCGTGGATGTGCGAACACAGCCCCACAACCGCCGCGATGTACCCGGTGGCTGCGATGCGCGAAGTGCGCGAGCGGCTGTACCACGCCCATCCGCATCTCCACCACGACCTGAGCGCGCTGCGCCGGCTGACCCTGCACGAAGCGTTGCAGAACAGTGGCGCCAGCCTGGATCTGCTGGAGCCGGCGTATGAGGTGTTCTACGCCGCGCGCAACCAGGTCGAGTGCTACCCCGATGCGATCGACGCGCTGGCGCGGATCGCCGCCCGGGTGCCGGTGGCGGCGCTGAGCAACGGCAATGCCGACCTGGAGCGGATCGGCCTGGCCCATCATTTCGCCTTCCAGCTGGGCGCGCGCGAACACGGCGCCGCCAAGCCGGAGGCCAGCATCTTCCACGCCGCCTGCACCCGCCTGGGTGTGGCGCCGGCACAGGTACTGCACGTCGGCGACCACGCCGAAATGGACGTGGCCGGGGCGATCGCCGCCGGCCTGCGCGGGTGCTGGATCAACCGCGAAGCAGCCACCTGGACCCATCCGAAACTGCAGCCGGACCTGCAGTTCGACACCCTCACCGGTCTGGCCGACTGGTTGGACACCAACCTCGACGCCGCCGTACCCCGGAGCATCTGACGCATGAGCGAGATCACTGGTTTCACCGCCGACACCGCCGCGGCACTACCGCTGTACGTGCTGGACCGCGCGCAGTTCGCCGCCTGGAAGGATGGCCAGCCGGCCGCCATCCAGGCCTGGCTGGCCTCGCAGGGCTTCACCGCCAGTGCGCACAGCGCGGCCCTGTTGCCGGGCATTGATGGCCTGGCAGGCGCGGTGATCGGCGTCGGCGATCGCGCCGATGCCTACAGCTATGCGCACGCTCCGCATGCCCTGCCCGAAGGCAGCGTGTGGCAGCTGGCTACTGACCTGCCGGCCACCGAACAGGCGCTGCTGCAACTGGGCTGGGGCCTGGGCAGCTACCGCTTCGACCGCTACCGCAAGCGTAACCGTGCACCGGCGCAGCTGGTGGCCGCACCGGCCGGCGAAGTGGCCGACCTGATCGCCGCCAGCCTGCGCGTGCGTGACTGGGTCAACACCCCGACCGAAGACATGGGCCCGCAGCAGCTGGAAGACGCCGCTCGCGCCCTGGCCGAGGCGCATGGCGCGCAGGTCGAGGCGATCACCGGTGATGAACTGCTGAAGCAGAACTTCCCGGCCATCCACGCGGTGGGCCGCGCCTCGCATCGTGCGCCGCGCCTGGTCGTGCTGCGTTGGGGCAGGGAAACCGACCCGTCGCTGGTGCTGGTCGGCAAGGGCGTGTGCTTCGATACCGGCGGCCTGGACATCAAGCCGGCCGACGGCATGCGCAACATGAAGAAGGACATGGGCGGCGCCGCGCACGCACTGGCCCTGGCCGGGCTGGTGATGGCCCAGCAGTTGCCGGTGCGCCTGACCCTGCTGGTGCCGGCGGTGGAAAACGCGATCGGTCCGGATGCATTCCGTCCGGGCGAGGTCATCGCCACCCGCAAGGGCCTGAGCGTGGAGATCGACAACACCGACGCCGAAGGCCGCGTGATTCTGTGCGATGCGCTGACCTTCGCCGGTGAACAGACGCCGGACCTGGTGCTGGACTTCGCCACCCTCACCGGCGCGGCGCGCATCGCGCTGGGCCCTGACCTGCCGGCACTTTTCAGCAACGACGACACGCTGGCCCAGCAGTGGCTGCAGGCCGGCGACGCGACCCGAGACCCGGTCTGGCGCATGCCGCTGTGGCGCCCCTACCTGCGTTACCTGAGCAGCGGCATCGCCGACCTGGCCAATGCCGGTTCGCGCATGGCCGGCTCGGTCACTGCTGCGCTGTACCTGGAGCGTTTCCTGGAAGACGGCCAGCGTTGGGCGCATCTGGATGTGTACGCCTGGAACGATGGGGAACGCCCGGGCCGTCCGGCCGGTGGTGAAGCGTTGGCGCTGCGTTCGGCGTGGGCGATGCTGAAGGCGCGTTACACCTGATGGAGCCGCCGGGCATGGCCCGGCGCTACCAATGCCGGTGCGGGTGCCGACCATGGTCGGCACTGTATCTCCGGCAAATCTGACGAAAAATTGAATTTCGGCCGCGGCCGGGTTCTGCGAGGATGTGTCGGTCGACCACCCACACGCTCCGTGAAGGCAGGAACCCGACCATGTCGCTCTTCCGCTATACCCGCGCCGGCCAGGCGCCGGGGGCACCGCGCACGCATTCGCCGCTGCTCTGGATCGCACTGATCGCCCTCATCCTGGGTACGGTCGCGCTGACCTTTGCCTGGCTGGCCGGTTGGATCGGCAACCGCCTGACCGCGCAACGCTTCACCGACACCATCGAGGCCACCGGCCCGGCCCATCCCGGGTTCCGCCGCGCGCACAGCAAGGGCGTCTGCGTGAGCGGCTGGTTCGAACCCAGCGCGCAGGCTCCCACCCTGTCCAGTGCGCGAGTGTTCTCGCAGGCCCGTGTGCCGGTGATGGGCCGCCTGTCGATCGGCGGCGGCGACCCCTACGGCGCCGACAACACCGCACGCGTACGCAGCCTCGCGGTACAGATGGTCAGCGATGATGGCCAGGAATGGCGGATGGCAATGAACAGCTTCCCGTTCTTCGCCGTGCCCAGCGCCGAGGCGTTCTACGAGCAGACGCGCGCCTCCATCCCTGACCCCGCCACGGGCAAGCCCGACCCGCAGAAGATGGCCGCGGTGCTGGCGAAGTACCCCAGCGCACAGGCCTTCCAGCAATGGGCCAAGACGGCGCCGTGGACCAGCAGCTGGGCCGACACCACCTTCAACAGCGTCAACAGCTTCTGGTTCACCAATGCGCAAGGCCAGAAACGCGCAGTGCGCTGGCGCTGGCAGCCGCAATCGCCAGTGGTGGACATGGATGCGGAAACGCGCAAGCAGGCCAGCGTCGATTTCCTCAGCCAGGAACTGCAGCAGCGCCTGGCCAGTGGTCCGGTGCGCTGGAACCTGGTCGTCAGCAGCGCCGGGCCCGGCGATGCCATCGATGATCCGTCGGTACCGTGGCCCGAATCGCGTGATCAGGTGGTGGCCGGCGTACTCAGCCTGGACCACATGCAGTCACAGGAACAGGGCGCCTGCGGCCAGATCAACTTCGATCCACTGATCCTGCCCAGTGGCGTGCGCGGCAGTGACGACCCGATCCTGGCCGCCCGCTCGGCCGTGTATTCGCAGTCCTTCAACCGGCGCGAACGAGAGCGTGCCACCGGCAACGTCGAGCAACCGAAGGAGGCCGCACGATGAGCACCGGCAACGGCCACTTCAACCTGCTGGCGCGGGTGCTGCACTGGTCCATGGCGCTGATGATCATCGCCATGCTGTTCATCGGCGTGACCATGGTCGCCTCGCTGCACCTGCGGCCGATGCTGATCGACCTGCACCGTCCGCTGGGCATCGCCATCGGCATACTGGTGCTGCTGCGCCTGTACAACCGGCTGCGTCATCGTCCACCGCCGCTGCCGGCAGATCTTCCGGTCTGGCAGGTGATGGCCGCCAAGGCCTCGCACTGGATGCTGTACGCGCTGATGCTGGCGATGCCGCTGATCGGCTGGGCGATGCTGTCGGCCGGCGGCTACCCGATCGTGCTGGGCGGTGGCCTGCACCTGCCGCCGATCGTGCCGCACACCCCGGCGTTGTATGCAGCCCTGCGCAACGCGCACAGCCTGCTGGCGTACGTGCTGTTTGCCACGGTGCTGATGCACGTGGGTGCAGCGCTGTTCCACCTCTGGGTGCGCCGCGATGGCGTGTTCCAGGCGATGGCGCGTGGGAGGGACTGAGGGCGGGTTTCTCTGCGCACACGCATGGGTGCCGCCGGGCCATGCCCGGTAGTCGAAGCGGCGCTCAGATCGGTGCGCCTTCGCGGCTGAACTGGTCCACCAGAGCGCGGTAGCGCTGCGCATGCAGCCCGCACTTGGCCACTATGCTGGCCGTCTTGCCACCGGCCATGCGCTCGCCCTTGCCCAACAGGTAGGCGCCATCGGCCAGATGTTCGCGACGGCGCCCCCGTGTATCAACCCAGCAGCCCGGGATTGCCAGGAAGGCCTCCAGCGGCAACGCAGCGCTGTCTTCGCGCGGATCGACGATCCGATGCTGTTCGCCGCACAGTACGAACGGCTCGCGCACCGCACCTTCGACGGCGGGCAGCCAGGCATGGATGCGTGCGAAGTCCTCCAGCGGAAGTTCGGACATGCTGAAATGCACCTTGCGCAGCTGCGGCACGCGCAGGAGCAGGCCGGGTAGCGCTGCAAGCGACGGGCTTCGGAACCAGTAGATGCTGACCGCCTCCAGCGCTGGCAACCGAGCCAGGAAGCCGAGGTCTTCAACGGGCTGGTTCCAATCCAGGGTACCCGCCAGGGTCAGACTGCGCAGCGCGGGAGCACCGGCCAACCCGGAGAAATCGCGAACCCGGCGCAGGTTCTCCATATGCAGCGCACGCAACATCGGCAGGCGCCCCACCGGCGAAAGGTCGCTGAACGCCGAAACGTATTCCAGCACCAACTCGCGCAGTGCCTGCAGGCCCTCCAGCATCGCCAGCGTCTTCGGGCGCGCATGGCTGATACGCAGCGCGGTCAGCTGCGGCAACTGCGCCAGCGAAGCCAACTGCGCTTGGCTGGGCTCGTGCAGGGTGAGTTCACGCAGCAAGGGCAGCTGCAGCATGCGCTGCCAGTTGCGATCACCGGCGGTGACCATCAGGCGCTCGGTGTCGTCGGGCGCATCGACCAGATCATCGACATGGCACGACCATCGCTGCGCATTGGGCGTGAGGGTCCAGGTATCGTCCGTGCGATCCAGGAAATCGGCATAGTGATGCTTCATTGCAGACCTCGTCCGTAAGTGCGCAGAGAATACGCGCTCAGGCCTACAACCACCCCTTCTGCCGCGCCAGCCGATACGCCTCGATCCGGTTGGCCACGCCCAGCTTTCCGATGCATTCGGACAGATAGTTGCGCACCGTGCCGTGCGACAGCCCGAGCTGTTCGGCGATCTCGCTGGCGGTACGGCCTTCACCGGCCAGCCGCAGCACGCGACGCTCGCGGTCGGTCAGCGGATCGGCCTGCGACCACGCATCCAGCGCCAGCTGCGGGTCAATCGCGCGGATGCCCTGCTTCACCTTGCGCAGTGCGTCTGCCAGGTTCTCGGCCGGTGCGTCCTTCAGCAGGTAGCCCAGCACACCCGCTTCCAGCGCACGGCGCAGGAAACCGGCACGGGCAAAGGTGGTCACGATCACCACCTTGATCGGCAGCTCATGGCGGGCAATGCGTTGCGCCAGTTCCAGTCCGGACAGGCCCGGCATCTCGATGTCGGTGACCAGGATGTCCGGTTGCAGCTGCTGCAGCATGCGCCAGGCGGCTTCGCCGTCGGCGGCGCTGCCCAGCACGTCGATATCCGGCTCCAGGCCCAGCAGTGCCGACAACGCACCACGCACCATCGCCTGGTCTTCGGCCAAAAGGATGCGGATCATGCGGCACCGTCCTGCGCCAGCGACGGCGGCGTGCCCGGTGGTAGCGGCGTAGTCGCGGCGGCCAATGGCACGCGTACGGTCAGTACGGTGCCCTCGCCCCTTGCGGACTGCACCTGCAGGTTTCCGCCCAAGGCAGCCACGCGCTCGCGCATGCCACACAACCCATTGCCCTCGACCTGCATGCCACCTCTCCCATCGTCGCGGATCTGCATCGCCAGCATCCGCCCCTCCAGCATGAAGTCCACCCGCGCCTGCGTTGCCTGCGCATGACGCACGATATTGGTCGCGGCCTCGCGCAGCACCAGCGCCAGCCCTCGCTCGACATCCACCGGCATCGGCGGCGGCGGCGCGTACTGCAGGTGCACCTGCTGGCATTCCAGCAGCAGGCGCGCCGAGGCCAGCTCGCCTGCCATATCGCTGGCACGGATGCCGGTGACCGCGCTGCGTACCTGTGCCAGCGCTTCGCGGGCAATGTCCTCGGCCTCGCCGATTTCCTGCCGCGCGCGTGCATCGCCACGGTCGTGCAGCTTGCGCGCCAGTTCCAGTTTCAACGTGATCAGCGACAGGGTATGCCCCAGCAGGTCATGCAGGTCGCGGCCGATACGCTCGCGCTCGGCGGTCGTCGCCAACCGCCGCACCTCGTCCTGCGACAGCTGCAGCGCGGCATCCTTGTCCTTGTTCACCGCTTCCACGTTCACCACCATGCCGATGATGAACGACACCGCCGGAATCCAGACTAGGCTCTGCCAGGGGTAATGCGAGAACATGGCCGCTGAGCAGAACACCGCGTTGAGGACCGCCAGCTGCAGCAGATACACCCACCAGCTGCCGCGCCCGCAGACGCGCAGCATCACGCAGCCGAAGATGAAGTAACTGATACCCGACGGATACCAGGGCACCAGCACCGTGGCCAGCGCCACCATCGCCAACGCGTAGCGCGGCGCATGGTGGCGCGGTGACAGCAGCAGGCGCGCATACAACAGCAGGAAAACCGGGTAGCTGCTCAAGGTCAGCAGCACCCAGCGCAGGGTGAAGCCGCCGCTGAACACCGGCGTCATGAACACCCAGATCGTCCACAACAGGTGGATCGCATCGGCCCAGGCCGGTTTGCCACGGCGCAGATTGTCGGCCACTGCCGAATCCGGTGCGGGGCGCAGCAGGGACGCAAACCAGTTCGGCGACACGGGAGGATCCAGGCGGGGACGATCGTCGCTGATCATGCCAGTTCAGCCGATACGGCGCAGGCGGCGGCGCGCCAACAGCAGCGCCACCACGGTGACCACCAGCAGCACCAGCAGATGGCCCGCGGGACCGCCCACCGACGGCAGCCCGACCACCGGCAGCGCCAGCTGGGCCAGATGCCAGGTCGGCCAGAGCGGTGCCATCGTCGAGAACAGCGTTGGCAGTGCCGACAGCGGCAGCCACAGACCCGACAACAGGGCCAGCGGAAGATAGACCAGGTTGACCATCGCCGGCGCCGCGCTGGCGCTGACATGGCTGCCGATCAGCAGCCCGATTGCTCCCAGCGGCAGTGCCGCCGCCCCGGCCACCGCCAGCAGCCGCAGCATCTGCACCGCCTGCAGGTGCACGCCACCGAGCACGCGCGCCACCACGATCAGCAGCGACGCCACCAGCAGCGCGAACATCACAGCCATCGCCAACCGCGCCAACAGCGGTGCCGCCGCCGGCATCGGCAGCGCGCGCTTGAGAGTCAGCAGGCCGCCTTCGCGGTCCAGTGCCAGCTGCACGCCAAAGCCGAACAGCGCAGGGGCCATCGCCCCGAACACACAATAGGTGGCCAGTAGATACAGCGGGGCGTGGCCGCGACCCAGCAGCACGCCAAACAACAGATAGAACAGCACCGGGAACAGCAGCGAGGGCACGGCGAAGGCCGGCGTGCGCCACGCCCGGCGCAGCTCGGCCTGCAGTTCGGCGCGGTACGGGCGCAGCGCGCGGCGCCACGACATGGGCCGCACGGCGGCGGTGGTCGGAGTCAGGGTATTCATGCGGCCTCCCGGGTCATGTCGAGGAAGGCGTCAGCCAAGGCCGCGCCCTGTACTTCCAGCTCGCGCAGCTGTGCGTCGGCCGCCAGCAGGCGTGCCACCACCGGTTCGGCCGGGCTTGCCAGCAGCTGCAGATGCTCGCCCTCGCGCTGCACCTGCTGCACGCCGGGCCACTGCTGCACGTCATCCACCGGCAGTGCGCTGCGGCAACGGATGCGCCGCGGCCGGTCGGCCAGGCGCAGCTCGCTCAGCGGCGCGTCTGCCAGTACCCGGCCCTGCTCCAGCACCACCACCTGCTGCGCCAGGGCTTCGGCTTCCTCCAGGTAGTGGGTGGTCAACAACACGCCACAGCCCTCGGCCACCAGCTGCCGGATCGCCTGCCACATGGTCTGCCGCGCCTGGATGTCCAGGCCGGTGGTGGGCTCGTCCAGGAACAGCACACGCGGGCGACCACACAACGCGATGGCGAACTGCACGGCACGCTGCTGGCCGCCGGACAGCTGGCCATAGCGGCGGCGCGCGAGCGCCTGCAGCCCGACACGCTGCAGCACGTCCTGCAGCGGCATCGGATCGGGATAGCAGGCGCTGGCCTGGACCACCAGTTCATCCACCTGCAGCATCGGCGGCAGGCTGGTGCTCTGCAGCATCACCCCCAGGCCGAGGCGGCTGGCACGTTGCTGCGGGTCGCCGCCGAGCAGTTCGACCTGGCCGGCATCGGCACGGCGCAGGCCCAACAGCACGCTGATCGCGGTACTCTTGCCGGCACCGTTGCGGCCCAGCAGTGCCAGTACCTGGCCAGCGCGGACCTGCAGGTCGATGCCATGCAGGGCGGTATGGTCGCGATAGCGCACCTGCACCTGCTGCAGGCGGGCCAGCGACGGGGCGATCGGATCCATGGGCGGTACCGGTAGCGGGGACGTTGCCATCCTGTGCCGCCGTGGTCACATTTCGCAGTTGCCGCCGTCAGTGACATCGGATGACAGCTGTCACTGCCATCATCGCCCTGCCTGCCGTCATGCTGTGCCGCACGCTCCACCGCCGGAACTGCCGCGTCCGCCCTTCCGGCCACACCCGCCCGAACGCCTGTGATGGAACGAATGAACGCTTCTGCCGAGCTGTTGAAGGAACTCCGTATCGACCGCAAATCGCCGCCGCCGGCCTCCGGTGGCTCGGGTGGAGGCCGCCGCTGGCTGTGGATCGCGATCGTGGTGATCGCGCTGCTGCTGGGCGTCGGCGCCTTCGCCCTGTTCGGCCGCACGCCGGTGGTGGAAGTGGACACCGCACCGGCCGTGGCCATCCAGCAGGGCAGCGCCAGCAGTTCGGTGCTTGACGCCAGCGGCTATGTCGTGGCCCGGCGCATGGCCACGGTGTCAGCCAAGATCACCGGCAAGGTGCGCGAGGTGATGATCGAGGAAGGCATGCGGGTCGAGGCCGGGCAGGTGATGGCCACGCTGGATCCGATCGATGCCGATGCGCAGCGCAGCCTGTACGCCTCGCAGCTGCAGGCCGCACGCAGCCAGGTGGCCGGTCTGGAGGCCCAGCAGAAGCAGGCCGCCGCTGAAGCCAGCCGCCTGCAGGCGCTGGTTGGCCAGCAGCTGGTCTCGCGCTCGCAGTACGACCAGGCCGTGGCCCAGCGCGACAGCCTGCGTGCGCAGCTGGATACCGCACAGCGCAACGTCAAGGTGGCCCACGACCAGCTGGCCATCGCCGACCTCGGCGTGGACAACAACGTGGTGCGCGCACCGTTCTCCGGCGTGGTCACCGCCAAGGCGGCGCAGCCGGGCGAAATCGTCTCGCCGCTCTCGGCCGGTGGTGGCTTCACCCGTACCGGCATCGGCACCATCGTCGACATGGACTCGCTGGAGATCGAGGTCGAGGTCGGCGAGGCCTTCATTGGCCGCGTGCAGCCGAAGATGCCGGTGGAAGCCACGCTCAACGCCTACCCGGAGTGGAAGATTCCGGGCGAGGTGATCGCCATCATCCCCACCGCCGACCGCGGCAAGGCGACGGTGAAGGTGCGCGTGGCGCTGAAGGTGAAGGACCCGCGCATCGTGCCGGAGATGGGCGTGCGGGTCAGTTTCCTGGAACAGGCCCAGCCACAGGCCGCGGCCAAGCCGCAGGGCGTGCGCGTGCCGGCAGGCGCGGTGGTCCAGCGCGAGGGCGTATCGGTGGCCTTCGTACTGGGCGACGAGAACCGCGTGCAGCAGCGCACGGTCGAGGCCGGCCAGGCAATGGGCAAGGACCGCCAGATCCTCAAGGGCGTGAGCGCGGGTGAGTCGGTGGTGGTCAACCCACCCGACACGCTGCGCGATGCCACCAAGGTGCAACAGAAACAAGCGCAGTAACGGCCTGGCGCCCTTGGGCGCCGCCGGCAGCACCGCTCGACGCACGCCCCCGGTCACCGCCGGCGCGCTTTCCCGTTTCCCGCCTTCCGTGGAGAACCACCCATGTCGACCCTGGTTTCACTGCGCAACATCACCAAGACCTACCAGCGTGGCCCCGAGAAAGTGCAGGTGCTGCACGGCATCGACCTGGACATCGCGCGCGGCGACTTCGTCGCACTGATGGGCCCGTCCGGCTCGGGCAAGACCACCCTGCTCAACCTGATCGGAGGCCTGGACAACCCCAGTGGCGGCGAGATCAGCATCGAAGGCGAACGCATCGATCAGATGAGCGGCGGCCAGCTGTCGACCTGGCGCAGCCACCACGTCGGCTTCGTGTTCCAGTTCTACAACCTGATGCCGATGCTGACCGCGCAGAAGAACGTGGAGCTGCCCCTGCTGCTGACCCACCTCAACGCTGCGCACCGTCGCCGCAATGCGGAAATCGCACTGACCCTGGTCGGTCTGGCCGATCGCCGCAGCCATCGTCCCAACGAACTCTCCGGCGGCCAGCAGCAGCGCGTGGCGATTGCCCGTGCGATCGTCTCCGATCCCACCTTCCTGATCTGCGACGAACCGACCGGTGATCTCGACCGCCAGTCCGCCGAAGAGATCCTCGGCCTGTTGCAGCAGCTCAACCGCGAGCATGGCAAGACCATCATCATGGTCACCCATGACCCCAAGGCCGCCGAGTACGCCACGCACACGGTGCACCTGGACAAGGGCGAGCTGGCCGACGCGCCGCTGGCCCACTGACGGAGGCCATGGCGATGAAATATTTCTCGTTGGTGTGGGCGCAGCTGTTCCGCAGCCGGACCCGCACGCTGTTGACCCTGCTGTCGGTGGTGGCCGCGTTCCTGCTGTTCGGCATGCTCGATTCGGTGCGTGTGGCATTCGCCTCCGGTGGCAGCGTGGAAGGCGCCAACCGCTTGATCGTGGCCTCGCGGCTGTCGATCACCCAGTCGTTGCCGATCCGCCTGGAGGACCAGATCCGCCAGGTGGATGGGGTACGCAACGTGGCCTACGGCATGTGGTTCGGCGGCATCTATCAGGATCCGAAGAACTTCTTCCCGAACTTCTCGGTCTCGCCCAACTACTTCGATGTCTACCGTGAGCTGCAGATCGACCCGGCACAGCTGGAAGACTGGAAGCAGACCCGCACCGGCGCCATCGTCGGTGAGACCCTGGCCAAGCAGTTCGGCTGGAAGATCGGCGACACCATCCCGTTGCAGGCGACGATCTTCCCGCGCGGCGGCAGCAATGACTGGCCGCTGGAGCTGAAGGGCATCTACCGTTCCAAGGACCGCGCTGTCGCTGCCAATGAAGAACGCCAGTTGATGATGAACTGGAAGTACTTCGACGAATCCAACGACTACATCAAGAACAAGGTGAGCTGGTACACGGTGACGCTGGACAACGTGGAGCATTCCTCACGGGTGGCGCAGGCCATCGATGCGATCTCGGCCAACTCCGACCACGAGACCAAGACCCAGACCGAATCGGCGTTCCAACAGGCCTTCGTCAAGCAGTTCGCGGACATCGGCATGATCGTCACCTCGATCATGGGCGCGGTGTTCTTCACCCTGCTGCTGTTGACCGGCAACACCATGGCGCAGGCGGTGCGCGAGCGCGTGCCGGAGCTCGCCACGCTGAAGACACTGGGCTTCAAGGACAGCACCGTACTGACCCTGGTGATGGTGGAGTCTGTGCTGCTGATCGGACTGGGTGGCCTGATCGGCATGGGCCTGGCCGCCCTGATCCTGCCGGTGATCTCGCCGCAGAGCATCGGCATGCTGCCACCACACGTGCCCACGCCTACCTGGCTGATGGGGCTGGGCCTGATCGTGGTGATCGGCATCGTGGTGGGGCTGCTGCCCGCGCTGCGTGCCAAGCGCCTGAAGATCGTCGACGCACTGGCCGGCCGCTGAGGAGGACACCGACATGTTCAAGAGCAAACTCAAGAAGTGGTCCGGCAACGCGCTCACGGTGCTGCTGCTGGTGATCGGGCTGGTGCTGTGGATCAGCCTGCCATGGGTTGGTGTACTGGCCGTCGCAGTGCTTGTGGCGCTGTGGCTGCTGCTGACCCGTGGTGGACGGCTGGCGCTGGCCGCCACCCGCATCGGCGTGGCCAGCCTGCCACAGCGCTGGGGCGCGTCCTCGGTGATCGTGGTCGGCATCGCCGGCGTGGTCGGCGTGCTGGTGGCGATGCTGGCAATGGGTGAAGGCTTCCAGGCCACGCTCAACAACACCGGCGATGACACCACCGCCATCGTGCTGCGCGGTGGCTCGCAGGCCGAGACCAACTCGGTGATCACCCGCGAGCAGGTGCCGACGCTGTCCACCCTGCCCGGCATCAGCCGCGATGCGCAGGGCCGGCCGTTGTTGTCACCGGAGCTGTCGCAGGTGGTCAACCTGGTGTCGAAGTCCGATGGCACCGACGTCAACGCGCAGTTCCGCGGCGTCGGCCCGCAGGCGTGGGCGGTGCATGACAAGGTCAAGATCGTCGAAGGCCGTAAGTTCGGCACCGGCCTGCGTGAGATCGTGGTCGGCCAGGGCGCCAAGGGCCAGTTCCGCGATATGGAGGTCGGCAAGACGCTGACCCTGGGCAACCAGGCCTGGACCGTGGTCGGCGTGTTCGCCACCGGCGATGCGCACGATTCGGAACTGTGGACCGACGCCGATACGCTGGCCACCACCTACCAGCGCAGCGCTTGGCAGTCGATCACCGTGCGCACCGAAGGCAAGCCCGGTTTCGAGCAGTTCAAAGCTGCCGTCGCCGCCGACCCGCGCCTGAAGCTGGACGTGGAAACCACCCGTGTCTACTACAGCAAGCAAGGCGGCGGGCTGACCAAGCTGATCGACATCCTTGGCAAGGTGATCGGCACGATCATGGCAGTGGGTGCGGTGTTTGGTGCGCTCAACACCATGTATGCCGCCGTGGCCACGCGTGCCCGCGAGATCGCCACCATGCGTGCGATCGGCTTCCGTGGCCTGCCGGTGGTAACGGCGGTGATGCTGGAAACGATGCTGCTGGCCCTGCTCGGTGGCTTGCTGGGGTGCGCGGTGGCGTGGCTGCTGTTCAACGGCTACAGCGTGTCCACCATCGGCAGCAACTTCAGCGCGGTGGTGTTCAAGTTCCATGTGTCGCCGGAACTGCTGTGGACGGGCCTGAAGTGGGCGCTGGGCATCGGCCTGGTTGGCGGCCTGTTCCCGGCGCTGCGCGCGGCACGCCTGCCGATCACCACGGCACTGCGCGAAACCTGAGCATCACGCAGCGGTACAACGCGCATTCTGCAGGGGGACGGAGCGAAGGCTCCGTCCCTTTTGCTTTGCCCGTCATCCACGCGTGACGTGGATCTACCGGTGTGCGCCATCCACGCAAGGCGTGGATCTACCGGCGTGCGGCATCCACGCGCGGCGTGGATCTACCGATGTGCAGCATCCACGCGTGGCGTGGATCTACCGATGTGCGCCATCCACGCGTGGCGTGGATCTACCGATGTGCGCCATCCACGCATGGCGTGGATCTACCGATGTGCGCCATCCACGCGTGGCGTGGATCTACCGATGTGCGCCTTCCACGCGAGGCGTGGATCTACCGATGTGCGCCATCCACGCGTGGCGTGGATCTACCGATGTGCGGCATCCACGCGCGGCGTGAATCTACCGATGCATCGTGCGCGGGGTCCAGTAGATCCACGCCATGCGTGGATGGATGTGCGCACACACGCGCCACTACAGATTGCCGCAACGCCGCCGTTATCGATGCCTCTGCCCATCGCGCATGCAACGTGCGTGACGCTGCGCACATCGCATCTGTGGATTGTTGGGTGCGATTCATTTTCGCGCACATCCAGCAGCGAAGAGACAAACAGTTACGAATGGAAACATTCTAGAATCGCGCCCCCCACGTTGGTTTGCAGCACCCCACGCGCCCATAGAACGGGCGCATGTTTTTTCTGAAACACGAGATTTCACGGATGTCCCTGAAAACCAATCCGCTGCGCAACGCGATCGTCATCGCGCTGGCCGCCAGCTGCGCCACCCCCGCCTTCGCACAGAGCGCCGGCGATTCCACGACCAACCTCGACCGCATCGAAATCACCGGCTCGCGCATCCGCCAGGCCAGTGTCGAAACCGCACAGCCGGTGGTCGCGCTCAACCGCGCCGAGATCGAGAAGAAGGGCTACGTCAACGTCGCCGACATCCTGCAGGACCTTCCCGCAGCAGGTGCGCCGAGCATGAGCCGCGCCTCCTCGCTGAACTCCTCGCGCGACTTCGGCGGCATGTACGTCAGCCTGCGCAACCTCGGTCCGGAACGCAGCCTGGTGCTGATCGACGGCCGTCGCATGGGCGTCAGTGCCGGCGGTTACTCCGACCTGGCCTCGATCCCGTCGTCCATCGTTGAACGCGTGGAAGTGCTGACCGATGGCGCCTCCGCGCTGTATGGCTCCGATGCCATCGCCGGTGTGGTCAACATCATCACCCGCAAGAACTTCGATGGTGGCGAAGCCAGCGTCTACGTCGGCCAGTACGGCCAGGGTGATGGCCAGAAGCGTTCCTACAGCGCGACCTTCGGCAAGACCTTCGACCGTGGCTGGTTCAGCATCGGTGCCGAGCGCAGCAAGGAAGACGAGGTGCTGGGCAAGGACCGCGAGTTCAGCCGCTACACCAACGGCCCGCGCCACCCGACCGATGGCCTCAATGGCAACACCGCATCGGGCTATGTCACCGTCGGCGGCAAGAACCTGACCGTCGGCCCGGGCGGCGACCCGAGCAAGGCCGGCAACTTCCACACGCCGGACCCGGCCGATGGTGCCAACACCAAGTCGAACATGAGCCTGCTGACCGGCCTGGAGCGCACCTCGGTGTTTGCCAACGGCGGCTTCTCGATCACTGACAATCTGCGCATCGTCGCCGATGCGTTGTACAGCAAGCGCGAGTCGACCAAGCATCTGGCCGGCTATCCGTACTCGGTGAGCGCCGCGCAGGCGCGCAACGGCAGCCGCGCTGCCCTGTCCAAGGACAGCGCGTTCAACCTGTGGGGCCAGGACGCGCTGTTCGCGCACCGCACCGAGGAACTGCCGCGCGGCACCGAGAACACCCTGGAAACCAAGCGCGCCAGCATCGGCCTGGAAGGCAGCTTCGAAACCGGTTCGCGGTACTGGGACTGGAACGTCAGCTACATGTACAACCGCAACGAAGGCGAGCGCATCGGTACCGGCAGCATGTACCAGCCGCACGTCAACCTGGCCGTCGGCCCGTCCTTCATGGATGGCAACGTGGCCCGCTGCGGCGCACCGGGCGCGGTGATCGCCGGCTGCGTGCCGTGGAACCCGGCCGCACCGATCGGCTACACCGGCCCGGGCTCGCTGAGCAACCCGGACGTGCAGGACTACCTGTTCACCCGCTTCGTCGACAAGATGCAGAGCACCACCAAGGTCGCCAGCGGCAACATCTCCGGCTCGCTGTTCACCCTGCCGGCCGGTGACGTCCTGGCCGCGATGGGCTTCGAGCACCGCAGCGAAGAAGCCAGCTACACCCCGGACCTGATGGTGCAGAAGGGCCAGATCGCCGGCACCACCGGCCAGCCGACCCGCGGCAACTACTCGCTCAACGAGGTCTACCTGGAACTGCAGGTGCCGGTGCTGGCCGACCTGCCGTTCGCCCGCGAACTGTCCCTTGACGTGGCCGGCCGCTACTCGGACTACAACAACTTCGGTTCGACCACCAACAGCAAGTTCGGCCTGAAGTGGAAGCCGATCGACAGCCTGCTGGTGCGCGCCACCTACGGCACCGGTTTCCGTGCGCCGACCGTGGATGATCTGTACGGCGGCACCGTCAGCAGCCGCGACTCGTTCACCGACCCGTGCGATACCGCCTTCGGTACCGCGGCCACCAGCCCGACCGTCGCCGCCCGTTGCCAGGCGCTCAAGGTGCCGGCCAACTTCCGCCAGCTCAACAGCGACGGCACCGTGGCCAGCAAGCCGGGCCAGCAGGCCACCGTTGATTTCAGCTCCGGCTCCAACGCCGGCCTGAAGCCGGAAACCGCCAAGACCTGGACCGTCGGCCTGGTGTACAGCCCGGACTTCGTCGCCGGTCTGGATGTCAGCCTGGACTGGTGGAAGATCCGCATCAACAACGCCATTGTTGCCGAGACCGCCAACAGCATCCTCGAGCAGTGCTACGTGCAGGGTTCGGACGCGGCGTGTGGCCGTTTCACCCGTGGCAGCAACGGCCAGGTCAACGGACTGGACCGCTCGCTGGTCAACGCCGGCTTCCGCGAGACCGCCGGCTATGACATCAATGTGCGTTACCGCCTGCCGGAAACCGCGTTCGGCACGTTCGCCGTCAACTGGAACACCACCTACACCGACTACCTGGAACAGCGCAACGACAACACTGCGACCACGCCGGTGGAACAGCGTACCGGTTGGGGCGGCGACTTCCGCGTGCGTTCCACCTTCAACCTGGATTGGCAGTACGGCGACCTCGGCATCGGCTGGACCGCGCGCTACTACTCCAGCATGAAGGAGAAGTGCTCGTACATGGACGAATGCAACATGCCGGGCTTCAGCTCGTCGTACACCAGCGCTTCGCCGACCAACAAGGTGGGCTCCAACACCTTCCACGACCTGCAGGTGCGTTACAGCCTGCCGTGGAACGGCACCGTGTCGCTGGGCGTGAACAACGTGTTCAACCACCAGGGTCCGATCATGTACAGCCAGCCGAACAGCAGCTTCACCTATTACGGTGGCTTCGACATCGGCCGCTTCATGTACATGAAGTACCAGCAGCGCTTCTAAGCCTGCAACCGCGTTCCCGCCACGGCCATCCCTCTCTCCTGGCCGTGGATGGAAGCAGAGCGGCGCCCCTCGGGGCGCCGCTCTTTTTTGCGGGAAGGCGAGGTCGGATCCGTTCGCGCCGCGAAGGGCTCCGACCCCATGCTCCCGCCGGCGCTACCGCCTCGCGCGCATCGTGCGGATGTTGTCGCCGACAAACAGCACCAGGCCGGCCCAGATCGCCGCAAAGCCGATCGCCTTGGCCGTATCGAACGCTTCATGGAAGAAGAACACGCCCAGCAACAGCTGCAGGCTCGGGGCGATGTACTGCAGGATGCCGACCAGCGAAAGCGGGATGCGCTTCACGCCGTAGGCGAAGCCGATCAGCGGCACCGCCGTGATCGCGCCACCGAAGATCAGCAGCAGATCGTTGCGCCAGCCCCAGCCATGGAAGAACGCACCACCATGGCCGTTCTCTGCCCAGATCGCGAAGGCCAGCGCTGGCAGGAACAGGTACATGCTCTCCACGCCCAGGCCAGCCACCGGATCGACCGAGACCAGCTTGCGCAGCAGGCCATACAGGCCGAACGAGCAGGCCAGGCCCAGCGCGATCCACGGCGGCGTGCCCGCATCGATGGTCAGCCAGGTCACACCGATCGCCGCCATTGCCACCGCCACCCATTGCAGCCGGCGCAGGCGCTCCTTCAGCACCAGCACACCCAGCAGCACGTTCACCAACGGGTTGATGAAGTAGCCCAGGCTGGTTTCGATGACATGGCCGGCGTTGATCGCCCAGATGTACAGGCCCCAGTTGAAGGCAATGGTCAGGCTCGATACCAGCAGGATCGGCAGCGCGCGCGGCTGTGCGGCGATCTTCTGCCACCAGCCCAGGCGTGAACTGATCAGCAGCCAGCCCAGCACCAGTACCGTGCTCCAGATGATGCGGTGGGCGATGATCTGGAACGAAGGCACTTCATTGAGCAGGTGCCAGTACACCGGCACCAGCCCCCAGATCACGAAGGTGGAAGCGGTGACCAGCAGGCCCCGGCGTTGTTCTTTCTCGTCCATGCTCATTTCTTTCGCGTCCTTGCCATCGTCAGTACCACCACACCCAGAAGAATCACCGCCATCGCCACCAGATCGCGCCAGCCGAAACGCTCACCGTTGAGCAGTGCGCCCAGCAGCACCGCGATCACCGGATTGACGTACGCATAGCTGCCAGCCAGTGCCGGGCGCACGTTCTGCAGCAGCCACACGTAGGCCGTGAACGCCACGATGGACCCAAAGACGCACAGGTACGCCATCGCCAGCAGGCCGCCGGTATCGGGCAGCGTGGTCGGGCGTTCGCCGACCGCCAGACCGATCAGCACCAGCAGCACGCCACCGCAGATCATCTGCCCGGCCGCCGTCATGAACGGGCCTGGCAGGTCCAGCCCGCGTGCCCATACCGAACCGAACGCCCAGCCGACCGGTGCGATCAGCAGCAGCACCAGCCCGGTAGGCGATGCGGTCAGGCTGCTGCCGGCATTGAGCCAGACCACGCCGAGGAAGCCGATGGCGATGCCCAGCCATTCACCCCGGCTGGCATGCTGGCCACGCAACGCCGAGAACAGCGCCATCCACAACGGCACCGACGCCACCGCCGTGGCGGCCAGGCCCGAGGACACCTCGCGCTCGGCCAACACCACCATACCGTTGCCCAGCACCAGCATGGTCACGCCCATGACCAGCAGATTCCGCCACTGCCGCAGGGTCGGTTTCGGCATTTTCCAGAACAGGCGCAGCGCGGCATACATCACGCCACCGGCGATGATGAACCGGCTGCCGGAGACCATCGTCAGCGGCAGCGCACCGCCATGCAGGGCCTTGGCGATGCCCAGGTAGGTCGAGCCCCAGACCACATAGACCAGCAGCAGGGCCAGCGCGACAAGGCCACCCCGGGGGGCAGCCGCAGACGAAGAGAGGGGAGCCGACATGACGCACCAGCAGGCGGGGGAAACAGGATTCTAGAGTGTTCACCAGCGGGAAATCACCCCGATTTACGCCAGGCCGTGAACCGACGTACGACGATTTAGTTATGGTCCGCCGGCCCCGCCTGCTGTCACCCTGTGCGGTCCCATGCCCTGCCCGCTCCCCGGCACCTGGCA
Organism: Stenotrophomonas sp. AN71; assembly: GCF_050435725.1. Lineage (NCBI taxonomy): Bacteria > Pseudomonadati > Pseudomonadota > Gammaproteobacteria > Lysobacterales > Lysobacteraceae > Stenotrophomonas > Stenotrophomonas sp. AN71. Next base: position 86,772 of record NZ_JBNDKU010000011.1, on the reverse strand, counting down.
TTGACGTGGGATGCAGTACCTAGGAGGCTGGCCGCGGCGCCCTGCGCGCGCCTGGCACCCGATCTTTCCCGCACGGAAGCGCCGCATCGAGGATCCACACCCAGATGAGCACCACGTCCCAACCCGCTGTCCCCAGCACCGACGGCGCCGCGCTGCGGCGGTCCATCTCCAACACCCTCAAAGGCTCCGCCGGCAACCTGGTGGAGTGGTTTGACGTCTATGTGTACTCGGTGTTCGCCGTGTACTTCGAATCGCAGTTCTTCTCGCCGGATGACAAGAACTCGACCCTGTACGTGTGGGCGATCTTCGCGGCCACGTTCCTGATGCGCCCGATCGGGGCCTGGTTCTTCGGCCGCTACGCCGACCGCCATGGCCGCCGCCAGGCCCTGACCGTGTCGGTGACGGTCATGGCCGCCTGCTCGTTCCTTATCGCCATCACCCCCACGGCAGCCAGCATCGGCATCTGGGCAGCGGTCATCCTGTTGTTCGCGCGCCTGCTGCAGGGCTTCGCCACCGGCGGTGAGTACGGTGCCAGCGCCACCTACATGTCCGAGGCCGCCATTCCCGGCCGCCGGGGCTTCCTGTCGTCCTTCCACTACGTCACCCTGGTCGGCGGCCATGTGCTGGCCCAGCTCACCCTGCTGCTGATGCTGACGTTCTGGGGCAAGCCGGAAATCTCCGAATGGGGCTGGCGCATCGCCTTCGGCATTGGCGGCATCGCTGCGGTCGTGGTGTTCTGGCTGCGCCGGGGCATGGACGAGTCGCTGTCGGAGTCGTCCATCGAAGCCGCGCGCGAAGGCAAGGCACAGAAGTCGGGCTCGATGTACGAACTGTTCGTGCACCAGTGGCGGCCGCTGCTGCTGTGCTTCCTGATCACCGCCGGTGGCACCGTGGCCTTCTACACCTACTCGGTGAACGGCCCGAAGATGATCCAGAGTGCCTTCGCCAGCAACGATCCGATGACCGGCACCCTGATCAACCTGGGTGTGCTGGCCTTCCTGATGGTGCTGCAGCCGGTCGGTGGCTGGCTGTCGGACATCATCGGGCGCAAGACCCTGCTGGTGTTCTTCGGTGTCGGCGGCGTGCTGTACAGCTGGTACCTGATCACCCAGCTGCCGCACCAGCATGACGCAACCCTGGCCTTCCTGACCCTGGCGCTGGGCTTTGTCATCCTTACCGGCTACACCTCGATCAACGCAGTAGTGAAGGCCGAGCTGTTCCCCACCCATGTGCGCGCACTGGGCGTGGGCCTGGGCTACGCGCTGGCCAATTCGCTGTTCGGCGGCACCGCGCCGCTGCTGTACCAGGGCGCGCTGAAGACCGGCCACGTCGACTGGTTCGCCATCTACGTCACTGCGACGATCGCGGTATCGTTGGTGGTCTATGTGTTCTTCCTCACCAACAAGGGGCCGAACTGGCTCGACGGCACCCGCAAGTAAGCACGCTGTCGTGATCGCGGCCACCGGTGCAATGCCGGTGGCCGCTGTGTCTCCGGCCTCGCCGCTGATGTGCATCGCGGCGGCGCTGGCCGCAGCCACGGCACTGGCCTGGCTGCTGCGCCGCCCCGACGCGCAGGCTTCGTGGCCACGCATCGGATTCGGGGTTGCCCTGCTGGTGTTCTGCGCCGCGCTGGCCCTGCAGCTGGCAGTGGACCTGGGCAGCGGGCACAGCTCGCTGCAGCTGCGCTGGAGCGCCCGTCCTGGCCCATTGCATGCAGTCGGCATGCGCACGATGGCGGCGTGCTATCTGGCAGCGCTCGCCGCCAGCAGCTGGGGTGCCTGGAAACTGCTGCGTCGACGCGGGTAGTGCCGGCCGCTGGCCGGCAACCTCTTGAACCTCCGGAAGGAATACGTAAATGCCGGCCAGCGGCCGGCACTACCCCATCAACGGCGGGCCGCTTCGCTCTTGTCGCGCGCGCCGCGGAACTCCGATTCCTTCTCCCACGTCGGCCAGCGCCGGCTGTTGGCCAGCTCCGCCCCGAGGTCGTAGACCAGCAGGGTGTCGGCGGCGTGGCCGCTCGGGTCCCAGCTCGGGGTCCAGGCATCGCAGGCCTGGTGGTAGCAATCGGCGAAGTACTTCTCGCGCAGGGCGCGGCCGGCTTCAACGCCGCCGTCCAACTTGTCCAGCCCCGGGCCGATGGTGATCGCCGGCACGCCCAGGCGGGCGAAGGCGAAGTGGTCGGCGCGGTAGAAGAAGCCGGCCTCCAGGTTCGGGTCGGGGCTGTAGCTGCGACCGCGGGCCTTGGCCACGCGCTCCAGGTCACCTTCCAGCGATACACGGCCCTTGCCCCACGAGGCGATGTCGCGGGTCGGGCCATCCGGGCTGAACATCTCGATGTTCAGCACGGCGGCGGTCTTGTCCAGCGGCGCCAGCGGGTGCGCGGCGTAGTAGCTGGCACCCAGCAGCCCCTTCTCTTCGGCGGTCAGCGCCACGAAGTACAGCGTGCGCTGCGGCTGCGGGCCCGCAGCAAACACCCGGCCAAGCTCCAGTACTGTGGCCACGCCGGTGGCGTTGTCGATCGCGCCGCGGCGGATGCGGTCACCCTTGGCGTCAGGCTGGCCGATACCGAAGGCATCCCAGTGCGCAGAGAAGATCACCGCTTCATCGCCATGCTCACCGCCGGGCAGCTTGGCCACCACGTTGCGGGTCACCACCTGCTCGCGTTTCAGCACGAAATCCACGCTCAACCTGGCGTTGTCCAGTGCCACCGGGCGGAAGTCGGCGCGCATCGCCTTGCGCTTCTCGGCGTCGAAGTCCAGGCCGGCATCGGCAAAAATCGCCTCGGCCAGCTCGCGCTGCATCCAGCCACGCAGCGGCGTGTGCTGCGCCATCGCTTCCGCCTGGCCACGCTCGATATCGAACAACGGCGAGGTACCTGAGCTCTTCACCGTGGCCCAGCCGTAGGCGGCTGGCGCGGTCTCGTGCACGATCAGCACGCCCTCGGCGCCGCGGCGCGCGGCTTCCTCGAATTTGTAGGTCCAGCGGCCGTAGTAGGTCACTGCCTTGCCATCGAACGCGCCCGGCGCATCGGCCTCGAAATCGGCATCGTTGATCAGCACCACGGCGATCTTGCCGTGCAGGTCCACGTCCTTGTAGTCGTTCCATTGGCGTTCCGGCGCATCGATGCCGTAGCCGACGAACACCAGTGGTGCATTCTTGATCTGTACGCGCTTGCGCGGCTGCAGGCTCTGCAGGGTCACGTCCACACCGTTGGCCAGCGCGCGGCTGCCCTTCTTCAGCGTCAGGCTGGCCTTGGCCGGGCCATCCAACTGCGCGCGCACCAGCGGTACCGGCTGCACCCAGCTGCCGTCCACGCCGCCCGGCTGCAGGCCGTAGCTGCGGAACTGCTCGATCAGGTACTGCACCGTGCGCTCTTCACCTTCCGTGGCCGGCGCGCGGCCCTCGAACTCATCCGACGCCAGCACGCGCACATGGCGCGACAGCGCCTGCGGATCGATGCCGCCACCCGGCAGGTCGTTGGCCGCATGGGCCAGGCCACCGACGAACAGGCAGGACGACAGCAGCAACACGCGCATCGGATTCACGGCAGTACCACGGCTAGCTTGGAAGTCACCAGAGTGTAACGTGGTCGTGACATCGCGGTGCAGCGTGGGTTCGCGCCATCCACGCGTGGCGTGGATCTACTGGCGGATGCGGTCCAGCCAGCAGGCCAGGCCCTGCGCGTTGAGCTCGATGTCCATTGCCAGCACGGCGGTCACCGCCGCCTGGTCCAGCGCACAGCCATGCTGCTGCGCGCGCTCCAGGTACAGCGCCTGCAAGGCAGCCAACAGGCAGCGGTGGCGATCCGGCCGGCCATCGCACTGGCGGCCGATGGTGGCCATCGCATCGATCTGCTCGAACAGATCGTCCGCCAACTTCTGAACCTGCTCCACACGGCCGTAGTGGGTCAGGTACATCGCCTGCGGCGCGTAATCGAGCATGCGCCGGATCGAAGCCTTCATCGCCTCCGGGTCGAACTGTACCGGCGACGATGTCGGGAAGATGAAAGCACCCTGCGCACTGTCCAGCTCGCGGTAGGAGATGCCGAAGGTATCGCCGGTGAACCAGCTGCGGCTGCGCGCATCCCACACGCAGTAGTGATGCAGCGCATGGCCCGGCGTATGCATCAGCACCAGTTCGCGCCCGGCCAGGTCGATGCGGTGTCCATCCGCAGCCACCACCACGCGGTGTTCTGGGATCGGCTCGATGCGGCCATAGCTGCGCGCGATTTCCTCGGCACCGTATACCGCCGTCGCACCGGCAATCAGCCGGGTTGGATCGATCATGTGCGGTGCGCCGCGCGGGTGCAGCACCGCCTGGGCGTTGGGTAACTGCTGCATCAGCAGCCCGGCGCCACCGGCGTGGTCCAGATGCACATGGGTCAGCAGCAGCCAGTCCACCGCCTCCACGCCCAGGCCAGCGTCCGCCAGCGCCTGCAGCATCGCCGGCACCGACAGGCCGGTGCCGCAGTCGACGAAGGCGGCGCGGCCGTTTTCAACGATCAGGTAAGCCGCATCGAAGTCGGGACGCTGGAAGCCGGTATCGAGGGTATGGATGCTGGGGTCGGCGGTCATCGGCACGCACCTGGCAGGATCGGGAACAGACGCCCATGGTAGGCGCGTGGATGGTCCGGGTTCGATGCGGCTTTGGTCGGGTAGTGCCGGCCGCTGGCCGGCAACCCCAGGATCGCCACGGGAATGCAGTTGCCGGCCAGCGGCCGACACTACCGATCAGCCGCAGCGCAATGCGAACCGCGGCCGCAGCAGCAACGCCAGCACCAGCACCGCTAGGAACGCACCATAGGCGTACAGCACCGCCAGCACCTGTGGCCAGATCGGGCCGGCGCCGGGCTGTACCACGCCGATGTGGTGGCCCCACAGCATCGACGCAATGCTCAACGCGAAAGCCAGCAACAAGGTGGCACCATCGAACAGGCGCCGGCGCGCGGTGCGCGGCTGGCGCGGGAACAGCCAGTACAGGCTGCCCAGCAGCAGGAACCAGGGCAGGAACAGCAGCAGCGACAACCACGCCATCGCAGACTCCATGTCATCGCGCCGGCGGCGCGTGGACATCATGCCACGACCTTCATTCCCGGGTAGTGCCGGCCGCTGGTCGGCGCTTCCCATGCAGTTGCCGGCCAGCGGCCGGCACTACCTTATGCTTCGCGCAGCACCGCCAACGCGGCCAGCACTGCGTCCACGTCGGCCTCCAGCTTGAACAGATCACTCTGCAGCTGGTCGCCCTGCTCTGCCTGCTTCAGCACGGCGATCAGCTGGCCCGCATCACGCGGCGAATCGAAGCCTTCGCTCTGGATCAGCAGCGTGCCGTCACCGGCGGTCAGCTTGAAGTAGAAACGGCCGTCCTTTTCGCGGTACTGCTTGAACAGCGGTGGTGCCAGGCGGGCCACACCGGCGTCCTCGCTGGCGATGTCGCCGGCGCTGGACAGGTCGCGCAGGCCCACCGCATGGCGCAGCTCGTCCAGCAACGGTGCCGCCAGCTGCTCGCGCAGCTGCTGGCCACGGCGCTTGAGCAGCGCTTCGATCTTCTCCGGCTCGGCCATCAACGCGTTGTAGCGCTCACGCAGCGGCGACAACTCACTGTCGATGCGTTCGAACAGCTGCTGCTTGGCATCGCCCCAACCGATGCCGGCGGCGAACGCCTTGGCGAATTCAGCGGTCTGTTCCGGGGTAGCGAACGCCTGGTACATCTGGAACAGCGCCGAGCCCTCGGTGTCCTTCGGCTCGCCCGGTGCGCGCGAATCGGTCAGGATCGAGAACACCAGCTTCTTCAACTCTTCGCGCGGCACGAACAGCGGAATGGTGTTGTGGTAGCTCTTGCTCATCTTGCGGCCATCGAGGCCGGCCAGCGTCGCCACCTGCTCGTCGATCACCACGTCCGGCAACGGGAAGTATTCCTTGCCGTACACGTGGTTGAAGCGCTGGGCGAAGTCGCGCGCCATCTCGATGTGCTGGATCTGGTCGCGGCCCACCGGCACCTGGTTGGCCTTGAAGATCAGGATGTCGGCGGCCATCAGCACCGGGTACATGAACAGGCCGGCGCTGACGCCCGCATCCTCGTCCACGCCTTCCTCGCGGTTCTTGTCCACCGCCGCCTTGTAGGCGTGGGCGCGGTTGAGGATGCCCTTGCTGGCGATGGCGGTCAGGAACCACATCAGCTCGGTGGTCTCGCGGATGTCGCTCTGGCGGTAGAACCACACGTGTTCCGCGTCCAGGCCGCAGGCCAGCCAGCTAGCTGCGATCTCCAGGGTCGCGCGCTGGGTGCGCTGCGGGTCCTGCGACTTGATCAGGCTGTGCAGATCGGCCAGGAAGAAGAAGCTCTCGATCCCCGGGGCGCGGCTGGCCGCGATCGCCGGACGGATGGCGCCAACGTAGTTGCCCAGGTGGGGCGTGCCGGAGGGGGTGATGCCGGTAAGGACTCGGGTCGTCATGACTGCGTGCGGAAACCTTCGATGAACGGGGCCAGTTTACCGTGCCTGCGGTCAACCCCGTCAGGACCTGCGGCACGTTCATTCACCCAACCCCGCTGGAGATGCCCGATGAAACGCCTGCTGCCCCTGCTGCTGATCCTGCCCCTGGCCGGCTTCACCCCGGCCCTTCCGGCACCGATGGCCGAGGACGGCCCGGTACGCATGGCCCTGGTCGACCGCGACCGTGGCACCGAACTGCGCAGCTACCCCGGCCAAGGCCAGCGCTGGGTGGCCGGTGAACGTGGTCACCGCTACGCCGTGCGCCTGTACAACGACAGCCCACGCCGGGTGCTGGTGGTGCTGTCGGTGGACGGTGTCAACGCCATCTCCGGCGAGAATGCCGATCCCTCGCAGACCGGCTATGTGCTCAACCCCGGCCAGCGCGCCGACATCACCGGCTGGCGCAAGAGCCAGGATGAGGTAGCGCAGTTCGTGTTCAGCAGCCCCAGCGGCAGCTATGCCAGCCGCACCGGCCGCCCGGACAACATCGGTGTGGTGGGCGTGGCGGTCTTCGACGAGGCCCGCCGCTGGCGCCCCGAGCCGATCCTGCGTCGCGGCCTGCCACCGCCGGCCCCGGCCGCCCAGGCCGAAGCCGCCGCCGATGCCAGCGCCAGCCACATCGAGGGCTATGCGCGCAGGGCGCAGGCACCGGCGCTGGGCACCGGCCATGGCGCGCGCGAACAGTCCTCGGTGCGCGACACGGAGTTCGAGCGTGCCAGCCGCAACCCCATCCAGATGCTGCAGCTGCGCTACGACAGCGCCCGCAACCTGCGTGCACGCGGCATCCTGGTCGATTCGTCCTCGCGCCTGCCGCGCGGACCGCAGGCGTTCCCGAACCGCTACGTGCCGGACCCGCCGGCGCGCTGACCGCACACAGCATGACGCCCGCAACCTCACGGTGCGGGCGTCATGCCGTGGGGGAAACGAAGCGGCTTACTTGTAGTCCGGATAGTCCTTGCTGACGCTGTCCTGGAAGTCGCGGACTTCCTTCTCAGCGCGGTCCTTGGCCCAGCCGTAACGTTCCTGCAGGCGACCCGCCAGATATTCGGCATTGCCCTCGGCCACATCGAAATCGTCGTTGGTCAGATCGCCCCACTTGGCCTGGGCCTTGCCCTTCAGCTGCGACCACTTGCCGGAAATGATGTCTTTGTTCATTGCTGGAGTCCTTGGTTGCAACGGCGTTCTTACCGTGGCTCCAGCTTCGCGCAGCGGCCGTTGAGGGCTGGTCAACCGTCAATGAAATACATGCTCACCTGCTTGAATGGTTCACTACGCATCGACAGTCACGAGGCAAAACACGCGCACAAAAAAGGCCGGGGATGTCCCCGGCCTTTTCGCTTTCCGTTCCGTGCAGGGCTCAACGGCCCTTTGCGGTGTCCTCAACCTTCTCGCCCGCCTTCTGCACGTCCTTGCCGGCACCGGCAATGGTGTTGCAGCCGGCCAGCAGGGCCACCGAGAACATCGACAACAGCATCAGGGCAACTACGCGCTTCATGGGCTTCTCCTTGGGTTCGCCGCTATACCGCTTCATTCGCGGATGGGGTTCTGTCGCTCGGCGGGAGGGGCCATCGCCACCGCCGCCGCGTGAAGTGCAATCTGGCGGCAGTGGCGTGGAGCGGGTGTGAACGGATCGAGGTTCCGTTCAGCAGCAGCCTTCAATCGCGCATCAGGGTGGACTTGCCGAACAGGCTTTCGACCAGGTCCACGGCCAGTTCGGCGGTGGCATTCTGCTTGTCCAGCAAGGGGTTGAGTTCGACGATGTCCAGCGACCCCATGCGCCCGGTGTCGGCGATCATCTCCATCACCAGCTGCGCCTCGCGGTAGTTCACCCCGCCCGGCACGGTGGTGCCCACGCCCGGCGCGATGCTCGGGTCGAGGAAATCCACATCGAAGCTGACGTGCAGGTGGGTGTTCTCGTCGATGCCGGCCAGCGCTGCTTCCACCGTGCGCTTCATGCCGTTCTCGTCGATGTAGCGCATGTCGTACACATCGACCTTGTGGGTCTTGATCAGGCGCTTTTCTTCCGGGTCCACCGAGCGGATGCCAATCTGGTGCATCTGCGCCGGGGTGATCGCCGGCGCGCTGCCGCCCAACCGGGTCAGCGCATCCGGGCCGAGGCCGCACAGGCAGGCCACCGGCATGCCGTGGATGTTGCCCGACGGGGTGACATCGCTGGTGTTGAAGTCCGAATGCGCATCCAGCCACAGCACGCGCAGGGTCTTGCCCTGCTCGCGGCACCAGCGCGCCACGGCAGTGATCGAGCCGATGCCCAGGCAATGGTCGCCGCCCAGCATGATCGGCATGCGGCCGGCCTGCAGCTCGGCATAGCTGGCTTCCATCAGCGCGTGGTTCCAGGCCACCACTTCATCCAGGTGGCGATAGCCTTCCACCGGCGTGGTCCACGGGTTGCGCGGGCCATCCAGGTTGCCCAGGTCGCGCACATCCACGCCGCGCGCCTCCAGCGCCTCCGGCAGGCCCGCCACGCGCAGCGCTTCCGGCCCCAGCCGTGCACCGCGATGGCCTGCACCGACATCGGTGGGAACGCCGATCAGGGATACGGAGATGGGATGGGCCATGGGTGCCTCCTGCGGTGGGGAAAAAGAAGCACAGTCTAGCCAGAGCTGTGTGACACCACTCGCGGCGGTGCAGCAGGCGGCGGCCACTCGACGGGGCCGAGGCAGCATCGTGGATCAGATATCCCTGTGTTGAGTGGTCAGGAATCCAACCTTTCCTGATCGACGTCACATCGGCGTCGGCATTGCCTCTTATCCACTGCCCACGCCGGCGCCACGCTGAGGTGGCACCTTGCTGAAGGTGCGTCTTCAATTCCCCAGCTACGGAGATACAACGCTCATGAAATACGCAGTCAATGGATTGGCAGCACTGATGCTCACCTCCGCCGCGCTACTCGCCCCGGAGGCCGGCGCCGCTCCATCGCGCATCACACATACGGTGACATCAGAAGAATTCCCCATGCAGACAGCAGGTGCACGCCAGGTGCTGGACTGGGTAGCGCAGCGCGTTAAGCCGTCGTTCGCGCCCCAGGGCTACGGCACCGTGCAGGTGGAAAGGCAGGCATTCTCCTTAGGGCTCGCATCTGCACGATCGGATGACTCGATTCCGGGAAAGCTGCCGGACGAAGGCATTCCGGGTGAGATCTACAGAGTGGAGAACCTCCTTCCCGACGGCTCCATCCAGACGTGGGAGTTCACCTGGACGGAACCTTCGTCCGGCCATGGCGGCGGTTGGGAGGTAACCGGCTACACGTACAAGAAGGGAAATGACCCGGTAAACCCGCGGTGATATCGACAGGGGCAGCAGCGGCGAACCTCGTACCGAGTGCATGCGGACGCCCGGCTTGCCAAATCACCATCGCTTGCAGTCTCTACATCACGCTGCTGCAAGCCCCTGTTACCCAAGCCGGTGCGTGCGCCCTGACCATTCTCCACTCGAATGGTCAGGGCTCATCCATACCTGTTCTCTTCCTCGGATCCTGGAAGCAGCATCATCGGGAACAGCACGAATACGCCCAGTGGAATGAACGCGATGATGGAGTACCAGCCGGACTCGTCCAGGTCGTGCAGCCTGCGCACCGTCAGCGCCAGCATCGGAATCGGAAAGAACAGCAGCGCGAAGAATTCCAACAGCCTTCCCACGTCGGCCAGCAGCCAGTCGTCACGCCAGCTGGAAGCCATTCTCAGGCCCTCACCGATCGCCACAACGATCGCCACCAGCAGCATGAAGGACCAGAACTCGGTCCGGTCGGAGCGCCCCGAGAAGTCGAAGTAGCGCCGCAACGGCGTCAGTGCGGGAATCATTCGAGCTCCGATGAACATCAATGTTCGGCCGTGGACCTCGACTAGTTATCACCTCAGGATTGAGTAGCAGCTGAACTTCCCAGTGGCTGGATGCCTGCATCCACTCCGCGCGCACGATGTCGCCTTGCGGACGCAGGGCGAGCCCCTGATCAAGGCACCCCGACCCGGCCGGAACCTGCGGCCGCCTGTCATACAACCATCCGGGAAGATTGTTCTTCGCGGCCATCGTCCATGAAACCAGCGATCGACTTGGAACAAGGAGGTCCATCCGCGATAAGCTGAAGCCTGACCGTTCATTCAAACCGAAACCGCTTGGCGGCCCCGCCTCATTCCGACGTCGAACTTCGGACAACTACTCCATCGATGAGCATGACTGGATATTTTGAGATTTCAGTGAGTTGCAACTGCCACGATGTCGAGTTGATGGTGATTGGAACTCCAATGGCACGCGCATATTGTCATTGTTCTTCATGCCGGGAACTCTACGATCTTCCCGTCCTGTCTGCGGCTGCCTGGGCACATGAGTCCGTCAGGATCGTCAAAGGGCACGAGTTCGTTGGGAAGTTCAAGCATCCTGACAAGCAGATGGAGCGACACTTCTGCCGGTCATGCGGTACCACAGTGTTCGGCACAAACAGAATCGACCTGACCATTATCCGAACGTCTCTTCTCGCCAAGGCAATGGGCGAAGATTTCCAGGAGACGCTGAAGCCTGAGTTCCATCTATTCTATTCTCAGCGCGAGATAGCGATTGATGACGGCTTGCCAAAGTACCTGGAAGGGTGGGATGGCCCGCTTTTCTCAAGCGGCGCTCCAACCGAGAGCTGACGTCGCCGTTCGTCACGGTGCAGACCGTCACATTGCATGCCGCTTGCGCAGTTCCTACGCTTTTTCTCTCACAAACCGAACGTGCTCATAGGGATTTGATCATGGCAGCTCTGAAGTCCCGCTGGCCGCTACCCTGCGCCGTCGTACTTGGCATGACCACCGCACTGCTGCAGCTGGCATGGGAGCACACTCATGGGGGCATTCTGCGCCACCACCTGCTCAACGATGCGAGCCTGCCTGCAGTCTCCAATGTGTGGGCATTGGTGATGATGCCATTGCTGGGCGCATTGGCTGGCTGGGTCGTTGTTCGGCGAACGCGTGAGCGATCGGGTGCGATGATTCCGGCCATCGCTGGTTTCCTGGGGTCGCTGCTGGCAGGAGCGGCGTTGTCGTTGGCCTTTGTCCTCAGCGGCGAAGCGGCGGCCACCCAGGTCATGGGGGCGCTGCTTGTGGCCGCAGTGCTGTTGCCGGTCTACCGGGCGGAGTACCTGTTCGGTTTTGTCGTGGGGATGACCTTCGTATTCGGTCCCGTAATGCCGACGCTGGTTGCCTGCGTGCCCATGCTGATCGCCTTGATCAGCAGGCGACTGGTAGGGCCGGCGATGCTTTGGGTTGTGCGCCGCGTGCGATCTGTTGCGGCAGCATGATGTAGCAACGTGAAGGCTGTGGCCGCTCTGGCGCAAGGCAAGGAATGCCTTTCGTTCCAATGCAGGATGGGAACGGAAAATGCTGGCTGGGTCGCATCCGCAACGAAGAGAGTGATGGCAAATCCGGCATTCAAGCGGATAAGGGACGGGGTGCGGGTCTGGGTGACAGGCTGTACCGTTTTTGTCCCGATATGCCGTCTTCACAGGAGATCGCCCTCAGGAGCCTGCTGATGCAGTCGAGTGAGCTTGGAGCGTCGGGAGAGAAGATGGCTCGCCCTGGTGGCTGACCGGCTTGCCAGAGTGGACGTGAGATCGCCCAGGCGATAGCACAGCCGCTGAGGCGCGAAGATCTAGTATCAACAGGGTCCCATCCAGCGCATGCCTCATGCCGCAGCTACTGATGGCCGCGGGGCGTGATGAGGCATCAAGGACGAGGCACGCCGTGCGCGGTCGATACATCGTCAGGCTGGTGGTGCCGCTTATCCGAATCGAACGGATGACCTACTGTTTACAAGACAGTTGCTCTACCAACTGAGCTAAAGCGGCATGGATGGATCACCGGCGGCAGCGCCGCGGTCCGGGGATTCTAGCGCAGTCGCGCGCATTCCAGCGACCGGCTCTGCGCCGCGCCGCTGCGCTGCTGGGCCTGGGCCGGCTGCGAACCCGCCGCCAGCTGCCCTTCCAGCCACCACTGGCCGGCGTCGCCGCTGGCCACCAGGCGCGGCTGGAAACCGGCGGCCTGCACCGCCGCGATGCGCCGCTCGGCGCCTTCGCGGTTGCGGTACTGGCCCAGCGCCACGGCGTTGGCCTCCTCGCCCTGGCTGATGATGTAGTAGTCGCTCAGGCCGGCCGCGACGATGCGCTTTACCGTGGCCTGGGCTTCTTCGCGACTGGCGGCGGCCGGCAGCATCACCCGGTAGCGGGCGCTGCCGCTGGCAGCGGGCTGTTCGCGCAGGCGCACCTGGCCGAGTGCGTTGCCAGCCTTGCCCTGTGCCGCGGTAGCAGCCGCACGGTCGGCGAACGGGCCCAGCGCGATGCAGCGCGGTGGCTCGACTGCCGCAGGCGGGGTCGCGGGTTTTTCCGGTGCCGATGCCGGGGTCGATGCAGGCAGAGCCGCCGGCTGGGTGACGGCGGCAACAGGCGCTGCTGCGAGCATGGCCTCGGGCTTCGCCGGCACAGCGGGTGCAGGCGCAGGCGTCGCAGCCACAGCGGCCTTCCCAGCCGGTTCGCGTTCCATCAGCGGTGCGGTCGGGGCAGCAGCAGTCGCTTCGGCAGCCGCAGCGGCATCACCACCACCGGGCACCCAGCGCAGCGCGGCCACGCCGGCCGGTTGCGGCGCCGGCGCGGGCTTCTGCGGTTCATCGCGCAGCAGCCACCAGCAGGCGACGCCAAGATTGAGAATGGCCAGTACGACGATCAAGGCACGGGTCAGCATGCGCGGATACTAGCCTGCGGGCTGGTGCACCGCCCAGCGGGCGAGGCCATCCAGCACCAGCGATGGATGATAGTCGGCGCCGCGCAGCAGCGGCATCAGCGCCGGCGCACCTCCGCCATGCACCAGCAGCGCAGGCGCGATGCCCAGCAGCGACTGCGCCTGCTGCGCGCTGCGCTCGATCAGCGCCACGGCTGCACCATCGCAGCCGGAGGCCAGTGCGTCGGCGGTGTCGTTGGCGAACTCGCTGTAGTCGCCGCCCGTGGCGGGCAGCTGCACCGCGCGGGCGTGCAGCGCCTCGCGCATGGTGGTGGGCGATGCGGAGATGCGGCCACCGTGATGCTGGCCGTCAGCGTCCAGAAGATCGAGGGTCAGCGCGGTGCCCACGCCCACCACCAGCACCGGCCGCCGCGCCTTGGCGGCGGCCAGCAGGGCGAGAAAGCGATCAACGCCGAATTTCTCCGGCTTGGCGTAAGCGATGCGCACGCCGGCACATTCAGCGCTGGTGCGCACAACGTGCACGTTTTCGAAGCGACGCTGCAGCTGATCCAGCATGGCGCTGGTCAGCGACGGCGCGGCCACGCTGGCCACGAACGCGGTGCTGCCGCTGGGCAGGCTGTGCGGCGGCTGCCCGGCCATGCCTTCGGCGCCATGTGCCCATGCCTGTACGTCGCCGGCACGGTCACCCAGCAACGGCGCGAACTTGAAGCGCGAGTTGCCGAGGTCGAACAACCAATCGCTCATGCCGCCCTCACGCTGACTTCGCCGGCGTGCAGCAAGCGTTCCTGGCCATCGATGCGCACGCGCAATGCGCCGTCATCGGCCAGGCCGAGCGCGGTACCGTGCTGCCACTGTCCGTCCAACTCCACCCGCACTTCGCGGCCGGCCAGCATGTCGAACGCGGCGTAGCGCGGCAGGAACGGCGCCAATCCTTCACGGTCGAATTCCTCCAGCGCCGGCAGCAGACGCGCCAGCACCGCGGCGACCACGGCGTTGCGATCCACCGGCTTGCCCGCCAGCGTGTCCAGATCCACCCACGGCTGGGTGATCTGCTCGGCGAACGAGGGCGGCATGTGCGTGTTGATGCCGATGCCAATCACCGCGCGCGCCGGCCCGGCGTATTCGCCACCGCCCTCGGCCAGCAGGCCGACCAGCTTGCGGCCGTCCACCAGCAGGTCGTTCGGCCACTTCAGCTGGGCCTGGGTGTAGCCCAGGTCGTGCAGGGCTTCGGCCACGGCGATGCCGGCTACCAGGCTCAGTCCGGCCAGGCGACCGAGGCCGCCGGAGTACAGGCGCAGCACCGACAGGTACACATGCGCTGCCAGCGGCGAGGCCCAGCTGCGGCCACGGCGGCCGCGGCCGCCGGTCTGTCGCTCGGCCAGCAGGACGCTGACGCCGCGCTGGGGCGCGCTGCAACGCAGCAATTCGGCGTTGGTGGAGTCCACCGTCCAGGCCACCTGCAGATCGTGCAGCAGGGCCTGGGTGGCGGCCGGCAGGCCGGCACGGATCGCGTCCGGGTCCAGCAGGTCGACCGGGCGGGTGAGGCCATAGCCCTCGCCGGCACGGCCCTCGACGTCCACACCGGCAGCCCTAAGCCCTTGAATACGCTTCCAAATTGCCGCACGGGTCTGGCCCAGCTCACGGGCCAGGGCGTCGCCGGACAGGCGACCGGCAGCGAGTTTGGCCAGCAGTTGGCGATCGTCCACGGCAGCTTCCACGAAGTCAGGAAGGAATTATGCGGGAAAGCCGCCAACGACGCCCGCCGCCCGGATGGCCGAGGGGCTTCCAACCGGGCGCCGGGTTCGGGCTAGAATCGGGAACTCACCTTCCCTTAACGTGGATGTCGACAATGCGCCGTTATGCCCATTGCCTGATCCTGCTGACGATGCCCTTCGCGGCGTCTGCGACGGCAGTGCTGGACGACAGCCGCGGGGCATGTGTGTCCTCCAACGGCGATGCCGCTTCGCAGCGTGCACCGACGGCGACCGCTTCGGCGGCGGCCACCAAGCCGGCACCGGTCCGCCCGGCGGCCAGCACCAGCAGTGGTGGCGGTGGCAGTGATGACGACGTGCTGCAGCGCATCCGTGCGCCGAAATGGCACAGCTACCTGCCGGGCATGTTCCGCTGATCAAGTCGTTGCTGCAGTGGCTGCGGCCTGCGCCGCAGCCGATTGAAGATGCGCTGTGGGATGAAGCCTGCCGCCGCGCGGCGTGGCTGCACGGCCTGGATGATCAGCGTCGCGCACGCCTGCGCGTGCTGGCCACGCGCTTCCTGCACGGGAAGACCATTACGCCGATTGGTGAACTGCAACTGCAGGCCGGCGACGGCGTGCTGCTGGCCGCACTGTGCTGCCTGCCCCTGCTTGAGTTCGGCGAGGTGGGACTGGAGGGCTGGTCGCAGCTGATCGTCTACCCCGACGCATTCCGCGTGCACCGCAGCCACATGGATGCGGCCGGCGTGCTGCACGAATGGGATGACGAGCTGATTGGAGAATCGTGGGACAGCGGCCCGTTGATCCTGTCCTGGGCCGATGTGCAGGCCGATCTTGCGACGCCACACGAGGGTTACTGCGTGGCGGTGCACGAGATGGTGCACAAGCTGGATGCCCTGGATGGCGCAATGGACGGCACGCCGCCGTTGCCGCGCGAGTGGCAGCGCGAGTGGGCCGCCACCTTCCAGCGCGCCTACGATGCATTCTGCGCGCAGGTGGACGCGGGCGAAGAGGTACTGATCGACCCGTATGCGGCCGAGGCACCGGAGGAGTTCTTCGCGGTGGCCAGCGAATACCACTTCTCTGCGCCGGATCTGCTGCAGCAGGCATTGCCGGAGGTGGCCGCACAGCTGCGGCGGTTCTATGGCCAGCCGCCAGCGATGGTCGGCTGAATCATCCGTCCGCCGGGCATGGCCCGGCGACGTGGATTATGGCCCCGGCGGCAGGCGCACTTCGAAGCGGGCGCCACCCAGTTCGCTGGAACGGCCCACGGCCAGTTCGCCGCGGTAATCCTTGATGAGGTCCTGCACGATCGACAGGCCGATGCCATGGCCCTGCACGCGTTCGTCGCCACGCACACCACGTTGCAGCACCTTGCCGATGTCGTCCGGAGCGATGCCCGGGCCGTCGTCGTCCACCGCCAGCAGCAGTCCGGCGCGGCGCGCATTCGGTGCCGGCAATGGCTGTGCGGTCAGCAGCACACGGCGGTTGGCCCACTTGAAAGCGTTCTCCAGCAGGTTGCCGAGCAGCTCCTGCAGATCACCCGGTTCGCCGTGGAAGCGCGCGGCCGGGTCGATGTCGAACTCGCACAGCACGCCCTTGGAGGCGTAGACCTTTTCCAGACCACGCACGATTTCCTCGGCGTTGGATTCGATCGGCAGCGGTGCGGAGAACAGTTTGTGGCCCGACGACGCCGCGCGCGCCAGCTGGTACGAGACCAGGTTGTTCATGCGCTGCAGCTGCACGTCCAGTTCCTCGCGCAGCGCGTTGTCACCGGCACCACTGTCCATCTGCGTGCGCAGCACCGCGATCGGCGTCTTCAGGCTGTGCGCCAGGTCGGCCAGGGTGTTGCGCTGGCGCTCGAGGTTCTCGCGCTCGCTTTCAATGAAGGCGTTGATGCTGTCGGTCAGCGGCTCCAGCTCGCGTGGGTGGCGCTCGCTCATGCGCGCGGTTTCGCCACGCTGCACCTTGGTCAGCTCGGTGATCACGCGGCGCAGCGGGCGCAGGCTCCACTGCAGGATGACGGTCTGCAGCAGCAGCAGGATCAGGCCGATGCCGCCCAGGTAGAACCAGACGCGGCCACGGAACACGCGCAGCTGCGCACCCAGCGCGCGCGAGTCTTCCATCACGTAGATGGTGTACGGGAATTCAGTGGCGGGATCGGCATCGGCGTCCCACACCAGGCCCAGGCCATAGCGGTACACCGAGCCCTGGCTGCCGTCGATCTGGATCATCGGCAGCGGGCCTTCGAACACTTCCTGGCGCGGCGCCAGCAGCCCGCCACCCACGGTGGGCAGCATCGGGCCTTCGGCGGACATCGAATTGCCCTTGCCGTCCGGCATCACCACCTGCAGGTACAGGCCACTGCCTGGCACGTCGAAGCGCGGATCCGGCGGCTGCTCGCGGATGTACAGCGAGCGGTCGCGGGTGAAGTCGATGCCGGCCGCGTAGGCGGTGGCGTAGTTCTTCAGGCGCTCACGCAGGTTCGCCTTCGCCGTATCGGCGAAGGCGGCGTCGAGCGCGTAGCCGGCCAGGGCCAGGAACGCGACCAGGCCCACGGAGGCGGCGAGCATCTGGCGCGCCTGCAGTGAGCGCGGCCGCCAGCGTCGGAAGAACCACAGACGGCCGGACATCGTGTTATCGCCAGAGTGCGCCGGCTCAGCCTTCGTTGCGCGGAATCGCGAAACGGTAGCCGCGACCGCGCACGGTCTCGATCGGCTTCAGTTCGCCATCCGGGTCCAGCTTCTTGCGCAGGCGGCCGATGAAGACCTCCAGCACGTTCGAGTCGCGATCGAAGTCCTGCTGGTAGATGTGCTCGGTGAGGTCGGCCTTGGAGACCAGTTCACCGGCATGCATCATCAGGTACTCCAGCACCTTGTACTCGTAGCTGGTGAGGTCGACATTGCTGCCGGCCACGCTGACGGTCTGCGCGGCAAGGTCCAGGGCGACCGGGCCGCATTCCAGGGTCGGCTTGCTCCAGCCAGCGGCGCGGCGCAGCAGCGCGTTGACGCGGGCCAGCAGCTCTTCGACGTGGAACGGCTTGACCAGGTAGTCGTCGGCGCCCTGCTTGAGGCCTTCGACCTTGTCCTGCCAGCTCGAACGCGCGGTCAGGATCAGCACCGGGAACTTCTTGCCTTCGTCACGCAGGGCCTTGATCAGCTCCATGCCCGACATCTTGGGCAGGCCGAGGTCGATGATGCCGACATCGAACGGAACTTCACGGCCCATGTAGAGGCCTTCCTCGCCGTCCTGCGCAGCATCGACGGCAAAGCCTTCGCGCTTGAGCCGGGCTGCCAGGGTCTCACGCAGCGGGGCTTCGTCTTCGACCAGAAGGATACGCATGAACTCTCCCTAGTGTCCTGGGTGTGGCCCGGAGGCCTGTGGGGTACGGGTTGATAGCGACAACTATCCCTGTTCAGGGGTTATCGCCGCGTAGTGATGACATATCCGACCGCGGTGTGCGCGGCTGTGAACGCGACGGGGCGGGGTCGTCCATGTAGCGGACCCGGCCCCGGTCGTCCATGTACTTCACCCGGTTGATATCGCGACCATCGAACGGCACGCGCTCGGCGCCGAGGATGTGGCCGCCGGTGGTGCGCTGCACGCGGCGCACGGCATCGGACAGCGAACGCTCGTCGCCACGGCCCCCGCGCTCGCCCCGCTCCATCATCTCCGCGCGCCCCTGCTCGCCACGCGGCGGCTGTTGCGCCAGCGCCGAAGACAGCGGCGCAGCCGCCAGCACCACGCAGGTGGCCAGGGCAATGCGGCAATGGAAGGGAGCGGAAGACATCGATGCGATCCTAGCCGAGCACGGCGATTCGTTCAAAAGTCGTAAATCCGGGGAGCCGGGTACGGGCCCCGGCCTTTACAATTCCTTTGCAAATTCTTGGTTTGGAGCAGTGAATCCGGTCTGAACTTTTCCGGGTGGTCGCCGCTGTTGTTCATCTAAGTGAACATTCGGGACGAATCCCTGCGCCTTGTCAAGTCAGGAATGTGACGAACGTCACGCTACGGCGCGATGGGTTTCGCGCTCGGTGACCGCCAGGGCTTGTTCGACCAGGCGCCAATCCGCGCCCGGGCGGTGTGCACCCTCGCTCAGCACCTGGCGGAAGGCGCGGCCACCGGGCTGGCCATGGAACAGGCCCAGCAGATGGCGGGTGATGTGTTTCAGTGCCAGCCCTTCGCCCAGGCGTGCTTCCACGTAGGGGCGCAGCGCGCGCAGCAGATCGCCGCGTGCCTGCAGCGCAGCGCCGGTCTGCAGCGCTTCCAGCTGATGCAGCAGGTAGGGGTCGTGGTAGGCCGCGCGGCCCAGCATCACGCCATCGACGTGCTCAGCCTGTGCCTGCACCGCCTCGAGGCTGGCGAGGCCACCGTTGAGCACCACCGGCAGCGCCGGGCGCTCCTGCTTCAGGCGATAGGCCCAGTCGTACTTCAGCGGCGGAACCTCGCGGTTCTCCTTCGGCGACAGGCCCTTCAGCCACGCGTTGCGCGCGTGCACCACCACCATCGCCGCACCGGCGGCAACCTGGCGGTCAACGAAGGCGGCGAACACGTCGTAATCGTTGTCCTCGTCCACGCCGAGGCGGCACTTCACCGTCACCGGAATGTCGACCGCATCGACCATTGCCGCCACGCACTCGGCCACCAGCACCGGCTCACGCATCAGGCAGGCGCCGAAACGGCCGGCCTGCACGCGGTCGGAGGGGCAGCCGCAGTTGAGGTTGACCTCGTCGTAGCCCCACTCGGCGGCGATGCGCGCGGCCTGCGCCAGCAGTGCCGGATCGCTGCCACCGAGCTGCAGCGCCAGCGGCTGCTCGCTGCGATCGAAGCCCAGCAGGCGTTCGCGGTCGCCGTGGATGACCGCGTTGGCGTGCACCATCTCCGTGTACAGACGCGCGCCCGGCGCCAGCACGCGATGGAACACGCGGCAATGGCGATCGGTCCAGTCCATCATCGGGGCAACAGACAGGCGCAGGGAATCGGCGTAACGGGCGGTGGCGGACGTCATCGGGGCGTTGATCGTGGAGACTGGCATTGCCAGTGAGATCAATAGTTTACACCGGGTGGATGAATGGTGGCCGGGGCGCCACGGTGCGCGTGAAACGGGTGTGCTTCCCATGCGGACATGGCACTCGCTTGCCACACCATTAAATACGAATGAGAAGTGATATCATTTGTGTGCCGCATAACGATGTGCGGCCATGGATGTCCCAAGCAAACGGAACATGTAATGCAGCAACGCACCTATATCGAACTGGTCCTGGAGCTGTTCGCCTTCATCAGCCTGTGCATGGCGATGGCGACCTCCGGCATCCCGGTGGTGGTTTTTGGTCTCTCGACCATCCTGCTCACGGTATGGATCCCCTTCCAACGGCGCGAGATCCATCGCTTCACCCGCGCCGTGTCGATTGCGCTGGTCATTGCGGCAGTAGCCAGGATCGTCATTCATTTCCTACCCAATCCATCCATCTAGGAATCGAATTCGATGAGGCCGTTCCGCTACGCCACTGCTGTGGCGTTGTTGCTCTGTGCGCAGGGAGCGCACGCGCAGTTGAAGCAGATACAAGATATCCCGTGCGAAGGTTGCTCATACGCTCAGATGCAGGCAGCCGCGCTGTCGGACGTCGACGTCGGCGGTGCTCTGGTAACCAGCATTTCCACGGGAGAGATACGGAAGTTCGTCATCCTGTGGGATCGCAGGATCCAGGAGTTGCCGATCGAGCAGGACCTGGAAGACTACTTTGTGGCACTGGTCCGCTTCTGGCACGCCAATGGACGCAGTCTTGAAATGAACTACGACCTTGCGTCGAACACATGGAGGCTCCCCCAGCAGGCGATGGGGACTGCACGCGTGCGACGGGCACTGGCGGCCCCCACTGCAGACAGGCCGGTTCCGGCGACCGTGTACGAAGCACTGCAGAGCCCGGCCAGAATGAACAACGCGATCGAGCAGTTGAATGCCTCCTGGCTTGCCCGCGGGTATGCGGCGCACATGACGTTCATCAACTCGGTCAGGGGAAAGAACATCTCGCTGACCGCGGGCCGCCCGGTGACCACCCTGAACTTCGCCGATGGCTCGAAGATCAAGGCCTCCTACGACGTCGAGATGAAGAGCTGGGCGGCGATCCCCGGCACCGGCAGCGACGTTCACGGCAACCCGGTTCCAGAGACGAAAGAGGACGTTGCCAAGGACGGCAAGCCGGTCGTGTACGAGTTCCCCGGTGGCATCACCAGTGACGCCTATATGGACTTCAGTCGCTATCTCTTCGATCTGGGCGTGCGCCCCAACATCGGGCCAGGCGACAACCAGATGATCTGCACGAGCGAAGTGATGGACGCCGACATGCGGGTGGAGGTCAGGTGCATGGGGCGCAGGCACTGATGCAACAGCACGGGTGACCGCCGCTGCGGTCACCCGGGTGCGCCCTGTTGAATCAAGGGCAGACGCCGGTGGATGTCACCGGCGCCTGCCAAAGCGCTTGGAGCCCCGCCATTTTCGGTAGTAGGTGGCGGCCGGTGAGTGCGAACTCAGTGTCCGCCGCCGCGCCCACCCACCTGCTCGATCAACGTCCGGCTGGCCGCATTGAGGCCCACCACCGTCACCTCCGACCCGTGCGCGGCCAGCTTTTCCTGCGCGCGTTCCAGCGCGGCTACCGCCGTAAGATCCCATAGGTGGGCATCGCGCAGATCGATCCGCACCTTCGGCGCCACGTGCAGGTAATCAAACGCTGTGCCCAGCTGACCGGCTGAAGCGAAGAACACCTGGCCGCGCACTTGGTAGACCTGCGTGTCACCGGCATCTTCGCGCTGCACATCCAGCATGCGGCCGACCTTGCGCGCGAAGAACAGTGCCGACAGCAATACGCCGCTGAGCACGCCCTTGGCCAGATCGTGGGTGGCCACAGTGACCACCACGGTCAGCAGCATCACCGCGGAGGAGCTGCGCGGATGCGTGCGCAGGTCACGCAACGAGCGCCAGCTGAAGGTGCCGATGCTGACCATGATCATCACCGCCACCAGCGCCGCCATCGGGATCTGCCGCACCAGGTCGCTGCCGTACACCACCAGCACCAGCAGCACAACGCCGGCCACCAGACATGACAATCGACCACGGCCGCCGGAGGTCACGTTGATGATCGACTGCCCGATCATCGCGCAGCCGGCCATGCCGCCGAGGAAGCCGGTGACCGTGTTGGCCACGCCCTGGCCGACGCATTCGCGGTTGCGCTGGCTGGGTGTCTCGGTAATGTCCTCGACGATCTGCAACGTCATCATCGATTCGAGCAGGCCGACCACGGCCAGCGTGGCCGACACCGGCAGCAGGATGCGCAGGGTGTCCCAGCTGAGCGGCACATCGGGAATGAGGAAGTGCGGCAGACTGTCCGGCAGCTGGCCCATGTCGCCGACGCTGCGCACATCGATGCCGAAGCCGATCACCACGGCGGTAAGCACCAGAATCGCGACCAGTGGCGAGGGCACCGCACGGGTGAGGCGTGGCAGCAGGTAGATGATCGCCAGCGCGGCCGCACACAGCGCGTACACGGCCGGGCCACGGCCGATCAGCTCGGGCAGCTGTGCCAGGAAGATCAGGATCGCCAACGCGTTGACGAAGCCGGTGATGACCGAGCGCGAGACGAAACGCATCAGCGAGCCAAGTTTGAGCACACCGGCCAGCACCTGCAGCAGGCCGGCCAGGATGCTGGCCGCAAACAGGTACTGCAGGCCGTGGTCCCTGACCAGATCGACCATCACCAGCGCCATCGCACCGGTGGCGGCGGAGATCATGCCGGGACGGCCGCCGGCAATGGCGGTGATCACCGCGATGGAAAACGCGGCGTACAGGCCGACCTTGGGGTCGACGCCAGCGATGAGCGAGAAGGCGATGGCCTCGGGAATCAGCGCCAGGGCGACGACGATGCCGGACAGCAGATCACCACGAAGGTTGCCGAGCCATTGCTGGCGCAGGGGGTAGGACAGTTGCATGAGAACGCTCCGCGCACACGCGGGCGAGGCCACGTGGCGCTGCAGTGGGAAGACGCGGGTTCCTGAGCCGGTGCCGAAGGCACGGCCGGACCATCGGCGTTGCACGCACCAAATGAAGGTGGCGGGCAACCGAGGGCGGCAAGGGTCAGGGTGGCGTAATCACTGCAAGTGGGCGTCGGTACGTGGGAGGCGCGCAGTCTACGGGAAGCGGCCCGGCGGCTCAAATGGCTGCCGGGCCGCGTGCTCCCTGCTCAGTAGGTGTATGCCGCCAGGACGAAGCTCGGAAGGCGCGAGGCAAACGACTGGTACGACGCACCGCTGAGGGAGCGTTGGCGATTGGCTGCGCGCCGGGTGAAATTCACGCGCAGCTGCGCCGCATTCGGCGTACTGATGGCCGCCGAGTAGCGCATGTTGGTACGGATGGTGGGGTTTCCACTGGGCATCGCGTAGACATCGTGGCAGAGACCGATGTCCGACAGCAGGTAGGCGAGATTGTTGCCCGGGCCATTGATCAGGTCACCGGTCAGGATGTTGTCGTTGGACATCTCGCTGGGTATCGGCGGTCGCGCGCCCGTCGTATCGACCAGCCCTGCCATGCGCAGCGGACGACTGCTCATGTCCCACTGCAATGAGCCATCGGCGTTGTACACCTGCATGCCGGCGTTGTTGCTGGGAACCGCACGCCCCCACGCCCACCATTCGAAACTGGTGGTGCCCTGGGCCATGTTCCAGCTGAAACCTCCAGTGCCTGACGTGATCCGGGTGGATCCGCCATTGCAGCGGATGAACACCAGGTACGGCATGCTCTGTGTCGGCAGACTGACCGAGCCGTTCTGACCCAACGGCGAGGTGTTGCTGCCAATGGACTCCACCCCCTTGCCTGCTGCAAAGAAGGCAAGGGCGTGTGCGTTGACCAGAACAGGGATACCGCTGTCGTTGGTGACTTCAAGGCCGACGGCCATCAGAAACTCCCGTAGAAAAGATAGGCATTGGGACTGGTGGTCGTCATGAACGTAAAGCTGAGCGTGAGGTAGTCACCCGCGGCGGCGCCTTCCTTGTTGAAGGTAATGAACGCCATGTTCGGCGCTGAGAACTGGTTTCCATTCATGTCCTGCCAGCTGTCCCAGAAGGTACTGGGCAGGATCGCGAATGGCTGCCCCATGCCGGCCATGCCGACATAGGTGCTGGCACTGCTGTTGACGCGCATTTCGCCCATGATCTTGCCGGCACGGTCATTGGTGTCGAACCACATCTGCCCATCCGGGCTGAATATCTGCATGCCGGTTGCCATCACCAGATCCCCATGCGGACGCGGACGCGGCCGTTGCTGTCGTAAACGTGGATGACACTGTCATTGATGGTCAGGCGGCCGCCATTCTCGGGGCCGTTCATCGTCAATGTGCCGTTCTTGTCGAGCCTCCATCGCGGTTGCCCGCCGGCGCCGACTGCATTGGACTGGATCACGTCGCCGATCATGGCGTTCTGGATCCAACCGTTGCCGATCAGCGCCTGGCTGATGAAGGTCTGCCCGCCCTGCACCACGAAGGGCGCACTGACCTGGCCGCTGTTGGTGTTGAACAAGGCGAAGCGATCGGCCTGCATCAGGATCTGGCTCTGGTAGCTGCCATCCGGCTGCTGCTCGACACCCAGACCCATGCCGGCCATGTAGATCTGCCCGGCACTGCTGATCTGCGCCTTGACCGTATAGGTCGCGCTGACCTTGCCATCCAGGTTCACCACGGCCTGCGAGACCTGCTGGACCGCCGCACTGACCCCTTCGATCTTGCCCGGAACGCCGTCGATGGAGGCTTCGACCGTATCCACGCGCTTGGCCAGTGCTGCATCCTTCTCGGCCATCACGCTGTAGACGGTGATGGCGCCGGCGCTGACATCGTTCTCGCCGACGTTGTAGTCCTCCTCACCGGCAGTGTGGTCGCTGACCTGGGCGAACAGGCCATCGACCTTCTGCCCCTGCGCGGCCACCTTGCCATCGACGTCGGTCACGTCCATTTCCAGCTGGTCGACGCGGCCGACAATGGCGCCCGCCTCAGCGATGGCATCACCGATGTTCTTCCAGTGGCTGCCCGGCGGTGTTTCGTTGCCTGCGGCGGTGCCCTGCCAGCTCCAGATCCAACCGTCGTGGATGACGGTCTGCCCTGGGGTGTAGGTCGCCTGCGCGTCCCAGACCAAAGGCAGCACCTCGGTGACGCGCTCGATCTTTCTCTGCAGCTGCTGGCCCAGCGCGCTTTCGTTGATGCGGCCGGCAAAGTAGGCATCGTAGTCTGCCTGGTTGCTGCTGGATTCACCCAGAACGCCGGCTTCCACGGGGTGCCACGGGCCAATGTTGCCACTGCGATCGACCAGGCGCCCCCAGAACCAGAAGCGCGCCCCTGCTGCCAGACCATTCATCTGGTGCCGCGCCTGTGGATAGGCGAAGTCGCCGAGCTTGATGGCGGCTGCGCGATCAGGGCTTGTGCTGTACCAGAGTTCCGTACGCTCGGTATCCGTCGCACCCACCGGGAACTGCCAAGCCAGCTCGATGCCGAACACGCGGCTGCGGGCGGTCAGCGAGGTCAATGCGGGGGGCGGCGTGGTCTTGCCTTCGATGGTGGTGAGTGCACTGAGCGTCGGCTGCGACACGGCGCCCAGCGCGTTGACCGCACGCACCCGGGCCAGATACTGACCGGCATAGACGCCCCGCACCTCCAGGCTCTGCGTGCCGACGCGTCCAGCGCGGACCCAGTTGAGATCGCCACGGCGCCATTCCACGTCGTAGCCGATCGCCTTGTCTGCCGCATCCCATTCGATGGTGAGCACGGAGGTGGCGATACCCTGGTCCACCACAACATGCGAGGCCATCCGCACGTTGGCCGGCGGTGGCTGCACGCTGGGCGGAATGATGCTGATCGGTGGCTGCTCCAGGCGCGTGCCATCGTCGATGGCGGCGTACTTGCCCGGCACGTGCTTGAGCGCGGTGATCTGATAGGTCAGTTCCTCACCTTCGCTGATCGACAGCACGCGATAGTGCTGCAGGGCCAGCTCCGGCGATTCCAACGCCCACACCGACTGCGCAACCGGCAGCGCCGTCCACGGCGCCGTGACAGTGACCGTCTCACCGTCCACCGATTGCACGGTGCGTGCTTCGGTCTGCCCGCTGGGCAGCGTGGCGCGCAAGGTGTCACCGGCGGCGATCTGCTCGGGCATCCTGTCCAGCACCAGACTACGCACACCTGCACTACGGATGCGCCCGGCATTGCGGCGCCCGGCGCGGTTCGGGTCGGCCACCTGGATCACATCGCCCGGCATGCAGCCCAGTGCATCCAAGCCCACCGAGAAGCTGATGGTCTCGGTTTCCAGCATCTCGGTATGCAGGATGTGGTTGCCCACGCGCTGCGCCTGCGAACGCGAGTGGCAGCCTACCGCCGTCACTTCGGTCTGGTTGATGCCGTAGCGGGCGACACCGGGCAGATGCTGCACCACCTCGACTTTCTGGCGGCCGAAGTCATCCGGATCCATCCACGACACCAGGGCTACCGTGTGCCGCGCCGTGCGGCTGCTGCCCGCATAGTGGAAGCGCCCTTCGATGACGTTGGCCTGGCTGTAGGTCAGCACTGGGTCCTTGGGCATGTCGGCCGAGGCCATCACCTGCCCGGCCGCATAGAAGCTGATGCCGCGGAACATGGTGGCGATGTCCTGCAGCACGCGATACGCCTCGGCACGGGTCTGCAGATACAGGCTGCAAGTGAAGCGCGGCTCCTTGCCGCCCTGGCCATCGCTGACCAGTTCGTCGCAGTAGCGCGCAATCTGGTACAGCCGCCACTTGTCCACCCAATCCAGCGGAACACGATGACCGAGGCCGAAGCGATCATTGGTGACGATGTCGAAGAACACCCAGGCCGGATTGTTGGTCCAGCCACTCTTGAAGGTACCGTCCCACACGCCACTGTAGAGACGGCTGAGCGGATCGTAGTTGGAGGGGATGCGCACGATGCGCCCCCACAACTGGTAGGACCGGGTGGGGATGTTCTGGAACTGGCTGGCGTCGACCTGCACCGCCGCCAGCGCGCAGTTCGGATAGCGCAGCTTGGCATCGATGATCTCGGTCATCGACAGCACGTTGATGGTATCGGCGATGGTGCTGCTGTTGGCGTTCGCCGTCAGCCTGCGGATGCGCACCTGCCACTGGCTGCCAGCAGGCAGATCGATGCGGCGACTGCGCTCGTACTGGGTGGTGGTCTTGCCACTGAAGGCATCGGTCAGCACCGTGCCGAACGGCCCACCATCGGTGGACAGATCCACCGCGTACATGATCCGGTAGCCCTCGGTATCACCGTTCTCGGTATTGGTCTTCTGCAGCGCGGGCACCGCGAAGCGGATGCGTACCGCCGACAGATCGGCACCGGATACCGTGCGCACCACCGGTGCGTCGCTGCGCAGCTCGACGTTGACGCCGACTTCGTTCTCGATGGACGGGAAGCCGCTGATGTGCTCCTGGTCCTGGGTACCCGAACGCGTCTGCACATCCACACCGGAGAAATTCAGCGTGCCATCCGGATTCTCGATCGGCACCTGGTCCAGGTAGATCGACTGCTTGCCAGCGACCAGGCCGCGGATCTCGCCTTCGCTGGCGAGGTCGATGATGCGGGCCACCGCCATCGAGTGCAGGCTGTCGGCAGTTTCGACCGGAGTGCGCGCATTGCTGGCGCCTTTCTTGGCGCCGACCAGCACAGGCGCTGCTGCACCGCGCGCACGCGATGCGGTATGAGTGATCTGATTCAAAACTGGTCCTCCGCCAGGATGCCGCCGCTGATCACGGCCGAGCCGATGAACATGCCCTTCTTGTCATGACCGCCGTAGGCCACGGGGACGGGGTTGCCCTGCGCCTGCGTGTTGACGGTGCCGTTCATGCTGTAGCTGGGGGCGTTGTCAGGAGAGTCTTTGGCGCCCAGGCCCTTAGGTTGGGGGGCTAGCATCTGGGCGACGCCACCGACCACCATGCCCACGCCCATCTGAATGAATCCGGTGCCTGATCCACCCGCGGCGATGTTCATGTAGACGCCGACAACAATCAGAATGACACCCATGATCGTCTGCAGAATGCCTCCCCGCTTGCTACCCACCATCACCGGTGCAATGCGGATGTCATCCTGCCCCGGCGGGTCGTGCAGCTGATCCCGCGACAGGTTCTGCCGGCCATTGAACACGGCAAACTCCATGCCCTTGGACTTTGCGCCCATCAGGTACTGCTGGAATCCAGGCAACATCGTGCACAGTGCGTGCACGGCCTCGGCCGGGCTGTTCACCGCCAGCCGGAACTTGCGCCCGAAGCGCGCCCCAAGCTTGCCGTACAGGCGGATCGTACGAAGACGGTCAGTCATGGCGCACCTCACGATGGCGGACGATGCAACGCGTGCGCTCGGCCCACATGCCGCCGTAGGGCACGGTCTCGGACAGGCGGCCATGCAGGTGATGCAGCATCTGCCCCTCACCGAGGTAGATGCCTGCGTGATTGGTGACCGGCGAGCGGATCTGCATCAGGATCATGTCGCCCCGTTGCGGCTCGCCTTCGATCAGGTCGAAGCCCTCGGCGTGCAGCCGTTCAAGGCTGTACAGGTCCTGCCCGTGACTCCACCAGTCGTCTTCGCGCACGTACTCGGACAACTGGATGCCCAGTTCACGCGCATGGAAGTCGCGGACCAGGCTGTAGCAGTCCAGTACGCCATGGGCGAACTGTCGGCCCACCAGCGGCGCCAGGTAGCCTGCCGGGTGCAGGGTCTGCAGATCGCCACACACGGGCGCCTCGCCGGCGACCTGGCCGACGCTGACAATGTGCCAGGTCAGCCCGCTTCGCTCGCACATGACCCGATCGGCGTCGGAAGGCGTTGCAGCGGCATCAGGGTGACTGTGCACCAGGGCCAGTACCTCGCCCTTGTCCTCGGCCACGGCATAGTCCTCGGCGGGCAGGCGGAAATGCTCGCTCGGCGTGGCGGCCGCGTTGCGGCAGGGAAGATAGTGTTCGTGACCTTCGATGGCCACGATCAGCCCGCAGCACTCGCGCGGGTATTCGGCCACGGCGTGCGCCTGGATGGCCTGCAGGGTTGTCGGTTGCATGTTTCACCCATGAAAAAAGCCCGCGTGAGCGGGCCTGGAAAGTGGAAGCGCGGAGGTGACGATCAGGAACGCAGCAGGCCTGCGGCCGGGAAGCCACCATAGGGCAGCGGCTTGTCCTGACCGAACCGCAGCTTGCAGCTGCGCACCCGACCGCCGCATTGGTCACGTGCGGGATCATCGGTGGCAACGTCATCGCTGTCGGCCACGGCCGGGCCGTTGTAGCCGCAGTACGCGCCGCGATAGCCGCCACGCACCAGCCAGCCACACATGCCGGCGATGATCTGCCTGCCCGGAAGCTGCTGACCGTTGAGATCGATCGCGGTGGTCAGCTCGAACTCGACCATCTGCTTGTCTTCACCGATCTTGCGCTCGATGAACCAGACTTCGTCGGGGAAGTGTTCGGCGGGATCCGCACTGGGATTGCCCTCTTCAAAGTTGGCCGCGTCCAGGTACTTGGCCAGCGTCTGCCGGCGGGTGATGCGGGCACCGACCAGGTCCTCGAACAGCAGGCACATGGCCGTGATGCGGCCATCGATGTTGCTCACGCGCAGGCGTGGGTTCGGCGGTTGGTCGCTGGTGCGTTCGAAGCCGCTGGCCTCGATCGGCCAGGGGCCATACTCCTGGCCCTGCCACCAGATGAGACCACTCTGCAGGTGTGCGTGGAAGAACAGCGTGTCGGCGCCGAAACTGCTGGCGTCCAGTTCGTAGACGGTGATGCGGCCACCCGGCTCAAGTTGCTGGGCATCGGCGGTGATCATGGGGTGTGCTCCTGTGCGGCCATGGGTAGGGGTGGGGCGGGATAGGGACTCTGGCCGCGCGGCACGATGACGTGGTGGCCGGGGCGCTGCGAGGCATTGGTGGTGAAGCAAACCGGGAGCCATTCTTCAGGCGAGGTGATGGTCACGACTCAGAGCTCCGCATCAGCCTGGACCAGGACCTGCGAGGTGGTCGACCACACCACGACCGCGCCCCAGAGCTGCATGTTGTTGGGCATCGAGGAGATCGACGCTGCGTCCACGGTGGACTCCCAGCCTGGATTTCCTCCATCGAAGTTGATCAGGTTGCCACCGTTGCCGAAGCCCACCAGGTTCAACGCGTTGGACGGCGATGAGATCCGGGGCGGCGCGCGCTTGCGCACCTTGAACGGGATGCAGGCACGCGAGTCGCCGTTGGCGGTGTAGGTGATGCCAACGATCCGGTTCACCTCCACCGCTTCGTAGTAGCGCTGGCACAACAGTAGTTCCAGCGCCTCTGGCCGGCGATCGAAGTCGGTAGCCGTATCGCCTTCTTCGATCTGCACTTCGGCCAGCTGCACGCTGCCAGTCTTCTGCCCAGCGGCAAACGAGCGGCCACCGAAGTCGGCACCGGCATCCAACCAGAAGCTCAGTTGCAGATAGCTGTCCGCGCCCAGCGTCTTGCCGGCAAGACCGGGAACCGCCACGGTGACCTGGTGCCAGCGCCACAGCGTATCGAGCACCACCGCTGCACCGATGCTGTCCCGCGCGGTGGACCCGCCTGTTCCGTAGGATTGCTGCAGCTCCACACCGATGCGGAAATCGTCTACCGAGGCTCGTGCCTTGAAGCTGATGGTGACAGTGCGTCCGGCCAGCGTTCGGACGTCCTCGATGCGCTGCTGGACCAGCGCCATGTTGCCGGCACCTGCACTGCTCTGCACGTCCAGCCGTAGCAGATAGCGCGAGCTGGACAGCAGGCGCCCCGCTTGGCCACCGCCTGCGGGTACTTCTTCACGCATAGCGGTCACTTTTGTACCGGTGGCGTTGGTCAGCCAGCGGTCGGCCGTGTGACGAGCGCCTGTGGACACAGGGAACACGGCCCCACGTTGCCAGATACGGAAGTCGCCGTTGATCAGTTGATTTCGGCCAGCCATCCTGCCGTCCAGGCCATACACTGCGGCCTGTACAGCGTCCAATCCGCCATACACTTCGACGAAATTTTCGTTGACCTTGGTAAAGGCCGGGCGCTGTGTTTCTCCCCGTTTTCCGTTCGCTTGAACGGTATCGAGGTCGATGATCTTCATTGCCATTCTTCTGCCCCTGATTCCAGGTCCCTGGCGCCGCAATGGCGCGTTGTCCTCTTGACCGATGGGAAGAGGTATCGGTGAATCAGATCTCAGCCTCAAGGATGATGCTGATTCCGCCGGCTTTGGGCGCGATATAGCCCGACGCGCCCGGAGACATGCCGCCCGTAGCGACTCCGGCCGTGATCGCCGCACCCGATACGGAAACCGGAATGACGTTGAATGACGAGCCCGGCGCATTGCCCCCGGCGATACCGAAGCCTGTCATGTTGACACCGCCCCCCAGGGTCCGCGCTGCGGGTTTGCTGCGCATCGGCTGGAAGGACAGCTGGCCCACGCAATCGAACTGGCCGAGGGCCGTGCATACCGAGAACGCATCACCCGCATTGATGTCTATGCGCTGTGCGTACCAGCCACATAGCGCAGCTTCGTGGGACAGAGGCCTGGTGTCATACCCGGTCGCCGTGCCCCCCTCCTCCCATTGAAACTCGCCGAAGAACAGCCGACCCGATTGGGCACCCAGGCCAGCATTCCGCACATCGAATCCGCTGCCGGATGACAACCAGACTGCGACGGCTGAGTGGTGGTTCGTACTCGCTACTGTCTTTCCAGAGACTGACGGCAGCGTAACCGTCTTTCGAATGTGGTTTACACCTTCAACCAGGCTGAAGACCTCAGCGTTCATTCCCAGAATGGTCTCCGAGCCGCCGGTACCGAAGTTCTGCAGGAACTCAACGGCGATCCTCCGTCCAGCGGCCCCTGCGTTGTAGACGGTGAAGGAAACCGTGCTGAGCACTCCGGCAAAGGTGCGGACATTCTCCACCCGTTGTTCGAACACAAAGTAGTGCCCGAATGCATCTTCGTTGCCGGCAGAATCCGTCGCCATGGAGAGGCGGGCATCGCCAAACACACCATCCCCCGGCACGTTGTTGTTGGCGAGAACGCTAGCACCTGTCATCAGCCCAATCTGAACAAACCACCGGTCCGGGCCGTAGCCGGTCTGTCTAACGGGTGTCCCTCTCGTCCAGAAATCGAAGTTTCCATTGATGAGGCGATTCTTTCCTGGAATGCGCCCGTAGATGGCGTTGTCGACAGCCGCAGGAAGCCGGGCGATGGCATTCTGCACCTCGGCCTTGGCCTGCTCTGCTTCGTTCTCGATCTCCGCCTTCAGCTTGTTGACGTCTTCTACGATGGTCGCCACGCTCCCCAGTGCGCCATACACTTCGGCAAAGTTATCGTTGATCTTGGTGAACGCAGGGCGCTGGGTTTCACCTCGTTTGCCGTTCGCTTGAACAGTATCGAGGTCGATTGTCTTTCTAGCCATTGATTTTCCTTGCCGCACTTGTGAAGCCTGCGACCATGTTGGGTTTCGGCGGACTAACTCCGCGCGAGTCGGAGACGCCCTGGCGCCCCGGTTGATGCTCAGCGGATCTCCGCATCCGCCGTCCAGTGGAACCAGCCGCCCCAGCGTCCCGGGTTGTTGCTCCAGGCTGCTTCGAACACACTCGTTCCGATCGTGGGAACCGAAACCGGGGTGCGGCTGTTGTCGTCCTGATTGACGTAGCCGGGCTCGACCACATTGTTGTTTGGCCTGATGACGATCGCCGGTGCCACCCGCTTGCGCGACTTGAACGGCACCGACGCGTAGGTGGTCGCACCCGTTGTGGCCGAGTTGCCCCAACTGTAGCGGCCATCGTTGGTGGGAGTTCCTGGAACGACATCAGCGTCGTAGGACTTCTCGTAGTAGCGCTGGCACAGCTGCAGCTCATGGGCCAGGGGGCGCAGGTCAAACTGCGTAGCCCGGTTACCGTGCTCCAGCTGCATCATGGCTATGCCGAATTCCCCGCTCTGGCCGGAGATGACGCCGCCGTAGGCATCCGCACACATGTCAACCACCAGCCACAGGAAGTCACTGTCGGCATTGTTTCCCAGCGTCTTCCCCTTTACCGATGGCAGCCGGCCACTCAGCTGGAAGTAGGTCCAGGACGCAGCGGTGACTGCCACGGTTCCCAGCTCCACGCTGACCGCAGCTGAGGGCGCGCCGCCGGTACCAAAGTGCTGGATGAGACGAACACCAATGCGTTTTCCTGCCGGGCCATAGGCGAAGCCGGAAACCGTCACCTGGCCGTCGGACAGCGTCGCCGCACCCTCGACCTTCTGTGCGACGTAGGCGCTGCTGCCAGCACTGGTCTTGGAGACAACGCTGTTGAGGAAGCGGCGCGATTCGGGTGCGGCGCCTCCGGCAGGAAGATTGGCCCCGCGATTCGCAGTGTGCGTACATCCGAGTGCCGCTACTGTCCAACGATCCGCCACATAGATCTCACCACCCTGGGTGGTGCCCGTGGTAGCTCGCTGCCAGAAATCGAAGTTGCCGTTGATCAGGCGGTTCCTGCCTGGAATTGAACTCTGAAGATTGCGCTCCAGTGAATCCACGCGCTGTCCGATCGCGGTCACGTCATCCAGCGCGCCATAGACTTCGGCGAAGTTCTCGTTGATCTTGGTGAACGCCGGGCGCTGGGTTTCGCCCCGCATCCCGTTCGGTTGAACGGAATCGAGGTCGATGATCTTTCTCGTCATTGTGGGTTCCTGGAGTTCGAACGGGAAGCGGCTGGAGATCAGAACTCAGCGTCGGCCCACCAGTGCCACCACCCACCCCAGCGTCCTGGATTGTTGGTCCAGCTCACCTCGTAGCAGGAAGGCGATGCATAGTTGACAAGGCAGGGAACTCGGGACACGTCATCCTCGGCGATGTGCCCGTTCTGCTGGGTGGTATCGGCCGAGATGATCATCACGTAGGGATGGGCACGTTTTGCCGTCTGGAATCGCACGCTCTGGTAATGCGCCATTCCCGGCGAGTTGACCGAGAACGCCTCTCGCCCTTCGTTGTGCACTGTGTTGGGCAGGATGTCGAGGTTGTAGCTCTTCTCGTAATACCGTTGGCACAACGCGAACTCCACGCCCGGCGGGCGCCAATCAAAGCGCGTGGCCACGTGTCCCGCCTCGACCTGGAACTGTGTGAAGCCAAACGAGCCGTTCTGTGCCACCAACTCGCCCTTCTGGCCGGTACCGCACAGGTCGAACACCACGTAGAGATGGTCGTTGCCATGGATGCCCAGCACCTTGCCCCTGGTGCTCGGCAAAGTGACGGTGACGCTCTGGTGCGTGGCCGAGGTGCCCAGTGTGAGCACACCCGCTTCGATCACCACTTCCCGCGCGGGCGAGCCGCCCGTGCCGAAGTTCTGGATGACCCGCACGCCGACCTTGCGGTTCGGTGCATCGCTGTTTGCCCACACAGAGATGGTGATATCGCCGCTCGCGCTGCGCACGCCCTCGATCTTCTGCCCCATCCACGCACCACTGCTGGCAGCGGCACCGGACACGGTGCATACCAGGATCGACCGCGTGTCCTCCGGGTAGCCAGTCTGCCCCTCGTAAGCCACGCGCTGGACGTCCTGGTTGCAGCTCAATGCCGAGTTGGTGAAGCGATCGGCAAAGAACGTCTCCGCCCCAAGGGTACCCGACCCGCTGCCGACACGGCCGGAAGTCCGGCGCTGCCAGAATTGCAGACCACCGTTGATGAGCAGATTCCTGCCTGGGACGCGCTCGGTGATCGCATTTCCGACCGTCTCCGGGATCTTCGCTACATCCGCCAGAGCGTCGTAGATCTCGACAAAGTTCTCGTTGATCTTGGTGAACGCCGGGCGTTGTGTTTCACCCCGCTTTCCGTTCGGTTGAACGGAATCGAGGTCGATGATTTTTCTTGCCATTGTTGGCTCCTTGAACGAGGTGAATCGGTGGCGTCCGATCAGTTCTTGAATATTTTCATTCCGTCGGCGGGCGGACCTCACGGCTTTCCGCCCGATCCCGCAGACGCATGAATGCGCTCAGAGTTCGGCATCGGCGGTGTAGTGGCCTGCCAGGAGAACAGAGCCGCTTACCAGGAAGCCTGCACCGCCTACGTCCGCCATGAACGCCTGGCTCGTTGCCATGACTACATTGGTCAGGGTTCCCGCGCGCCACGCTCCGCCAGCGGCGTCGTAGTACCTCCAGAAGCTCGGCGATCCGATGTCACCACCTTCCCCGCCTGCGTGAAACTGCAGCTGCGGCGTGCCGCGCATCGTGCCTTTGAACTCTGCAACAACACGGCAGGTGCCGCTGTTGAAGGCCACTGCGTTCCGGTGGACGGCCGAGCTGCTCCTGCTGTTGGGAGCCTCTGCGACAGGGAAAGACTTCTGGTAATAGCGCTGGCACAGCGCAAGTTCGTGGGCCGGTGATCTCCACTCGAAGCGGGTCGCCCGTGCGCCGGCTTCCCACTGCATTTCACCGAAGTACAACTGACCTGCCTGCGCGCCAAGCCCTCCTGTGCGCGCGTTGAAGTCGCTGCCTGCCGAAAGCCATACCGCACAGATGACCGAATCATCGCCGCTGCCGAGCGTCTTACCGTAGATGGAAGGAAGACTGACGGTCTTGCTGATCCGGTTCAGGCCCTGTGCGAGTGTGAATACTTCCGGCTGGATCGCCGTGACAGTGGGGCTTCCGCCTGTTCCGAAGCGCTGCAGGAACTCGACTGCGATCTTTCTGCCTGCGGTGCCTGCGTTGTAGACCAGGAAGGACAGCGTGCTCTCCGATGCGGAAAAGGTCCGCACGCTTTCCACACGCTGCTCGAACAGGAAATGGTGTCCGGCGGCGTTGTGGTTCCCGTTGCAATTGGCGGCCAACGTAAACAGGCTTCTCGGGAAGTTCGAATCGCCCGGGGCAACGGGTGATTTGAATATGCCTGCTCCATCCATCCCCCCCTGCTGCGCAAAGAATCTGTCTGCACAGTAGGCGGCGGCAGCGTTGAAGTTGTCCCCACGCTGCCAGAGGTCGAAATTCCCATTGATCAAACGATTCTTTCCCGAGACAGAGTGTGCGATGGCACCAGGGATTCCCTCCAGCGCCAACGCGACCTCCTGAAAGTTCTGGTTGATCTTGGTGAAGGCCGGCCTCTGTGTCTCGCCGCGTTTTCCGTTGGGCTGGATGGTATCCAGGTCGATCCGTTGAAGATCCATGGGATGCCTACGCCTGGAAGGTCTGCTCGAACGTGGCAGTGATGGTCGACACCTGCCCGCCCAGATGGCTGTCGGTATAGGAATCACAGGTGTACAGCCCCTGCCCCAGTGGCCCCTTCCACAGGAAGCTGCGACCGGCATGACCATCGAGGAAGGCGACGATCTCGCTGATCGTCCTGCGGTTACCAACGAACTGCAGCTGGTAACTACGCGAAGTGGCATTCAGGCCATCGGCAGTGGCCTGCGCATAGCCATCACCGAACTTCGCACGCTTGACGGCGGCGGTGGTGGTCCCGGTGCTCTGGCTGGTGGCAGCCCAGGTAAAGGTATCGGTCATTGCATGGCACTCCTGCTGAGCACGCCGCCGGCCTTCATGTCACGGCTCTGCAGTTCGCGGTACTTGCGTTCCACGAACTGGCCGATCTCGTTGCCGAACTGTTGCAGCATGCTTTCGTTGGTGGTGACTTCCTTTCCACCGTTGTTGTCGATGCGGATGCTTACACCCACGCCTCCGCTATCGCCGCCGCCGTGCGCGGCCACGCCAAGGCGACCGTCCGGACCACGCCTCAGCGGCATGATGGCCTCTGGTCCGGCTTCGCCGAATACGCCGGCGCCCTTGGCGAAGGCGAACAGCTGCGGGGTGTTGTAGACACCGCCGGAGTAGGCGGACAGGCTGGGAGAGGCGTAGACGCCGCCCAAAGCGTGGGGCTTCATGTAGCCGCTGGTCAGCCAGCCGGTGTTGTTGCCGAAGCCGGTGGCGAAGCCCGTAGAAGGCGGGGCGCTGGCGGATGCCCCGGTGCCTCCAGCAAAGGCGCCGACCACACTGTTGATGATGCCCATCAGGGCCTGTTGGGCGGCGATTCGTGCAAGGTCCGCGATGATAGAATCGGCAAGCTCGCTGAAGTCGAGCTTGCCGGTAAGAACGAATTTCGTCAGCGCATCTTCTGCACCCTTGAATGCCTTGCTGAACAGCTCCTGGGTCATGCCCGCCGTGTTGGAAGCGGATTCACGATAGTCTTCAAAGGCGCTGCGCGCGCCATTGCGCCAATCGCCCATCTTCTCCATTCGGCGGCCCTGGTGATCCCGCTCATCATTCAAGCGTCGATCCCGGCTTGAACGCAGCGCGTTCGATTGGTCACGGAAGCTCTGACTGCCTTCGGGCGCGCCGCTGTCGCGCAGTGCCTTCATCCCTTGATCGTACTCACGCTGGATGGCATTGACGCGGACGAGCCGCGCAGTGGCTTCTTTGCCGTGGCCGAATCCCAGGAGTTCCTGCTCATTCGCGCTGCGACGCGCTTCTTCGGCGTCTCCCAGCGATCTGTTGAGCTTCTCGAGCTGGGCGGCAGCCGCAATCTCTTCCTTCTTCTGCGCAAGCGCCTGATCGCTGACCTCAAGGCTGGCAAGTGCCGTTTTCAGGCGCATAGCGGCAGCCGTGTCGCCTCTTTCCTCCGCATTCGTCAGCGCAATCGTGGCTTCCTCAAGAAGGCGCGTGCTTCCGGTCTTCTTGTCAATCCCCAACCGCTGGATCTCGTTCTGGTCGACCTGCTTCTGGATGCGCTCGAACAAGCTAGGTTCGGCTGGCACAGTGGGGAGACGTGCAACTGCGGCAACAGACGGACCGTGCGCGGGTGGGGCTGTCGCCGGCGGGCTGGCAGGCAACGTCGCTTCGATCAGGATCGGCTTGATATTCCGCTGTACTGCGCGCAGCGCTTCCTTGGCCTCTTCCAGCTCTTTCTTGGCACGCGCATATTCGGCGAGGCTGTAGCTTGAGCCTGTGGTCCCGCCCAGGGTGGTATTGCCCCAGCGGCGCAGGTTGGTTTCGGCATCTGCGATGTTCTTGCGCAGATCGTCGCCGCTGTCTGCCCGGAATGGCTCCTTCACCATGTCCCACAGCTCGGAGAAGACGATCTTCGCCTTGCGCCACGCGCCTTCCATCAATGTGGCGCTTTGGATGACCCGGGGTGCCACCTCCCCGATCTTGCCCGCATACGCCTGCATCAGCAGGGCCGAAGCGTCGGCCTGGTTTCCCTGCGCGATCAACGATTGGATCTGCTTCCGCTGCGCGTCGGTGAGGACATCGGTCTGCTGCTCCAGCTCCCTGAGTGCTGCAACTGGGTCCTGCCTGATCTTGACGAACGATGCGATGACCTCTTCCGCGCTGCTGACACCCGCGTCCTGCCACTGCAGCGCGGCCTGCGCGACCATCCGCAGTTCATCCCCGGCAAACTGTCCGGTCATGGCGACCTGGTTCAGTGCTTCGGAGGCTTCACTCATGGTGATGCCGTCAATTCTGCTCATGGCCTGCGCATAGCCGGTCAGCTGCGGCACGTTGGCGTTCAGCCGATCGCCAACGATCAGCAGTGATCGCTCGAAGGACGCGGCCTCGTCGCTGGCGGAGTTCCAGGCGACGGCTACGCCACCTACGGCCGCGGCCAGTGCTGCGGCCGCCGCCGCCATGGGATTGGCCAAAGCAGGGAAACGGCCAACCAGCGCGGTGAGAACCTCCGCTGCGTCGTCATAGGCGCCCTTCAGCTCAGTCGCTTTGCCGATCTGGTCGGCAAACGTCGAGCCACCCGCGCCAGCTCCAGCGTTTGCGCCCAACGCTGCTGCCGCGCCGCCCGTCGTGCTCGCCACTGCTTCGGCTTCATTGCGATAGGCACGCAGTTCATCGCGCGCGGCACGGATGGCGCGTTCGTTGCTGGCCATCTGACGGGCCATTTCGTTGATCAGTACTGCGCTGGCCTTGAGTACGGCATTGAGCATCTCCTGCTCCAGCCGCATGCTGTCCACCTGCGCACTTTGCTGTAGCAGCATCTGCAGGCGCGCGCGCTCAGCCCTGTCCAGTTGCTGGTACTGCTGCTGTGCGGAGGCCGTCATGTCGGCCAGGCTGCGCTTTGCAGCCTGCGTGGCGGCGCCGAGGTTGCTGTTGACCTCGATATCCACCCGCGCAACACCGAGCGGTGTATCGCTCATAGGGGTTTCCTCAGGAAAAAGTGACCCCGCCGGCTGGCGGGGTCGGAGTGAGCCAACGGATGGCTCATTGGCTGTGCATCTCGTCCAGGGCAGCCCGCTCTATCACGCGGATACCTGCCATCACTTCCGCGTGCTTCTCGGCAGTAAGCCCTTCACGCTCGAGCTCCTGGTAGACCACGTTGTAGTCCAGACCCGTCGGGCCACCGGCGCCGATACGCCACTGGGTGGAGACCCGCGAGAAGATGTCGATGGGAAGTGCACATTCTGGCCACAGTTCGATCTGTGGCGGCTGAAAGTGCTTTGCCTTCAGGCCGAGCTGGCTCAGCTCGGCCTCGGTGGGGGCACGCCAGTACAATGCCCCCACCGCCTCGATCAGTTTCCCTTGCGAGCCACTTGCAGGGCCTGCACGTAGCCACCGACGATGGCGCCATCCAGGCCGATCTGCTGCTGGAGGGCAAGTTCGACACCCGCCGTATCCAGCGCTACATCCGCATCCCACTCAGCGACGACATCCAGGATTGCCTGGGCAGGCGTCACCTCGCCGGCCGCCAGGCGCTGCAGCAGGTCCGCATATGCGGCCTGCTGCAGATGGCGGTAGGTCAGGTTGAGCTTCTGCTCGCGACCGTGGCCAGCAATGGTCAGGGTGCTCTTGAAGGTCTCAGGTGCCTTGACCTGGAACATCAGACATCCTCCACCAGGATGGAGTCGGCCAGTGCGGTGAAGGTCGCAGTGGTGCCCATCGGGGTGTTGGCGGCCATGGTCGGGTCGCCGTTGTAGCTCAGGTAGCCGTACCAGTACAGCACGTCACCGCCAACCAGCTTTGCGCGCAGGATCACCGGCTCGCCCTTGGCATCAACGTTCTTCAGCGCCGAGTACCACGGCTTCTTGGGATCGTAGAACAGCGGCAGGGTGATGGTCTTGGCGTTCTTGAAGGTCGGCATCTGCACCTGGCGACCGGTCGGATCTTCCAGCAGCGTGCCGCTCCAGTACTGCTGCTCGCCACCGGCGGTGGTCGGATCACCCTGCTGGTCCAGGTCGACGAAGGCGCCGGCCTTGCGCAGTACGCCGGCACCGCTGGTACCCGGGAACAGCACGGTATCGGTGGTGTCGATGCCCAGCAGTTCAACGCTGCCGGTGGCTTCGGCGCCAGCGCGGGTGGCGCGGTTGTTCAGAGCCGGCCAGCCCGGCAGTTCGATGACCACCACGTCGCCGGTGTCGACGCTGTTGGCAGCGACACTGGCCAGGGCCGGAGCGGCCTTGGAGATGGCCGTGGTGCTGATGGCGGTGGAGATGACCGGTGCGAAGCCGAACTGGGTGCCCTTGGGAAGCTTGAGTGCCATGTTGCATTTCCTCATATGGATTAAAAAAAAACCCGGCGAGTGCCGGGTTTGGGGGTGTTGCATGGAGCGGTGAAACTACGGGTTGGCGTACCACAGCCCGAATTCGAATCGCGCGCCGTACTTCCTGATCGCCGGCTCATGCACGGCAATGGCGGCGCCGAACGATTCGGACTTCGGTAGACCTCCGCATACCTGATCTTCAATGTCGCGGATCAGGGTGTTGGCCTGGGCACGTGTATCTGCCCAGACGGTCAGCTGCACGCGGGCGTGCTTCTGTTCGGGAATGGAGCCTTCGTTGAACCACAGTGCCTGTCCGCCCACCTGCTGGTAGACCGCGCAGGGATAGGTGACCGGTTCCGGCGGAACATCGGGATACAGCCGGCCCTGCAGCAGAGGGCCCAGCAGTGAGTGCAGCTTCACTTCGTAACTCATCGCAGTGTCCTTGCTCAGGCCGTGCCTGAAGACTGTTCGGTGAACAGCACCGTGGTCTGGCGCCGGCTGAAGTCGGGGGCAACACCGGTGATGTCGAAGATGCGACCGTCGTGCACGATGCGCATGCCGACCTGGATGCCGGCCTGCCGCGCAGCCGCCAGCCGGACATGGAAGCGCTGCCGGCGGAGGGTTGCCGGCAGGCGGCTTTCCAGCGTCAGTCGCTGCAGGCCGCCGCTGGCATCGGCGGTGATGCCGGCCCACAGGTCGCCCACCGGCTGCCAGGTATCCAGCGGCTGCCCCCAGGCATCAAGGCGACCGTCCTGGCGCTCGATACGGATGCGTCGATTGAAGTGGCCGGCGTTCATGGCGTTGCCGCCGCTCGGTACGGATCGAGCAGCGCGGCGACGCCGAACGGCAGTTCCATTGCAATGGCGGCGGTGCCTGCCGGCGCATCCAGCGTCTGCGCGGATACGACCACCGCTTCGCGGTGGGCGTACAGGTGGCCCAGCAGCAGGCGCACCGCTGCGCGGATGCTGTCGTTGGCCGGCATCCCCTGCAGCAGGCGTGTGCTGCGTGCGGTGGCCACGGCCAGGCGGCGATCCGCCACATCACGCATGGCCTTGGCCTTGGCGGTGTTGGTCTCGGCGTTGGCGGCGGCAACCGCGGCATCATGCCCGGTCACCGCCGCCGCCATGTCCTGCGGCAGCCGGTCCAGCGCCTGGTCCAGCGCGGCCTGGTCGGCGTACAGTTCGCGGCCGAGATAGGCAGCAGCCGCGTCGCTGGCGGCGGCCAGCAGGTCACCCAGGATGGCGTCGTCAAAGTCGCCGTCGATACGACAGTGCGCGCGGCACTGCTCAAGAGTCAGCAAGGGCATCGAATCCTCCTTCGTTGATGGATGGGGAGTGCCCCGACCCTGCGCACGCGGCTACGCCGCACGCTGTCATCAAGGACGGCGCGGAAAAGGCAGGGTCGGGGCGGAAACAGAAGCGGCCCTGCCAGGCAAGACAGGGCCGCGAAGGAGATGACACGGCATTGCAGGCCGCAAACGCAAAAAGCCCCCGGCGGTCACCGGAGGCTTCTATGTCATCGTGGTACAAAAGATACGCTTCGGGTGTGCACCCGTCAATCCGCAAACGGTTACCAGTCTGGTGACTTTTGCAGGGTCTTCCTGGGCGTGGTCACGGGGACATGCAACGGGCTGGATAGAATGGCGCAGCGCCGTTGCCGCGGTGCGCTCCCCGCCGGATTCCTGCATGCCCGCCACCGCTGAACGCTATTTCGACCCCCGCACCGAACAAGGCGTGCTGCGCCTGTCAATCGCCGGCGCATTGCTGCTGGCGGTGGCCGCGGTGGTGTTCGGCCTGCTGGCCAATTCCTCACTGATCATCTTCGACGGCATCTACGGCCTGATCGATGTGGTGATGACCTGGCTGTCGCTGCTGGTCGCACGGTTGATCGCGCTGTCCACCAGTACCGATGCCGTGCAGTCGCGGCTCAACCAGCGCTTCACCATGGGCTTCTGGCACCTGGAGCCGATCGTGCTGGGCGTGAGCGGCACGCTGATGATCGGCGCGGCGCTGTACGCGCTGGTCAATGCGGTGGACGCGTTGATGTCCGGTGGGCGCCATATCGCGCTCGGCCCGGCAATGATTTTCGCCGGCCTGTCACTGGTAGCCGAGAGCGCGCTGGCGTGGTTCGTGCTGCGCGCCAACCGCCGCATCGGTTCGGAGTTCATTGCGCTGGATGCGAAGAACTGGGTGGTGGCGGCAAGCATGTCGGCCTGCTACCTGGTCGCCTTCCTCGGCGGCGTATTGGTGCAGGGCACTTCGTGGGCGTGGGTTGGGCCGTACATCGATCCGGCCATCCTCGCCTTCGTCTGCGTGCTGGTGATGATCGCCCCGCTGGGCACCGTGCGCCGGGCGCTGGCCGGCATCCTGCTGGTCACCCCGCCGGAGCTGCAGGCACACGTGGATGCGGTGGCACGCGGGATCGTCGCCAAGCATGGCTTCGTCGAGCACCGCAGCTATGTCGCGCAGGTGGGGCGTGGCGAGCAGATCGAGCTGTTCTTCGTGGTGCCGGAAAACGATCCACCGCGGCCGCTGGTGGAGTGGGACCAGTTGCGCGACGAGATCGGCGATGCACTCGGCGAAGCCTCGCCGGACCGCTGGCTGACCATCATGTTCACCACCGACCGCGAGTGGACGATCTAGACCAGCAGGACGATTGGTCAAGTTTTACGTACGCAGTGCAACCCAACGTACGTAAAAACCAGGCAAAGTAAGCTCCAACGCACCACCCACCCACTCACCAGGAGCATCCCGATGTCCATCGAAAAGGTTCTGTACACCGCCCAGGCCACCTCCACCGGCGGCCGTGAAGGCCGTTCCGTCTCCTCCGACAACGTGCTGGACATCCAGCTGTCGACCCCGCGCGAGCTGGGTGGCGCGGGCGGCCCGGGCACCAACCCGGAGCAGCTGTTCGCAGCAGGCTACTCGGCCTGCTTCCTGGGCGCGCTGAAGTTCGTGGCCGGCCAGGCCAAGGTCGCGCTGCCGGCCGACACCACCGTGACCGGCAAGGTCGGCATCGGCCAGATTCCCACCGGTTTCGGCATTGAAGCCGAGCTGACCATCAGCGTGCCGGGCGTGCCGCGCGAGCAGGTGGAAGAGCTGGTGCAGAAGGCGCACATCGTGTGCCCGTACTCCAACGCCACCCGCGGCAACATCGACGTGACGCTGATCGTTGCCTGATGCGGAAGGGGTCGGATCCCTTTGCCAGCGGCAAGGGGCTCTGACCCCACTGCGGCATATCGGGGTCAGAGCCCTTTCGCGATGCGAAAGGGATCCGCCCTCCGGCTAGAAAAAATGGGCGGATGCCGGTCGAAACCGGGCATCCGCCCATCCCACCTCGGGTGGGCCCCGGCACGTGGCCAGGGACGCATTCGCTTCTGCAGAGCCGCGCATGGGCTTGGCTTTACAGGGGCCAGCGCGCATCCATCCTGCTGGAGGAGAGCCCCCTTGTTGTTCAAGGGGGCGCGCCTACGGCGCGGGGATAAGGTGGAATGCGCGGGCCAGCGACCGGTTACCGGTCGCTGGTGATGAGCTGCACGACGCTGGAGAAATCCAGCTTGCCGCGGCCGGCCTGGTGATTCATCGAGTACAGGTTGCGGGCCACTTCGCCCAGCGGAATGGAGGCACCGACACTCATCGCCGCTTCCACCGCCAGGCCCATGTCCTTCAGCATCAGGTCGCTGCCGAAGCCGCCGCTGTAGCCGCGCGATGCCGGCGCATTTTCCAGCACGCCCGGCCACGGGTTGCACACTTCGGTGGCCCAGCTGCGGCCGGTGCTGACCGCCATCATCTGCGACAGCACCTTCGGGTCCAGGCCGTGCGCCACACCGAGCGCGATGGCTTCACCGGTCACCGCCATGATCACGCCCAGCGCCATGTTGTTGCACAGCTTGGCGACCTGGCCTGCGCCGCTGGCACCCACATGGAAGATGTTCTTGCCCATTGCCTGCAGCACCGGGCGCGCGCGTTCCAGCGCGTCCTCTTCGCCACCGACGATGAAGGTCAGCGTGCCCGCCTGCGCGCCAGCAGTACCGCCGGACACCGGCGCATCGATCATCTGCAGGCCACGCGCGGCGGCGGCTTCGGACACCTTGCGGGCGCTGGCCGGTGCGATCGTGCTGCAGTCGATGACCAGCGCGCCCGCAGGAATCGCAGCAAGGATGCCGTCATCGCCCAGGTACACGCCTTCGACGTGGCGGCTGGCCGGCAGCATCGAGATCACCACCTCGGCATCGGCCAGGGTTTCGCGCGCCGACGCGGCGGCGCTGGCGCCGGCATCGACGGCAGCCTGCACTGCGGCAGGAACCAGATCGAACACACGCACGCTGTGGCCGTTCTTGACCAGATTGGCGGCCATCGGGCCGCCCATGTTGCCCAACCCAATGAATGCAATGCGGCTCATGCAA
Organism: Stenotrophomonas sp. AN71; assembly: GCF_050435725.1. Classification (NCBI taxonomy): domain Bacteria; kingdom Pseudomonadati; phylum Pseudomonadota; class Gammaproteobacteria; order Lysobacterales; family Lysobacteraceae; genus Stenotrophomonas; species Stenotrophomonas sp. AN71. The sequence goes on along the minus strand of NZ_JBNDKU010000011.1, from coordinate 41,948 downwards.
GGCTCCTTTCAGCAAGGGAAGACCCCAGGTCGGCCAGCGGATGCGCGGCATCGGCCCAGGGGGATGCGAAGAACGTATCGGCCCACGCGCCGGTGGCCTCGACCAACGTGGCCGGGTTCCACTGCGGATTGCGGTCCTTGTCGATCAGCAGCGCGCGGATGCCTTCGGCGAAATCACCGTGGGCAGCGCAGTGCAGAGCGGTGATGTATTCCAGCCGGTAGACGCTGGCCAGGTCCTGGCCGGCGCTGCGACGCTGCAGTTCGAAGGCCAGCCGTGCCGAGCCAGGCGCACCTGCGGCCAGGGTCTTCTGTGCGGCCTGCAACCAGGCATCATCGGTCTGCAGGGTGCTGATGCGATCGATGATGGCGGCCAGATCGTCGCCTTCGCACAACGCGTCGACCTGCGCGGCATTGGCCAGCAGCGGGCCGGTCACCGCATCGCTGGCGAACGACAACAGCAGCTGTGACAGGCGCTCGTGGTTGTGTGCGGCGTCGGCAGACCACGCCACCTGCAGCAGCGCATCGAACACCGTGCTGCGACGTTCTTCGGCCACATGCACGTCGGCCAGGCCGGCGTAGATCGCGTCGCCCGCGTTGAGCAGCGCGCCGGTCAGGGCCAGGAACAGGCCACCACGGCCAGGCACGCGCGGCAGCAGCCAGCTGCCACCGACGTCCGGGAACAGGCCGACGGTGATTTCCGGGAAGGCCAGCTTGGAACACTCGCTGACCACGCGGTGGCTGGCACCGGACATCAGGCCGATGCCGCCGCCCATCACGATGCCATGGCCCCAGCACAGGATCGGCTTGGCGTAGGTGTGGATCAGGTAATCGACGCGGTATTCGACGTCGAAGAACTCGGCGGCGTAGTCGTTCCCGCGGATATCACTGCGGCCCGCCTCGCGGTACGCACGCATGCTCTGGTAGAGGCTGTGCAGGTCGCCACCGGCGCAGAACGCCTTCTCACCGGCGCCCTGCAGCACCACCATGGCGATGCCGTCGTCGTCGGCCCAGGCATTCAACTGCTTCAGCAGCAGGTGCGCCATCGGCAGCGAGAAACCGTTGAGCGTGCGCGGCGCATTGAGCGTGGCGATGCCGATGCGCATGCCATTGCCGGCGACGCGCTCTTCGAACAGTACCGGCGCTTCGTCGGCAACCGTGCTCATGCGTTCTTCCACTGCGCGGCGCGCTTTTCCAGGAAGGCAGTCACGCCCTCGACCTGGTCGGCGGTGTCGAACAGGTCGACGAAGGCTTCGCGCTCGGCCACCAGCGCCGAGGCGTGGGTGCCGGTGCGGGTGGAGTGCACCAGGGTCTTGCAGGCAGCGATGCTGGTCGGGCTCTGCTTGCCGGCCTTCTTCGCCCACTCCAGCGCCAACGCCTTGGCTTCGCCCTTGCCGACCTTTTCTTCGGCAAGGCCAATCCGCAGCGCGGTCTCGGCGTTGATGCGCTCACCCAGCAGGATCATGCGCTTGGCCCAGCCCTCGCCGACCAGGCGCGGCAGGTTCTGGGTGCCACCGGCGCACGGCAGCAGGCCGACGGTGGCCTCCGGCAGCGCGACCTGGGCGTGCTCTTCGATGATGCGCAGGTCGCAGGCCAACGCGCATTCCAGGCCACCGCCCATCGCGTAGCCGTTGATCGCAGCGATCGACACGCCGCGGAACGCAGACAGCGCTTCGAAGGCTTCGCCGAAACGGCGCGCGGCTTCGCGTGCAGCGGCCTTGTCGCCGGAGGCGAACTGGTTGAGGTCGGCACCGGCGGAGAAGAACTTCTCGCCGTCACCGGTGATCACCAGTGCATAGATCTCGCGATCCGCGTTGAGCGCGCCCACCAGGTCGCGCAACGCCGACAGGCTGTGCACGGTCCAGGTGTGCGCCGGCGGGTTGTTCAGAGTGACCACGGCGGTGTGACCATCCACCTCGACCTTCAGGCCCACGTGCTCCTGGGTACGCCAATCCTTCATCGCAGTTCCTCTTCGGTATTGAGCAGGTGACGGGCAACGATCACCCGCATGATCTCGTTGGTGCCTTCCAGGATCTGGTGCACGCGGCTGTCGCGCAGCAGGCGCTCGATCGGATACTCGCGGATGTAGCCGTAGCCACCGTGGATCTGCAGGGCTTCGTTGCAGATGTTGAAGCCGGCATCGGTGGCAAAACGCTTGGCCATCGCACACCACACGTTGGCATCGCTGGCACCGGCATCGAGCTTGCGCGCAGCGGTGTGCACCATCTGCCGCGCGGCGACCAGTTCGATGGCCATGTCGGCCAGCTTGAACTGCAGCGCCTGGAACTCGGCCAGCACCTTGCCGAACTGGCGACGCTCGCCCATGTAGCGGCGTGCGGCATCCAGTGCGCCCTGCGCGGCACCCAGCGAACAGGCGGCGATGTTGATGCGGCCACCATCGAGCCCCTTCATCGCCAGCTTGAAGCCGCCGCCTTCCTCTCCCAGAAGGTGGCTGACCGGCACGCGGACGTTTTCGAAGGTGATGCCGCGGGTGGGCTGGCTGTTCCAGCCCATCTTCTCCTCCTTGCGGCCGAAGCTGATGCCCGGCAGGTCGGCGGGCACCGCGATGGCGCTGACACCACCGGCACCGGCGCCGCCGGTGCGTGCCATCACCACCAGCAGCTCGGTGGCACCGGCGCCGGAAATGAAAGCCTTCGAGCCGTTCAGCACGAAGTGCTCGCCATCACGTATGGCGGTGGTCTTCAGCGAGGCCGCATCGGAACCAGCGCCCGGTTCGGTCAGGCAGTACGAGGCCAGCTTGAGGCCGACGGCCAGATCCTGGCCCCATGCATCGCGCAGTGCCGGTTGGCCCCACTTGGACACCATCCACGAGGCCATGTTGTGGATGCTGATGTAGGCCGCCGTCGACGGATCGACGTTGGCGAGCTCCTCGATGACGACGGCGGCGTCCAGACGGCTCAGGCCGCTGCCGCCCACTTCCGGGTCCATGTACAGACCGCAGAAGCCCAGTTCACCGGCCTTGGCGATCGCCTCGCGCGGAAAGATGCCCTCCGCATCCCATCGCGCGGCGTGCGGCGCCAGTTCGGCCTGTGCGAAGTCGCGCGCAGCCTCGCGGTACGCCTGCTGTGCTTCTTCCAGTTCCGTCGTCATCGAGTGGCTCATGGCTGCTCCTGCCGTTACTTCAGGCTGATCGTGGTGTTGACGCCGTGGCTCAGCGTTTCGTCATCGAACCAGCGCGCGGTGACGGTCTTGGTCTGGGTGTAGAACAACACCACCTGCTTGCCGTACGGGCCCAGATCGCCCAGCTTGGAGGCGCGCGAACCGGTGAACGAGAACAGCGGCACCGGCACCGGGATCGGCACGTTGATACCGACCTGGCCGACGTCGATGTCTTCCTGGAACTTGCGCGCGGCCGCACCGGACTGGGTGAACAGTGCGGTGCCGTTGCCGTTCGGGTTGCTGTTGACCATGGCAATGGCTTCATCCAGCGTTTCCGCTTCGAGGATCACCAGCACCGGCCCGAAGATTTCTTCCTGGTAGATGCGCATGTCGGTGGTGACACCGGCAAAGATGGTCGGGCCGACGAAGTTGCCCTTCTCGAAGCCATCCACTTGCGGCCTGCGCCCATCCAGCACCAGCTTGGCACCCTGCTCCGCACCCGAAGCGATCAGGCCTTCCACGCGCTCGCGCGCGCTGCAGGAGATGACCGGGCCCACGTCGGTGCCGGCAACGGTGCCGCCGCTGACCTTCAGGGTCTTGGCCTTCTCGACCAGGTCCTGCACCCAACCGCGTGCTTCGCCGACCAGCACCAGGGTGGAGGCGGCCATGCAGCGCTGACCGGCCGCACCGAAAGCGGCGCCGACCATCGCGTTGAGGGTCTGTTCCTTGTTGGCGTCCGGCAGCACCACCGCGTGGTTCTTGGCGCCCATCATGCACTGCACGCGCTTGCCGGCCAGCGAGGCGCGGTTGTAGACGTGGGTGCCGACGCGGGTGGAACCGACGAACGACACGGCCTTGATGTCCGGGTGGTCGCAGATCGCGTTGACCACTTCTTCGCCGCCGTGCACCACGTTCAGCACGCCCTTCGGGATGCCTGCTTCCAGCGCCAGTTCGACCAGGCGCATGGTGACCATCGGGTCCTGTTCGGACGGCTTGAGGATGAAGGTGTTGCCGGTGGCGATCGCCATCGGGAACATCCACAGCGGAATCATCGCCGGGAAGTTGAACGGGGTGATGCCCGCGCATACGCCCAGCGGCTGCATGATCGAGTAGGTGTCCACGCCGTTGGCCACGTTGTTGGCCAGCTCGCCCAGCTGCAGGTTGCCGATGGCAGCGGCGTGCTCGACCACTTCCAGGCCGCGGAACACATCGCCTTCGGCGTCCGGCAGGGTCTTGCCCTGTTCGGCGGTGAGGATGTGCGCCAACTCGCTCATGTTCTCGCGGATCAGCTGCTGGTACTTCAGGAAAATGCGCGCACGGGTACCGATCGGCGTCTTGCGCCAGGTCTTGAAGGCCTCCTTGGCGGCAGCGACAGCGGCGTCGACTTCGCTGGCAGTAGCGAACGGCACCTGGGCCAGCACGTCCTGGGTGGCCGGATTGATCACGTCCTGCCAGTGGGAGGTGGCCGATTCAACGAACTGGCCATCGATCAGCATGCGGATACGGGGCGCTGCAACAGTCATGACGACAATCCCACGGGGTGCGAAAGATGCTTGGCATTATTCACAGCGCCCACCTCGATTTCCGGGCTGAACCCGCTTAATCTGGTCAACGTGACCCACGATTCCTGTTAATTTTGTGAATTATTCAGCCTCCCAGCGACAACTCGGCCTGCGCCTGCTGCGGCTGCGCGAGCAGCGCGGTTACAGCCAGGCCGACCTGGCACGGGCGCTGGGGCTGTCGGCCAGCTACCTGAACCAGATCGAGCGCAACAAGCGCCCGCTGACCCCTGCGGTGCAGAAGAAGCTGGGCCAGGTACTCGGCGATGTTTCCGCCCTGTTCGACGAGGATGAGCCCGCTGCACTGCAGGAAGCACTGGGCGAGACCCTGCGCGACCTCGGCCTGGCCGAGGTCAGCGCCACCGAACTGCGCGCCCTGGCCGGCAACCTGCCGCAGGTCAGCCGCGCGCTGCTGGACCTGCACCGGCGCCACCTGGCCCTGCGCGAACATGCCGCCGCACTGGAATTCCAGCTGGGCGAGCCTGGCGTCGGCAGCACCCTGCCGGCTGGCGACCAGGTGCGTGAGTTCTTCAACCGCATGCACAACCACATTCCGGAACTGGATGAACTGGCCGAGGGCCTGTTCGGCGAGTGGGGGCTGTCGCCCGGGCACGTGGCCCCGCGCCTGCGCCAGCTGCTTGCCGACCGTCATGGCGTACTGGTGGAAGTGGCCGCGCTGCAGGCTGGGCGCGAGAAGCGCCAGTACGACGCCGGCACGCGCCGGCTGTGGCTGCCGGACTACCTGGAGCCGGGCCAGCAGGCGTTCCAGATGGCCGCCGAGCTGGCCCTGCGCGGCTATCTGCCGCAGATCGATGCGGTGGTGGCACGCGCCGGGTTCACCGATGAGGCGCGCATCGCGCAGGCCCGCATCGGCCTGTCGAACTATTTCGCCGGCGCGCTGGTGATGCCATACATGCGTTTTCTGCGCGCGGCCGAGGCCAGCAACTACGACATCGAACTGCTGGCGCACCAGTTCGGCGTCGGATTCGAGGCGGTCTGCCATCGGCTGAGCACGCTGGCGCGCCGCAGTGCGCCCGGGCTGCCGTTCTTCTTCATCCGCGTGGACCGCGCCGGCAATGTGTCCAAGCGCCATTCGGCCACCGATTTCCACTTCTCGCAGGTGGGCGGCTCCTGCCCGCTGTGGATCGTCTACGAGGCGTTCAACCAGCCTGGGCGCATCCTCACCCAGACCGCACGCATGCCCGACGGCCGCCGCCATTTCTGGCTGGCGCGGCAGGTCAGCAGCGGCCCGGTGGGCCATGGCCAGCCGCGCAAGACCTTCGCGGTCGCGCTCGGCTGCGACCTGCAGCACGCCGAACGCCTGGTGTATTCGCTGGGGCTGGACGTGCAGAGCCCGGGCAACTCGGTCTCGATCGGCCCAGGCTGCCGAGTGTGCCCGCGCGAGGACTGCATGCAGCGCGCGTTCGCGCAGTTGCCGGGAAGGTAGGGGTTGGTTCGGCAGGGCTGCGCCCTGCACCCGCCGAATCAACGTCAACGTCAAAAGGCTGCATTCCGTGGGATCGCGGGGTGGGTCCGCCTTCGACAGGTTCCTGCTGCTGTTGGTAGGTGTCGACCTTGGTCGACACGGCAGATCCACGCCATGCGCGGATGCTCTTCGACGAATGTTTGAGATATTCGATTTCGATGGACATTCATCCACGCATGGCGTGGATCTACTAAACCTTTCGTGCGTACGCTGCATCCCAATCGGGATGCCCGCCCATGGAGAAGCCCATGTTTCTGCTACGCCCTTGCCTGGCCCTGCTGCTCGCTGCCACCGCTGCACCAGCGTGGGCGACCTTTTCCATCGCGGCCTGCAATGATGCGGGCGACTGCGGCGTGGCAGTGGCCACGCACAATCTCGGCGTTGGCGGCGTCGGCGTGCCGTGGGCACAGGCCAGGGTGGGCGCCGTCGCCAGCCAGTTCGAAACCAATCTGACCTACGGCTCGAAGGGACTGGCCCTGCTGGCCAAGGGCCGCACGCCTGCACAGGTCCTGAAACAACTGCTCGATGAAGACGGTGATTTCGATGGCACCACCGTGGCCGAGCGCCAGGTGGGGCTGGTCAGCGCGCGTGGCGGCAATGCGCAGTACACCGGCGCCACCGCACAGCAGGCCGCGTGGGCAGGCGCGCACGGCGAGGGCAGGTTGAGCGTGCAGGGCAATGGCCTGGCCGGGCCGGAGGTGCTGGCCGCCATGCAGCGCAGCTTCGACGCATCGCGCGGTGCGCTGGCGGCGCGTCTGCTGGTGGCGCTGGAGGCCGGCCAGGCGGCGGGCGGCCAGCGCAGCGGACAGTGGTCGGCCGCGCTGCTGGTGCGCACACCTGGCGGCGACTGGCAGGACACCGACCTGCGCGTGGACGCCGATCCGCACGCGGTGGCGCGCCTGCGCGAGCTGTACGACATGCGCCTGTCCAACGACGCGATCATCCGCGCCGAGCAGCGCTGGGAGAAGGGCGATGTGGCCGGTGCGCGCGCGGCGCTGGCCACCTCGTTGTCGCTGGCACATGGCTGGGACCGCACCTGGGCGCGTGCGGCGCGACTGGCGATGCGGCAGGGGGATACCGCGCTCGCCCGTGAGTATCTGGCGGGCCTGCGTGCGCTCAACCCGGGCTGGGTGAAGCAGGAACTGGCGTTGCCGCTGTACGCACCACTGCAGGGAGATGCGGTGGTGGAGCCGTGGCGATAAGGCATCGCGGGGAGGGGTCAGATCCGTTTTCCTGCAGAAAACGGATCTGACCCCGATTGGAGGTGCATCCACGCATGGCGTGGATCTACCGAGGACCGGCTCAGTAGATCGGCGTCACCTTCATCTGCGGCAGCGGCCGCGGCGCGCCGTCGGTGAGGTCGGGGCCGAGGTCATCCCAGCTGCGGCCCTGCTCGACCATCAGCCCCCACAGCTGCTGTGAGCCCAACCGTTTGTCCTCCGAGCCCAGCTTGTACGACGGCGGCGTCGGCGCGCCGCTGGCGACCATTGAATAGGCCGCGCGATACGCCAGTACCTGCTGCGCCGGGTCGTCGGTGCGCGCCACTTCCAGCGTATAGCGCTGGTAGGCCGAGGCCAGGTTGCGCCAGCGTATCCAGTAGTGGTTCTCGAACGAGAACGAACAGAAGCGCGCACCGGCCAGGCTGCCCTTGTCGGCGATGCGGGTGAGCACTTCCTGCGGCATGTCCAGGTTCATGCCGCCTTCGTCGCCCTGCAGGCTGACATGCACGATGCGGTCGCGGTAGCCCGGCGCGCGCGCCTGCAGCAGGTCGCGCCAGTTCTGCATGGTCGCCACCACCGCGAACAGGAAGCGGCCCAGTTCGGCAGCGGCCAGCGGCGTGGCGATCGACTGGTAGGTGCGCTGCCAGCCATGCCGGTTCTCGGTGGGCAGGAACACCGCGTGCTCCAGCGCCTGGCGGCCGCTGCTGCCATGACTCACATCCTCGGCGTGCTGTGGGTAGACCAGGTTGATGGCGAAGGTCGGCCAGCGCGGCAACGCAGCATCGAACAGATGGATCGGGAAGTTGCTGCTGATGCCGCCATCGGAGAACCAGCAGATGCGGAACGCGGTGATCACCGGTCCGCAGGTCTGCCCGGCACTGGTCAGCCCTTCCATGCTGTCGGCCACATTGTGCTCCTGGTCGGCCGCCGGTGCGGTGGGCTCACAGCGACGCTCGCGGCGCGAGGGCTCATGCAGCGGTACCGCACTGATCAGCAGCGGGAAGCTCAGGCTCATGCGCGTGGCCACCAGCACCGGCAGCTTCGGGCCCTGCGGCAGGTGGTAGTACTGACGCCCTTCCACCTCCAATGGCGGGCCGGCCTGCTTCACCAGCCACTGCACCACGCTGGCGGGGAACAGCTGCTCGAACTCCTCACGCAGGAACCAGAACTGCGCGCCGCCCAGTGGCAGCGTGCGCGGCTCGTTGTGCGAGACACAGGTGGTGATCATCTGCAGGCTGATCGCATGCGGGCTGTCAGGCTCGCCGGCATAACGCGGTGCATCGTGCAGGTCGGCGAAGGTCAACGGCACATCCAGTGGCTTGCCCGACAGCTGCTGCAGGCAGGCATGCAACCACTCGGTCAGGGCGGGCTTGCGCGCATCGCGGCCGAGGCCGCTGCACAGGCCCAGCAGGTTGCGCCGTGCCACCCTCGCTACCCGCAGCGCGGCACCGGCCACGCCCGCGCCGTAGGCGCACAGCAGCGACGGCAGCAGGGTGGCGGCCACACCGCTCCAGCCACCGCCCCACCAGCCCAGGCCGAGCAACAGCGCCAGCGACACCAGCACTTCCAGCGGCGCGATCTCGAACACGGCAATGGCCAGGCACAGCAGCTTGCGCGGCAGTCCGGCGTTGCCGGTCAGCACCACCAGCAGCCGGTAGGCCGCCCGTGCCCCGTGTGCCGGCTGGAAAAGGCTGTAGATGAAGCCGCGCCGCGACAGTTGTGCCGATACCGCCGACAGTCCGCCGTAGCCAGCGTCGCCAGGCAGGTGTTCACCGGCCTGCTGACGACGATCACCGCAGGCCGCTGCTGCTGCCACTGCCGCGGCGATGGCTCCGGCCGACGTACCGCCGATGCTCTTGAAGCGATACTCGCGCGCCAGCGCCAGTACCGCATTCGGGTACACGATGCCGCTGGTGATGCCGCCTTTCATGACCAGATCGCAATACTTGTCTGCCACAAGCCCTCTCCCGTCCGTCGGTGTCCAGTATGGCAAGGGACGCTCTCACAACCTGAGAAATGAGCCACAGCACGGCGCGGTCTTTGGCCCTTGACCATTGCCGCCAACGGGTCCACCTTGCACACGCCGAAGGTATCCACCCCACGTTCGGATGACGGGATGGATTTAAACGGGAATCCGGTGAAGGCGCCTCGTGCGCCCATTCCGGAGCTGCCCCGCAGCGGTGAATGGAAACGAATCCTGCCAACAGCACTGGGCTTGCGCCTGGGAAGCGGCAGGTAGTAGGGGGGCTGCGGCCCGCGTCCATCAGCCCGAATACCGGCCCCGGCCGGGGGACACGACCGTCCCCTGACTCGACCTGGACTCTCCGCGGGGAGGGTGCCGGGGCCGTCGTTGTCCTGCACGTGCAGGCGGCGTGGCCACGCGCGTCCTTTTCACGGTATCCGGCCAGCCCTGTCCCCCACGCCTTGAGGCATGGGTCGCCGCCGTTGCCGGCGCTCCGTGCGGTACCTGATGATGACCGAGCTCCAACGCCCTGCCCTGACCCTGCCAGCCGACGGCCAACGCCTGCTGCTGCATTCGTGCTGCGCGCCGTGTTCCGGCGAAGTGATGGAGGCAATCACCGCCTCCGGAATCGACTACGCGATTTTCTTCTACAACCCCAACATCCACCCGGTGAAGGAGTACGAGCTGCGCAAGCAGGAGAACATCCGCTTCGCCGAACAGCACAACATTCCGTTCATCGACTGCGACTACGACACCGACAACTGGTTCAGCCGCGCGCGCGGCATGGAGAACGAGCCCGAGCGCGGCATCCGCTGCACGATGTGCTTCGACATGCGCTTCGAGCGCACCGCGCTGTACGCGCATGAACATGGCTACGACACCATCAGTTCGTCGCTGGGCATCTCGCGCTGGAAGAACATGGCGCAGATCAACGACTGCGGTATCCGTGCCGCCTCGCGCTACGAGGGCCTGCAGTACTGGGACTACAACTGGCGCAAGGGCGGTGGTGCCAGTCGCATGATCGAGATCAGCAAGCGCGAGCAGTTCTACCAGCAGGAGTACTGTGGCTGTGTGTACTCGCTGCGCGATGCCAACCGCCACCGCCGCGAGAACGGCCGCGAACGGATCAAGATCGGCCTGCTGTACTACGGACAGGACGCTGAGACGCCGCAGGGCGATTGACGTGCAGCCAGGGGGCGGCCACGCTGGTCGCCCCTTCCGTTGTGCTGGACCTGCCATGACCGCCCTGCCCGCCGATGTCGCCCTGCTGGTGATCGACCTGCAGCCGGACTTCATGCCCGGTGGCGCGCTGGCCTGCGACCAGGGCGATGCACTGGTCGCGCCGATTGCCGAACTGCTGGCGCAACGCCGCTACCGTACCGTGGTGGCCACCCAGGACTGGCACCCGGCCGACCACGCCTCGTTTGCCAGCCTGCACCCCGGCAAGCGTCCGTTCGAGACCATCCTGCTGCACGCGCAGCCACAGACCCTGTGGCCCGACCATTGTGTGCAGGGCAGCGATGGCGCCGCACTGCACCCGGCCGTGGACTGGACCGTGGCCGATCTGATCCTGCGCAAGGGCACCCGCCCACAGGTGGACTCGTACAGCGCCTTCCGCGAGAACCACGGCCCCGACGGTGAGCGCCCGCCGACCGGCCTGGCCGGCTGGCTGCACGAGCGTCGCATCCGCGAGGTGCACGTCTGCGGCCTGGCCCGCGACTACTGCGTGCTGTGGAGCGCGCAGGACGCGGTGAAATCCGGCTTCCGGGTGAAGTTCCTGTGGGACCTGACCCGGCCGGTGACCGGCGCCAACGACACGATGGTGCGCGAGGCACTGGGCAAGGCGGGGATTCCGGTCATCTGAGGCATGACCGCCGGGCATGGATCAGGTAGAACGTCAGCGGAACACCACCGTGCGGTGCCCGTTGAGCAGGATGCGGTGCTCCACATGCCGGCGCACGGCACGCGCCAGCACCAGCGATTCGGTATCGCTGCCCAGCCGCACCAGCTCGCGCGGTGCCATCGCGTGGTCCACACGGGCCACGTCCTGTTCGATGATCGGGCCTTCGTCCAGGTCTTCGGTGACGTAGTGCGCGGTGGCGCCGATGATCTTGACCCCGCGCGCGTGCGCCTGGTGATAGGGCTGCGCGCCCTTGAAGCTGGGCAGGAAGCTGTGGTGGATGTTGATCGCGCGGCCGGCCAGCGCGCGGCACAGCGTGGGTGACAGGATCTGCATGTAGCGCGCCAGCACCACCAGGTCGATGCGCTCGCGATCGACCAGGTCGATGATCTGCTGCTCCTGCGCCGCGCGCGTTTCCGCATTCACCGGCAGGTGATGGAACGGCACCTGGTAGGACGCGGCCAGCGGCGCGAAGTCGGCGTGGTTGGACGCCACCGCAGCGATATCCACCTTCAGCTGGCCACTGTGTGCGCGGAACAGCAGGTCGTTGAGGCAATGACCCTGCTTGCTGACCAGCACCAGCAGGCGCGCACGACGGCGACCATCATGCAACTGCCAATCCATGCCGAAATCGGAGGCCAGCGCGGCCATCGCGCCGTGCACGGTGTCCAGCGCCAGGCCGGCATCGCGGTCGAAGTGCACGCGCAGGAAAAAGCGGCCACTCTCCTCGTCGCCGAACTGCTGGGCGTCGAGGATGTTGCAGCCGTGGTCGAACAGCAGGCCGGACACGCGGTAGACGATACCGGTGCGGTCGGGGCAGGACAGGGTGAGGATGGAGTCGGGGCGCATCATCCGAGTGTAGGCCAGCACACCGTTGATCGGATCGTTGGTCACCAATGCAACCGAGTGGCTTGGTTCAGTCCCAAGCGATACTTGGGGCCTCCCGTGGCAAGCTGGTCGGTCATGAACCTGTTGCAATTGATCCGCAGCTTCACCCGCACCGCAGAGACCGGCAGCATTGCCGCTGCGGCCCGCGTTCTGGGCATCAGCGCCACCGCAGTCGGCCAGAACATCAACCGGCTCGAGGCCCATCTGGGCGTACGGTTGCTGAACCGCAGCACGCGCCAGCTGGCCCTCAGCGAGGCCGGTGCGCTGTATCTGGCGCAGGTACGCCATATCGAGGCCGACCTTGCGCGCGCGCAGGCGATGGTCACCGCCGGTGACATCGAGCCTGCCGGGCCACTGCGCATTGCCTGCAGCAGCGCGTTCGGCCGCCACGTGCTGGCGCCGTTGCTGCCATCACTGCAGCAGCGCTACCCGCAACTGCAGCTGGAGCTGCGCCTGACCGACCGCGCCGTGCAGCATGGTCCGGAAGCGGTGGACGCCAGTATCCGCATCGGCGCGCAGCTCGAAGACGGTGTGGTCGCTCGGCAGCTGGCACGGGTGCCGTTCGTGTTCTGTGCCTCGCCGGCCTACCTGCAAGCACATGGCACGCCGCAGCAGCCTTCGGAGCTGGGCGGCCATCGCGGCCTGCTGCACCGCTTCCCCACCGATGGCCGGCCACTGCGCTGGGGCCTGCTGAAGGACGGCCAGCGCATGGACGCGGCGCTGCCGGCGAGCATGGTCTGCGATGACATCGATGCGCTGGCCACATTGGCCGCCGCCGGCGCGGGCATCACCCGGCTGGCGGCGTTCGTGGCCGAGCCGTACCTGCGCGATGGCCGCCTGCAGGCGGTGTTCGACGCGGACAGTGCGTGGCGCCCGGAGCCGATGGAGGTCTATTTCTGCGTCAGCGACCGCCGCGACTTCACTGCCAAGATCCGCGCGCTGTTCGAGCACCTGCAGGCCGGCATGGCGCCGGCCTGGCGGGTATGAGCATCAGCGTGTGCTGAACACGCCGCGCGCATCGCGCGGTTCGCAGCGCAGGTACTGCGGCGCCGGTACCACACTGTCGCGCAGTGCGGCGGCAGCATGCCACGGCCAGCGCGGGTCATAGAGGATGCCGCGGGCCATCGCAACGGCATCGGCGTGGCGATGGCGCAGGATCGATTCGGCCTGCTCCGGCTCGGTGATCATGCCCACCGCGATGACCGGCATGCGCACCTTGGCCTTGATCGCCGCTGCGAACGGCACCTGGTAGCCCGGGCCGACGGTGATCTTCTGGCGCTCATCCAGGCCACCGCTGGAAACGTGCAGGAAGTTGCAGCCACGCGCGTCCAGCACCTGCGCCAGCGCCTCGCTCTGCACCAGGTCCCAACCACCGTCGACCCAGTCGCTGGCGGAAATGCGCACGCCCACAGCGACCTTGTCCGATACCGCCGCGCGCACCGCGTCGAACACTTCCACCAGCAGGCGCAGGCGGTTCGGCAGCGAGCCACCGTAGCCGTCGGTGCGATGGTTGCTCAGCGGCGAGAGGAACTGGTGCAGCAGGTAACCGTGCGCAGCATGCAGCTCGATCAGCTCCAAGCCCAGGCGCTCGGCGCGCAGGGCGCTGGCAGCGAAGGCGGCGATGACCTCGACGATACCCGCCTCGTCCAGTTCCTGCGGCGCCGGATCGGCGGCATGGAACGGCAGTGGCGACGGCGCCACGGTGGCCCAGCCACGTGCGTCGTTGGCCGGCAGCTGGCCACCGCCGTCCCACGGACGGCTCACTGAGGCCTTGCGGCCGGCATGGCCCAGCTGGATGCCCAGCGGCATCGGCGACCAGCGGCGGACGCTGGTCAGCACCTGTGCCAGGGCCGCCTCGGTGCCGTCATCCCACAGGCCCAGATCGGCCCAGCTGATACGGCCGCGCGGCTCGACGGCGGTGGCTTCCAGAATCAGCAGGCCGGCACCGGATTGCGCCAGGTTGCCCAGATGCATGGCGTGCCAGTCACTGGCACGGCCATCTTCGGCGGAATACTGGCACATCGGCGCGATGACGATGCGGTTGGACAGGGTCAGGGGGCCGAACGAAATCGGCGAAAACAGCTGGGTCACGGCGATGCGGGGGACAGGCGGATAGAGGGGGCGTATTGCACCCCTGCACGGCCTGCGAATCAACCGTCTGGATGGATCGCTGTTTCGTGGGGGCGCATGAACTTGGCGCCGGGCCACGCCCGGCGGGTGTCCGATGCCGCGCTGTGCGCCCGCCGGGCGCGCCCGGGCGCTACCCGGAGGTGAACCCAGCGAGGGCCTCGGCACAATCGCGCTCGTCCTTGAACTGCAGCAGGTCGTCGGCACGGGTACGGCCACGGTTCAACGCGACCACCGGCAGACCGGCCCTGGCGGCGGCCTGCACGAAGCGGAAGCCGGAATAGACCATCAGCGAGGAGCCCACCACCAGCACCGCATCGGCCTGCTGCAGGTGGTCATGCACCACCGCCACGCGTTCACGCGGCACGTTTTCGCCGAAGAACACCACATCCGGCTTCAACAGGCCGCCGCAGTACGGGCAATCGGGCACCACGAACGCGGAAAAGTCGGTCTCCAGGTCCGCGTCGCCATCCGGGGCGATGCCGGCTTCCAGCGCATCCCAGCCGGGATTGGCATCCAGCAGCCGCTGCTGGAAATCCTCGCGGCCACCGCGACGCTCGCAGCCCATGCAGCGCACCAGATCCAGGCGACCATGCAGGTCGATCACGTTGCGGCTGCCGGCACGCTGGTGCAGGCCGTCCACGTTCTGGGTCAGCAGCACCTGCAGCTTGCCGCGGCTTTCCAGTGCGGCCAGCGCCTGGTGGCTTCCGTTGGGCCGGGCCAGGCCGAAGCGCGGCCAGCCCAGCAGGCTGCGCGCCCAGTAGCGCTGCCGGGTGGCGGCCTCGCCCATGAAGGCCTGGTAGGTCACCGGCGGCGTGCGCTTCCACTGGCCATCGGCATCGCGGTAATCGGGAATGCCCGAGGCGGTACTGCAACCGGCGCCGGTCAGCACGAACAGGCGCTGGGCGCGGTCGATGAAGTCGGTCAGCGGCAGGGTCATGGCAGCCAGATGGGGGCGCTCAGGCGCCCCCGCAAGCAGGGGCTCAGGCGGCCGGGGTGCCGGGAAGCTGCGGCACGGTCACCGGGTGGCCATCGTCGCCCAGGGCGATCATCACGAAGTGGCCGCGGGTGCACAGCTTGCGCTCGCCGCTGTGCAGGTCCTCGGCGATCAGCTCCACTTCGACCTTCATCGAGCTGCGGCCGACCTCGACGATGCGGCCGATGGTCTCCACCATCTGGCCGATGCGGATCGGCAGCTTGAAATCGACCTGGTCGCTGCGCGCGGTCACCACGGTGCGGCGCGAGTAGCGGGCGGCGGCGAGGAAGGCGGCCTTGTCCATCCATGCCAGCGCCTGGCCACCGAACAGGGTGCCCATGTGGTTGGTGTGGTTGGGGAAGACGATTTCGGCCATGCGCACTTCGATGGGCGGCACGGTCTCGGGGATCGGAGTCATGGGGGATGCTTCGGTGTGGGGTACGGCAATTTTAAGCCAGGCCCCGTGCAGGCGGCGCTACACTGCGCCACGCCCACCGCCAGGACCCGTCATGCCCGCAACCTCCGACCTGCTCGCTTTTGCGCTGGTCTCGCTGGCCATGGTGCTGACGCCGGGACCGAACATGATCTACGTGATCTCGCGCTCGATCTGCCAGGGGCCGATGGCCGGCCTGATTTCGCTGGGCGGGGTCGCTCTGGGCTTTGTGTTCTACATGCTGTGCGCGGCGCTGGGCATCACGGCGCTGCTGATGACCGTGCCGTTCGCCTATGACGCGCTGCGCATCGGTGGCGCACTCTACCTGTTGTATCTGGCCTGGCAGGCGCTCAAGCCCGGCGGCCGCTCGCCGTTTGCGGTGCGCGACCTGCCGCAGGACAGCCCGCGCAGGCTGGTCACGATGGGCTTGCTGACCAATCTGCTGAATCCGAAAGTGGCGGTGATGTACCTGTCGCTGCTGCCACAGTTCCTGCATCCGGACGGCGAAGGCAGCGTACTGATGCAGTCGCTGGTGCTGGGCTCCACCCAGATCCTGGTCAGTGTCAGCGTAAACGGCGTGATCGCGCTGACCGCCGGCAGCATCGCCGGCTTCCTCGCCGCGCGCCCGACCTGGCAGGCGGTACAGCGCTGGCTGATGGGCACGGTGCTGGCCGGCCTGGCGGTGCGCATGGCAGTGGAAGGGCGGCGGTAAGACAGCAGGTAGCGCCGGGCCAGGCCCGGCGAGCAAGCCATGGGCCGGATGGAATCCGCCGGGCGTGGCCCGACGCTACCCACAAAAAACCCCGGCGTTGGCCGGGGTTCTTCGTTGCGACACGCCTGACCGGATCGATCAGAAGTTCATGTCGAAGGCGACTTCGCCCTGCACGCCGACCTGGTAGGCCGAGACGCGGCGTTCGAAGAAGTTGGTCAGCTCCTGCACGTCCTGCAGCTCCATGAACGGCAGCGGGTTGCGCACGTTGTACTTCTTTTCCATGCCCAGCTTGGCGAAGTGCTGGTCGGCGCAGTGCTGCAGGTACTGGCGCATGTCGCGGGTCGAGATGCCCGCCACGCCGCCGGACAGCACGTCCTCGGCGAACTGCACTTCGCATTCGATGGCTTCGGCCAGCATGTCATAGACCTGCTGCTTCATCTCATCATCGAACAGGTCCGGCTCTTCCTCGCGCACCACACGCACCGACTCGAACGCGAACTCCATGTGCGCGCTCTCGTCGCGGAACACCCAGTTGGTGCCCGAGGCCAGGCCCGGCAGCAGGCCACGCGAACGGAAGTAGTACACGTAGGCGAAGGCAGCGAAGAAGAACAGGCCTTCGATGCAGGCGGCGAAGCAGATCTGGTTGAGCAGGAACTGGCGACGCTCGGCGCGGGTCTCGATGCGCTTCAGGTCCTGGATCGAATCGATCCACTTGAAGCAGAAATCGGCCTTCTTCTTGATCGAGTCAATGTTCTCCACCGCGGCGAACGCCTTGACGCGCTCTTCCGGGTCCGGCAGGTAGTTGTCCAGCAGGGTCAGGTAGAACTGCACGTGCAGCGCTTCTTCATACAGCTGGCGCGACAGGTACATGCGCGCTTCCGGCGCATTGAGGTGCTGGTACAGGTTCAGCACCAGGTTGTTGGACACGATCGAATCGCCGGTGGCGAAGAACGCGACCAGGCGATGGATCAGGTGGCGCTCACCCGGCGACATCTTGCTGTGCAGGTCGGTGATGTCGATCTGGAAGTTGATCTCTTCCACCGTCCAGGTGTTCTTGATCGCATTCCGGTACATGTCATAGAACTGCGGGTAGCGCATCGGGCGCAGGGTCAGTTCAAAACCGGGATCGAGCAGCATCTGCTTGGGCTTGTCGGCCATGGGTGTTTCCTTGTCTTCTCGGGTCAAAACGCCGGGCGTGGCCCGGCGCTACCTTGGTGTTTCCGTAGTCGAGCAGCAGTGCCGACCAGCGGTCGGCACCCACCGCGCGTTAATCCACCGCGCGGTGTTACTGGCAGGCCTCGCAGGCTTCCGGATTTTCCAGCGAGCAGGCGACAGCTTCGTCTGGGCTGAACACCTTGGCCGGAGCCGCGTTGCTCACCGTGGTCTTGGCGATCTTGGTGGCCGGACGCGAGCGCAGGTAGTACGTGGTCTTGACGCCCTGCTTCCAGGCGTACATGTACATGGAAGACATCGCACCGATGTTCGGGCTTTCCATGAACAGGTTGAGCGAGGCCGACTGGTCGATGAAGGCGCCACGCTCGGCAGCCATGTCGATCAGCGAACGCATCGGCAGTTCCCACGCGGTGCGGTAGACCTCGCGCAGCGCCTCCGGAATCTGTGCCACGCCGGCGATGGAGCCCTCGGCCAGCTTGATGGCATCGCGCATGTCGGCGGTCCACATGCCCAGCTTCTTCAACTCGTTGACCAGGTAACGGTTGACCTGCAGGAAGTCACCAGACAGGGTCTCGCGCTTGAACAGGTTGGACACCTGCGGCTCGACGCATTCGTAGCAACCGGCGATCGAGGCGATGGTCGCGGTCGGGGCAATCGCGATCATCAGCGAGTTGCGCAGGCCGTGTTCCTTGATGCGGGCACGCAGGGCATCCCAGCGTGCGGTGTCTTCCGGCACCACGTTCCAGGCGTCGAACTGCAGTTCGCCACCGGCGGCACGGGTGTCGTTGAACGACGGGTGCTTGCCACGTTCCTGGGCCAGCTCGCAGGAGGTTTCCAGCGCGTGGAAGTAGATCGCTTCGGCGATCTTCTTCGACAGGGCGCGGGCTTCGGCGCTGTCGAACGGCAGGCGCTTGCGGAAGAACACGTCCTGCAGGCCCATGCAGCCCAGGCCGACCGGACGCCAGCGCAGGTTGGCGCGGCGGGCGGTTTCGATCGGGTAGAAGTTCAGGTCGATGACGCGGTCGAGCTGGCGCACGGCCAGGCGCACGGTCTCGGCCAGCTTCTCGAAATCGAACTCGTTGTGCTCGTCGAAGTGGTTGCCCAGGTTGATCGAACCCAGGTTGCACACCGCGGTTTCATCGTTGGAAGTGACTTCCAGGATTTCGGTGCACAGGTTGGACAGGTGGATCACGTTGCCCGGACGCAGGGTCTGGTTGCTGGCGCGGTTGCACTTGTCCTTGAAGGTCATCCAGCCGTTGCCGGTCTCGGCCAGCGTACGCATCATGCGGGCATACAGCTTGCGCGCGGAGATGGTGCGGTTGGCCTTGCCCTGCGCTTCGGCCTGCAGGTAGGCGGCTTCGAAGGCTTCGCCGAACAGGTCGGTGAACTCCGGCACGACGCGCGGATCGAACAGCGACCATTCCTGGTCGGCCTCGACGCGCTTCATGAACAGGTCCGGCACCCAGTTGGCCAGGTTCAGGTTGTGCGCACGGCGGGCTTCGTCACCGGTGTTGTCACGCAGTTCGAGGAAGTCCTCGATGTCGGCGTGCCAGGTTTCCAGGTACACGCAGGCCGCGCCCTTGCGCTTGCCGCCCTGGTTCACCGCGGCCACCGACGAATCCATGGTCTTCAGCCACGGCACGATGCCGTTGGAGTGGCCGTTGGTCGACTTGATCAGCGAACCACGCGAACGCACGCGGGTGTAGCTGACGCCGATGCCGCCGGAGAACTTCGACAGCTGGGCGATGTCGCCGTACTTGGAATAGATCGACTCCAGCGAGTCCTGCGGCGAGTCCAGCAGGAAGCACGAGGACAGCTGCTCGTGGGTGGTGCCGGAGTTGAACAGGGTCGGGCTGGACGGCAGGTAGTCGAGGTTGCCCATGCGCTTGTACAGCGCCAGGGTTTCCGGCACGTCCTCGCTCAGCGCACTGGCGATGCGCAGGAAGAACTGCTGCGGGGTCTCGATCACCTTGCGGGTGTGCGGGTGGCGCAGCAGGTAACGGTCGTACAGGGTACGCAGACCGAAGTAATCGAAGTTCAGGTCCAGCGCGCCATCGATGGCGTCGTTGAGCTTGCGTGCATTGGTCTGCACGAAGTTCAGCAGGCGGTCGTTGATCAGGCCGACTTCATGGCCACGGCTGACCGACTGCGAGAAGGCGTAGATTTCCTGGCCCGAAACTTCCTTGGCGATGTAGTTGGCCAGCAGGCGCGCGGCCAGACGGCCGTACTCCGGCTCTTCACCGATCAGCAGGGCGGCGGTACGGATGGACAGTTCGTCCAGCTCACGGGTGGTGGCGCCGTTGTACAGGCCGGAGATGGTGCGGGTGGCCACGCGCATCGGATCGACGGCGTGCAGGCCTTCAGAAGAACGCTGCACCGCGCGCACGATCTTGTTCAGGTCCACCAGTTCGGTGGTCCCGTTGCGCTTGGTCACACTCATCGCGTTGGCCGTCGGCGGCGACGTCAACAGGAATTCGCTTTCCTTCTCGATGGTGGCGCTGGATTCGGTGCTCACGGCGTGTGTCCTCTTGGCGTGATTGGGGGGTGCTCGGTGCATCGGTTGACGCGGCCCGGGACATGACAGCCCAGGATGGCAGGACGGCGTCGCAGGGAATGAGACCCTGCGCCTGCCACTGCCATTGACGATCGTGGAGGGTTACCTGTGGACCCCTAGACCTGGGGTCGCCGCGACCGACGGCCACAAGATAGTGGGGGTAAAGGGGTCCGTCAACGCCAAATGTAGTGAAATTCGGCAATCCCTTGCGCCGCAAGGATCGTGCCATCGGCGCCCTGATCAGACGCTTCAGACCTGCCGGATCGGGCTGCGCAGTCAAGTCCGAAAGGCGTCATCGCGGTGGCACAACGCACCACGGAAACGGAACAATGACAGCTTCACATGACAGTGATGAAGCTGGCTAGGGACAACCCTGTGGATAGGTGGTGGGCAGCCGGTGGGAATCCGGTGGACGGGATGACTTCCGGCCGGCGACGCCCGCGCGCTGGCAGCGGATGCTGTCCGCTCGCCTGCGGAGAAGGATCGTCCGATGCACCTGCGATTGCCCCTGCTGGCTCTGCTGCCCGCCCTGTTCGTCACCCCGGCGCTGGCCGCCGAGGGGCCGGACCTGCGTTCGGACCAGTGTGGCATCCATACCGACTATGACGTGCTGGTGGACAGCGGCGGCATCTGGCTGCGGCATGGCCCGCAGGCCCCCCATGAAGTGGTGTTCCACGACGGCGAGCTGAGCCTGGACGGCGCGATGGTGACGGTCAGCCCCGCCGACGCCGCGCGCCTGCGGCAGATGGAGGCCGGCGCCCGCCAGCTGATGCCGGCCGCCACAGCGCTGGCCCACGAAGTCTCCGGGGTCACCTTCGATGCGCTGGACGCCGCCTTCGAGGCCATCACCGGCAAGTCCGGCAACCGCCAGATGCGCGCGATGCGCGGTGAGATGCAGGCCTGGATCGACGCCAGCCTCGGGCGTGGCTACTGGGAACAGGCCACCTTCGGTGATGGCTTCGATGGGCATATCGACCAGATGGCCGAGACGATGGCCGCCTCGATGACGCGCAGCGTGCTGTGGCAGGTGTTCACCGGCCGCGCCGGCGCCATGGAGAGCCGCGCCGACCGTCTCGATGCCGAGGTCGACCGCCGCATGGAAGCACGCAGCCAGCAGCTGGAGGCCAAGGCGATGGCGCTGTGCCCGCTGGTGCAGTCACTGGCGGCGGCCCATGACACGCTGGAGGTGCGTTACCAGGGACAGCCGTTGCGGCTGCTGGAGCGTGGTGACAGCGTGCGGGTGACGCACGACGATGGCTCGGGCCTGCATGTGTCGGCCGGGCCAGGTGAGCGGCCACGCGCGAATGCGGTGGCGCCGACCCGGTAACCGCGCGGCGCGGTTGTGGAGCCGAGCCCGCGCTCGGCTCTACAGGAAACTACCCATCACGCCCGGTGCGGGGTGCCCAGGTATTCGGCGCTCTGCATTTCGATCAGGCGCGAGGCGGTGCGCTCGAATGCCCCCTGCAGGCGCTGGCCGGTATACAGCTCGATCGGCGAGGTGCGGGCGGTGCAGACCAGGTTGACGTGACGGTCGTAAAGCTCGTCGATCAGGTTGACGAAGCGGCGCGCGGCATCCTCGTTCAGGCGATCAAAAGCGGGAATGCCACCCAGCAGCACCGTGTTGAACTCGTGCGCGATCTCGATGTAGTCCGACGGGCCGCGTGGGCCTTCGCACAGCGCGGCGAAATCGAACCAGGCGATGCTCTTGCCACGGCCACGCACCGGGATCTTGCGACCCTCGATCTCGATGTTGCCGGCCTTGGCCGGCTGGCCGCCGCTCAGTTCGTTCCAGCGCGTGGCCAGCCAGTCGTCACTGTCGGCGGCCAGTGGCGCGCGGTACACCGGCGAACGGGTCAACGCGCGCATCCGGTAATCCTCGGTACCTTCGGCGTACAGCTCGACGCAGAAACGCTGCAGCAACCCGATGGCAGGCAGGAAGCTCTCGCGCTGCAGGCCGTTGAGGTACAGGTTCTCCACCGCCGTGTTGGAGGTGGTGACCAGGGTCACGCCTTCGGCGAACATCCGCTCCAGCAGTCGCGCCAGCAGCATCGCATCACCAATGTCGGTGACAAAGAACTCGTCCAGCACCAGCACGCGCAGGTTGCTGCGCCATTCCTGGGCGATCTTCGCCAGCGGGTCGCTCTGCCCCTGGTGCTCGCGCAGGCGCTCATGGACGCTGCGCATGAAGCGATGGAAGTGGGTGCGGTACTTCTGCTTGATCGGCAGGCCGTCGTAGAACAGGTCGACCAGGAAGGTCTTGCCGCGGCCGACGCCGCCCCAGAAGTACAGGCCCTTGACTGGCTCGGGCTTCTTCCAGAACGAGGACAGGCGGTCCAGCCAGCCGTCCTCGGCGCTGTCCAGCAGGCCCAGGTGGATGCGGTCCAGCTCGGCCAGCGCCGCATGCTGCGCCGGGTCGTTCTGCCAATCGCCACGGGCGACCCCTTCCGCATACCGCTGCGACGGGGTCAACTCGGTTGCACTCATGCCGCCGCGCCCAGCCAGTGCTTGACGCCGTGGGTCAGCGCGCCGCGCAGGTCGATCAGTTTGCGATGGAAGAAGTGGCTAGTCTCGGGCATGCGCACCAGCTCATGCGGGAAGTCCAGCGTGTCCAGCCACTGGTAGACCGCCTGCGGGTCGACGATCTCGTCCTGCTCGCCCTGTATCACCAGCCAGCGTGCCGGCGGCTGCACGCCATCGAAGTCCCAACGACCGGCCGGCGGCGCGATCGAGATCAGCGCTTCCGGCTGCAGTTCCGCGGCGGCCTTCAGCGAAACGAACGAGCCGAAGCTGAAGCCTGCCAGCCACAGGCGATCGTCGGGGCGCTGGCTGCGCACCCAGGCGGCGACGGCCCTCAGGTCGTCCTGCTCACCCACGCCGTGGTCGAACCCGCCAGCCGAAGCGCCCACACTGCGGAAGTTGAAGCGCACCGTGGAGATGCCCAGCTCGCGCAGGGTGGTGGCGGTCATGGTGACCACCTTGTTGTGCAGGGTGCCACCTTCGGTGGACAACGGATGGCAGATGATGGCCACGATCGGCTGCACCGGCACATCGGCCTTGGGCAGGTCGACGACCACTTCCAGCGGGCCGGCCGGACCGTCCAGTGCGAGGCAGGCGGTTTCGCCGGGGGCGACGGGGAACGAGGGCTTGTGCATGGCAACATGATACCGTCCCTCGCCCCTGCCCTGTGCCCGCCCCATGCTCTACCTGTCCCTGGCCGTGATCTGCAGTGTGCTGGTCTCGGTGTTGTTGAAGGTGGCCGGACGCCGCCAGCTGGATGTTGCGCAGATGGTCACCTGGAACTACCTGGTGGCTGCAACGCTCACCGCCGTGGTGCTGCAGCCGCCGCTGGAAGCACTGCGCGCGCCGCATGCCCCGTGGCTGTCCTTGCTGGCACTGGCGGTGGTGCTGCCGTCGATCTTCCTGGTGCTGGGCCGCGCGGTCGCGGTGGCCGGCATCGTCCGCAGTGATGTGGCGCAGCGCTTGTCGCTGCTGCTGTCCTTGGCCGCCGCGTTCCTGTTCTTCGGCCAGACCGCCACGCCCTGGAAGCTGGTCGGGCTCGGCCTGGGCCTGCTGGCAATGGTGGCGATCAGCCTGCGCCCGCGCGGGCCGGCAGTCGTCTCCTCAGCAGGCCGCTGGGGCTGGCTGCTGGGTGTCTGGGCTGGGTTCGCGGTAGTGGACGTGCTGCTCAAGCAGGTGGCGCTGTCCGGCACACCCTCGATGGCGGCGGTGCTGGCCAGCTTCAGCGTGGCCTTCGTGCTGATGCTGGCGATGCAGCTGTGGCGGCATTTCAGTGGCCGCAGCCGGCTGGCCTGGCGCAACCTCGGTGCCGGCGCGCTGCTGGGCCTGCTCAACGGCGGCAACATTCTTTTCTATGTACATGCGCACCAGTCGATGCCAGACAGCCCGGCCACCGTGTTCGCCGGCATGAACATCGGCGTGGTGGTGCTGGGCGCACTGGTGGGCGTGTTCGCCTTCGGCGAGGCAACGACCCGATGGAACCGCGCCGGCCTGGCGCTGGCGGTGCTGGCGATCGGGTTGATCGCCTGGGGGTGAGTGCGTGCATCGGGGTCGGATCCCATTCCAACGGAATGGGCTCTGACCCCTACGTTTCAGATCCCGCGATGCATTGGGGTCAAAGCCCATTCCGCTGGAATGGGATCCGACCCCGACGTTGGGCGTTATTTATCGAAGCCAAGCAGCAGCGGGTCGTGGTCGGAACTGCGCCACGGGCCCTGCACATTGCGACCCTGGTAGCCGCTGGCGTCCTGCTCATCGGCATTGCTGTGCCATTCGGCGGCGCCGCGCAGACGCTTGGCCATGCCCGGGCTGAGCAACGCGTGATCGAGGCGGCCGGTGTAGCCGTTGTAGACGTAGCTGTAGGGATGTTCGACCTTGGCGACCTTGAACGCGTCCTGCCAGCCCAGGTCATGCAGGGTGCGGATCGGATCTTCCATCGCGTAGGCGTTGAAATCGCCCAGCAGCACCGCGTCCTTGGCCCCGGTGCCGGTCGGATCGGTCTGCAGCCAGGCGTGCAGCTGCTGTGCCGAGCTCACCCGGGTGGCATTCCAGCAGCCCTGGTTGTCGTTGCGGTCGGCGTCGGCACCGGCGGCATCGCGGCAGCCCTTCGACTTGAAGTGGTTTGCCACCACCACAAACGGCGCGCCGTGCTTGCCCCGGAAGGCCTGTGCCAGCGGTACGCGGCTGTGCTCGACGAACGGGCCGCCGGTCAGCGTGGCCGGCTTTCCGACCGGCTGCAGGCGCGAACTGCGATAAATGATGCCGACCCGGATCGGGTTGTCGCCGGGGCCGTTGCCAGCATCGACAAAGCGCCAGTCACCCTGTGCGCCACGGTCGTGATTGAGCGCGGCGACCAGCTCGGCGATGGCCGACTGCGGGCCGTAGCCGTCGTTCTCCAGTTCCATCAGCGCGGCGACATCGGCGCCGAGCGCGTTGACGGTGGTAACCAGCTTGACCACCTGCGCCTTGTGCTCGTCCAGCGTGCGCGCACCGCGCAGGGTCGGGAACCCGCCGCCCTGGCCGTCGCCATTGAAGAAGTTCTCCAGGTTGAAGGCGGCCACGTGCAGGCTGCCCGGCACGGTCGGCACGGTCGGACGCTTCAGTTCCGGCAGCTTCAACACGCCCTCGACCTGCAGGCTGGGGCGGCCCTGTGCGTCTACACGCACGATGCCTTCCACATTGCGCAGCTGCATGCCGGTACGCAGCACCGGGTTGCCGGGCAGGTACGGCACGCTGGCCGGGTCGCGGGCGTCGCTGCCATCGTCCAGCAGCAGGCGCCTGCGCAGGTTGTCAGCCATCACCTGCTCGTAGCCGGCAGTGCCCGGCGCGGCGACTTCGGTCGGCTGCCAGAGGCGGCCATCGAAGGCCACGGTGAGCTGGCCGAAGCGCTCCAGGCCGTCGGTGCCGGCCAGGGTCAGCGGTGCGGCGACGCGCACACGCTGGCCGTCCAGCGCGCGCCAGTCGGCCGGCGCGGCAGTCAGCACCACGGTGGCGCTGCTGCGCGCGGCGGGGGGCGTCGCGACCGGTGCGGCCTGCGGCTGGGGCTGGGCGAACGCGCCGGCCGGCAGCAGCAGGGACAGGGCAAGGGCGAGGGAGCGGCGGCGCATCGACGGGCGGTTCCTTGGAAGAGGGCGCACAGACTAACCCTGAAATGCGAAACCCCGCTTGCACAGCGGGGTTTCGGCCTTGGTGGGCAAAGGTAGTGCCGGCGGGCGCTGCGTCGCCCGTTATTTCAGGTTGCCCAGCATCCAGTCCACGGTGGCGTGGATCTGTTCCTCGGTCAGTGCCGGATTGCCACCCTTGGGCGGCATGATCCCGCCGTCCGGGCCGGTATAGCCCTCGATGGCGTGCTTGTAGAGGGTGTCCTTGCCCTGCGCGATGCGTTTGTCCCAGTGCGAATGATCCAGCGTCGGCGCCATCCCCACGCCGGTGGTATGACAGGCCGTGCACAGGTTGTCGAAGATCACCTTGCCGTCCTTGGTACCCCCGTAGGCGACCTGCGAGGCAGCCTTCGCCAGTGCGGCGGCCTTGGCCGCGGCCTGCGCGGCGGCACCGGTGCTGCCGGCGTAGACCGCGCCGGTGGGCGAGATGCGTTGTTCGGTGCGCTTGGCCGCCGTTGGCGACACCTCGGGCGGAATCCGGGTGTGGATGTAGGCGGCAAGGAGGATGAGGCCGAGGGTGATGGTCGCCAGCAGCGCGATCACCATGGAGAAGCGTTTCAGGAACTCCAGATCGTAATTCCGCACTCTTCGTTACCCCTGGCTGATAGTCGTTGGACCACGGCTGAGCGACTGCGTGATGGGCCGAGTATAGAACGCGCTTCGCGTGCGACAACAGGCGTCACTGCTGATGCGGCGCAACATGCCGGGGGCTGGGGTCAGATCCCTTTTGCGGCGCAAAAGGGATCTGACCCCAGCAACAGAAGCCGGCCAGCGACCGGCCCTACCGGGCGACGGGGGCGCCGATCGCGCGCAGGCAGAAGCTGCAGATCGCATCCACCAGTGCGTCCTCATCGCGGTGCGCTTCGCGGCTGGGTGCGGTCGGGCCGACCATTGCCTCGGTGAAGGCGCCGACCAGGCAGGCGGCGGCCACATGCGCGTCCTGCACCGGCAGCTCGCCGGCCGCCACACCCTCTTCCACCAGCCGCAGGAACACGTCGCCGAAGGCGCGGCGGCCGCGCATGCGCTCGGCTTCCACGTCCGGGTCGACCGGTTCGACGATGAAGGCATGGGCCAGCCCCGGTCCGGCCAGGGCGCGGCGGACGAAGGCGGTGATCGCCAGCCGCAGACGCTCGCTGGCCGCCTCCGGGCCACTGGCGATGCGTTCCATGATCGCCACTTCGTGGGCCACGGCGGCATTGAGCACTTCCACGAACAGCTCGGCCTTGGACGGGAAGTGGCGATAGATCAGGCCGGTGGACACCCCCGCCTGGGTCGCTACGGCGGTCACCGGAGCGTTGCGCCAGCCGCCGGTCGCCACCAGCGCACGGGTCGCCAGCAGGATCCGTTCACGGGCGCCCGCCAGGCGTTCTTCCATCAATGCAGAGCGTTTATAGGCCATGTTCTGATTCTAGTTTCAATTTTTGAATTCGTATTCACTTCTTACCCGAACCCCGCTACGCTGGGGCCATCGCCCGTGTGGGTGGCGGTCCTGTACACCGCCGCCCACTCCCCCGCCGGGTGCGTCCATTTCCTGCCATCCCGCCGTGGAGCCACCACAATGCACGTGCCATCCCTGAACTTCGATCTTGGCGAAGACATCGACCTGCTGCGCCAGAGCGTGGCCCATTTTGCCGCCGCCGAGGTCGCACCGCTGGCCGCCGAGGCCGATGCCACCAACCAGTTCCCGCTGGCCCTGTGGCCGAAGCTGGGCGAGCAGGGCCTGCTCGGCCTCACCGTGGAAGAAGCATACGGCGGTACCGGCATGGGCTACCTGGCCCATGTGGTGGCGATGGAAGAAATCTCGCGCGCGTCCGGCGGCATCGGCCTGTCCTATGGCGCGCACTCCAACCTGTGCGTGAACCAGCTGCGCAAGAACGGCAACGAAGAGCAGAAGCAGCGCTTCCTGCCCGACCTGTGCAGCGGTGCCAAGGTCGGTGCGCTGGCGATGAGCGAGCCGGGCGCCGGTTCGGACGTGGTGTCGATGAAGCTGCGCGCCGACAAGCGCGGCGACCACTACGTGCTCAACGGCAACAAGATGTGGATCACCAACGGCCCGGACGCCGACGTGCTGGTGGTCTACGCCAAGACCGACATGAACGCCGGCGCCAAGGGCATCACCGCGTTCCTGGTCGAGAAGGGCATGAAGGGCTTCTCCACCGCTCAGAAGCTGGACAAGCTGGGCATGCGCTCCTCGCCCACCTGCGAGCTGGTGTTCCAGGACTGCGAGATTCCCGAAGAGAACGTGCTGGGCCAGGTCGGTGGCGGCGTGCGCGTGCTGATGTCCGGCCTGGACTACGAGCGCGTGGTGCTGTCCGGCGGCCCGCTGGGCCTGATGGCCGCAGCGATGGACGTGGTGATGCCGTACGTGCACGAGCGCCACCAGTTCGGCGAGGCGATCGGCAGCTTCCAGCTGATCCAGGCCAAGATCGCCGACATGTATGTGGGCCTGGGTGCCTGCCGTGCCTATGTGTATGCGGTGGCGCGCGCCTGCGACCAGGGCCGCACCACCCGCCAGGACGCCGCCGGTGCGATCCTGTATGCCGCCGAGAAGGCGACCTGGCTGACCGGCCAGGCGATCCAGATCCTCGGTGGCAACGGCTACATCAACGAATACCCGACCGGCCGTTTGTGGCGCGACGCCAAGCTGTATGAAATCGGCGCCGGCACCTCGGAAATCCGCCGCATGCTGATCGGCCGCGAACTGTTCCAGCGCACCCTGTAAGGCCACCGCGATGACCGTCCTGAACAGCCAGCTGCAACCGGGCAGCGATACCTTCGAAAGCAACCGCGCGGCCATGCAGTCCGTGGTCGATGACCTGCACGCCACGCTCGCCCGCACCGCCCTGGGCGGCAACGAGGCGGCGCGCGCCAAGCACACCGCGCGCGGCAAGCTGCTGGTGCGTGACCGCATCGACGCCCTGCTCGACCCGGGCAGTGCGTTCCTGGAAATCGCGCCGCTGGCCGCGCATGGCATGTATGAAGACGCCGTGCCCGCCGCCGGCGTGGTGGCCGGCATCGGCCGGGTGAGCGGCGTGGAATGCGTGATCGTGGCCAACGATGCCACGGTCAAGGGCGGCACCTACTACCCGATGACGGTGAAGAAGCACCTGCGCGCGCAGGAGATCGCCGAGCAGAACCACCTGCCGTGCATCTACCTGGTCGATTCCGGCGGTGCGTTCCTGCCGCTGCAGGACGAAGTCTTCCCCGACCGCGATCATTTCGGCCGCATCTTCTACAACCAGGCCAACCTGTCGGCGCAGGGCATTCCGCAGATCGCCTGCGTGATGGGCAGCTGCACCGCCGGTGGCGCCTATGTGCCGGCGATGAGCGACGAGACGGTGATCGTGCGCGAACAGGGCACGATCTTCCTCGGCGGCCCGCCGCTGGTGAAGGCCGCCACCGGTGAAGTGGTCACGGCCGAAGAACTGGGCGGTGCCGATGTGCACACGCGCATTTCCGGCGTGGCCGACCACATGGCCGACAACGACCTGCAGGCGCTGGCACGGGTCCGCGCGATCATCGCCCAGCTCAACTGGCGCAAGCCGGAACCGGCGATGGCGGTGCAGGCAACGGAAGAACCGCTGCTGCCGGCACACGAACTGTACGGGGTGATCCCGGCCGATACGCGCAAGCCCTACGACGTGCGCGAAGTGATCGCGCGGCTGGTCGATGGCTCGCGCTTCGACGAATTCAAGCCGCGCTACGGCGCAACGCTGGTGACCGGCTTTGCCCACCTGAACGGCTACCCGATCGGCATCATCGCCAACAACGGCATCCTGTTCTCCGAATCGGCACTGAAGGGCGCGCACTTCATCGAGCTGTGCACCCAGCGCAACATCCCGCTGGTGTTCCTGCAGAACATCACCGGCTTCATGGTCGGCCGCAAGTACGAACAGGGCGGCATCGCCAAGGACGGCGCCAAGCTGGTGATGGCGGTGGCCTGCGCCAAAGTGCCCAAGTTCACCGTGGTCATCGGCGGCTCGTTCGGCGCCGGCAACTACGGCATGTGCGGCCGCGCATACTCGCCGAACTTCCTGTGGATGTGGCCGAACGCGCGCATCGGCGTGATGGGTGGCGAGCAGGCTGCCAGCGTGCTGGCCACGGTCAAGCGTGATGGCATCGAGGCCAAGGGCGGGCAATGGCCGGTGGCGGAAGAAGATGCATTCAAGGCGCCGATCCGCGAGCAGTTCGAGCAGCAGGGCCACCCGTACTACGCCAGCGCGCGCCTGTGGGACGACGGCGTGATCGATCCGGCCGACACCCGCCGGGTGCTGGCCCTGGCACTGTCGGCCAGCCTCAACGCCGCCCCGCAGCAGACGCGCTTCGGCGTGTTCCGCATGTAACCCGTGCCATGACCGAGCAAGCTCCTATGAAGCACGTTGCCATGTTCACCAAAGTCCTGATCGCCAACCGCGGCGAAATCGCCTGCCGCGTCATCGCCACCTGCCGCCGCCTCGGCATCGCCACCGTGGCGGTGTATTCCGATGCCGACCGCAACGCACGCCACGTGCGCCTGGCTGACGAAGCCATCCACATCGGCCCGGCCGCCGCGCGTGAAAGCTACCTGCGCGGCGATGCACTGCTCGACGCCGCACGCGCGACCGGCGCGCAGGCGATCCATCCAGGTTACGGCTTCCTGTCCGAGAACGCCGACTTCGCCGACGCCTGCGCCGCCGCCGGCATCACCTTCATCGGGCCGCCAGCCAGCGCCATCCGCGCGATGGGCGACAAGAGCGCGGCCAAGGCGCTGATGGCCAAGGCCGGTGTACCGCTGACGCCGGGCTACCACGGTGACCAGCAGGCGCCGGACTTCCTGCGCGCGCAGGCAGACGGCATCGGCTACCCGGTGCTGATCAAGGCCAGCGCCGGTGGCGGTGGCAAGGGCATGCGCAAGGTCGAGCGCAGCGAGGACTTCGTCGATGCGCTGGCCAGCTGCCAGCGCGAGGCGGCCTCGGCGTTCGGCAACGACCATGTACTGGTGGAGAAGTACGTCGAGCGGCCACGCCACATCGAGATCCAGGTATTCGGCGACAGCCACGGCCAGGCGGTGTACCTGTTCGAGCGCGACTGTTCGGTGCAGCGCCGCCACCAGAAGGTGCTGGAAGAGGCGCCAGCGCCGGGCATGAGTGCCGAGCGCCGCGCCGCGATGGGCCAGGCGGCGGTGGATGCCGCGCGTGCCGTGGGCTACGTCGGTGCCGGCACCGTGGAGTTCATCGCCGGCCCGGACGGCGATTTCTATTTCATGGAAATGAACACCCGCCTGCAGGTCGAGCACCCGGTGACCGAGTACATCACCGGCACCGATCTGGTGGAATGGCAGCTGTGCGTGGCCTCGGGCCAGCCGCTGCCGCTGCGCCAGGAGCAGCTGGCGATCCACGGCCATGCGATCGAAGCGCGGCTGTATGCCGAGGATGCCGACCGTGGCTTCCTGCCCTCCACCGGCACCCTGCGCCGGCTGCGCCTGCCGAGCCCATCGGCCCATGTGCGGGTGGATACCGGCGTCGAGGAGGGCGACAGCATCACGCCGTACTACGACCCCATGATTGCCAAGCTGATCGTCTGGGACGTGGACCGTGACGCCGCGCTGCGCCGCATGAGCCAGGCCCTGGCCGACTGCCAGGTGGTGGGCGTGACCACCAATGCCGGCTTCCTGCGCCGGCTGGTGAACACCGATTCGTTCGCCAACGCGAAGCTGGATACCGCGCTGATCGAACGCGAGCAGGCGGCGTTGAGCGCGGTCGGCGACAGCGATGATGCCCTGTGGCTGCTGGCTGCGGTGGCCGCTGTCGCCGGCACTGCAGGTGGAAGCACCGACGCGCGCGATCCACATTCACCGTGGCAGATGCAGGACGGCTGGCGCCTGGGCGCGTCCGCACCGCGCGTCCTGCCGCTGCAGCAGGGCGAACGCCGACATACGCTGAGGGTGTGGGCGCAGACCGATGGCTGGCGCGTGCAGTTCGACGATGCAGCGCCCATGCAGGTGATCGGTACCGCCGATGCCCAGGGCCTGACGGTACAGCTGAGCGGGCGCCGCTGGGTGTTGACGCTGTTGCGCGACGGCGACCAGCTGTATCTGTTCGGCGCCGACGGCCAGCACCGCTTCACCCTGCACGATCCGGTAGGTGAGTCGGACCACGCCGTGGCCGATGCCGGCAGCCTGCTGGCCCCGATGCCGGGCAAGATCGTGGCCACGCTGGTCGCGGCCGGTACCGAGGTCACCCGCGGCACACCGCTGGTGGTGCTGGAGGCGATGAAGATGGAACACACCCTGCAGGCACCCGCCGACGGCACCGTGAAGGGCTATCGCGCCAAGGCCGGCGACCAGGTGGGCGATGGTGCGGTACTGGTGGACTTCGAGGCGAAGTAGGCACCCGGGCGGCGGCCGCTCAGCGGTCGTCGCCCACCACCACACGCCCGGCGGGATCGAATTCAGCCGTGTCCAGCGTGGCACTGCGCCAGCCCAGGCCACAGATCGCCATCGCACTCTGGCCGATGCCATCGAAGCCAAAGGCACGATCGACATCGGCATCGTTGATGGCCGCCGTCACGAAGGCCGCCAGCCCACGCTCGGTCGCGCACAGGTACAGCAGCTGCGAGATGTGGCCGACATCCAGCGTCACCGCCCGGTGTGCCTTGGCGTGGTTGCGGTACTTCCAGAAGCAGCGGTCATAGCGCGGCGCCAGCACCAGCAGCGCCGGCGCATCAGCGAACCACTCCTGCCCGGACAGCATCCGCCGCGCCAGCGCGGGCAGTGCCTGCGCCGGCGGCGAGGGCAGTGGCAGCACGGCGTGCTGCACCGGATGGTAGTGGTACAACCCCGGGTCCAGCCCTTCCACGTTCTGCACCAGCAGGAAGCCTTCGGTCGGATGCAGGCCGCCGCCGGAGGGCACGTTCTTCTTCAGGAACTCGGTATCGCGCTCGACCTTCTGCACGGCATGGGCCATCAGCGTGCGCTGCAGTACCTGGGCCAACAGCGGTAGTGGCAACGCGCGCTGCGGGTCGAAGTTGCGGCAGGTCGTGCGCTGCGCCAGCAGGGCGTCGAAGGCGGCTTCATCACTGCGCGGCAGCGGCTGATAATCACCCTGCATGGGCTGCACCACCGGCGGCGGCGGTCCCAGCCGCTGGCGCAGGCCGGCGGCGGTATCCAGCCCCTGCCGGCGCATGTCCTCCACACTGTCCACCGCGTGCCAGCGCGCGTGGCGATGGGCCAGCGCGGCCAGCGGCCACCATTGACTGCGGCGCAGCGCTTCATCGCGCATCTGGTGCCCCACCTCGCTCGGCGGGTCGGTCAGCAGCAGGCCCTGCTCGATCAGCCGCGCCAGCATGGCCGGGGACGCGTCGGCCGGCGGTGCGCTCCAGCGGTGGGCGCTGAGCTCGCCGAGCAGCTGGCGTTCCTCGGCATCCACCGGCAACGGCTGGTCCAGATGGGCCGCCAACGCCACCCAGCTGATCTGGCTGTCCATCTCGGCGTGGCCGGCCAGCATCGCGCGCAGGTCCAGGGTGACCGACTCGCGGGGTTCGAACATCAGACTGGCACAGCGGCGCAGGCGCATGGATTTCCTTCCTTACTGCCGCACAACCGGCATAGCAGCAACGACCGCAGCGCGGCCAACTTTAGCGACGTGCACATCGCAGCCCTCAATGGCAGGCTGTCGCGGCCGATACGAGAAACTCCACCTACGGACGATCCCCATGAGCACCCATCCCCGCCTTTCCGCCGAAGATGCCAGCACCCTGCTGGACCACCTGATCAGCAATGACGACTTCCGCGACCGCTTCACCGCCTCGCCGGCCAAGGCACTGGCCTCGATCGGCCTGGACGCGGCCGTCGGCGAAAACGACTGCATGAAGATCGACACCCTGGCTTCGGTCGAGGAGCTGAGCCGCACGCGTGATTCGCTGCACTCGTACCTGAGCACCTCGACCGCTTCGATGACCGTCGTGTTCTGCTTCGAAGCCGATCGGGTCGACGAGCGCGTCAACGCCTGAGTCCGCATCAGCGAGGTGGCGGCACCGACGTCGCCGCAGTAGCGATGTCGTGCACGTTCAGGGGTTGCCAGACCTGCATGGAAGCCACCTCAGCGATCGCCTGGCCGTGATGCCGGGCCAGCCAGGCCTGCTCGCGCCGTACGCCGGCAGCATCCTGCTGCGCGCGCAATGCCTGCAGCAGCACAACGTGGGCCTGCACGGGTTCGCTGCCATCGAACGCGGGCTCGAGCAGATCGCGCGCCGTCTGTGGCCGGCGCTGCGCCAGTTCGGCCGTAGCCAGCACCACGCGTCGCCACTTGCCCACCACTGGGCTTCGTTGCCGCTCAAGCAGATCGCTATGGACGCGCAACCACGTTTCAGCCAGCTCGTGCTGCCCTTGGCGCTGGGCCAGATAGGCCAATGCCAGCAGCTGCAGGCTGCGGGTGCCCTCGGCAGAGTCGTCCTCCTGCAGCAGCAAGGGCTGCAGCAGAGCAGCGATGGATTCAAGTTCTTTCACATCGCCTGCCGTGCACAGCGTTGTCACCGTGGCGTGCTGCAGACGTTGGTGGATCTGGTAATCAATCAGGTCCGGCGCCGGACCGTCCGCGGCAACCGCTGCCTGCATGGCGTTGCAGTCGCGCTGCTCGGCAGCTACTAGCAGGTGAGCACGCAGACGCATGCGCTGCTGCAGATCGTCCCCACGGGGCAATCGCATCAGTACCTGCTGCGCCTGTGCTTCCTGGCCTTGAGCGACCAGGACATCCACGTCCAAGTCGTCGGCCCCGTCATTGCCGCGCAGCACCTGTGCCTGATGCAGAGTCCGCATTGCCTGCTGCGGCTGACCAAGGCCCATTTGTATCCGCGCCAGATGGATCATTGGATACAGGCGCAACGGGTCCTGTGGTACCGCTGCGGCACGCGCATAGGGTTCGGCCTCGGTGAAGCGATTGTCCTGCAGCAGCCCCCAGGAGGTGTTGGACAACCCCGCAAATGAATCCGGATAGATCTTGGCCAGTGCCCGCCATTGCTCCAGCGGCCAACCGCCAGGCTCCAGCTCGGCCTGCCAGCCTTTCAGGTACAGGCGCTCACGTGCGGGCAAGCGCTGCTGCTGGGCCAATGCGTGCTCGAGCGCCTCACGCGCCTGCTGGACCTGCGCGGTGCGCGCCAGCAGCTTGGCTAGGCCCATGTAGGCCAGCGCAAAACCCGGATCGATGTCGATCGCAGCCTGGTAAAGGTTGCGCGCTTCCTCGAAGCGGCGTTGGCCCAATGCGTTCTCGGCCAGCGCAAAGGCGCGCAGTGCACGCAGGTCACGGGTCGACGCCCTCGGCAGCGGCAGCGACTGTTCAAGACTCGCGACGGACTCGCCCAGCCCGCGACGCAGGCGCCCAACCACATCATCGACGGCGAACACCATCTGATCAGACCGATCCGCCGTCGCCGTGAAGCTGGTCACCAACTGACCACTGCGCGGCTCGACCACATCGATACCCAGCAAGTAGCCGCCCGGCTGCTGCCGTACATTGGGCAGCAGCACGGCTCGCGCACCTTCGCGCATTGCCACTTCCACCGCCGTGCTGCGGGTCATCCGCGAGTCGCTGGACAACCTGGCCATTTCCAGACTTTCGCGAATCTTGCCCTCCGACAGGACGTTCACGTAACGCGACTGCTCCAGCGCGATCAGGATCGCATGCCGCATCGAGTCATCGAAGATCGGGTCGCCAGTGAGGTTGTCGACATCACCGAGCACCACCCAGTCGCGCTCGGCGAAGGCGATGGCCGGTTCCGGCCGCAGCAACAACCAGCCACCCAGCAGCGCCACCGCCAGCACCAGGCCTTCGGCTGCCAGCACCAGCGGCTGCCGCCACAGCGGCAGGTCGCGCCGTGCCTTGGCGTTGGCACGCGGCATGCGCAGCGGCGCCGAGCCGATCTCGCCCACCTCGATCACTTCCTGCACCACCGGCACGCCCTTGAAGCGCCACCGCCCGTGGGACTTCCACAGCAGTCGCGCACCGCGCTCACCCAGCGCATCGGTGGCACGACGGGTCAGCGATTCGGCCACGGCCGACAGCAGGATCTGGCCGGGGCGGGCCAGCATCATCAGGCGCGCCGCCATCGGCTTGGCCAGGCCTTCCACCTCCATCGATTTGGCGCCGGCGCGCACCGCTTCGGGGCTGTTATCCCAGGTCAGCACGTCGCCCACATGCAGGCCGGCGCGCGCGCGCAGCTCGATCGAACGCTGCTGGCCCAGCGCGTGCAGCTCGCGCTGGTAATCCAGGGCAAAGCCGAGCGCATCGATGGCGCGCTCGAACAGCATGAACAGTCCATCGGAGCGATCGATCAACTGGCCGTTCCAGCGGTGCTGCAGCACCAGCACCAGGCGATCGTGTTCCTGGAACAGGGTCGCGGCCGCGACATCGCCGATCCGCTCGACCAGTTGCAGCGAATCACACAGATCGGTGAACAGCAGGGCGCGTAGCTGGGGGCTATGCGGGGCTGACGTTCCGTTGTCGCCATTCATCACCTGCATCTCCCTATTGGCCGTCCGGATCATCCACCCAGCGCAGGCAGTTGCCGCCATCGCGCTTGGCCTGGTACAGCGCCCGGTCGGCGCCGGCATACCACTCGCTCCAGTCCGCCTCCGCATCCAGCAGGCTGGCGCCAATGCTGACCTGGCTCACGTGCGGTGTGCCATGACTGCGCTCGAGCAGGCCGTGCACCGCGCTCAGAATGAATTCGGCGGCATGCTGCACGATTTCGTGGTTGCCACGGCGCAGGATCAGGCAGAACTCATCGCCACCAAGCCGGCACGCCAGATCCTGCTCACCGGCCATTGAACGCAGGATGTTGCCCATGCTCTGCAGCACGCGGTCGCCGGCCTGGTGGCCGTGGCGGTCGTTGATCTGCTTGAAGCGGTCGCAGTCGATCAGCAGCAGCCCCTGCGGCGCCCCCGCAGCGTGTACGCGGCACTCCTGCAGATACAGGGTCAGGCCACGGCGGTTGTGCAGCCCGGTCAGTTCATCGGTGCGCACCAGCTCACGGGTGTGGGTCAGCTGGTGGGTGGTGATGTACAGGTTGTCCAGCGCGGTTTCCAGATCGTGGTTGCGTCGGCGCAGCTGGCTGATCAGGGCCTGCTCGTTGGTCAGCACGCGCATGATCGTGCGGCGCAGGAAATAGGCCACCAGGCCCGGATCGGACTCGACCAGGCGATGGAAATCGGCCGGACCCAGCTCCAGCACCTCGCAGTCGACCAGCGCGCGCGCGCTGGCGCTGCGCAGGTGATCACCGACCAGCAGGCCCAGTTCACCGAAGAACTCGTGCTGCCCGAGCGTCTTGATCACCAGGTCCTCGCCGAAGTCCAGTTCGATCTGGCCCTCGAGGATCACATACATGCGCTCGCCCCGGTGTCCACGCTGGAACAACCACTGTCCGGCATGAAGCTTGCATGCGCGGGCGAATCTGGCGAACAATGCCACCTCGGCATCTGACAACAGAGCGTGCACGATCTCGGCCATCGCCACCCGGGCGATACCTGTCGTCACATCACTGTTCTCGGCCGCACCCCTGCCGGTCATTCCCTGCACCCGCCGCCAGCGTCCCCTGGTGAGCCGCGGAGCATAGCACCGCTTTAAAGTGTGCGTCCTATCTCATTTTGAACCTTCCGGCGATCTTTTCAGATGTGAAGATCCGGTGTGGCCCTTTCTGGTCACGTATGTCCGGGCAAAACCCCTGCTGGATCAATCCGGTGGCGGTTTTCACAGGGTTTCGGCCAAGTTGCGGTGGCCAGGGTGCGCCGGATTGACGCTGCCCACCCGTTGCACGGTTCCATCGATACAACAACGCCGGCAGGTCCCCCGACCGGCCGGCGTTGTCTGGCCCTTCCCTGGCCACCCTGATCGGATTCCGCGACCGGTAGCACCGGGTCAGATCCGTTGCCCGGCGCATCACGGGTTACCGGTTACGCCGCGCGTTCGCCGCGCCCGCCGTGGAACTGCTCTTCCTCGGTCGAGCCGGTCAGCGCGGTGGTCGACGACTGGCCCTGCTGGATGGCCTGGGTCACCGCATCGAAGTAGCCGGTGCCGACCTCGCGCTGGTGCTTGACCGCGGTGAAGCCACGTTCGGCCGCTTCGAATTCGGCTTCCTGAAGCTCGACGAAGGCGCTCATCTGGCGGCGTGCATAGCCGTGGGCCAGGTTGAACATGCCGTAGTTCAGCGCGTGGAAGCCGGCCAGGGTGATGAACTGGAACTTGTAGCCGTAGCTGCCCAGCTCACGCTGGAACCTGGCGATGGTGGCGTCGTCCAGGTTCTTCTTCCAGTTGAAGCTGGGCGAACAGTTGTAGGCCAGCAGCTTGCCCGGGAACTTGGCGTGGATGGCCTCGGCGAACCGGCGGGCAAATTCCAGGTCCGGCTTGCCGGTCTCACACCACACCAGGTCGGCATAGGGTGCGTAGGCCAGGCCGCGGCTGATCGCCTGGTCCAGGCCGTTGCGGGTCTTGTAGAAGCCTTCCACGGTGCGCTCGCCGGTGGCGAACGGCGTGTCGTTGCTGTCGATATCGCTGGTCAGCAGATCGGCGGCTTCGGCGTCGGTGCGCGCCACCAGCAGGGTCGGCACGCCCAGCACGTCGGCAGCCAGGCGCGCGGCGTTGAGCTTCTCGATCGCCTCGCGGGTCGGCACCAGCACCTTGCCACCCATGTGGCCACACTTCTTCACCGAGGCCAGCTGGTCCTCGAAGTGCACGCCGGCGGCACCGGCCTCGATCATCGCCTTCATCAGCTCGAATGCGTTCAGCACGCCGCCGAAGCCGGCTTCGGCATCGGCCACGATCGGCTGCAGGAAGTCGATGTCATCCTTGCCTTCGGCATGGTGCAGCTGGTCGGCGCGCAGCAGTGTGTTGTTGATGCGCTTGACCACCGCCGGCACCGAATCGGCCGGATACAGCGACTGGTCCGGATACATCTGCCCTGCCAGATTGGCATCAGCCGCCACCTGCCAGCCGGACAGGTAGATCGCCTTCAGCCCGGCCTTGACCTGCTGCATGGCCTGGTTGCCGGTCAGCGCACCCAGCGCGTTGACGAACTCACGCTCGTGCAGCGACGCCCACAGCTTCTCCGCGCCCAGGCGGGCCAGCGAATGCTCGATGTGCACGGTACCGCGCAGGCGCACCACGTCGGCGGCGCTGTAGTTGCGCTGGATGCCTTCCCAGCGCGGGTTGGTATCCCAGTCGTGCTGGATCTGTTCGGCAGTGGGCAGCTTGCTCATGTCTTTCTCCAGTTCGGTTCGTGCGTACAGCGGGGAGGGAAACGACGGCGGAACGCGGGCGCTCGGTCAATCGATGCGTGCGTAGGCCGGCAGGGTCAGGAAATCGGTCAGTTCACTGCTGCGGCTCAGTTCGCCGAGCAGGGCGATGGCTTCGGTGATGCGCGCGCCACCGGGCAGTGCACGGGTGTCGCCGAGCCGCGCCGGCAACTGCGCCAGGCTGGCATCGAGCAGTGCCAGGTCGATCGCCGTGCCATCGTCCAGCTGCTGGCCCGGCGTATGCAGCCACTGCCACAGCTGGCTGCGGCTGATCTCGGCGGTGGCCGCGTCCTCCATCAGATGGTGGATCGGCACGCAGCCGTTGCCGTCCAGCCATGCCGCCAGATAGCGCACGCAGACTTCCACGTTGCCTTCGAAACCGGCGCGGGTGATGGTGCCCGGCGGCCGCGCGATCAGTTCGTCGCGGCCGACACGCACATCCTGGCGCAGCACGCTGTGCTGGTTCGCACCGGGCATGTGCTCATCGAAGATCGCCATCGCCACCGGAATCAGCGCCGGGTGCGCAACCCAGGTGCCATCATGGCCAGCGGTGACTTCGCGCAGCTTGTCGGCGCGCACGCGGGCCATCGCCTGTTCGTTGGCAGCCGCATCGTGGTTGATTGGAATCTGCGCGGCCATGCCGCCCATCGCATGGGCACCGCGGCGATGGCAGGTCTGGATCAGCAGCTCCGAATACGCCTTCAGGAACGGCTGGGTCATGGTCACCTGGCCGCGTTCGGGCAGCACGCGATCGGCATGGCGGCGGAAGGTCTTCAGGTACGAGAAGATGTAATCCCAGCGCCCGCAGTTCAGGCCGACGATGCGGTCGCGCAGCGCATGCAGGATCTCATCCATCTCGAACACCGCCGGCAGCGTTTCGATCAGCACGGTCACCTTGATCTGGCCGTGCGGCAGGCCGAGCATGCCCTCGATGTGCGACAGCGCGGTCTCCCACAGCGCGGCCTCTTCCATGCTCTGCAGCTTGGGCAGGTAGAAGTACGGGCCGCGGTCCTTGGCCTGCAGCGCGCGTGCGTTGTGGAAAGCGAACACCGCCGCGTCGAACAGGCCGCCGGCCAGCGGCTGGCCATCGATGGCCACGTGCTTCTCGTCCAGGTGCCAGCCACGCGGACGCACGATCAGCACCGCCTGTTCGTCAAACGGGCGCAGGCTGTAATGCTTGCCATTGGCTGCGGTGAATTCCAGGTCGCCACGCACCGCGGCGGCCAGCGACTGCTGCCCGGCCAGCAGGTTGCGCCAGGTCGGCGAGGTCGAATCCTCGAAGTCGGCCATGAACACCTTGGCACCCGAGTTCAGTGCGTTGATGACCATCTTCGGATCGGTCGGGCCGGTGATCTCCACGCGGCGGTCCTGCAACGCGGCCGGCAGCGGAGCAACCTGCCAGTCGCCGCTGCGGATCGCGGCGGTGTCCTCACGGAAGTCCGGCAGACCGCCCTGGTCGAAGAAGGCCTGGCGTTCCCGACGGGCCTGCAGACGTGCCTGCCGGCCCGGTTCCACCGCACGGTGCAGCGACACCAGCAGGGCCAGCAGTGGCGCCGGCAGCACGGTGTCCTGGCCGGCCACGCGGGTCGCCAGGGCGATGCCGGGGGTGGCCTTGGCGGTGGGGGTGGGAACAGCGGAAGCGACGGCGGACATGGGGCGACTCCAGCGGTGGGGGAACGTCCCCACGGTGCCGTCGAAGCGGAGTATTTGGCAAAACAGTTTTTGCAATGCACTACATAAACTGTGCTAATACTTGTAACGCCATGACCACGCGCACCCCGCCAAGTCCTCGTTTTTCCTACAAATCCGACCGACTGAAGCCGCTGCGCGCGTTCTGCCAGACGGTGCGTCTGGGCTCGGTCTCACGGGCAGCTGAGGCACTTTTTGTCAGCCAGCCGGCCATCAGTCTGCAGCTGCAGGCGCTGGAGCGGGAGCTGGGCGTGCCGTTGTTCGAGCGCAGCGGGCGGCGTCTGGTGCCAAGCCGCGAGGGCCAGCTGCTGTACGAAATGGCGCAGCCGCTGGTGGAGAACCTGGACGGGCTGGAGGCGCGCTTCCGCGACAAGGTGCGCGGCCTGGACGCGGGCGAGCTGAACATCGCCGCCAACAGTTCGACCATCCTGTACCTGCTGCCGAAGATCGTCGAACGCTTCCGCCTGCACCACCCGGATGTGCGCCTGACCCTGCACAACGCCATCAGTGCCGATGGCACCGACCTGCTGCGCGAGGACGCCGCCGACCTGGCCATCGGCTCGATGACCGACGTGCCGGCCGATCTCAGCTATGCCCCCGCCTACCGCTTCGAGCAGGTGCTGATCGCGCCGCATGATCATCCGCTGGCCAGTGGTGGCGAACTGGAGCTGGCCGACATTGCGCGCTACCCGCTGGTGCTGCCACCGAAGCGGCAGATCACCTACCGCCTGGTGGACCAGGTGTTCCAGCGCCATCGCATCGCCTACACCGTGGCACTGGAAGTGGGCGGCTGGGAGGTGATCAAGCAGTACGTGGCGATGGGCATGGGCATCTCCATCGTGCCGGCGCTGTGCCTGAACGAGGCCGACCGCGAGCGGTTGGCGGCGCGTTCGATGAAGCGCTGGTTCCCCGAGCGGAGTTATGGGGTGATCGTGCGACGCGGCAAGGCAT
Organism: Stenotrophomonas sp. AN71; assembly: GCF_050435725.1. Taxonomy (NCBI): domain Bacteria; kingdom Pseudomonadati; phylum Pseudomonadota; class Gammaproteobacteria; order Lysobacterales; family Lysobacteraceae; genus Stenotrophomonas; species Stenotrophomonas sp. AN71. The sequence goes on along the minus strand of NZ_JBNDKU010000011.1, from coordinate 262 downwards.
TGTCGGCGCAGGCGCGGGCGTTCATCGAGCTGATCCAGCCGGAACTGTTCAGTCCACGCGATTACGACCAGAGTGGACATTCGGAACGGTGAGGGGTGTTCGGCAGGGCTGCGCCCTGCACCCCGTAGAGTCGAGCTTGCTCGACTGAAACAACATCAACAGCAACAGCGGGCATTCCGTGGGATGGCGGGGTGGGGGGGGGGGGGGGGGGGGGCCGCCCCCCCCCGGGGGGGGGGGGGGCGGGGGCGGCAATGGCCGGGCA
>NZ_JBNDKU010000010.1:0-158531 GCF_050435725.1 Stenotrophomonas sp. AN71 | reverse complement strand
TTGAGTAGTTCTATATCTCGGGGGGGGTGCGGGCGGTGTGGGGGGGGGGCCGCCGCTGGGGGTGAGGTCCGCGCGGGCGGGGGGGGGGGTTGGGCACGCCCCGCCCCCCCCCCGGCGCTACCCGATATCCGTACCTGGGGTCAGAGCCCTTTCCCGTGGAAAGGGATCCGACCCCAACCTTGCGCATGACCGGGGTCAGCCCTTCATCGTGCCGGTATCCAGCCAACGCTGGTGCCACGACAGCGCTTCCGGCAGCAGGTGCGGGGTGTGCTTGCCGTAGCTCTCGCGGCTGGCGCGGTCGAAATAGTCCTGCAGCTGCGCGCGGAAATCCGGATGCGCGCAGTTGTCGATCAGCACCTGCGCGCGCTTGCGCGGGGTCAGGCCACGCAGATCCGCCAGGCCCTGTTCGGTCACGATCACCGACACGTCGTGCTCGGTGTGGTCCACATGGCTGGCCATCGGCACGATCGCCGAGATGGTGCCGTTCTTCGCGGTGGACGGGCTCAGGAACGCCGACAGGAAGCCGTTGCGGGCGAAGTCACCCGAACCGCCAATGCCGTTCATGATCCGCGTGCCCATCACGTGCGTCGAATTGACGTTGCCGTAGATGTCCACCTCGATCATGCCGTTCATGCCGATGCAACCGAGGCGACGCACCAGTTCGGGGTGGTTGGAGATTTCCTGCGTGCGCATGATGATGCGCTCGCGGTAGAAATCGATGTGTTCCTTGAACGTCTCGTTGGCCTGCGGGCTCAGCGCGAAGCCGGTGCACGAGGCGTAGCTCAGCACGCCGTCGCGCAGCAGGTCGAGCATGCCGTCCTGGATCACTTCGGTGAACGCGGCCAGGTCGCGGAAACCGCTCTTGGCCAGGCCGGCCAGCACGGCATTGGGAATATTGCCCACGCCCGACTGCAGCGGCAGCAGGTTCGGCGGCAGGCGGCCGCGCTTCACTTCGTGCTGCAGGAACTCGATCAGGTGCGCGGCGATCTGCTCGCTGGTCGCATCGATCGGGCTGAACGGGCTGTTGCGGTCCGGGCCATTGGTGCGCACCACGGCCACGATCTTGTCCGGGTCGCAGCGCAGCGCGGTGTCGCCGATGCGGTCGTTGGCGTTCACCAGCGGAATCGGCTTGCGGTGCGGCGGCAGCGCGGTGCCGTAGTAGATGTCATGCATGCCGTCGACGCCGGCCGGCTGCCAGTCGTTGACCTCGACGATCACCTTCTTGGCCAGGTCCAGCCAGGTCTTGTTGTTGCCGACCGAGGTGGACGGCACCAGCGAACCATCCTCGCGGATGGCTGACACTTCGATCACAGCGGTATCGATCTCGCCGTAGAAGCCGAACCACACATGCTGGGCGACGTGGCTGAGGTGGATGTCGATGTAATCCAGCTTGCCCTCGTTGATGCGGTTGCGTGCATCCGGGTCGCTCTGGAACGGCATGCGCATGGCGATGCCATCGGCCTTGGCCAGCGCGCCATCGAGTTCCGGCGCGGTGGAGGCGCCGGTCATCAGCTTGATCTGGAAGGGATTGCCCTGGGCATGCACCGCTTCGATGCGGCGGGCCAGTTCAACGGGAACGGCTTTGGGGTAGCCCGAGCCGGTAAAGCCGCTCATGGCCACGGTTTCACCGGGCTGGATCAGCGCGGCTGCGGCCTCGGCGGAGACCACGCGGTCACGAAGACGCGCGTTGGCGATGCGATCAACAGACATGACGACACGTGTTTCTGGGGGAAACCCGATTATCGGCCATCCTCAACCGTACGGGGGGTTCTACCTTCGTGGAATGGCGTTTCCCCAAAGCCCTCTCCCATACCCACCGGTTTTGTTTTGCAGTGCAGCGTGCAAAGTGCTTTCGCAGCCCGCACGATGGCCCTGCATCCCGACGTGGGGGAGGGAGCAGAGCCCGCTGGCAGTTCGCTGCAAGCGGGCTTTTTTATTGCCTGTCGCCCAGTATGAATGCGCGGTTTCCATTATCGGTAGTGCCGGCCGCTGGCCGGCAACCCCAGCAACCTTCGGCAGGATCATCGGGTCAGCCGGCCAGCGGCCGGCACCACCGGGTCGATACAATCAGGGCATGACCCTCGCCCCCGCTGAACTGCCCGCTTCCCTGCAGCCCCTTGTCGAACGCGCGCTGTCGCGATTGACCCAGGTTTTGCCCGAGCCCGTTCCGGGCGAACTGCAGCCGCTGCTGATCCGGCTGGCCGTGGCCAGTGACTTCGCTCTCGACACGCTGGTGCGGCAACCGGCCCTGCTGGCGCAGCTGGCCGAGCCCGGTTGCCCGCTACTCCCGGCGCCGGTGCTCGATCCGCTGCAGCCCAGCGACTGGCCGTCCCAGCTGCGGCGCTGGCGCACCGCGATGTCCACACGACTGATCTGGCGCGATCTGGCTGGGCTGGACGACGTGGCCCAGACCCTGGCCGGGGCCACCACGCTGGCCGAAGACTGCCTGCGGCTGGCGCTGGACGCCCTGCAGCAGGAATTCGCCCTGCGCCACGGCGTGGTCCGCGATGACGAAGGCCACGCGCAGCAGCTGGTGGTGTTCGGCCTGGGCAAGCTCGGCGGTGGCGAGCTCAACTTCAGTTCCGACATCGACCTGGTCTACGCCTACCCGCACGGCGGCGAGTCCGACGGCGCGCGTGCGCTGGCCGCCGAAGAGTATTTCGCCCGCCTCGGCCAGCGCTTGGCCAAACTGCTGGACGAAACCACCGTCGATGGCTTCAGCCACCGCGTCGACCTGCGCCTGCGCCCGTTCGGCAGCGCCGGCCGCGTTGCGCTGTCATTCGCGGCGATGGACCAGTATTTCCAGCGCGAGGGCCGCGACTGGGAACGCTACGCGTGGCTGAAGGCGCGTGCGGTGGCCGGCGATATCGAGGCCGGTGAAGCGTGGCTGCAGACCCTGCGCCCGTTCGTATACCGCCGCTACCTGGATTTCACCGCGCTCGATGGCCTGCGCGAGATGAAAGCGGCGATCACCGCTGAGGTCGCTCGCCGCGAACTGCACGAGGACATCAAACGCGGCGCCGGTGGCATCCGCGAGATCGAGTTCCTGTGCCAGGCATTGCAGCTGATCCGTGGCGGCCGTGAACCGGTGCTGCGCGAGCGCCGCCTGCTGGTGGCACTGGATGCCCTGGTGGCCGCCGGGCAGATCGCGCCCAGCGATGGCAGCGCGCTGCGCGAGGCCTACCTGTTCCTGCGCCGGCTGGAAAACCGCCTGCAGATGCTGCGCGATGCACAGACTCATGTGCTGCCCAGCGACGCGCTGGACCGCGAGCGCATCGCCGTCGGCCTCGGCTATCCGGACTGGCACGTGCTGCGTGCGGCGCTGGCCGAACAGCAGCAGCGGGTCAGTACCGAATTTGCCGCACTGCTGGCACCGCGCAAGGGCCAGGCCGCGCCCGATGCACTGGCCAGCTACTGGCGCAGCCTGCCCGAAGGCAGCAATGCACCGCTGCTGGCCGAAGCCGGGTTCCTCGATGCCAACGGCGCCGACCAGTCGCTGCGTGACTTTGCCCAAAGCAGCGGCGTGAAGTCGTTGTCCGATGCCGCGCGTGCGCGCCTGGACCGGGTGTTACCGGCGCTGCTGCATGCGGCCACACGTTCGCCGCAGCCCGATGCCGCGCTCAAGCGCGTGCTCGGCCTGCTGCAGGCGGTACTGCGCCGGACCAGCTACCTCGCGTTGCTGGACGAACAACCCAGCGCGCTGGCCCGGCTGGTCGACGTACTGGCGCGCAGCGCACTGCTGGCCGAACGCCTGGCCGCGTATCCGCTGCTGCTGGACGAACTGCTGGATGTACGCGTGTCCGGGCCGATGCCCGATGCCGCCGGCATGCTGGCAGAGTGCCAGCAGGTGCTGGCGGTGGAAGATCCCGAATCCGCACTGCGCTGGCTCAACGAGACGCGGCTGGCGCTCAGCTTCCGCATGGCGATGGCTACGCTGGACGGGCGACAAGGTGCGGTGGACAGCACGCGACAACTGGCCGAGCTGGCACAGGCCGTCGTGATCACCGTGCTGGCGATGGCCGAGGCGGACATGCGCGCCGCGCATGGCGGGATTCCCGGTGGGCGCTTCGCGATCATCGGCTACGGCAGCCTGGGTGGCCTGGAGCTCGGCTTCGGTTCTGATCTGGATCTGGTGTTCCTGCACGACAACCCGGCGGGCGTGGACGCCAGCGATGGCACGCGTCCCCTCGAACCGGGCCGCTGGTACGCGCGCCTGGCGCAGAAGGTGATGGCACTGCTCGCTGCCGTGACGGCTGCAGGCCGCCTGTACGACATCGACGTGCGCCTGCGCCCGGATGGTGGCAAGGGGTCGCTGGTGTCTTCGCTGGCCAGCTATACCGAATACCAGCGTGAACGCGCATGGACCTGGGAACACCAGGCGCTGGTGCGCGCGCGCGGCGTGGCCGGCGATGCCAGCCTGCTGGCCGACTTCGAGCAGGTGCGGGCGCAGACCCTGGGCCGCGAGCGTGATCAGGCCACGCTGTATGCCGATGTGCTGAAGATGCGTGGCCGCATGCGCACCGAACTGGACCGCAGCGATGCCGCGCGGCTGGATCTGAAGCAGGGCCCCGGTGGCGTGGTGGATCTGGAGTTCCTGCTGCAGACCGGCGTGCTGGCGCGTAGTGCACAGCTACCGGCGCTGCTGGAACCGCGCGACACGCCGTCGCTGATCGATGCGCTGGCCGTTGCCGGTTTCCTGCCCGATGACACGGCGCAGGCGCTGCACGGCGCACATGCCACGCTGCTGGATGTGGGCTTGGCCTGCACGCTGGACCGGCGCCCGCGATTGGCACCGACTACCCCCGCGATTGAACAGGCGTGCGCGGCGATTGCTGCAGCGTGCAGAGCGGCAGAGCTGCCGTTCGCCTGAGTGGGTGCACCCACCAGAGCAATGGCCGGCAATGGCCCGCCGTTGGTAGATGCCAACCTTGGTTGGCATGAATGCAAAGCGCCAACCAAGGTTGGCGACTACCGGATCAATGGCCCTGCGATGGCCTGCATTTGGCAGGTGCCGACCGTTGGTCGGCACAATCTGTCAGCTGCGACGAACTCTGAAGAAGCGTGCCGACCAACGGTCGGCACCCACCGGGTTCAAGGAGTGTGCCAACCGAGGTTGGCACCTACCAGAGCAAGGGCGGTCAGTTGGCGGTGCGCAGCGGCGCCATCTTCCACAGCAGCGCACGGAACGGCGCCAGCAGGCATACGCCGATCGCCAGCTTCACGGCCAGGTCGCCGGCAGCCCAGCTCACCCACGGTAGCGCCGAACCGGCAAACGCGATCGACCAGAAAATGGTGGTATCCACCGTCGCGCTGCAGGTGGTGGCCACCATCGGTGCGCGCCACCAGCTGCCACGGCGCAGGCGGTCGAACACGGTGATGTCCAGCAGCTGGGCCACGATGAAGGCCGAGCACGAGGCAATGGCGATGCGCGGCGTGGCCACCCACACCGACAGCAGCACGGCTACCAGGAAACCGATCCATGCCACACGGCGGGCCGGGCCCGGGCCGAAGCGGCGGTTGATCAGGTTGCTGACCAGGAACGCGACCGGATAACTGAAAGCGCCCCAGGTCAGCCAGTCATTGATCGGGTACTGCACCAGTACGTTGGACAGCAGCACCACCGCGCCCATGGCCAGCACTGCCAGCACCAGGGCGCGCGGGGTCAGCGGGGCAAACACAGGGGCAGGACGCACGGACATGGCGAGCCAGGGGGATAAAGGGAATCGCCCATTATCCGCCCGGCCCGCGGCAATGCCAAAACCGGTCGTTCAGTTTTACAGCGCTTCGCTCATCACATCGCCCGCGGCGTAGGCGGTGGGCACGTAAGCCAGGGCCTGGCCCTGCGCGCTCTTCACTGTCCAGCCGGCACCGGCCTCGGTGGGGTCGAAATGCACCTGCTGGCCGACCACGAAGGCCGCCGTCTGGTCTTCGTGCACGCGCGCCGGCCAGCGCAGGGTGGCGGTCTGGTCGGCCTTGTCGGGTACCTGCAGCTGCACCTGGCGCTCGCCTGCCGGCGTGGTCTCCACCTTCTTCACTTCCATCGGCGGCAGCGGCACCGCCTTGGTGCGGGCCGCCCTGCCATTGCGCTCGCTGGCCTTGAACGGTGCCTTGGACAGTTCGGACAGGCCCGCCGACGCGGCAAGGGGGACCGACACCACGATCAGTGATGTGATCATCACGCTGGCTTCGCTGCTGTTCAACTGCGGCGCGGCGCCGGCATGGACGGTGGGCACCAGCAGCGCGGAAAGCAGCAGGGCAGAGGCGGGAACGCGCAGGCAACGGAACATGGAGACCTCCTGGTCAGAGTGGAAACGGCGGCTCAGCGCCGGGTATCGAAAATGTCGCGCGGGCCGGTGGCCTCGGGCAGGTACTCCAGCGCACGCCCTTCGTTGTCCTTCAACTGCCAGCCCTGGTCGTTGCTGGTCGGTTCGAAGTTCACGGTCTGGCCCACGGTGAACTGCACGGCGGGATCGCCGATGCCGCGCGGGTACTGCATCGATGCGGTGTTCTGCGGGTCATTGGCATCGCGCAGTTGCACTTCGCGGCGGCCATCGACGGTGGTGGCGATCGCGCTCACCTGCATCTGCGGCAGCTTGATCTGCTGCGGGCGGGCCAGTGGTTGGCCGGCGTCGGCCGCATCCTTGGCTTCCTTCGCGGCAGCTGCGCGGGCCGAGGTCACCATCTGCGTGGACATCTCCAGGCTGGGACCCTGCGGGCCGGGGTCATGGATGATCACGATGCGGCGTTCGGCGTGGGCGGCGGTCGAGCATGCCAGACCGGCAACGATCACCATCGATATAAGGGAAACAGGCAGTGCGCGCATCTCGTTCTCCTCGCGGGATTCAGGGCGTGGCGGCAGCAGCACCGGCCACCGGCACATGGGGGATCACCAGTTCCTGCTGCAGCTGGCTGCGCTGGTGCAGGAAGTCGAACACCGATTCCACCGTCACCACCGAATAGTTGCCGGAGATGCGCTCGCCGGCCGGATGGTCGGTGGTGGTAGCGTTGGCCACGAACAGGCGCGCACCCACGCGCTTGCCGAGGCCGATATGCAGCACGCTGGGCTGGTATTTCTGCTGGCGCAACCACTGCTGCGCCTGTTCGCGCTTGACGATGGCCGGCGCGCCGTCGGCCTGCGCCATCGCCGCCGCCAGCACTTCCAGCACCCATTGGTTGGAGTTCTGGTAGTCGGTGGCGAACGGGTAGGCGACCACGTTGTACTGCGTTTCGTGCAGCGCCTTGGGCTGGATCGAGGGCGACACCAGCATCGCCTTCAAAGCAGCACGCAACGGGGCCGACGGTACGCCGATGCGCAGGTCGGTATGGCCACCGCTTTCGCCGACGAAGTTGCCCAGACCCTCGTGGTACAGCTGCGAACTGTCGGTCTTGCAGCGGTTGAGCAGATGCATCGCGCGCCAGCGGCCATCGTCCTCGCGCAGCAGGAAGGCCAGATGGCTGTGGCGCAGGCCGTAGCGGCTCAGGTCCTGGCCACCGCGCGCGGCCACCACTACGTCCACGTCGGGTAGTGCGTCCAGTCGCTCGGCAGTGGTCCAGGCCACGTCCAGCATCGCCGCCTGCGAGGCCACGCTGGGGTAGCGCTCGCGGCAGGCGGTGCTTTCGGCCCATGCGGGCGCGGTCGCCAGCAGGGTAGCTATCAGCAGCAGAGTGCTGGGCAGGCGGGGAAAACGATCCATGTCGATACCTTCAGCGGCAGGCAGGGCCGCGCGCCGATCATACGCCGGTCAGCGCAGCGGGCGGTCCACACCCTTGCGCTTGAGCTCCCTGTCGCAGGCATCGCTGATCGGTGCCACCGGCAACGGCGGGCGCTGGCCATTCTTCGGATCGCGCAGTGCCGGCTGTTCGCGGTACGCGTCCAGCTGCTGCTGGCATTGATAGGAGATCGGGTCCAGCTCGGTGGGCGCCGTGGAGCACGCGGCGAGCAGGGCCAGGGGCAGCAGAAGCAGGGTACGCATGGGGAAGTGAAGTCCGGTCCGGTGGGGGAAGAAGGACTCTAACCGCGCCGCCGGACCCAAATGTTCAGAAAGCGCTGGGTGATCGGGTAGTGCCGGCCGCTGGCCGGCAACTGCACGGTCTTCGGTAGTGGGTACAGCGTTGCCGGCCAGCGGCCGGCACTACCTCACTGCCAGCCGCGCTTTCACTTCCGCCGCGATCCGCGCGGTTTCGCGCAGCGGTTCGATGCGCTCGTACTGCCAGTCCAGCCAGTGCGGCTGCAGCCGCCCACGCTTGCGCAGCTGCTGCTGGAATCGCGCCAACCGGCCCTGCGCGGTCCCGGCCAGCGCCACCATCACCGGCATGCGCGTGGCACAGGCTTCGGAGAGCAGGTTCACCGAATCGGGCGAGACCACCACGCGGTTGGCCCAGCCGAGCAGGCCGCCATAGGGATTCACGCCGTCGCCGCCATCGCCCCAGATCACGTGCGGCAGGTCGGCGAAGGTCGCGCGCAGGATCTCGGCCAGCGCCGGTGGCGTGCGCCGCGAGGTGGTGGCCAGCAGACTGCCGCCCTCGCTGCGGATCTGATCGGCCAGCGCCCGGAACACGCCGACCATCGCCCTCTCGTCCCAAGGCGCCAGCGGCGTCGGGCCGCCCACAAGCAGCGCAGTACGCGGGCCAGGCAGGGTACTGAAGCCGGCGAACGCGGCGCGGCCCCAGGCCAGCCAGTCATCGTCCACCGGGTTGAGGCTGCCGAGCAGGGTCAGCACGTTGCTGCCGCGCAAGGCATCGTGTTCGGGCACCACCACCACATCCCAGTGGCGGGCGCCGATGCGCGGGTCGAGGATCTGCACCACCTGGCTGCCACGTGCGCGCAGCACGCGGAGGGCACCGGCGGCCTGGCGGCCACAGCCGATCGCCAGCGCCGGGGCCTCATTGGCCAGTGTCGCGAAAGCCTCGCCGTAGCCGTTCACATCGCCGGGCAGGCGGCGCGGCGACAGCCAGCGCCAGGGCGCGCGGGGCTGCAGGACCAGCGGCTGATGGGTGCCCTGGCGCAGCGCCGAGGCCAGCGCGACCGCCTGGCGGACATTGCCCGCACGGCCGTCAGTGACCGTCCAGGGTGCGCTCGATCGTTTCACCATTGGCATTAATTCGTTTCAGCCCTGCTGGGTGTTGCAACAGTCGCGACACTCTACACTGCGGCTCGTCGATTCGCCCCGCGCCGCCCGCGGGCACTGACTTCCTTTCGCCGCCCTGGAGATCCACCGATGTCCCACGCGCTCGACGCTGCCGCCCTGGACCAGCTGTTCCGTACCGCCCGTACCCAGAACGCCTTCCTCGACAAGCCGGTCCCGGCCAGCCTGCTGCAGGAACTGTACGACCTGGTGAAGTGGGGCCCGACCGCGGCCAACACCACGCCGGCCCGCTTCGTTTTCGTCACCTCGAAGGAAGCCAAGGAAAAGCTGGCCCCGGCCCTGTCCGAAGGCAACCTGGCCAAGACCATGGCCGCCCCGGTCACCGCCATCATCGGCTTCGACCTGGACTTCCACGAGAAGCTGCCCTACCTGTTCCCGCACACCGATGCCAAGGCCTGGTTCGACGGCCCGCAGGAAGGCCGCCACGAAGCCGCCATCCGCAACGGCAGCCTGCAGGGCGCCTACCTGATCCTGGCCGCGCGCGCGCTGGGCCTGGATGCCGGCCCGATGTCGGGCTTCGATCCGGCCAAGGTGGACGAAGCGTTCTTCGCCGGGACCTCCATCAAGTCGAATTTCCTGGTCAACCTGGGTTACGGTGACTCGGCGGGCCTGTTCCCGCGTCTGCCGCGCCTGTCGTTCGACGAAGCGGCGCGCATCGCGTAAGTCGCTGTATCGGTTTCGGGCCCGCCATCGTGCGGCGGGCTCTTGCTGCACCGTGTACCCACCCTACGATCCGGAGAGTTCCTCAGATGAGCGCCACCCGTAAACTGCTGCTGCCGCTGGCCCTGACCCTGGCCATCGCCGCTTGCTCCAAGCCGGCCGACACCGCTGCCCCGGCCGCTGATGCCGCCGCCCCGGCCACCACTGAGCAGGCTGCCGCCCCGGCCGCCGATGCCGCCGCCGCTGCGCCGGCTGCCGAAGCGATCAAGATCGCCTCGGGCACCTACAAGCTGGACCCGAGCCACACCGACGTGCTGGCGCAGTGGAGCCACTTCGGCTTCTCCAACCCGAGCGCGCACTTCGGCAACGTCGAAGGCACCCTGGTGTACAACGCCGAAGACGTGACCAAGTCCACCGTGGAAGTGAAGCTTCCGCTGAGCGGCCTGAACAGCTTCACCGCCAAGTTCGACGAGCACCTGAAGAGCGCCGACTTCTTCGACGCTGCCAAGTTCGCCGATGCCACCTTCAAGAGCACCAAGGTGGAAGCCGCTGGCACCAACAAGCTGACCGTCACCGGCGACCTGACCATCAAGGGCATCACCAAGCCGGTCACCCTGGACGTCACCGTCAACGGCGGCGGCGAGCACCCGATGGCCAAGGTTCCGGCCGCCGGCTTCGATGCCACCACCACCCTGAAGCGCAGCGATTTCGGCGTCGGCGCTTACGCTCCGAACGTCAGCGATGAAGTGAAGATCCGCATCACCACCGAAGCCACCGGCGAAAAGCCGGCTGCTTGATGCACCCAACTCACTCGTCGTGAGAAGGCAGAAGGCCCGCTGAAAAGCGGGCCTTCTTTTTGGAGCGCGGGTAGAGCCGGCCGCTGGCCGGCTGCTTGCGAGGTGCCCGATGCTGATGGGGTTGCCGGCCAGCGGCCGGCACTACCCGGTAGGTGCCAACCTTGGTTGGCACGCGGGCACTCCGCAGGCCAACCAAGGTTGGCCACTACCGGGTACGCGCGTTCAGCGCAACGCGCCCATCCACGCCGCGCATGCCTCGCTCGGGCTCTGCTTGGCCTTCACCGTCAGCCCGCTCACGCGTGCAAAGGTCTGCGCGGCCTGCGCCACCACCTGGCGTGCGATCAACGCGGCCTGCTTGGTCGCGGCCTGCTGCTTGCGCAGCTGCACGATGTGCACCGACGGGCGGCCGACCGGCGCGTACTTCTGGTCGCGGCGCAGCATATCGGCCACCTGGGCCACTTCGAACTCGGCCTGCAGGAAGCGGTGTTGCGCGTCTACCAGCTCACGCAGCGGTACGCGCAGTGCGGCGGTGTCAGTGAAGGCGGCCAGCGCCGCATCGCAGGCGGCGTCATCGGCGAAGCGGGTACGCAGCGCGTCCACGCTGGCCAGGGTCAGTTTGGCCATGTGGGCCTCGTTGCTGCAGGAAAGGAGCGCGATTGTCGCATTGCTTGCCGGGTAGTGCCGGCCGCTGGCCGGCAACTGCGGATCATGCCGAGGGTTCATGAGGCTGCCGGCCAGCGGCCGGCACTACCTCATCGGAAAGCGTGCGGGCCAACCGTCCGCACCCACCAAAGAATGTGCATGGGGTCAGAGCCCTTTTCCACAGGAAAAGGGCTCTGACCCCGGGTTGGTCAATCGCCGTCGGTTTCGTCCGGGTGGGCCTTCCAGTAGCCGGCCGAGCGGATCCAGTCGCGCGGCACGCCCAGGTGGCCTTCGATGAACTTGCGCATCATCCGCGCGCGGCGCGATTCGGTGGCGATCCAGTAGTAGACATCGCCCTCCGGTGCCTCGAAGTCGGTCAGCATGTCTTCCAGCAGCGTGCTGCTGGCGGCCGGGAAGCCGTTGCGCTCCAGCCAGTGGATGCGCACGTTCTCGTACTGCGGCAGATCCTGGCGTTCGGCCTCGTCGCTCACTTCGATGTACGCCTGAACTTCGGCGTTCTCCGGCAGCACGTCCAGCCAGCGGGCGATGGCCGGCAGCGCGGTCTCATCGCCGATCAGCACATAGGCGTCGTAGCTGTCGGCCACCACGAACGAGCCGCGCGGGCCGCCGATCACCAGCGTGTCGCCCGGCTGCGCGCGTTCGGCCCACGGCCCGGCAATGCCCTGGTCGTGCAGCACGAAGTCGATGGCCAGCTCGCCGGTTTCGTGGTCCCACCAGCGCGGGGTGTAGTCGCGGGCGGGCGAGGGCTCCTTGCCGTCCGGGTAGCTGCGGCCTTCGGCGGTCAGCACCGGCAGCACCATCTCACCCGCAGCGTTGGGGAAGAACAGCTTGATGTGGTCGTCGGCGCCGGGCGAATCGAAGCCGGCCAGCGCGTCGCCACCCAGCACCACCCGGCGCATGTGTGGGGTGACTTCTTCGGTGCGCAGCACGGTCAGTTCACGGAAGCGCACATCCAGGCGCAGGCGCGTGTTGTTGTGTTCGGTCATGGGGATACCTGTAAAGGTGTCGCGCAGCGGTGCGCGGCATGGGGGAGGACCTGGCTGGATTCAGTCTGGCTGGGTCGTTGAAAACGGTGTGCGCTCGCTACCGGCGGTGCCATTGAGCAGGGCCGAGGCCCGCGTCAGCAGCGCCGCCACTTCGTCCGCCTCGCCCTCGGCCCAGCGGCCGTGGTGGTGCACCAGCGCCCGCTTGAACTCGCGCAGGGCACAGGCCAGCGGCGGCGGCAGCGAGGCCTTGGTGATCTCGCGGGCACGGTCGAAGGCACGTCGCTGCGCCAGCCGCACCTGGGTGCGCTGCACCTTCAGCTCGAACTCGCCGGCGGCGGTGATGCGGAAGATCCGCTTCCCGTCCACTTCCTCGGCCTCGATCCAGCCGGCCTGCTCGAAGCTGGCCAGCAGCGGGTACATGGTGCCGGCGCTGGGCGTGTAGGCCTGCATGAACTGGTTGCTGATCAGCTGCATCAGCTCGTAGCCATGGCGTGGCTGCTCGCCGATCAGGGCCAGCACCAGCAGGCGCAGGTCGCCGCGGCTGAGTACGCGCGGCTGTCCATTGCGACGGGGTACCGTCGAATCGGTGGAACGGGCTCTGGGAGAGGGGCTTCGGCTCATTTCGATATATCGGTAAACGAGTGTGCAAACGATATATCGATATATCGAGAGCGGCAACACCCGATCCGGCCACAAACAGCTGCGTTTTGGGCCACGGATGGCCGCGTGCCCACAGCAAAAGGGGCGCCCCTTGCAGGGCGCCCCGGCGAAGCTGTGGAAGGGAGCAGGGCCACCAGGCCCATCACTCGCGGCCCACGCTGGACCCGCTGTCGGCATCGATCCAGAGGCAGGTGCGACATGTTGTCGCCGGTTCAGTGCAGTTGCCCGAACCGCCCCTACAGCGGCACCGGAGTTGCCCTACAACCGTCATCGGCAGCGGTAACACTGCGTCCTGCACATGGGCGCAGCGGCCCGCAAGCGACAGCCCGCGCAGCCGCCAAGGCCCGCCGCAGGGCCCTCATCGGGCCGCGCAAGCCCCTTGCGGACACTGGCCGCTTGCCTCCATACGCCTGCGTAGCCAAGTGACGAAAGCCCTTGGTGCGCTACACTTTGCGGTCTAGAAATCTATACAACAGTCGCGCGCGTGCGTGCGGTTATGGGAGCGCTAATGAACTGGTTGAACGAGGTGCTGAACAACGACCCGAATCCTGTGGAAACCCAGGAGTGGATCGAGTCGTTGAAGGCCGTTATTGATGTCGAGGGCTCCGAGCGCGCGCATCAGCTGCTGGAAGGCATGGTGGAACTGACCCGTCGTTCGGGCGCCTACCTGCCGTTCTCTCCCACCACCGAGTACGTCAACACCATCGAGCCGCAGCTCGAGGCCAAGAGCCCGGGCAATGCCGAGCTGGAATGGCGCATCCGTTCGATCATCCGCTGGAACGCGATGGCCACCGTGGTCCGCGCCAACCGCAAGCCGGGTGACCTGGGCGGCCACATCGCCTCGTTCGCCTCCGGTGCCACCCTGTACGACGTGGGCTTCAACCACTTCTGGCGTGCCCCGAGCGAAAGCCACCCGGGCGACCTGCTGTTCATCCAGGGCCACAGCGCCCCGGGCATCTACGCGCGTTCCTTCCTGGAAGGCCGCATCAGCGCAGAGCAGCTGGACAAGTTCCGCATGGAAGTGGACGGCGGTGGCCTGTCCTCGTACCCGCACCCGTGGCTGATGCCGGATTACTGGCAGACCCCGACCGTGTCGATGGGCCTGGGCCCGCTGGCCGCCATCTACCAGGCGCAGTTCATGCGCTACCTGGAAAACCGTGGCCTGATCGAGAAGTCCGACCGCAAGGTGTGGTGCTTCATCGGCGACGGCGAGAGCGACGAGCCGGAAACCCTGGGTGCCATCGCCCTGGCCGGCCGTGAAGGCCTGGACAACCTGATCTTCGTGGTGAACTGCAACCTGCAGCGCCTGGACGGCCCGGTGCGCGGCAACGGCAAGATCATCCAGGAACTGGAAGGCGTGTTCCGTGGCGGCGGCTGGAACGTGATCAAGCTGCTGTGGGGCGGTTACTGGGATGCCCTGCTGGCCAAGGACAGCGACGGCGTCCTGAAGAAGCTGATGATGGAAACCGTCGACGGCGAATACCAGAACTGCAAGGCCTTCGGCGGCGCGTATACCCGCGAGCATTTCTTCGGCAAGTACCCGGAAACCGCTGCGATGGTTGCCGGCCTGAGCGACGACGACATCTGGCGCCTGAACCGTGGTGGCCACGACCCGCACAAGGTGTACGCCGCCTACCACCAGGCCGTGAACACCAAGGGCATGCCGACCGTCATCCTGGCCAAGACCGTGAAGGGTTACGGCATGGGCAGCGCCGGTGAGGCACTGAACCCGACCCACCAGACCAAGAAGCTGGACGACGACGCGGTGCGCCACTTCCGCGACCGCTTCAACATTCCGGTGACCGACGCGCAGCTGGCCGACGGCCAGGTGCCGTTCTACCACCCGGGCCCGGACTCGCCGGAAGTGCAGTACCTGCAGGAACGCCGGGCGTCGCTGGGCGGTTACCTGCCGCAGCGCCGCCGCAAGTCTGACAAGACCTTCGTGGCACCGAAGCTGGAAAGCTACGAGCGCCTGCTGAAGAGCAGCGGCGAGCGCAGCTACTCCACCACCATGGCCTTCGTGCAGAGCCTGAACATCACCCTGCGTGACAAGGAACTGGGCCCGCACATCGTGCCGATCGTGGCCGACGAAGCCCGCACCTTCGGCATGGAAGGCCTGTTCCGCCAGATCGGCATCTACGCGCCGTTCGGCCAGAAGTACAAGCCGGTCGACGCCGACCAGCTGATGTTCTACCGCGAAGACCAGAGCGGCCAGGTGCTGCAGCAGGGCATCAGCGAGCCGGGTGCGATCAGCTCGTGGATGGCCGCCGGTACCAGCTACTCGGTCAGCAACGTGCCGATGCTGCCGTTCTACATCTACTACTCGATGTTCGGCTTCCAGCGCGTGGGCGACATCGCCTGGCAGGCCGCCGACATGCGCACCCGCGGCTTCCTGCTGGGTGGCACCGCCGGCCGCACCACGCTGAACGGTGAAGGCCTGCAGCACGAAGATGGCTTCAGCCATCTGGTGGCCGGTGGCATTCCGAACGTGCGCAGCTACGACCCGACCTTCGGCTTCGAAGTGACCGTGGTACTGCAGCACGGCACCAAGCGCATGATGGAAGACCAGGTGGACGAGTATTACTACGTCACCCTGATGAACGAGAACTACACCCATCCGGAAATGCCGGAAGGCGCGGCCGAGGGCATCGTCAAGGGCATGTACCTGCTGACCGACGCCGGCAAGCCGAAGAAGGGCGAGCTGCGCGTGCAGCTGCTGGGCTCCGGCACCATCCTGCGCGAAGCCATTGCCGCCGCCGAGCTGCTGGACAAGGACTTCGGCGTGACCGCCGATATCTGGAGCTGCCCGAGCTTCAACGAACTGCGTCGCGATGGTTTCGACGTGGAACGTGCCAACCGCCTGCATCCGGAAGGTGAGCAGCGCAAGGCCTACGTGACCGAGCTGCTGGAAGGCCGCCAGGGCCCGGCGATTGCCGCCACCGACTATGTGCGCGCGTATGCGGACCAGATCCGTGCGTTCGTGCCGATGTCGTACACCGTGCTGGGTACGGATGGGTTTGGTCGTTCGGATACGCGTGCGAACCTGCGCCGGTTCTTTGAGGTGGATCGCTACTACATCGCGCATGCCGCGATTGCGGCGCTGGCGAAGGAAGGGAAGATGACCGCGAAGGATGTGGCCCGGGCGATCAAGCAGTACAAGATTGATCCGGAGAAGGCTAATCCTGTTGGGGTTTGATCTCGTCAATTAATTGACGCGAGAAAGGGCGGCCATTGGTCGCCCTTTTTCTTTTAAAGCAAATGACGCTACACGCTTCACTTCATTGCTGATAGCGACTAGGCTAAAGCGAGGCGGTCGCTTCGCTTGACCTAAGAATATCATAATATCTACCCCGCAGGCGCCGAGGTTAATGATGAAGGTATACGAAGATTGGTTTGATGATGATGCGGAAGATTTTGACGTTCGAATTGACGAGTATGAGATAAGTTCCTCGCCTAACGATTTTAATGTCTCAACGATCTTCAGCTTCATTAAATCAGGGGCGGTAAAGATTCCTGGGTTTCAGAGGCATTTCGTATGGGATATAAAGCGATCGTCAAAGCTAATCGAGTCTCTACTTCTTGGGCTTCCTGTTCCTCAAGTATTTTTATATGAGGAAGCTAAAAATAGCTTTCTGGTGATCGATGGCCAGCAGCGCCTCATGTCGATATATTATTTTGTCAAGCAAAGGTTTCCGCGACCTGAAAAAAGGGCTGAGCTAAGAGCTATTTTTGACGCTGAATCGGGAGATATTCCGGATGAAGTCTTGCAAGATGATCGCTACTTTGTTCCATTTAATTTGAAGCTTCCTGCTCCGATTCCAGGGCCTAAAAGTAGATTCGACGGTTTGAACTACTCGACGTTAGGCGAATTTAAGGTGGCGTTCGATCTCCGTACTGTCCGGAACATTATCGTCAAGCAAACATCTTCAGAGGAGGATGACTCTGCGGTGTTTGAGATATTCAACAGGCTCAACTCCGGGGGCGTTAACTTGACCCCTCAGGAAATTAGAGCCAGTCTATATCATTCGTCGTTCTATGAAGTCCTTCAGAGGATTAACAATAAGCCCGCGTGGCGCCATATTGTTGGCCGGGAAGATGCTGATATTCACATGAAGGATGTAGAAATTTTGCTGAGATCGTTTGCAATGCTTGTAATGTCTGACAAGTATGCGCCATCAATGACGAAATTTCTTAACATATTCTCGAGGAAGTGCCGCGGCCTGGATAGTTCTCAGGTTACCTACCTAGAGAGACTTATGGATGAGTTTGGAAAGGTCGCAGCAAAGCTTCCTGCAAGGGCCTTCTATAATCAGGGGAACAGTAGGTTCAATATTTCACTGTTTGAGTCAATATTCGTCGCTGCATGTGGTTCAGCTTTCAAAGAGAGAAATCTTGAAGTGAAGCAGTTCGCTGTTGAGCATCTGGCTAGTTTGAAGTCTGATGTCAATTTTACGGGAGCTTCTTCAGAGGGAACTAGTAAGTCGGAAAACGTAGCAACTCGAATTGGAATCGCAAGGGCGCTACTCGGGGGTTAAGTGGCAAACACAGTCGAAGAGCTCAAGGAGGCCGCTGACGCGGTGAAAGATTTCTTGATCCGGGAAGGTGAAGCGTCGCTAGTTGTCACGGCGGAAGATGTCTGGCGAAAAAGTGTTCTAATTGCTGCGGCTTCACACTTCGAACATGAGCTGGGGAGGGCGATCGAGCGCTGTGCTGAGGTGCACGGAGTATCAGATACATTTAGAAGCCTTATTTCTGCAAAGGCTATATCTCGCCAGTTCTACAGTTACTTCGATTTTGAGTCAAAAAATACAAATAGGCTTTTTAATTCGTTCGGAGCGAAATGCAAAGAGCGAGCGGATCGGCTCTTGAAAGAGTCCGCGGAATTGCGTGATGCGCAGAGAGCGTTTCTCGAGGTGTGTGCTCTTCGAAACAAAATGGTGCATACGAACTACGCTTCATTCGTCATTGAAATAACTACCGACGAAGTATTTTTTATGTATCAAAACGGAAGAAGATTTATCACCTTCTTTGAAGAGGTTGTATCTGGCGGAGAGGGGCGGCACTAGCCTCCCCTCATTCCAAATTGCTACACGGCAAGATCAAGTGGCAGGTCGGAAATGTCCTTGAGTCTTTTTCCTTCAATCAAAATTTCGAGCATATCGACGGCGTCGAACTGACCAAGATCTGCTACCGCCAGCTTCAGTTCATTGAGTGCGAAATGGTAAGTGCAGTCTATATCGCCCGTGCCAAGTGCAATCGACGCTATTCGGCTGGGGCTTGGTTCCGCAGTTACTACTACAGCATGCGGAAGTCTTCCCTTTCGATTCCTTATTAGATTAAGCGCTTCGGAACGTGCGTTCTGCGCTCTATCGCTGCGCAGCGTCCATTTGCAAGAAATGCTCGCATGCAGCAGCGGCAGGCCTCCATTTGCGCTTCGAAGGGAAGATCGCCGGGCAGTATAGGGGTCGACTATGAGGGTGTTGGCGTTTATGACGGAATCATCAAGTAGGCCGCGTGAAACTATAATGTCAGGGGTAATTGTATAGTCGTTCCCTAAGGCCGCAGCCAATTCGCGATTTCCTTTGGCTGCGCGATCAAGGGCTACTAGGTGCGAATATTGATCGAAACTCGCAATCAACTTCCTGTTCTTGCCGCCCACTTGTTGGATAAGCCAGTCGCCCGGCCTTATATGATCAAGTTGAGCAAACGTACTTCGAATAAAGTTCGCGCACGCGCTCTCGAAATTTGACCCAGAGGTCTGTGCTGGAGCGCGTTCGCTCAGTACCTCAACACAGAGCTGAGTGGCTATGTGCTTAGCAATTTCCCGGCTTGCTCGGCTATCTTTATCAGCGTTGGAAGGAACGCCGTTCTTGTCAATCGTAAGTGTGTTTTCCAGCAGTGAAGCGTGAAACTTTTTTCGTTCTGAAAGGAAGAATGCTTCTTCGCTCATGCCACTTTGAAAACTCGCTGTTGTGAAAGAACATCGAAAATGCGAGAAGCCACAGCCGCGGCCACCGGAGGAGGGAACGCGTTGCCGATCTGCCTATAAGCTGCTGTCTTACGCCCTGCAAACTCCCAACTGTCAGGGAAGCCTTGGATCCGAGCAGTCATGCGCGGAGTGAGCCGAGGCATGCCCACGAAATTCGCTTCGGGAGCCTGATCCCAGAGCCCCATGCCGTCTACGCCGAGGGCAGCCCAAGCCTTCTTGGCGCGGGTTGGTCCAAGGTCAGGGCCGCCATGCTTCTTGGATCCACCGACGAGAGTCGGCGCGATCGCGTTGGCACCTTCCCTCCATGCATCAACTTGATCCCAGCCTCGCGCGCCCATCAAGTCGTGCAGGAGCTGACCTACCGTCTTTGGGGGCTCTTTCAGTGCTTCTGGCCATGAGAATGCCGGAGCAAGCTCCTTCTTCATGCCGACAAATATCACGCGCGGCCGAAGCTGGGAGACGCCGTAGTCGGATGCGTGCAGAAGTCGCCAATCGCCCAAGTATCCGAGTTTCTTGAGCTCCTTCTCTACGCCCTTCCGGTAATCATCGAACTTGGGGTCGAGCAGGCCGCGAACATTTTCGAGCATGATTGCTTGAGGCCTTACCTGATCAACAATTCGAATGGCTTCAGGAAAAAGGTCGCGCTCGTCGTCGGCGCCCAGCTGCTTTCCTGCCTTAGAGAAAGGAGGGCAAGGCACGCCGCCGGCAACGAGATCCACACCCTTGTATGGGGATGCGTCGAATTCGCGAAGGTCACCCTCAATCACGTTCCAGCTCGGGCGGTTCAAGCGGAGCGTCTGGCATGCGGCCGGCTCCCATTCCACGAGCGCAGAGTGGTCGAAGCCGGCCATCTCTAGGCCAAGGCCTTGTCCGCCAGCACCGGCGCACATCTCAAGGGAGGTGAATTGACTCATGTAGATCTCAGATCAGAAAGGAGCCCGGCAGGAGGGTGTCGCGCTGGCTACAGCGCGAGCTCCTTAGAGCGCCAGGTGTTGGGTGGGGGCGGTGGGGTCAGCAAGTACACGCTGGCGCCGTATCAGATGCTGAGACTAGGGCAGGCGTGCCCCTAAGCCGCATGACAGTGCGTGGCGTGTCCAGATGCCTGGATTCCCCTTCTCTGGCAACTGCCAGCGTACCAAGCCTGATCGCTAGTGCAAGTGTTTGGAGTTCAGGGCGCTTGGGAGGCCATCCCTGCAGGTCAATTCCGCCAAATCGCTTCCGAAATCCCCGAGATGTCAAGGCCCGGGCTGGCCCATTGCGTAACGCAGTCAGCCGAGTCCTGGAAGCTGCTGGCTGTGAGCCTCTATAGCAAAGCCTTAAGGGCTATCAGAGATCCTGAGGCTCAACCATTCATCTTTGGCTGCAGGGGTGAAGCCGTGGGCGATCATGATCTCGCGGTCCGCGAGATAGGTGGCACAAAGGACCTGGTAGCCCTCCCTCCCCAGCGCTTCCTTCATCTCGCGAGCCCGCTTCACCGCATCCCTTTGCTGTGCCAACTGTTCGATGACATCCCGTGGGATGAGAAGGCCCGTGGCCATGGTGAAGAGCGCGCGCACTCGCTGCCGCCCACTAGGCTGGGCCAAGATTGCCGAGCGCACCACTTCAGGGAGATCCAGCATGAAGTTCCTGGGCATCGGACCTTCTACAAGCCATCGAATCTGCGCTTTACCGGCAGCGGAGATGGACTTCTTCCCGTCTCTGTTCTGGCCATTGGTCAGTACTGCCGGGGTCATTCTCAACAGGCCGAGCCAGCAAAGCCCCTTCACATCGTCCGCGCGGACAAGCATGCAAAGCTGCCCAACCGCCTCCTGCGGGATCATCCAATCGTTCTTGACTGTGAATTTGGTATCAACCTCGTGGCCGGCAATTAGATTGTCCAATAAGACTCCTCGCTCCAGGGCCAAGGCTTTGCGGAGCAGGATCTCGACCTTTGTGCCGATGTAGGTCTTTTCTGTTTTCTCTAGCTGATCAATGCAAAATCGCCCCGTACGGGGCGCGTCAATCACTTCGTCGAACGCCGTTCGGAGCGCTTGCCCTACCTTGCTCAGCAGAGCAGGGTCGCGTGAGAGCGCAGCGGCAACCTGCTCTAGAGCGGGGTCATCCAGCTGCGGAACTTGTGGAAAAAGGCCATTCATTGAGCCCTTCTATCACAACACGGGCAATTTACGTAAGGTTATGCCGTGTCCGGCCCATAGTTAGCCGCTGCCCTATTCTCGTGATCCTGATGTGTCAGTTGGGCCGCAACAATCTGACTATGCGATCGATCTCTCGGGCTCGGTCCGCTTCCCGCTTGATCTTGCACTCCCAAACAGTAATCACCTTCCAGCCTGCGGCCCTTAAGCGGCGCGCTGACCTACGGTCGCGCCGGACATTCGCTTCCAGCTTGGGCGACCAGTAGCGCGCGTTAGTTCCCGGTCTCCTTCCGTTCAAGCAACTGTGCAGATGCCAAAAGCAGCCATGCACGAAGATGACGGTTCTGTACTTCGGTAGCACGATATCTGGTCGTCCAGGAAGCCCGCTTCCTCCCAGCACATACCGAAAACCTCGAGCATGCATAGCTTTGCGAAGCCACAGCTCAGGTTTGGTATCTGAGCTGCGAATCCTGGACATTCGTTCGCTTCGTGCTTCAGGGCTAAGAATGTCGGGCATCGTCCTGCCTCGGGTCCTCTGAGATAAAGCACACTCTCGCCTATTTCAGCTCTCGGTAGATAGCAAGTGAACGCTCCATTGGTCCCGCACTGCTTCCTACCACTGGCACTGCGATCGATGCCAACTGATTGATTCCTGGCAGGCTGACAGCTCAGACGGCATGGGAATGCTCAACTCACGGCCATCCAACTCGAAGTAGGTTGATTGCTGGAGAGCAGGCGCCACGGCGATCCGCAGAGAACCGGGGTTGATGGCTATCAGATACAAATCGAACAGAGTGTGCACATCGGCACGGAGCAAAAGACCGTTCCTGACATTGTTGCTCTTTAGGCCTGAGTAGGGCTGGATGTGGGCCGCCTCGAGCGCATCGACCACGTTGCATCCCGTCATAGCGCAGCGGCCGCCGTATGCGTCCAGCAGTGCCTTACGGAAGGCAGGCTGCCCGCGGCGCCGAACGATAGCTGCCAGCACACGCTGCCTCTCGTCCACCTCGTCTGCTGGAGCGAAACTGCCAGTTGCCTCCGCCGCTTTGGTCTCCTGCTCCAACAGTCCCCTTGTAGGACCAGATACCGACGTGAGCGTGTCACCAGAAAGCCCGAGGAGCTTGGCAAGTTTCGGCTCAACCTTTGCACCTACGTTCGATGCTGGAAGAAGCCCGGGTAGCCAGGGCTTGCCTGCCTGATCTAGAACATGGGAGATGTTCTGCATGCGGTACTCCCACGCCTTGGGCGTACGTCCGTGGCGGGTTGCCAGTTCCCGATAGACCCTTGCCTTCTCAAAGGCTGATCCATTAGCAAGACGGGCCTCCATTTGGCGATAC
The DNA here is from genome assembly GCF_050435725.1 of Stenotrophomonas sp. AN71. Classification (NCBI taxonomy): domain Bacteria; kingdom Pseudomonadati; phylum Pseudomonadota; class Gammaproteobacteria; order Lysobacterales; family Lysobacteraceae; genus Stenotrophomonas; species Stenotrophomonas sp. AN71. Next base: position 136,161 of record NZ_JBNDKU010000010.1, on the reverse strand, counting down.
GCCTCAACGGCAGCAGCCAATTCGTCGTCAGTCCACCTGCTCACAGCCTTCCCCTGTCCTCGACCGCGCGTGGCGCTCCTGGGGAAAGTATGCCGTAAACGATACAATGAGCCGCTAATGGCTTGAGGCGGAGGAGCGTAGTGTGTCAACGCAAACCGCAGCCTGTTCAGGCTCGTCGATGCGTCTCGCACGTGGAGTTCAGTTGCAGAGCCCTAGTTGGCCGGACGTAGTCGGTTACTCCAGCGCTGGCGTAGAGGTTGAACGCAAGGCGCCTCAGTGGCTTGGCTTATGAAGCCTAAGATGAACAGCTGTGATGAAGAGTTGTCCACCAGCAGAGCGGACTCACCTCGGCAAGTGAGCTCGAAGTACCTTGCTTCAAAGCGTCCGGCACCGAGGGTTGCATCTTCAGCCGCAAGGCTTAGGGCATCCTCGCGCATGACAGCAAACTCTGCAGCCGAGACCTTGGGGTAGGTCTTCAGCTCCAAATCGCCTTTGGGCAGGTGGAAGTGGGCGAGCGTTGAACCAATCAGCGCTGCCAAGCACAGTACTGCGTACGTCCGAGACTTCATTGGAAGTCCAGCAGATCAGAGGCGAACGGATAATGGGGTCGCGACGACAGCCCACAGCCTATTGCTTGAGGTTCAAGCCTTGAGCGCTACTCCCGCACCTGCAACCGCTCAGCCACCTGCGCAGTCAACGCCACACACGCCATCTTCAATCCTTCCATCACCCGATCCCCCAGGTACTCCTCGGGTGCACCGTTCTGCCGGGTCCGCTCCGCAGCCAACATCAGCTCCGCCACCACGCGCAGCCCTGCCAACGCGCAATCCGCATCCGCCAGCTGAAGACACCGCCCAGGCAGTTGATGCCGCTCCGGCCAAGGCTGGCCGTCCGCAGCTGCACCGGTTCCGATGCGGCGCAGCGTGGCGACGAAGGCGTTGGGATCGACGGACAGTTCGCGCTCGGGTTCGGCGTTGTCCGGATCGTACTGCGCGTGCAGGGAACGGAAGTCCGATGTGTTCATGGCAATGCTCCGTACAGGACAGATAGCAGCGCCACCTATAAAGGCGGCGGACGGTGCGTGTCTCGAAAACCGGTGAATACCCAAGCCGGCGGGCCCTAAGGCCCCCACGCACCGCCCGCCATGGAACGCGAACGGATTGCCAGCCGGCGCCATCCGAAGATGACGCCGACTGGCAAGCGCAAAGCACTGGGTATTCAGACGGGTTTTCGAGTCCCGCGCCACCCTTTTCCGGTGGCACGCCAAGAGATACCCGTACAGCTACCAAATGCCAAGAAACTGCGGAACCGGCGATTGCCAGTCCTGACGCTTTCGGCATTGTCGCACACGGTGTTAAGCCGGCAAGCGATTGCGCTGCAACGGTCTTGAAGGGCTTGGCGCTATTGGCCCCAAGCGCAGGAATGCCCGCAGCCAGGGTCATGGCGTAGGACCAATTACGACAGATTGGACCAGCAGTTCAGCCAGGCGGCGTCTCGGCAGAAGGCGTGAAGCTCAAACGCACCCGAACCCGCGCATGCCGCGCGACGCCCTCAACCACGACCGGTTCGAAGCGCCACTGGTCCACGGCGGTAAAGGCCGCACGATCAATCTCCCGCAGTCCACTGGACCGCACCACCATCACGTTGGAAACGTGGCCCAGCTCATCCAGTTGAGCAACCATCAACACCGCCATGGGAGACTGCAGTGACGTATCGGGCGGCGTGGCAGGGGCCGTTGAATACACAACGGCAGGCACCTGCTTCAGTTCGAAGGTGGGGTTGTCACCGCGCTCTACGAACACTTCAGTGGAAACCTGCGGGTCTGCCGCCATGGCCATGGCAGGTGTAGCGCCCAGCAGCATCAGAGCGAGGTTCAGAGCCAGGGCGGTGTTCAAACGGGGCATACGTGGTTTCCATTCCGGTGCGCTGCCAGCATAGCGGCCATCGCCTGGCATCGCTTGCCTTGGATGCAGGCTTGCCGGACGGCTGCGCGGTTCACACAGGCACGCCCGGCCGTAGCCACAGCGCATCGTCGCGCTCCAGGTCGTAGTCGCTGCCGAAGGCGAGCGCCGCCTCGCGTGGTGGCAGGTCTGCGTAGCAGGCCGACAGGTACTCATCCATGCCGGCATCGCTGTCAGAGTGCATGCACCATCCCGTGCCTCCTACCTCCAGAACGCGCCCGTGCAAGTTTCGTCAGCAGGAATCCCCATCCCGCCCCGGGGTTATGTGAAGTCGGTTAAGGTCCTGCCGCCCGGTGCGGTGTATAAACTGCCGACAAGTGAGTGCCCGAATGTGAGGAACGGATGCGACACCTACTGAGGCCATGGATGGTACTGCTGCCCCTGCTCATGAGCGGCTGTGGCGCCCAGGCACCCCAGATGTATGGCGATGGTTTCCCTGTCGCCAAGCCGATGGACCTGGTCCATGCAGGTGCGACGGTGGAGGCGCGTTTTGAATTGCCGCCGCCTTGGGAGAAAGATCCCAAACCTCGCACGTTCCTGATCGGATTTCGTACCGGTGGGCCTGCCATGCGCCCGGACATGAAACCGGGCGATGTCGACTTCCTTGAAGACGCCCGGATTCCCCTGAAGGTGCAGCTGTGGAAGCTTGAAGGCGACACCGAAACGCCCATCGCGCTACAGGTATTGAATCGCGAACTGCCTGCTGTCGGGCAGGGCAGCCGATATCAACCGGCCAAGGGCGATGTGTACGAATACAGGAGCGCCGTCGGCGCGGATTCGAACAGTCTGGTCAACGCAGGAAAGTACGACATGTCCCTGGCGTACAGGGAGTATGAGGTGGCCCGTGCTGATTCCGGGGATCTGACGGCCGGGAAGTACCGGCTGAAGGTGACCAACCTTCAGGGAAACCCAGAAGTTGCACATCTCAACATTGAGCTTCTCGTCGCCAACTACAACGTGAAATAGGACTATGGACAGTCAATCGAATAGTGCAGCCGCACCCCAGGAAGGCAAGAAGGGGCCTTACACCGTCACGGTCTACCTCGCTGCCCCGGGGACACCTGTTGCAGGCAAGGATGGCACGACCCACTCATCTTCGGCGGGCCACGCCTACTTCATGGTTGCCGATGGTGACAAGAAAGACGGATATGGGTTCTCACCGATAAAAACGGGGATCACCGGGCCTGGGCACGTGGTCAAGGGGGAATTCGAGACCTACCAGAACCCTCGGTTTTCCCACACGCTCGAGATCACCAAGGATCAATATGACAAGTTGAAGGCGTACGGCGAGGCGAGCGTCAATCGCGATCAGGACCGTTTCAATCTCAACTACAACGGTTTGTCGAACAGCTGTGTCGATTACGTGTGGACAGGCCTTGGTCAGGCCGGTCTGCGGCCCAAGCTCGAGAAGCCCGATCCCAGCTTCGAGGGGACGATGAAGGTGCTTCCGAACATCGAAGCGCTGAAGAGCATTCCCAAGCCGTTCCCCGATAGCAAGCTCAATTCGACGCACGAGAATCCCCTCCCCAAGAAGCAAACCACGTTGCAGAAGCTGTTGACTGAGGTAGAGGGCGAACTGCCGCCGCACGAGCGGGTAGCCGCACTGTCTCCGGAATCGCAGCAGCTGTTCGATCGCATGCGATCGGACCTGCCTGAGAAGGTGAGCGACGCGCAGGTGATGTCAGCGATGGTTGCTGCGCGGGAGAACGGCATCCACCAGCCGCAACAGCTGCGCGATGTGGTGCTGCAGGAAGAGAAGATCTTCGTGATGGGCACGACGCCTGGCTTCAGGGCCATGGTGGATCTGAACCAGCCTCAGCAAAGCCTTGAGGAGGGGCTGGCCCGCAGTCAGCAGATCGACACGCGAGTGACTGAGCAGACCCGTCATGAAACGCAGCAGCGCGAGGCGGCAACGCAGACGTCTGGCGGCATGCAGATGGTCTAGTGCCGCCACCCGCGAGCTTTCGGGGCGCTGGTACTGCACGCTGGCTCACATATTCAGCAAGTCGCGATCGGCGTCCTCTATTCCTCCACCTGCCCCCCATCCCACCTATGCCATCATCCGCCCAGGACCGCAGTACCCAACAAGGCTGAGCAGGCATGGAGCAGGCAACACGCTACACCGCAACCCTTTATCTGGCCGCGCCCGGCACCCCGCTGAAAAGTGGGGGCATCTCGCCGCGCGGCCATATGTACCTGCAGGTGGCGGCAGACGACGAGGCCCACAGCTACGGCTTCGCACCACCGCGCCAGGCGCCGGGCGAAGCCGGCACCGGCGTGCAGTACGCACAGGTGCGCCACGACGATGCCGACGCGCATCTGGACCCGTACTACAGCCGCACCCTGGAAATCACTGAAGAGCACTACGGCTGCCTGCGTGACTTCGCCGAGGAACCGGCCGAGTTCGAATTCGATGTCGATCGCCCGGCCACCATCAATCGCTGCAGCGATTTCGTCTGGGCGGCGTTGCACTACGCCGGCCTGCATCCGCTACCGGCACCTCTGGACGGCGGCAGCAACCTGGGCGAGTTCGCGGTGCTGTTCAACCTGCCGGAAATCCAGTGCATTGCCGTGCCGTTCCCGGGCAGTGATCTGAATGCCGAGACCCATCACGCGATGCCCGAGCGCGAGGCCGAGCATCATCGCCAGGGTGACCGTGCCAGCGATGAGCCGCCGCCGACGCCGATTGAAGTGGCCGGCACGCTGCTGGACCCTTCACACCCCGACCATCGCCTGTTCTCGCAGCTGATCCAGAAAGTCGCCGAACTGGACGCCGCGCACGGCCGCCCGTTCGATGCCGCCAGCCAGCGCATCAGCGCCAGCCTGCTGGTGCTGGCCAAGCAGAACAATCTCTCGCGCGTGGACCACGTGCTGCTCAGCCGTCCAACCGAAAGCAGCCATGCGGCCGAAAGCATTTTCATCGTGCAGGGCGACCGCAACGACCCGGGGCACCGCCGCGCCAGCATCGCCACCGAGGTGGCGGCCAAGACCGATGTGGCCGATTCGCTGCGGTTGAAGGAGCAGTAATCCGCGCGTCTGCCATACGCGCGCAGACGCACGCCACGCCCCCCACCTGCTACCATTCCCCGGCAACCCCAGCCAGCCCACCCCGCGCAGACAGATGCAGGTCGGGCCGTCGCAGTACGGCCCAGCGAGCCAGGACACCTTCCCGTGCCCATTCAAGGACGCTCGCATGTTCCGTAATCCTCTCTTCCGCTCGGCCGCGCTGGCCGTTGCCGTTTCGCTCAGCCTTGGCGCGCCGTCGGCGTTCGCCGACAACGCCCCCGCCGCCAGCACCGCTACCGCCGTACAGCGCCAGGCCGTGGCCAAGGGCCTGTACGAGCTGGCCTACAGCCCGAAACAGAATGCCGTGTTCGTCGCTTCGTCCGGTGGCTTCGACGATGACGCCGGCCCGGCCCAGGTGCTGCGCCTGAACCCGGCCACGCTGGCCGTGGAAACCCGCATTCCGCTGGAGCGCAAAGCCTTCGGCGTGGTGCTGGATGACGCCCACAACCGCCTGTACGTGGGCAACACCGTGGACCTGTCGGTGACCGTGGTCGATACCGCGCAGAACAAGTCTGTCGGCACCATCCAGCTGATGGAGAAGAAGACCGGCAAGGACGGCAAGGCCGCCTACACCCACGACCTGCGCGAGCTGGTGGTCGACAGCGCGGCCAACCGCCTGTACGTGACCGGCCACAGCAGCCAGCCGGACGTGAGCAGCGTACTGTTCGTGATCGATACCAACACGCTGAAGGTGATCAACACCATCGACGGCCTGGGCAATGCCAAGGCACCGGGCCTGGCGCTGGATGCGGCCAACAAGCGCGTCTACACCAGCAACCTGCTGGCCGACCTGGTGGTGGTGGGCACCGATTCGAACAAGGTGGTGGCGCAGCACAAGATTGCCGCCGAGCAGCCGATGAACATCGCGCTGGACCCGGCCGGCAAGCGCCTGTTCGTGACCGACCAGGGCTCGGAATTCCTGCGTGGCTACCAGGCCAAGAGCAGCGGCCTGGTCAGCAAGCATCCGGGCCAGCGCGTGCTGGTGCTCGACCGCAGCACGGGCAAGGAACTGGCCAGCATCCCGACCGATGCCGGCCCGCTGGGCATCCTGCTGGATGCACCGCGCAAGCGCCTGTACGTGACCAACCGCGAGGCGGGCACGGTGACGGCGTACAACAGTGACAGCTACCAGAAGGTGGCCACCTACAAGGTGCCGACCCACCCGAACAGCCTGGCGCTGGATGCGAAGAACAACGTGCTGTTCGTGAGCATCAAGAACGGCGAGAAGGATGACAAGGGCGCTGATGAGAGCGTGGCGCGCATCCAGCTCTGATGCGATGACGCCGGGCTACGCCCGGTGGTTCTCCGCGTGAAGAAGGCAGGGTGCAGACCCTGCCTTTTTGTTTGCCCGGTTGCAGTGCAAGAGGCTGCCCGCTAGGGTTGAAGCCCATGGCAGGGAGCCAAAGGATCTGAATAATGCTGGGTATCCACCGCTGGCTGCGTGCCGGCCTGATCTTCACGCTGGCGGGCGCACTCGGCGCCTGCAGCAGCCGCATACCGGATGCGCCGGAGCCGCTGGATCTGGTCAAGCCGATCAACGTGGCCGAGCCCGGCCAGGCGGTGCGGTTCGAGTTCGAGACGAATGCCCGCAACTTCTATCCGGGTCGACCCTATGTGCTGGATCTTGAGGTGCAGCGCCATGGGCCCGAGCCTGACAGTGAGCCTGACATGGACAATGTTCATGTTCCCTTCCAGTTGTCCCTGCAGCGCTGGGTCGCAGGTGCCTGGCAGGACGTTGCAACGTCTGATGTCTATCAGGCAAGGGCGCGCAATCTGGGTGGGCCGCTCCCCGAATGGCATGAGTCGGCAGACTGGCGCTACGCGCAGCAGGTATCGATGGACGCCAGCCGATACAGGTTGAGCATCGTCACGCTGCCGATGGAAACGGGTGCCCGCTACCGCCTGGATGTGCGCACGGTGCAGCCCACCGCTGCGCTCCAGCACTACCCGGCACAGCTGCGGGTTCATGCCGACCCACTCTCTGGAAAATAAACGCCATCCCACTGCTGGAAGGAACTGAAGGATTTTTCTTATGGATAAGCCGCGCTACACCGTAGAAATCGTCATTGCCGCACCTGGTACGCCGCTGGTGGACGAGAGAGGTGTACAGAAAGTTGTGGACGGGGTTCCGCAGACATCCGGGCCCGGGCACATGTTCTACGTGCTCCATGGGCCGGACAAGACCACGCGGAGTTTCGGCTTCGCGCCTTCCGAGCATGGAAGCATGAACGGGCCGGGCGAGGTCATGAAGACCGATGCGGCCGAGTACCAGAACCCGCATTACAGCCGCACGCTCGAGATCAGTGAACAGCAGTACAAAAAACTTGAGGCCTTCGGCGCACACCCGGACAAGTACGGCTTCGATCTGCAATACAAGGACGTGCGCCACAACTGCGTGGACTTCACCTGGGAGGCGCTGAACCACGCCGGCATCGAGCGGAAGAGAAGTATCGACGTGAACGGGCTGATCGGCCCTGCCGCGCAGCTTCTTCCGGATGTGCGCATTCCTCTGGACATGAAGGGCGGAGGCAAGGACGCTTATCGTCCGCTGCGTAACATTCACGGCGTCGACAGCATCGATCCGCCGTTCCCCAACAGCGAGCTCAACCGTACGAAAACCAACCCGATGCCCGAGCGCACGTGGAAGCAGCACCTGTTGAGCGAGAACGACGACATGGGTGAGCGCAGTGGTGAGCGGTTGGCCAACGACGCACGTGTGCCGGGTGACGCGTTGCATCCGCTGGATCAGCGCGTGCGTGCGGCGCTCGGTGAGGCTGCCGATCGGCAGGGGCTGCCGCCGGGGCAGCAGCCCGAACTGCTGGCGGGCCACTTGACGCGCTTGGCGGTGCAGGGTGGCTACACCGAACGCGATACCTTGCAGGTGGCCTTCAGCAATGGCGGTGCGGCGGATTCGCCGGGCTACGTCTTTCTGCAGCGCACGGGCGACACCGCGTCACCGGATCCGGCAGCGAACCGCCAGCGTCTTTCTCTGGCCGAGACCCAGCAGGGCACGGTTGAAGAGGTGTACCAACACGCCAGCGTGCAGCATCAGGGCCGCGAGTCCAGTCGCGTCGCGCAGGAAGATCAGCTGCAGCAGCAGACGCAGCACGCTCAACCACGAATGGGCTGATACCGGTCCTTCCACAGGCGTCGATGGCATCGACGCCTGGCGGCATTCATCCCAATCGATGCACGGGATTCTGCTGCTGATCCTGCGTCTGCGCATCCTGCGCCTGCTGCTCGGCCTGTACCGGCTGCTGCACACCCACCCCAAGCTTCTGCATGGACTGCTCCACCGGCGTCTGTACCGCCACAGCGGTCGGCATCATCGCGCGCAGGTGCGCCGGATTGGCCGGGTCGCCCTGCACCACGAAGACGTTGTGTCCGGCCGGGTGCTGGGCCGTCGCATTGCTGACCAGCACATGGTCGACCTGCTGCAGGCCCTGCTCGCGGGCGAGCACGGTCAGGCTGGCGGTCAGGCGTTCACTGGTCTGGTCGAACGGACGGCCATGCTGGGCGTCAAGCGCGGCCACGCCCTGGCGGATCTGCTGGTTGAGGCCGTACTCGGGATGGTTGGGGGTGATCTCTGCCATGGCGATCGAGCGTTAGTGGGGGGGGCGTGGTGGACCCGGTCAGTATAGATCCGGTCCGTGAAGCGCGCCCGATGGGTCAATCCGCCGGCCGATGGTCGTAGCTGATCACGCGCTCGGCCAGCCAGCGCCCGTCCACACGGCGCCAGACCTGGATGAAACGTGCCTGGCCGGTCCAACGCTCCACACCCTTCGCGTCACGTTCGTAGAAGCGGTGGTCGCCCATCTCCAGGGCTCGACCTTCGTATAGCGGGAAGACCTGCAGTGAAGGCTCCACCAGCTCGCGGCGCAGGTGCCAGCCGCCCTTGCGCGCATTGCTGCACATGTTGGCCACGCTGCGGCGGAAATCCTCGCGGTTGCTGGCCGACTTGCCGTCCTTGTCATGGAAGAACTCCATGTCTTCGGTGGTCATCGCGGCGGCCTTGTCGGCATCGCAGGCCTCAAAGGCCACCGAGAACAACTGGGTATCGGCCTGGCGGATCTGTTCGCGCAGGTCATCGGAGGCGGTGGGTGTGACGGCAAGGCCAGCGGCCAGCAGGGGCAGGGTGAGCAGCAACATGACAAGACTCCCGGGGATGGTCTGCGCAGGCTGGCATGCCGGCACGCGCGGCGGCACGGCCCTGCGACGAAGCCGGAAAAGCACGGTGTGAATGGCGGGAATTCCGGTGCGGCACCGCGCGGTGGCGTGTGCAGGCGATGTCACGAGCGGGCGCGATTCCCTCACGGCTGCCACAGGGCGCGGCCGCTAGCCTGAGATCCTCCCCTTCCACAGGAGCTCCCATGCCTGCTTCCCGCATTCGCCTGCACGTTGAAGACACGGGGGGCGACGGCCGCCCGGTGATCCTGATCCACGGGTGGCCGTTGTCCGCCGATGCCTGGAAACGGCAGGTGCCGATCCTGCGTGATGCCCGGCACCGGGTGATCAGCTACGACCGGCGCGGCTTCGGCCGCTCGGAAAAGCCGGCCGAGGGCTATGACTACGACACGCTGGCTGCCGACCTGGCCGGACTGATCGAGGAGCGTGACCTGCGCGATGTCACCTTGGTCGGATTCTCGATGGGCGGCGGCGAGGTGGCGCGTTACGTGGCCAATCATGGTCAGGATCGCCTACACAGCGTGGTGTTCGCCGCCGCGGTGCCGCCTTTCCTGTTGCGCAGCGACAACAACCCGGATGGCCCGCTGACCCAGGACAAGGCCGACGAAATGCGGAGCGGACTGGAGAAGGATCGCGAAGCGTTCTTCGACGGCTTCACCCGTGACTTCTTCAGCGCCAACGGCCAGCTGATGGTGACCGAAGACGAACGCCAGGCGGCGATCGCGCTGTGCCATCAATCAGACCAGGCGGCGGCGCTGGGCTGCATGCATGCGTTCGCGACCACCGATTTCCGGGAGGACCTGAAGAAGATCACCGTGCCGACGCTGATCCTGCACGGCGACAGCGATGCCATCGTGCCGTTCGAAGGTTCGGGCCGGCGTACCCACGAGGCGATTGCGGGCAGCGAAGTGGTGATGCTGGAAGGCGCGCCGCACGGCTGCAACACCAGCCACGCCGATCACTTCAATCTGGCGTTGCTGAACTTCCTTCGCTGAGTGACGGAATTCACATTATCTGTGTGATTAAGTGGTCGTTTTCAATTCTGTTTGGCTGGAGTTAATGAAGTTGCACGCGGCACGGTCGATACCGCTGGTGGCATTCCAACGAGATCGAAATGGCAACGGAACTGGCTTTCAGTACGGAATTCAACGACACCATCAACGCCGAACGCGCCTACGAGCTGTACTGGGCGGACGTGATCACCGACAAGCGTGCGTTTCTGTGCCCCGAGCATGAGAACGGCTGCCCGGCGAAGTACACCTGCGCGAACATGGATACCGAACAGCTTCAGTTGAAGCAGGTACCGCATTTCCGCAACCAGCATGACAGCGAGCCGCACATGGACGGCTGCGACCATGTCCCTCAGCTGGAGGTCCGGGGAGGCAGTGGAGACAGCCGTCCCAGCGACGTGGGGCAGCCGGCCCCCGACCGGTTCCTGCTGGCGCGCCCTGCGGGACATTTCGATGTTCGTCAGGGAACAACGACCGGGGCCGGCCCCGGTGCGGGTGGCCGAAGCAGCAGCGGTGAATCGGGTGGCACGCGCAGCCGCCGCACCCAGTTCTACTCGCTCGCCGCGCTGGTGTCGCGCTGGCTCAAGGCCAGGCGTGACGACGTGGATGACACGATGATTGTCAGCGCGGGTACGCAGGAACCCATGAGCTATCGGGAACTGTTCGAGAACTTCTTCAAGAAGCGCCCTCATCTTTCCGGGAGCACGCGCGTGTACTGGAGCACGGCACGGATCCGGAAGACCGACGATGGGTTCAGGATCACTTTCTGTGAACCGGTCGTGTCCCTTGCCGGTGAAACGCTTGCGGAACCTTTGCGCCCCACGGCGATGATCTGGAACAGTGTACTGGCGGCGTCGGAGATGAAATCCCTGCACGCCAGGCGTCTTCTGCGCTTTGCGGAAAGCAAGGCACGCTGCGTCGTGTTCCTCTATGGGGTGCCCGCGCTGCAGGAAAAGCAGTCAGGGACCTATCTGAATTTCGATGTGAAAAGCTTGGACCTCGTCGATGTGCAGGATACCGATATCTTCGAGAGGCTCCGGCGCCCACAGGAGTGAGTGGCTGCCATCCGCCTGCGATAGCGGCGAGGCGGGTGCAGGCGCTGAGCGCATGCATCCGCCGAACGCGGGGTGACGTTGGTAGGCGGGCGTCGATGTCGCATCCGCCAGCCGACAAGCCCGGAACGCTTGGTTAGGATGGATCTTTGCTGTCACGGATGAACCGATGAGTGCTGCTGCCAAACGATTCCGCCGCATCTGCGGGCAGGGGCCGATCCTGCTGATGCTGCAGGTCGTTGCCCTGCTGTCGATGGCATTGGGTGCAGGATTCTTCCATTACCGTGTGGACCTTCTGCTGGAGCCGGTCACTGCCGCGTGCGGTGGGCCGGATGCGCAGGCGCGGCTGCAGGTGGCCGAGCAGGTGATGGCACGTGCCGGTGCACTGGATGACTGGCAGCCGCTGAGCTGGGTTCCGATGGCGGGCATGGTGCTGGCCCTGCTGGGGGCGCTGGCGGTGTGCGGCAGTCGCGCGCTGTGGCTGCGCGACCGGTTGCGCACGGCGAACGGGATGTTGCTGGTGCTGCATGGCGGCGTGCTGGCGCTGGCTGGGTGGACGCTGCATCTGTACGAGAACGCATGGAGCAGCGTGGCGCGGCTGTCGCCCACGGTGTGCCTGGTGGACCTGGTCGCCGATGGCGCGACACCGCTGGCGCAGGCGCAGCATGTGGTGTTCCACATCCTGACGCGCGAGAACGCGACGCTGCTGCGCAATCCGGATGATCTGGCGTTGGTGTTGGCGGCGCTGCTGCTGGCGACGATGGTCGGCGGCATCGTGTTGTGGCGGGCGATCGCGCGGGCTCGGACGGCGCCAATCGCAGGGGGCTGACCGGCATCCGGAGTCAACCGGTTTCATCACCCGCGGGATCTGCACTCGGCGGCGCGTGCCAATCGCGTTACAGTCGGTGCTTCGCTCTCTCAAGGAAGGCTCGATGCGTCTGTTGCTGCGTGCGTTGCCGTTGTTGCTGATGTCGCTGGCGGTGCACGCCGCCGAGGTCGATCGTCGCATTGCGGTGACCATCGACGATCTGCCATGGGCACGGCTGGACGAGATCGTGCCGTCGGACCTGCAGGCGCGGCATGCGGCGTTGATGGCCCAGCTGCATCAGGCAGGCGTGCCGGTGGTCGGCTTCGTCAACGAGAACAAGCTTGAGGTGAACGGGCAGGTGCAGCCGGTGCGGGTGCAGATGCTGCGCGACTGGCTCGATGCAGGCTATGTGCTGGGCAACCACACGTATTCGCACATGGATCTGAATGCGAAGGGCGTGCCCGCGTTCCAGCAGGATTTCCTGCGCGGCGAGACAGTGCTGCGGCCGCTGCTGGCCGAGAACGAGCAGACGCCGCAGTGGATGCGCCACCCCTACCTGCGTGCCGGGCGCACCGCGGATGAGCGCGTGCAGATGGATGCGTTCTTCAAGCAGCATGGCTACCGCGTGGCGCCGGTAACGGTGGACAACGGTGAGTGGGTGTGGGCGTTCGCCTATGCCAACGTGATGAACGAACAGGCGGATTCACCGGCGCGCGAGGCAACGCTGGCGCAGCTGCGAAAAGGCTACGTGCCGTACATGCTTAACAAGCTGGACTACTACGAGAAGCAGTCGCAGGCGCTGCTGGGCTATGCGCTGCCGCAGGTGTGGCTGATGCACGCCAACGAACTCAATGCGGCCACGTTCGCCGAGCTGGTGGCGGCGACGAAGCGCCGTGGCTATCGCTTCGTGTCGCTGGACGAGGCGATGCGTGACCCGGCCTATGCGCGCGGTGCGGAAGGCTACAACGGCCGCTACGGCCCGAGCTGGCTGCACCGCTGGGCGATGGCGGAGAAGAAGCCGAAGGACTTCTACGCGGGCGAGCCGGTGGTGCCGAAGTGGGTGATGACGTTGGCGAAGGTGGATTCGGAGTGAGGCTCAGCGCTTCACGGCCAGCACGCCATCGAGCGCCAGCTCAGCCTTGAAACCTGCTTTCTCCAGGCGCTTGGCCACTTCGCGCGGCACGTCGCGGCCGCTGGTCAGCTTGTTCGGCGCACCGGTGTAGTGGAACAGGCGGCCGCCCTTGCGGATGACGCGGGCGAGGTGGTCGTAGAACACCTGTGAGTACAGCTCGCCGGCGATGCCGAAGCGCGGCGGATCGTGCAGGATCGCATCGACGCTGTTGCTGGCCACCTGTTCGATCTGCTGCGAGACATCGCCATGACTGAACTGCAGGCGGCCGCCGGCGGCGGTCGAATCCGGATCCGGCGACCACGGGTTGAGGGTGCGCAGCCACATCACGTCGGCGTTCTTCTCGAACGAACGGATCTGGCCGACGCCAGCCTCGAGCGCGCAGGCGGCGAAATAGCCCAGACCGCCGCAGGTATCGAGGATGACCTTGCCGGCCGGCGCGACCAGCTCGACCTTGCGGCGCGCATCCTCGAACGGCGACAGCTTCGAGGTGGGCAGCATCTTGATGCCGTCGATCTCGAAGGTCGGTGCGCCCCATTCGGTCGGCACCAGCTTGATCAGCGAACCGCTGTAGCGCGAGATCGGCGCGAACTCCTCGCCGTCCCAGTAGTACAGCGTGCGGTCCTTCAGCTTGCCCGGCCACGGGTAGTGCTGGTCGCGGAAGCCGAAGCCTTCGGCATCCAGGGTGACCGCGTCCTGGTTGCGGCCGAGGTCGAGCGAGCCCTGCCAGTTGGCGGCTCCCTTGTCGTGGGCACGGCGCAGGGTGTCAGCGCTGTCGCGGGTCAGCAAGGGGCCGGAGTAGTGGGGCACGGCGGGTACCGGGGCGGTTCGGGGGAGGGCATGGTACCGCAGGGTCTTGGCCAGGATCCTGAGATTCCTTAGTGGAGGCCCAACCAGAAGAGGGAGTTGGTAGCGATGCGGTCCCCAATGAGGGCGACAAGCCCACGGTGGCGCAGAGTTCTTCGTGGATGTTTCACGCCAGCAGTAAGGGCGACCTGGTCACCCTTACCGCTACTTCAAAGGACGTTGATGTCAGTCGGCCCTGATGGAACCGCGATCGCTTGCGCAGGCACGTGGTACGCAACCTTCCATCAACGTATTCATGGTCTGCGGAGCATGAGCGAAGCAGAGTACTCTCGCGGTGTGGTTTCCCACGGTATTTGGTGGGTAGTACTCGCTGTAGAAGGTCTGGCACCTTCCGTTGTCGATCTGTGCGCTGCCTTGGATGTTCCCGCCGACTGAACTATTGAATCTTACGGTTCCGTAGGAAACGAAATTCTGTCCGGCTGATACCTGTCCATTTGGTGCATAGGCGATTACATAGTCAGTGTTCTTTGTCTCGCCAACACTGTTCGACTCGATGTTTGAGCAATGCCACGCGGCGCTTCCTGGTCCCACCGTGATGGACTCGCCCTTGGCGGGATTCATCCCGATATCCGCGCAGGAAGCCTCGTGATATTGCTTCGTTGCTTCCGATTGGTCGTCGTAACGATATACATACTGCCCCTTCGAGTTGCGGATGAGGGACTGCTCCACACTGACCGTTCCCCCGATGAAGTCAGGCCATTCCGCGGTGCGAACGATTCTTGATGGGGCCTTCGCTTCGTCAGCGGTTTGTCCAGTAGCTGGAGTTCCGTCTCCTGCCTGCGCGGATGCAGAGACGATGAACATGAGAATCGCTACCTGTAGTTTCATTTGAGCCTCTCAGATCTGGGTGAGGCTCCATCTTCATTACTTGCCAATTTGCATTTTGGGGCACATCAAGCAGTTCTTCGGATTTCATACATTTCTCATTTTTTCCTGTCGCTAATCGCACCTCACCGCATACACCGGCCCAGCCCCGATCAGCATCAGCGCCATGTAGTCGCTGTCGCTGGCCTTGCCTTTCAGCGAGGCGCTCTTGTTGAAATGGAAGATGCCGAAGCCGCCGGCCATGCGGATCAGGGCGCTATCGATCTGCGCTGCGTCATCGCGGAAGTAACGGCTGATCTCGCTGGTGCTGGCCTTGTGCAGCGCACTCGGTTCGCGCTGCCACTGACCATCGCGGTTGAAAGACACGAAGTACTGGCCGCCTTCCTTCTCGATGCGGAAATCGGCGGGCTTGCGCGCGCTGGTAGCGAAACAGCCCTGCAGCGGGTCGGCGGAGAAGGGAAGCCCGGTGTTGCCACCACAGGCGGTGAGCAGCAGGAGGGCACCGGGCAGCAGCAGGCGGAGCATGCGCATGGGATGTCCCTACGAGGGCAGGTGCGGCTAGTGTAGGCAGCAGGCGGGCATGGCCCGTATAGAAATTCGGCAAAAGAAGAGGAGTTTTCGGATGGCGCAGGGCAAGGCACCGTGGTGCGGCGTGGCCAGTTGGCTGGGAATCGCAGTGGGCTGGGGCGCGGGCACGTTGGCGGCGCAGGCATCGGTCGCCGCGGGCGGCAATGGCTTGGCCGCAGGGCTGGGTGTGGGCGTGCTGGGGGCGGCGCTGGTGGGGTGCGGCCTGGCAGTGGCCTCGCGCGTGCGCGGGGAGCGCTGGCCGTGGATCGGCATCGGCGGCGCGGTGCTGAGCGCGCTGCCGTTGTTGATGTATCTGCTGCGGATGATGTTGAAGCTTTGACTGTAGGGCCGAGCCCATGCTCGGCGCATGGGGGGACAGCCAGGCATGGCCTGGCTCTACCGGGGGCGGCGTCGGGCTGATCGTGGGCCGTGCCGGCCAGCGGCCGGTGCTAACGATGGCTCACGCGGTGCGGTGGATCTCCACCGTCACGTGCACCAGTTCTTCGTGGATCGTCAGTGCGTGGCGCACGGTATCGGCATCGAGGTTGGCGTCGCTGGTGACCACGCTGGCGCTGACCGCGTACTTGCCGCGACCGACCTGCCAGACGTGCAGGTCGGCCAGGCGTGCCGGCCAGGGGCCCTGTTCGATCACTTCGCGTACTTCGGCCACCACCGGTGCATCCATCTGTGCGTCGAGCAGGATGCGGCCGCTGTCGCGCAGCAGGCCGATCGCCCACACCGTGACCAGTACGGCGCCGACCAGGCCCATCACCGGGTCCAGCCAGGTCAGGCCGAGCAGCTTGCCGCCGAGCAGGGCGACGATGGCCAGCACCGAGGTGGCGGCGTCGGCCAGCACGTGCACGTAGGCTGAGCGCAGGTTGAGGTCGTGGCCGTGGCCGTGCGTGTGATCGTGATGATCGTGGTCATGCCCATGCCCATGCTCGTGGTGGTGATGCGCATGGCCCGGGCTGTCATGCAGCCACCAGGCGCACAGCAGGTTCACGCCCAGGCCGACCACGGCGATGGCGATGGCTTCGTTGTAATGGATCGGCGCCGGCACCCACAGCCGTTCCAGCGACTGCACCGCCATCAGCGCGGCCACGCCGAGCAGGGCGATGGCGCTGGTGTACCCGGCCAGGATCTCGATCTTCCAGGTGCC
The DNA here is from genome assembly GCF_050435725.1 of Stenotrophomonas sp. AN71. NCBI lineage: Bacteria > Pseudomonadati > Pseudomonadota > Gammaproteobacteria > Lysobacterales > Lysobacteraceae > Stenotrophomonas > Stenotrophomonas sp. AN71. The sequence continues at coordinate 119,532 of NZ_JBNDKU010000010.1, read as the reverse complement.
GAAGGCGAAGCGGGGGTCGTGCGCGTAGCGGCGCGCACAGCGGTAGGCGAACACCGACAGGCCCAGCGCCAGCGCGTGCGAGCTCATGTGCCAGCCGTCGGCGAGCACGGCCATGGAGTTGAACCACCAGCCGCCGACGATCTCCACCAGCATCATGCTGACGGTGAGCCACAGGGCGCGGCGGGTATTGCGTTCGGCCAGCGGGTTGCCGTCGTCGAAGCGGTGTTCGTGGCGACGGGCGGCGGCGAGGGCGTCCAGGTGCATGGGAAGACCAGAGGGTGGAAGGATACCCCCATAGGGTATACGATCCATCCATGGCCCATGTACACAAGAATCGAAAGCAGCTGCTGACCCGGGTACGCCGTATCGGCGGCCAGGTGGCAGCGTTGGAGCAGGCGCTGGACAAGCCCGAGGGTTCAGCAGGTGACTGTGCGGACGTGCTGGTGCAGGTTGCCGCCGTGCGCGGTGCTGCCCACAGCCTGCTGATGGAGCTGCTGCACGAGCACCTGCAGGAACATGTGGTCGGCGCCGAAGACCCGCAGCAACGTGCGGCCGAGGCCGAGGTGCTGGTGGAGCTGCTGCGCCGCTACGGCAAATGACCGGGTAGTGCCGGCCGCTGGCCGGCACCTGCAGGTTGCCTGCGGCGTTCATGGGGTTGCCGGCCAGCGGCCGGCACTACCCGTGCCGGTGCCGCGCGTTCCAGATATGCGTGGCGGCCAGCAGCAGGCTGCCGGTGACCGTCATTGGTGTCTCCCAGTCGTGCGAGGGCAGCGCCAGCGCACCGGCCAGCAGCAGGCCGAGCCCGGCGCCGGCGGTGGCCCAGGCCAGCACCGGCAGCGGGTGACGGCGTTCGGCCCGCCATAGCGCGTAGCCGGTCAGCGGCAGGGCGATGGCCACGAACAGCAGGTGGACCCATTCCGCTTCGGCCCACGTGCCGAACAGCGGCAGCGCGGCGGCAAGCAGGGGCAGCGCGAGGCAGTGCAACAGGCACAGGCTGGACAGGGCGACCGCGCCGGCATCGAGCAGGGCGGCAGACGATGATTTCATCGGGGGAGGTTCCTTGCGCTGCAATTGTTATACAGTAACATTTCCGTTCCGCAGCCAACCCGCTCCGACATGAACACTGTTTCCCGCGCCGACCGTCGCCTTCCGGTCACCGTGCTGTCCGGCTTCCTCGGGGCCGGCAAGACCACCCTGCTCAACCAGATCCTGCGCAACCGCCAGGGCCTGCGCGTGGCGGTCATCGTCAACGACATGAGCGAGGTCAACATCGATGCGCAGCTGGTGCGCGAGGGCGGCGCCGAACTGCGCCGCACCGAAGAGACGCTGGTGGAATTCAGCAATGGCTGCATCTGCTGCACGCTGCGCGATGACCTGCTGCAGGAAGTGCGGCGCCTGGCCGATGCTGGCCGCTACGACTACCTGCTGATCGAATCGACCGGGATCGGTGAACCGATGCCGGTGGCCGCGACGTTCGCGGTGCGCGACGAGCAGGGCTTCAGCCTGAGTGACATCGCGCGCCTGGACACGATGGTGACGGTGGTCGATGGCAGTGCGTTCCTTGCCGACTTCGGTTCGACGCTGCGCCTGGCCGAGCGCGGCCAGCAGGCCGGCCCGGACGACGACCGCGGCGTGGTCGACCTGCTGTGCGAGCAGGTGGAGTTTGCCGATGTGATCGTGGTCAGCAAGGTTGACCAGGTGGACGACGAAGTGCTGCAGGACACGCTGGCCGTGCTGCGTGGACTGAATCGCGACGCCAGGCTGCTGCTGTCCAGCTTCGGTGATGTGCCGCTGGCCGAGCTGCTGGACACCGGTCGCTTCGATTATGAGCGCGCGCAACGTGCGCCGGGCTGGGTGAAGGAGTTGCGTGGTGAGCACACGCCGGAAACGGAGGAGTACGGCATCGGCAGTTTCGTCTACCGCTCGCGGCGGCCGTTCCATCCCGCGCGTTTCGCACGCGCGCTGCAATCGGGCATGCCGGGCGTGATCCGCAGCAAGGGCTGGTTCTGGCTGGCCAACCGCATGGATTGGGTGGGCGAGCTGAACAGCGTGGGCGCGGCGACGCGTACACAGGCGGCGGGCTTCTGGTACGCCGCACGCGATCGCGTGCGTGCCGGGCAGGAAGACACCACGCCGTTGCTGCCGCCGACGCCGCTGCCGTACAGCGATCTGGGCTGGGCGCGACAGCAGGCCGACTGCTGGAGCGCACCGTTGCCGGGGCTGGAGGAATTCCCTGATTCGGCCGCGCACTCGGCGATGCAGCGCCTTTGGCACCCGCTGTGGGGCGACCGGCGCCAGGAACTGGTGGTGATCGGTGTGCACATGGATGAGCGTGCCGTGCGTGCGGAGCTGGATGCGTGCCTGCTCAATGACCAGGAGCTGCGCGCGGGCCCGCTGCTGTGGCAGCAGCTGCCGCAGGCATTCCCGGCGTGGAAGCGCTGAGCGGAATGCCGTTGTAGAGCCGAGCCCACGCTCGGCTTCTGTTCCGGTAGATCCACGCCATGCCTGCATCCACGCATGGCGTGGATCTACAACGCATCGCGCCATTGCCAACCATCGGCGCCCACCTGCAGCACCTGCGTGGGCTGCAATGCCTGCAGCAGATGCCGGTCATGGCTGACCATCACCAACGCACCTGGCCACGCCGCCAGCAGGTCCTCCAGCACCTGCAACGCACTCAGATCCAGTGCATTGCCGGGCTCGTCCAGCAGCAACAGCTGTGGCGCGGGAGCGGCGTACAACACGCTGGCCAAGGCACCTTTCACCCGTTCGCCATCGCTGAGGCTGTGGGCTGCGCGCTGGATGCGCTGTGCATCCAACCCGAGCAGGGCAAGCCGCGTGCGCAGTTCACCCGCGTCTGCACTGGGATTGGCCGCCTGCACGGTATCGAGAATGCTGCGCTCACCAGACAGTCCCAGCAGTTGCTGGTCGAGCAGGGCCAACGGCGCGTGGCGGTGCACGATGCCCTCACGTGCAGGCAGCTGGCCGGCCAGCACGCGCAGCAGGGTGGATTTGCCGCTGCCGTTGTCACCGATCACGGCGATGCGATGGCCGCGGCGGATCTCCAGCTGCAGCGGAGCACTGCACCCCCGAGGCAGCACCAGTGACTCTGCCTGCAGCAGGCGCGCGCTGCCGCGTCCTGCGTCGCCGCTGAACAGCGCCAACTCCGGCGCGGAGTGAACAGCGGCGGCGGCGGCGCGCAGCTGCTCGGCACTGGTCTGCAGGCGTTCGGCCTGTACCTGCTGCGCGCGGCCGTGAGTGGCCTCGGCGCGCTGCTTCTGCCGGCCGAGCAGGATCGGCGCCTGGTTGGCCTGCTTTGCATCGCGCACCCCGCGTGCCTGCCGCTGCTGCTGGCGTTCGTGCTGTTCGCGCGCCGTGCGTTGCTGTTGCCGGTGCTGGGCGCGGGCATGATCGAGCTGCGCGGCGGCGGCTTCGCGTTCGGCGGTGCGCGTGTCGGCGTAGTGCTGCCACGCCCCCCCATAGCGATGCAGCCCGCGCGCATCGAGTTCGACAATCTGCTGCATGCGGGCAAGCAGCTCGCGGTCGTGGCTGATCGTCAGCAGCCCGCCACGCCATTGCTGCAGCTGTTCGTACAACTGCTGGCGATGGCGTGCATCGAGGTGGTTGCTGGGTTCGTCCAGGATCAGCCACTCGGCGCCGCTGGCCCAGGCGCCGGACAACGCCACCTGCATCGCCTGGCCACCACTGAGCCGCGCGGCGGGTTGAGCGGGATCGAGATCGTCGGGTAGCTGCAACGCCTGCCATTGCTGTTGCAGGCGCTCGCGCAGATCCCAGCGGTCACCGACGCAGGCGAAGTCGGCCTCGTCCACGCTGCCGGCTTCGATGCGTTGCAGTGCAGCCAGCTCCTCGCCGACGCCGGCCAGTTCACCGACTGTGCCGCCGGGCGGATAGCCGGGTGTGGGCAGCAGGAATACACGGGCGCTGCCGCGCACCTGGCCGCTGTCGGGCGCAAGACGACCCGCCAGCAGGCGCGCGAGCACGCTCTTGCCGGCGCCATTGGCACCGACCAGGCCGGTCGCCACCGGTTCGAAGGAAAAGCTCAGATCGGAAAACAGCGGGCGGCCGTCGGCCAATCGATACGACACGCGATCGAGCGTGAGGGAATGCGGGGTCATGCGACCTCCATGGATGCCGGGTTCTCCCCTGCGCGCAGGGGCGGGAAGAGTCAGGCCGTCTAGTGGGAAGACGGCGGCATCAATGGCGCATCGGTCGCGAGCCTCTGGGAGGAATGAGGGGAAAGTATAGCGGTACTGGCTGAATGGTCGGGTGCGGAGCCGTCGCCGCGAAGCACATCCACGCATCGCGTGGATCTGCAGGGCACAGGGGAGCACGCGGATGGATCGGCCTAGGGCACGGTTCCCAGGCGTTCGCCGACGAAATCGATGAACACGCGCAGCTTGGGCAGCACGTGGCGGCCCGAAGGCCACAGCAGGTGGAAGGTGCCGCAGGAATGCACGTGCTCCTCCAGTACGGTCACCAGCCGGCCATCGGCCAGTGCATCGCGAACCGAGTGCACGGGCACGAAGGCCAGGCCGATATCGCGCAGCGCCAGTGCCACGCGCGCTTCAATGGTGTTGGCCACCATGTGCACCGGCAACTCCTGTGGCGTTTCATCCTCGGGCCAGTGGACTGGCCATGGCTCCAGCTTGCCGCTGCTGGGGAAGCGGTAATGCAGCAGCGTGTGCTGCATCAATGCCGCCGGCGTGCGCGGAATGCCACGGCGTTGCAGGTAGGCGGGGGAGGCGACGATGCGGCGCGGGAATACGCCCAGCCGACGCGCGTTCATGCGTGAGTCGCTGGGTTCGCCGACGCGCAGCACGGCGTCGAAGCCTTCCTCGATCACATCGACCAGCCGGTCGCTGAAATCCAGATCCAGGCGGATGTCCGGATAGGCGGCCATGAAGTCGGCCATCAACGGCAGGGTCAGGTCACCGACCAGCGGCAGGCCGATGCGCAACGTGCCGCTGGGCGTGGCGTGCGGCTGTGCCAGCTCGGTGCGCGCGGCGTCGCGCTCGTCGAGGATGCGGCGGCAGCGCGCCAGGAACAGCTGGCCTTCGGCGGTAAGCGTGATGCTGCGCGTGCTGCGGTGGAACAGGCGCACGCCCAGCGCGTGCTCCAGCCGCGCAACGCATTTGCCGGCCGCCGAGGCGGAGATGCCTTGCAGGCGCCCGGTCTCGACAAAGCTGCGGGTGTCGGCGGCATGCACGAAGGTCTGCAGGTTGGCGAGGTTGTCCAGTACTGACATGGCGATGCACGTGGTGGATTCAGCAGGGTAGGCGGGCGCGGTCACAGCAGGCGGTGCCGCCGCTGCAACGCTGTGGTGCGGAGTGGTTGGCGGCCGGTTGCGGCCTTGCAGTTCCGGCCATCATGCCGATTGCGGACTGTGCGGTCCATGATGCACGGAGCGGTAACCGGCTTTTTGCCCGATGGCGTGCTGCCTAACGTGGCGGGCCTCTCCCCCACGGATCACCGCGATGAATGCCGCTCTCTCACTTGAAGCTCTACCGACGCTGCCTTCGGTGCAGCGGCTGCTGCAGCGGGTCCACCCGCTGCGTCTGGTCGGCGCGGTGGTGCTGGTGCGCCAGCATGGCGTGCTGTGCCACGCCAGCGCGACCGGGCTGGCCGACCGTGAGTCCACCACGCCGATGCGCCGTGACCAGCTGTTCCGGCTGGCATCGGTGAGCAAGCCGCTGTTGACCACGGTGATCCTGCGGCTGGTGGCCGATGGCGTGCTGGCGCTGGATGCGCCGGTGCAGCGCTGGCTTCCCGACTTCCGGCCAGCGCTGGCCGACGGCCGCAGGCCAGCGATCAGCCTGCGCCAGCTGCTCAGCCACAGCAGCGGGCTGGGCTATCGCTTCCTGGAAGCCGATGCGGACGGTCCCTACGCACGGGCCGGTGTCAGCGATGGCATGGATGCCAATCCGCTGACCCTGGCCGAGAACGTGCGGCGCATCGCGCAGGCCCCGTTGCTGTTCGAACCGGGCAGCCAGTGGATGTACTCGTTGGGCGTGGATGTGGCCGGTGCGCTGGCCGAGGCGGCAACCGGCGAAACGCTGCAGGTGCTTTTCGAGCGTTTGTTGGCCACACCGCTGGGTCTGCGTGAAACTGCGTTCTTCACGCGTGACGCAACACGGCTCGCAACGCCGTATGTGACCGACACGCCTCAACCGCATCGCCTGCAGGAAGGCGAAGTGGTGGCGCCCTTCGAGGGCACCGTGGGCATCGCGTACAGCCTGGCGCGTGCCACCGATGCCAGCCGTTTCCCATCGGCCGGCGCCGGCCTGGTTGGCACCGCCGACGAGGTGATGGCGGTGCTGGAGGCGCTGCGGGATGTGCCGGCGTCGGGTCTGCTGCCGCCCGCGCTCGCAGCGCAGATGGGGACGCCGCAGGTGGCGGAGCAGGGCCCGCCGGAGCCGGAAGGCTGGGGCTTCGGGCTGGGCTTTGCGGTGCTGCGCGATGCCGCCGCCAGTGGCACGCCGCAGCGCGTGGGCACCTGGCGCTGGGGCGGTGCCTATGGCCACAGCTGGTTCGTCGATCCTGCCCGCGGCCTGAGCGTGGTGGCGCTGACCAACACCCTGTACGAAGGCATGGATGGCGCGTTTGTAGATGAACTGCGCGATGCGGTCTACGCCGATCTGGAGGGCATCCGATGAGCGGCCATGCGATCGATGCCGCCAGCCCGTCTGGGGAGGCCACGCGCCTACCGTGGGCCGGACTGCTGGCCCTGGCCGGTGGTGGCTTCATCACGCTGTTGACCGAGACCCTGCCGGCCGGCGTGCTGCGGCCGATGGGCGACAGCCTGGGCGTGAGCGATGCGATGGTGGGCCAGCTGGTGAGCGTGTACGCATTGGGTTCGGTGATGGCCGCACTGCCGATGACCGCGCTGACCCAGCGCCTGCCGCGGCGGCCCTTGTTGCTGGCGGCGATCGCCGGTTTCGTGGTGGTCAATACGCTGACCGCGTTGAGCAGCAGCTATCCGCTGATCCTGGCAGCGCGCTTCCTGGCCGGTGTGAGTGGGGGCCTGCTGTGGTCGCTGGTGGCCGGATACGCGGCGCGCATGGTGGTGCCGTCGCTGCAGGGGCGGGCGATCGCGGTGGCGATGGTGGGTTCGCCGCTGGCACTGTCGCTGGGGGTGCCTGCCGGCACGTTGCTGGGCCAGCAGATCGGCTGGCGCTGGGTGTTCGCACTGATGAGCGTACTGGGCGTGCTGCTGCTGGCTTACGCACGCTGGGCGCTGCCGGCGCTGCCTTCCGCAGGTGCTGGGCAGCGCACGTCGCTGGGCATGGTGTGGCGCATGCCGGGTGTGCGCAGTGCACTGCTGGTGATGATGCTGTACGTGCTGGCGCACAACGTGCTGTACACCTACATCGAACCGCTGGCGGTGGAGGCCGGCGCGGGTGCCTGGCTGGATCGTCTGTTGCTGGCATTCGGCGTGGCGGCGATTGCCGGCATCGGCATTGCCGGTTGGGGCGTGGATCGCCACCTGCGCGCGCTGGTGTGGGCGGCGGTGATCGGCTTCCTCCTGCCGGTGGTTGCCCTGCTGGTGTGGCCGGGCGTGGCCAACGCGCTGCTGCTGGCAACGATCCTGTGGGGCGTGGCGTTCGGCGCCGTGCCGACGCTGTTCCAGACTGCATTGGCGCGCCGAGCGGGGGCGGCTGCGGACCTGGCGCAGTCGATGCTGGTGACCGGCTGGAATCTGGCCATTGCCGCTGGTGGCGTGGCCGGTGGCGTGATGCTGCAGGCCAGTGGTGCGCGCCTGCTGGGATGGCTGCCGTTGCTGCTGCTGGCGGTGTGTGCGGCGTGGCTGCTGGCGCGGCCGAAAGCGTGGCTGTAGACGTCGATCACCAGGGACGGGGTGCTGGCCGTCGGCCGGCACCCTTGCAGCCGAGCGTGGACTCGGCTCCACAGGAAGGTACGTCTAGTCAGCGGCCTCACGTTCGATCGGCACGCTTCGCGGATTCTGCATGTGCTCCCGCGCGGCGCCGTACTGCTGCTGCCGCTTGTGATGGAAGGCCACGAATTCATCGCGTGGCAACGGCCGCGAGAACAGCCAGCCCTGCCCGAACTCCACGTGCCGGCTGTGCAGGTAGGCCAGCTGCGCTTCGGTTTCCACGCCTTCGGCCACGACCCACAGCCCAAGTTCCTTGGCCATGTCGATGATGTGCGGCGTGACCGGGCTGGTCGCGCTTTCGGTGCCGATGGCATCGATGAAGGATTTGTCGATCTTCAGCGCATCCAGCGGCAGCTGCTCCAGGTACTGCAGGCTGGAGAAGCCGACGCCGAAGTCATCGATGGCCACGCTGTGACCGGCACGGCGGGCGGCAGCCAACATGGTGCGGGCGCGATCCAGATCGAGGAAGCCGCGCTCGGTGGCCTCCATCCAGATCTGCTGCGGCAGGATGCCGCTGCCGGCCATGTGCTTGGAGATCATCTTCAGTGCGCGGCCGCTGCTGAGGTCTTCGGCAGCCAGGTTGATCGCGATGTGCGCGCTGCGATCGGCCACCAGCAGTTCACGCATGTCACGCACCACGTTCTCGATCACCAGGTCGGTGACGTCGGCGATCATCCCGGCCTCTTCGGCCAGCGGGATGAACAGATCCGGCCGCACCTGGGTGCCATCCGGGCGCTGCCAGCGCACCAGGGCTTCGGCACCGACGCAGATGCCGGTGTCCAGTTCGATGATCGGCTGATAATGCAGGTACAGCTCGCGGCGCCGGATGGCCGTGGCCAGCTCACCCCGCAACGACAGGCGGCGTCGCGACAGCCAGATCACCAGGCCGGCACCGGCGGCGGCCAGCAACAGGCCCAGCGGAACGTACAACCAGGCCTGCTGGCGGAAGGTAGCGGCCAACGCGGTGCGCGGCGTGGTGGTGATCGCCAGCCATTCCTCGTTGCGCGCGGTGGCGTACAGCGTGTTCTGGTCCAGGCCTTCGCTGGGATTGCGCAGCAGTGCCTGCAGCAGTGCCGGGTCCATGCCCGGCTGCTGGGCCAGCAGCCGGCCATCGGGGCTGGCCAGCGCCAGCCGCACGTGCGGATCGACGATGAGGTCGACGAAGCGGCGCGGGTCGACCAGCGCGTCATAGGAGCCATACAGGATGGCCAGCATCTGGCGACGCCCGCTGGCCGCGGGGCGGACGTCCACGGCGATGCCGGCACCGTCGCTGGTGACATGGTCCGCTTTCGGCTGGTCCACATCGGACAGGAACGGCCCCCAGGACGTGCAGCGCAGCTTGCCATTCTCGAAGTAGCCCAGCTGGTCCACCGAGGGTGTGGTCATCACCAGGGTCTGCATGCGCCGGATGTGCTCGGCGCTGCAGGCGACGTATGCCCCGGCCTCGGCCGACTTCAACGCCGCCAACGCCTCCTGGTAGGACTGGTCGGATCGGCGCAGGGTGCGGCTGGCGATGTCACGCAGGCGCTGCTGTTCGACGCTGATCGCGCGGTCCCAGGTGGCATAGGCCATGACCGCGATCGGCACGGCGGCCGCCAGCAGGGCCAGCGCGGTCCCACCGATGATGACGCGCAGCCGGCTCATGGCCGGGGCTCCAGCGAGGCAGGCAGGGCAGGGCGCATGGTCGGGCCGGTCCTTGGGCAGGTGCGGCTATCTGAGCATGGCGCCGGGCCGGGCGGAATGGGATCAATACGGTATTCGGTCACATTGTGGTGAAAGCGGCTGGCTTTGACGCAATTGGGCCATCAGGCGCTGGCGCTCCGGGCCCTGGAGGACTACCGTCGGACGCCTCGCCCGCCCCTTTCTGCGCCCATGACCGAGCCCGCAACGCCCCCCGAGCACCTGCGCCGCAGCCTGTCCAATCGCCACCTGCAACTGATCGCCATCGGCGGTGCCATCGGCACCGGCCTGTTCATGGGCTCGGGCAAGACCATCAGCCTGGCCGGGCCGTCCATCGTCTTCGTGTATCTGATCATCGGCGCGATGCTGTTCTTCGTGATGCGCGCGATGGGCGAGCTGCTGTTGTCGAACCTGCAGTACAAATCCTTCATCGATTTCTCCACCGACCTGCTCGGCCCGTGGGCCGGATTCTTCTGCGGGTGGACCTACTGGTTCTGCTGGATCGTCACCGCCATCGCCGACGTGATCGCGATCGCCGCCTACGCACAGTTCTGGTTCCCCGGGCTTGAAGCCTGGAAACCGGCGCTGGCCTGCGTGATGCTGCTGCTGGCGCTGAACCTGGTGACGGTGAAGCTGTTCGGCGAAATGGAATTCTGGTTCGCGCTGATCAAGATCGTGGCGATCTGCGCGCTGATCATCACCGGTGCCGGGCTGGTGGCGTGGGGCTTCACCTCGCCCAGCGGCCACACCGCCTCGCTGTCGAATCTGTGGAATGACGGTGGCATGTTCCCGATGGGCCTGGTCGGCTTCTTCGCCGGCTTCCAGATTGCGGTGTTCGCCTTCGTCGGTATCGAGCTGGTCGGCACCACCGCCGCCGAAACCGCCGACCCCGAGCGCAACCTGCCCAAGGCGATCAACTCGATTCCGGTGCGCATCATCATCTTCTACGTGCTGGCGCTGATCGCGATCATGGCGGTCACCCCGTGGCGCCAGGTGGTGCCGGACAAGAGCCCGTTCGTGCAGTTGTTCGTACTGGCCGGCATTCCCGCCGCCGCCAGCCTGATCAACTTCGTGGTGCTGACCTCGGCGACGTCCTCGGCCAACAGCGGCATTTTCTCCACCAGCCGCATGCTGTACGGCCTGGCCGAAGAGGGCCACGCTCCGCGCGGGCTGTCGAAATTGTCGCGCGCGGCAGTACCAGCCCGCGGCCTGCTGTTTTCGTGCCTGTGCCTGCTGGGCGGCACGCTGCTGATCTACCTGATTCCCAACCTGGTGACCGCCTTCACCCTGGTGACGACGCTGGCGACGGTGCTGTTCATCTTCGTCTGGTCGCTGATCCTGGTGGCCTACATGGCCTATCGCCGCCGTTATCCGGAGCGCCATGCTGCATCGATCTTCAAGATGCCCGGCGGTGTCGCCATGTGCTGGGCCTGCCTGGTGTTCTTCGCCGGCGTACTGGTATTGCTGAGCCTCCAGGGCGATACCCGCCAGGCGTTGGTCGCCAGCCCGGTGTGGTTCGTGCTGCTGGGCGTGGGGTATTGGGTGCGAAACAGGACCGCGAAATGATCCAACGTCTTCGTTCCACCAATTGATCCATCGCCTCCGGTGTTTCATCCACGCATGGCGTGGATCTACTGTCACCAACCCTCAACAGCCCAGTGCTGCTCTGGATGTTGACGTTGCCTCTGCAGGAGCAGGGCGCAGCCCTGCCACTCCCCCATTCACCCAGTGTTAGCGGCCGCGGCCGGATCATCCGGCCGCCATGACCCACCGCCCCCTCCTGCTCGTGCTGTTGCTGCTGCCCGGCCTGTGGCCCGGGATGGCCAGCGCGCGCACGGTCTACCGCTGCGTGCAGGGCAACACCGTCAGCCTGGCCACCGCACCGGAGCCGGGATCGCGGTGCACGCCGAAGGAGATCGACGACAACGCCATCCAGACCCCGAACCTGTGGGGCAACATGGGGGTGTTCAGCGGCGTGCTGTACGAGCGCGAGCAGGACGGCGCGCTGGTCTATTCCACCCGCAACCTGCCCGGCTCGCGGGTATTCCTGAAATTCACCGTGGCCACGCCGCCGGGCGAACCGGCCCACGAGGGACTGGGCAAGGTCGGCAAGCCGCAGCTGGCGCAGCACGCAAAGCAATTCAAGGCCGCGGCGAAGGCGACCGGTGTCGACGACGCTTGGCTGCGCGCGATCGCCCACGCCGAAAGCAACTTCGATGCGTTGGCGGTGTCGAGCAAGGGCGCACAGGGCGTGATGCAGCTGATGCCCGATACCGCGCAGGAATACGGGGTAAGCGATCCGTTCTCACCGCAGCAGTCCATCAATGGCGGTGCGCGTTACATGCGCACGCTGCTGCGCCGCTACAACGGCGACCGGCCGCTGGCGGCGGCCGCCTACAACGCCGGCATCGGCGCGGTCACTCGCTACAAAGGGGTGCCGCCGTATTCCGAAACCCTGGCCTACGTCGACAAGGTGATGGCCCTGTACGCCCGCTACCGCGAGGCGATGGGCATCCGTGCCGAGGTGCCGGCGAAGTAGTACCTACTCGAAGGGAAACAACGCATACCGACGGCGCACGCCGACGTCCTCGATCGCCGCCTGCACGTCGTCGCGCTGCAGCACCTGCAGCAGGCGCGCGTGGCGCTCGGCGGCCAATGGCCACAAGGGAATCTGACCATACTGCTGCACCTCCCGCAGGCAGGCCTGGCGGGTCTGCGGATCGCGCAGGCGCGCGATGAGATCGTTGGCCGCTTCCTCCAAACGACCCTGGGCCAGCATTGCGTGCAGGTACTGCTGGCGATCGTTGCCCGTGCGCCCGGCAATGGCGGCGGTGGCGCGCGCTACGCCTTGCGCGTCATGCAGCTGCTGGTAGGCAATGACCCGGACCAGGTCGGCCACGCTTTCGCCATAGGGGCTGGCCCCTTTCAGGTCGGCCAGCAGCGCCAGTGCCTGCGCCGGTTGCTGGGCATCGGCCAGCCAGAGCGCCAGGTTCAACTGCTGGCTGACCGCCGGTTGGCCGCCGACACCGAAGGACATGGCCCGCCGCAGCGTGGCCAGCGCCGCCTCGGTCTGGCCCAGGCGCCGTTGGGCCTCGGCGCGGGTGTTGAGCATCCAGGCCACCAGATCGGTCGCCTCGGGATCGTACAGGTAGTCTTCCGGCGTGGCCGTGGCCCATGCCGCGCTGGCCTCAAGCACGCCCGGGTGGTCGCCAGCCAGCAGCAACGCGCTGACCAGCGGCTGCACATGGGGCAGGTCCGCTGGATGGGCCTGGGCCGCATCGCGCAGCCGGTCCACGTGGCGGGCCAGCGCCGCCTCGACGGACAGCGGATCGGTGCGGGCCGCCATCGCGGCATCGAAGCGGCGATCGATATCCAGATACAGCAGCGGCTCCGGTTGGTCGATGCGGGCGACGGTGCGCTGCAGGGCATCGGCGTGGCCGCTCTCCACCTGCAGTTCGGTCAGCCACACCCACAGCTGCTGGGGATCCTGCTGATTTTCGGTCCAGCGGGCCTCGAACAGCGCCAGCAGCAGCGGCTGCAACGCCGCATCGTTGTCGCGCAACGCCTGGGTGAGATAACGCACCAGGGCGGGCGAGAAGCGCGTACCGGCCTCATCGGCGGTCATCGCCAGCGCCTCGCGCACGGCGCGCGCGGATTCCACGGGGCGATCGGCACGTGCGAAGGCCAACACACGGATGTCCAGCGGGAAGGTCAGGTCAGGGCTGAAGTCCTGCGCCTGCTGCAACAGGCGCAGTGCGTCCTCGGTCCGCCCTTCTTCGATCGCCAGCCATGCCGCAAGCCCGGCAGCCTGGCCCTGCAGAGCATTGCTGCTGCGAGCCAGCCGTGGATCGTGCAGTACGCGTTGCAACAGCGCTTGCACACCAACGCTGTCGCCTCGCCGCGCAGCCTCCCACGCCGCGTCCAGCTGCGTATCCAGCGTGGCCTCGGGCATCGCGCCGGTCAGTTTCGGTGCGGGCAGGGTGGCCGCTGCGGCAGCCGGCGCGATCACCAGGCACAGCAACAGCAACGGCAACAGGAGCCTGGCAGATGGACAACGCTGCATGCGGGTCACCCTTCCATGGAATGTGCTGATTGAAGCTCGATTGCCGCGCCGGTACAAGCGCCAGGGTCGATATGGCCGCAGGCGTGGTGCTGTACCTGCGATTGTCCGGTTGCCGTGGCGATGCTCAGCGCGAGGTCGAGGTGCTGACCAGGTCGTAGCGCTCGATGCGGCCAAATCGTGCGACCTCGGCCTGCACGTCCGCGCGCTGCTTGAGCGCACGCCAGCCTGCATCGACGCGCACATCGCCCGGCAGCGAGGGATAGGTGCGCAGGTCCTGCAGGCTCGCCAGGGTCTCGCCGCGCTCGACCGGCGATCGCAGCTGTTCAATCAGCACCGCAGCGGCACCGTCCAGGTCGCCTTCCTCCAGCAGCATCTCGCGATGGAACAGGCGGGCGTCATCACGCTGGGCGAGGATCACCACGCGCGCAGCGTCCACGGCCTTGGCGTCGCCACGCTCGCGGGCGGCGGCGAACTGCAGCAGCGCTTGAGCCGCCTTGCCATAGCCGGCCAGTCCCGGTAGGTCATTCACCGCGCGGGCGGCGTCCTGCATGCGGCCCAGTGAGCTGAGCACGAAGCCGACATTCATCTGGTGCTCGATGCCATCCGGGCCGAGCGCACCAATCCGTTCAGCCTGCTTGGCCATGGCCAGCGCCTCGTCGTTGCGGCCCAACCGGCGCAGCGCGGTGAGGCGGCTGTTGAGCAGCCACGCCACCCATTCCGCTTCGGCCGCTCCCGGCGATTCACCCTCGGCCGCCGCGCGGGCCATGCCATCGGTCAGTGCCAGCACCTCCGCGTTGCGATCGAGCATCAGCAGGGTGGTGCTGAATTCGGCCATACGTGCGTCTAGCGCCCGGTCGAGCAGGCCGGAAACACGCAGCTGATCGAGGTGGCGCTGCGCGGCCTGCACAGGATCGAAGCGGGCGTCACTGCGATCCACGTAGCGGTCGAAGCGCGTGTCACTGCGCAGGCGGATGATCTCGGCCGGGCTGTCAATGCGGGCCAGGGTGGTGGGAACGTCGTCGCCGCGCCCATTGTCGGCCTGCAGCGTGGCCAGCGTCAGCCACAGGCCGGTCGGTTCCAGGCCACCACTCTTCCAGCCATTGTCGAACAGTGCCTTCAGCAGCTGCAGGCGTTGTTGTGGCTGATCGCGCAGGCGGTACTGCAGGTAGTTGATGGCATGCTGATCGACCGGCAACGGCGCATCGGCATGCTTGAGTGCGTTCACCAGGAATTTCGTTGCGGCCGTTGGCTGGTTGTCCGACAACTCCACCGATACCTGGGTGAGCAGGACCTGTGCATCTTCCGGCAGGGCGTCCTGGGCCCGCTGCAGGTAGCGACGGGCCAGCGCCGGCTTTTTCTGCATCAGCGCGGTCCAGCCGGCGACCTGCGAGGCGCGGCCGCGATGCTCGGCATCGAAGTCGTCCAGCAGCGGATCTTCCATCAGCTGCTCCATGCTGATCAGCGCGCCGAGTGTATTGCCGCTGCGCGCCTGCTGGATGGCTTCATCCCAGCGCGTGGCGTAGGCCGCGTGCACGGCATCAGCGGTGATGGACGGCTTCTGCGGCGCTACCGTGATCGATGCGCGGGCGGGAGCACCGGCCAGTGCCGCCAGCAGCAGAACGGCGAGGGGGACGAGGCGGGGCATGGAGGATCTCCATCCGTGGGAACAACATTGAACCCGCTGCGGCTGGCCAGAACAAGCGCGAGGAATGGAACTCTGGCAGTTGAACGCACGATTGGCCGTGGCGGATCACGCGCGCAGCGTCTATTGTCGGTGCCTCTTCAGGCAGCAGGCAGGGCGGTGCAGCGCGATGGCACGGTGGCAATGGATGGCGGCAGGGGTCGCGTTGGCAACAGCGGTGGCATTGGCCGCAACCTGGTGGGACACACCGCTGCACACGCCGTCTGAACCTGTGGGCCCGGTCCCCACGCCGCTGGCATGGACCGCGCAGATCGAGCCGCTGGCCGGTGATGGCCATCCCGGAGACCGCGATGGTGCATCCTCGCAGGCCCGCTTCGCCGATCCGTATGCGCTGCTGCGCACCGCCGATGGCAGCGTCTATTTCACCGATGCCGGTGACAACAACCGGATCCGCCGTCGCTTGCCCGATGGCCGCGTTGAAACCGTGGCCGGGCAGGGCGAGGGGCGCGTTGATGGCCCGGCGCTGCAAGCGAGCTTCAATACGCCCTCGGGCATTGCTGCCGATGCCCAGGGCAACCTTTACGTGGCTGACACCGGCAATCACGCGATCCGTCGCATCGGCACTGACGGCCAGGTGAGCACGCTGGCTGGCGGCGAACAGGGCTTTGCCGATGGCCCCCCCGCGCGGGCACGCTTCGATGCACCGATGGGCATTGCGGTGGACGCGCAGGGCCAGGTCTACGTGGCCGACACCTACAACGACCGCATCCGGGTGATCGGCACCGATGGCACCGTGCGCACCGTGGCCGGTGGTGCGCGCCCGGGCTTCGCCGATGGCGTGGGTGCCGACGCGCGCTTCGATACCCCGGTTGCGCTGGCCTTCGATGCGCAGGGTGCGCTGCTGGTGGCCGATCTGTTCAACAACGCGGTGCGCCGGGTCGGCGTCGATGGCACGGTCAGCACTCTGCTCGGTGCCGGCGGCGTGATCAATGGGCCGCTGTCACTGGCGACCACGCATGACGGCGTGCTGTACGTGGGTGACCTCGATGGCCGCATCGTGCAGGTGACGCCGCAGGGCCATCAGATCGCGCTGATCGGCAACGGCCGCCTGCCGCGGCTGGCCCGCCCCAGTGGCCTGGCGATGGATGCCGATGGCAGCGTGCTGGTGGCTGATGCGGCCAGCTATCGCCTGCACCGCCTGCGTCCGCTGCCGGTGGGCGAACTTCCGGCGCCGGCGCTGGTCGGCCCCGCCGCCGATGCCGCGTTGCCGAAGACGGGTGGACGTTGGCCGCTGGCTCCGCAGGACGGTTGGCACGAAGTGGTCGGCACGCTGGGCGAAGTGCGGGGCAACTTCAAGGGCGAGAGCCGCCACCACCTGCACGGCGGCTTCGACGTGCGTGGTGATGTCGGCCAGACCGTGCTGGCGATCGCCGAGGGCAAGATCAGCAGCCCGATGGCGGCGTGGAGCCTGGGCGAGCAGGCCGAGGGCCTGGCGGTGGATCGCCTCAAGTACATCCATATGCGGGTGGGCCGCACCCCGCGCGATGAACCGTTCGACGCACGCTGGCAGGCGCTGTATGACGAGCAGGGCAAGCTGGAGCGGATGCGCGTGCGGCGCGGCACCCGCATCCATGTCGGCGACCGGCTGGGCAGCATCAACAACCAGGCGCATGTGCACCTGGCGGTGGGCAGCGGTGGCTTCGAGACCAATGCCGTGGCGCTGGGCTTCCACAACTACGCCGACCACTTCGCGCCGCGTATCACCGATGTCGCCCTGCTGGACGACAACGACCAGCCGATGACCGCCGGCAGCGATGGCGTGGTGATGGTGGCGCGCCAGGGACGCGGCGTGCAGATCGTGGTCGAGGCCTGGGACCAGGTTGACAACAACCTGCCGCGACGCCGCCTGGGCATGTACCAGGTGGGCTTCCAGATCCTCGGGGCCGGCGGGCAACCGTTGCAGGGCTACGAGCAGCCGCGCTGGAACATCGTGTTCAACCGCATGCCACCGCAGAAGGAGGCGGTGCGGGTGGCCTACGCCCCGGACAGTGGCATCACCGTGCACGGCAGTGCGGTGACCCGCTTCCGCTACCTGGCCACCAACACCGTGCGCGATGGCCTGATGGAGACCGGCCGCTGGCAGCCGGCGGCGCTACCGCCGGGCGAGTACATCGTGCGTGCCAGCGTGCGCGACTACAGCGGCAACGAAGGTGTGGGCCCGCGCGAGATCAGAGTCCGGCTGCTGCCATAGCAGCGGCCGGGGCGCCGCAGCGTTCGCGCTCGGCGTCCATGTCTTCCAGCGGCCGTACTTCGATGCTGCCGAAGCGTGCCCACGGGAAGTCGCGCGCGATGCGCATGGCTTCGTCGCGGTCGCGGGCAACGATCAGGTTGAAGCCGGCCAGCAGTTCGCGGGTTTCAGCGAATGGACCATCGAGCACGCGGCTGTGGCCATCACGCACGCGCAGGGTCTGCGCGGTCTCGACCGGCTGCAGTTTCTGCGCCGCCAGCAGGGTGCCTTCGGCCTGCAGCTTGTCGGCGTGCGCCAGACAGTCGCGCATCAGCGTGTTGAATTCTTCGCTGGGCAGGGCCTGCAGCAGGGCAGGCTCGATATAGATCAGAAGCAGGTACTGCTGCATGGCACGGTCCTGGCGGGGGCGGGGTGCCCATGATGGCGCAGGTCTGCGCGTGGGCATGTTGCAGCGCGGGAGGCGCACCTCCGGCAGGAGGCGGCGAACGGCGGAGCCCCTCCGTGGTGGAAGCCGAAGCAGAGTTCATGAGGTTGGCCAGGTGGGTAGACGGGGCGGGGGACGCCGTAAACCCATCCCTGGGGGCTTGGCCGCGGCATCCATGCCGCGGACACCCCCGCCCCGCCTACCCACCCGGCCTTGGACAGGTTCCTGGGTCATCCACCACGGAACATCAAGAACAAAGGCAAACGCGGGTCGCTTCGCTCGCAAAGCCGAGGCCGCCAGCCAACCGCCGTTGCTGTTGCTTTTGCTTCTGCTTCTGCCTTTTCTCTTGATCTTCCCGTGGTGGTTCGGCCACCGGAATCTGTCTGGGGCCGGTCGGGTGGGGTTGGCGGGGTATCCGCGCCATGGATGGCGCGGCTAAGCCCCCATGGATGGGTTCACGGCGTCCCCGCCAATCCCACCCGACCGGCCCACCCACAGGAAACCAGCTTTCAGCGACCAACCCACCCCACCACGGAGGGGCTCCGCCGTTCGCCGCCTCCCGCCGAAGGCGCGCTCTCCGCGGAAGGAAAAAATTTCCAACAGACGTGTCGATTCCCAGCCCCCTGGTTCGTTGTACCCAGTGAAGGGCACGCACCACGCGTCCCCACGGGAGACTGCAATGAAAGTGATGGTGATCGTGAAGGCCAACGCCGACTCCGAAGCCGGCCGCATGCCCAGCCAGCAGGAACTGGCCGAAATGGGCGCATTCAACGAACAACTGGTGGCCGCCGGCATCATGCTGGCCGGTGAAGGCCTGCACGCCACCCAGCGTGGCCGCCGCATTCACTTCGGCAGCGGCGCACCCGCGGTCGAGGCCGGTCCGTTCGGCCCCGCAAGCGAGCAGATCGCCGGCTTCTGGTTGTGGGACGTGCGTTCGCTGGAGGAAGCCGTCGAGTGGGCCAGCCGCGCGCCATTCGGCAGCGGCGGCGCGCTGGAGCTGCGCCCGCTGATTTCCGCTGAAGACTTCGGCGAAGCCTTCACTCCCGAATTACAGCAGCAGGAACAGCGTCTGCGTGCACAGCTGGAAGGCTGATCGCGTTCTCTCCCGCCGGGCGCGGCCCGGCGCTACCGCCCTGATGTACACAACGGAGTATTGCCATGCGACTGATTCCCTTCCTCGGCTTCAGCGGCCAGGCCCACGAGGCGATGGCGTTCTATGCCAAGGCACTCGGTGGCCAGGTCACCTCGGAAATGAAGTACCGCGACATGCCGCCGTCTGATGGCATGCCCGGTTGCAACGAGATGCCGGCGCAAACGCTGGACCACGTTGCACACAGCCAGCTGGAAATCGGCAACGCCATCGTGATGGCGGCCGACGGCCCTGGCGGCGGCGAGGGTGGCTCGACCACCATCAACGTTGACGTTGACAGCATCGAAGAGGCCGAGCGCGTGTTCGCTGCGCTGGCCGAAGGCGGCCAGGTACAGATGCCGATCGCTGAAACCTTCTGGGCACATCGCTGGGGCATGTTGATCGACCGCTACGGCAAGCCGTGGATGGTCAACTGCATGAAGCAGCCCTGATCCCCTCTTTTTTCATCCACAAGGAGCTTCACCGATGAGTGCACCGCAACCGCAGATGATCTTCGTCAACCTGCCCGTGCAGGACCTGAACGCATCCAAGGCCTTCTTCGCCGCGTTGGGCTACAGCTTCAACCCGACCTTCACCAACGACGATGCCGCCTGCATGGTCATCAGCGAGAGCATCTTCGTGATGCTGCTGACCCAGCCGTTCTTCAAGCAGTTCACCACCAAGCCGATTGCCGATGCACACAGCCACACCGAGGTGATCACATGCCTGTCGGCGGACAGCCGCAAGGCGGTGGACGTGATGGTGGACAAGGCGCTGGCCGCGGGCGCCAGCGAGCCGCAGCCGGCACGCGACTACGGTTTCATGTACCAGCGCGGCTTCCAGGACCTGGATGGCCATCTGTGGGAAATCGCGCACATGGATGGTGAGCCGGGCTGAGCGCCGCATCGCGCTTGTGCCGGGGGGGCGTGCATGCTGTGATCCGCACATGCACGATCCCGCACTGACGCAGCGTCTGGAAACCCTCTGGCGGATGGAGTCGCCGGTGTTGATCGCGCGCCTGGCGCGGCTGCTCGGCGGTGACGTCGGCCGCGCCGAGGAGCTTGCCCAGGACACCTGGCTGGCCGCGCTGGAGCGCTGGCCGGCGCAGGGCATCCCGGACAATCCCGGAGCCTGGCTGATGACCACCGCGCGCAACCGTGCCATCGATGTGCTGCGCCAGCACCAGCGCGTGGCGCAGCAGCACGCGCAATGGGGCGAGGAACTGCATCCGGCTGCGTTGCCGGCGCCGGATGACAGCCAGGCGCTGGAGGATGACCTGGGTGATGACCTGCTGCGGCTGATGTTCGTGGCGTGCCATCCGGTGCTGCCGGCCGATGCGCGGGTGGCCCTCACGCTGCGCCTGCTCGGCGGCCTGACCACGGTGGAGATCGCGCGCGCGTTCCTGCAGCCGGAGCCGACCATCGCCCAGCGTATCGTGCGCGCCAAGCGCACCCTGGCGCAGAAGCAGGTGCCCTATGAGGTGCCGCGCGCGGAGGCGATGCCCGAGCGCTTGGCCTCGGTGCTGGAGGCGATCTATCTGGTGTTCAACGAAGGGTATGCGGCCAGCGCAGGCGATGACTGGATGCGCCCGGCACTGTGCGAGGAAGCGCTGCGGCTGGCACGCATCCTCGCCCACCGCTTGCCGGTACCGCCGGTGCTGGGCCTGCTGGCCTTGATGGAATTACAGGCATCGCGGGCGGCGGCACGGGTTGATGCGCGCGGCGCGCCGGTACTGCTCGACCAGCAGAACCGGGCGCAGTGGGACTGGCTGCAGATCGATCGCGGGCAGCAGGTGCTGGCCCGCGCGCTGGCAGCCGGTGGCGGCCAGGACCCCTACGTGCTTCAGGCACGCATCGCGGCCTGCCACGCCGGCGCACGCCGCGCCGACGCCACCGACTGGCCGCGTATCGCCACGCTCTATGCTCAGCTGCTGCAGGTGCTCCCTTCGCCGGTGGTGGCGTTGAACCGGGTGGTGGCGATCCTGCGCAGCGAAGGTGCCTTCGCGGCATGGGCGCAGCTGCAACCCCTGCTGGACGACGCGCGGTTGCGCGACTACGCACCGTTGCAGGTGGTGCGTGGGGAGCTGTTGCAGGCGATGGGGCGTGAGCAGGACGCACGTGACGCCTTTGCCGAAGCCGCCAGACTCAGTCAAAACCAGGCGGAGCGTGGCCTGCTACGGAAGCGGGCCGGTTTGCCCTCCACGGAATAGCCCTGCGAACGCAGCACTTGTCGGCGGGCCCGTGAGCGGCTATGTTTCGCGCCCAGCGGACGCATGAGCGTCCGCGTTTCGTGCGTATTGACCGAGGAGCGGTTGGATGTATTCAAGGACGAAGAGCGCATCGCGCGCTTTTGCGCGCCTGCTTGCCTGTGCCCTGAGCCTGGCCGTATGGCCGATGATGGCCCACGCCGCAGACAAATCACAGCAGGCTTACTGGGCCGGTTTCGCCTACACCGCGGATGCTGCTGCTGTGCAGGCGACCACGCCGCATGCGCATGCCGTGCTGGAAAAGCGCGGCCTGGTTCCGCTCAATCAGACCCTGGCGCAGTCGCTCAAGCGCCGTGCGCCGGCCCACCTGCAGCTGATCGACCAGCCGGTGGCGATGCTGGACGGCACCACCAGCGCCACCGTGCTGGCCGCTGCGCTGGACCGCGAACTGGTCTCGGTCGAGCCGATCGGCGATCAGTACAAGGTGCTGGTGGAAGTGGCGCTGCAGGCGCTGTTCTTCGACTTCCGCGAGCGCCAGGTGATTGCCTCCTATCCGCTCACCCTGCAGCGCATCGACGTGCAGGACTACCGTCCGGACAACGACGATATCGACGCGATCGTTGCCGATCTGCTGTACGGCGGCGCCGATACCAGCCTGTCGCAGGTACTCGCGGGCAGCCTGGCGCAGGCCCGGCTGCCCGACGCCGCCGTGCGTCGCTTGCAGGTGGGGGGGGTGACCTTGTCCGACGCGGTGCGCGCCAAGCTGCCCGACCCGACATGGGAAGCGCCGCTGCGCGCCACCCTGGCCCATGAGCTGTCCAAGACGGTGTCGTCCAACACCGGCGTCGGCCTGCTGCCGCCGGCCTCCGGGCAGGCGATCGGTGGCGCGATGGCGGCCCGCTTTGCCGATGGCAAGGTCTACCAGCTGAAGATTCCCGAACCCGACTACGTCATCCACCTGCAGGTCGATGCACTGAAGAACGGCGTGATTGAAGAAACCCCGGCGATGAAGACGATGCTGTTCGGCGCCTTCTTCACCGCCAAGGTGACCGAGCCGTTCTCCGGCAAGGTCTATTTCGAACAGCCGCTGCGCAAGGGTGCCACCAAGGTGGTGCCGGCCACGCAGTGGCGGGTCGACCAGTGGTCGGCCAGCTACGAAACCCTGCTGGCGGGCTTCGATGCCTTCGCCGGCGCTGCCGCCAAGCGCGCCGATTCGCGCGCCTGGCTGGACGAACAGAAGCCGGGCGGCCGCCCGTTGCAGCAGCAGACCCAAGCCCTCCAGGAGTTGATCAAGTCATGTCGTTGATGCGTACCATCCTGCTCATCCTCATCGCGCTGGTGGTGGCCTCGCCGGTCGCTGCGCAGACCGCGAGTTCGCGTGGTACCGGCTCGGCCAGCTACGGCCTGCGCCTGAGTGCCGATACCCGTGCCCAGGCCCTGAACAAGGCCAAGGTCAATGCCCTGGAGGCGTACATCGCCGAAACCGGCGCGGCCAAGCTGCGCCTGTTCGAAGCACGCCGCGCCGAGTTCATCGGTGAAATCGACCGCTATGTGCTCAGCGCGGTGCAGCTGTCGGACACCGAGGACAAGAAGGCCAAGACCTACAGCGTCACCGTCCGTGCCGAGATCAACACCACCCTGCTGCAGACCAAGCTGGATGCCGGTTCGGCCGTGGCCGGTGCCACTGCAGCCCAGCGCTCGCTGCTGACCTTCCTGTTCATGGCGCGCTCGCAGGACACTGTGCAGTCGTTCCAGGACAAGGAGTACCGACGCGTCGACGCCAGCAGCAGCTACAGCGAGAACACCCGCGAAGGCGACAGCTTCCGTGGCAATTCGGTCAGCACCAACGGCAGCATCAACCAGAACGGTTCGGTGTCGGTTACCAGCGGTGGCAGCACCACCGCGCGCGCCGACAACATCAGCTGGAAGGTGGCCAACGCCGCCGAGGTCAACACAGCGATGACCGGTGCCTTCAGCGCCGCAGGCTACGAAGTGGTTGAAGCCGAATACGTGGAAGGCGAGTCGCGCGGCCTGCTCAGCATCGAGCGTATCCGCAAGGACTTCAGCACCGGCAACGACCTGGCCCCGGCGACCCTGCGTGACACCGCCAATGGCATCCGCGCCGCCAACATCCCTTACATTGCCGTAGGCACGCTCGACGTCGGCATGCGCGATCGCGATCCGGCCAGTGGCAACACCCGCGTGTTCGTCACCGTCACCGGCAAGGTGCTGGACGTGACCGGTCGCTTCCCGCGCACCGTGTCGTCGGTCGGCCCGGTGCAGTTCTCCGGCACCGGCCCGAATGAAACCGTGGCCCGTACCAATGCGCTGCAGCTGGCTGCCGAGAAGGCCGCCCAGCAGATGATCAACGAGCTGAACGTCAAGGCGGTCCGCTGATCCCTGGCCGTTTCCGCCGGGCATGGCCCGGCGCTACCACCGTGTTTCCACGCGCCGCACCGCGGCCGTCTCTCCCAAAGGACTTCTCATGATCCGCAATACCGCTCTTGTCCTGGCCATCGCGGCCGCCACCCTGTCGATGCCGGCCCACGCCGGCCTGGGCAAGCTGAAGGATCTGGCCGGCTCCACCTCCGGTTCTTCCAGCAGCAGCGCCTCCAGCGCTGCCGCGCCGAACGAAGCCGCGCAGGAAGCACTGGTGCGCCGTTTCGTCACCTCGCAGTCGCACTCGCTGCAGGCCCAGACCTCGTTCGCCCGCGCCTTCGGCCTGGCCGAGCAGGTGCAGCTGCTGGAAGCCGAGCGCCAGGCGCTGTCGTCGGGTTCGGTCAGCGTTGATGCGATGAAGAAGTCGGTCTCGGTCAGCGAAGCCGCCCAGGCCGCGATCAACGAGCGCCAGGCCGCGCAGCCGGAACTCAATGCCGAATCCAAGCAGCACTATGCCGAAGGCGTGGTCTCGCTGCTGGCCTCGGCCGCCGAAGCGCAGAAGCTGGGTGGTGAAGCCAGCAACTTCACCGCGGGCATGAAGAACCTGGGCGCAACCCAGCTGGCCACCGTCGGCCGCAAGCTGGCCGCCGGTGCCTGGGTGGCCAAGGAATCGCCGGGCTTCATCCAGGGCCTGTACGGCTCGACCAAGTCGGCCGTGACCTTTGCCAAGAAGAGCAAGGTGAAGGTGCCGTCCAACGCTGACTCGATGCTGGGCCAGCTGGACAAGATGAACTGATCCGAGGGCAATCCCCATGCGTACGACCTCCCGTTTGATCGGTCTGGGCCTGGCCACGGTGCTGCTTGCAGCCTGTGGCAAGCAGGACACCCCGGCCGCCGATGCGCCCACACCCGCCAAGGACAAGGCAACCAGTGCACTGGCCAGCAATGCGCCAGTGGAAGCAGCGCCCCTGCGTGGCACGCCGGATTTCGGCGGCACCACCCAGGTCGCGCGCGAGGCCGATGGCATCGGCAGCACCCCGGAACTGGCGGTGCTGGCGGCGCTGCAGTCGGCGGTGGCGCAGGTCAACGGCGTACGCGTGGCCAGCCAGATGCAGAGCCTGCGTGCAGGCCTGCATGTGGATGTGGATGACGAACACGTCGGCGATATCCGCGCCGACGCGTTCACCCAGCAGATGATCGCCGGCTCGCAGGGCGCGGTGCTGGGCTATGAAATCCTGTCGCAGGAGGAAGTGCGGCAGCTGGACGAGGAAACCATCGCCCGCGTGCGCGCCAGTGACGAGGGCTGGAGCTTCAAGGGGTCAGCGTCGGCCAATGCCTCCGGGCAGGCCTCGCTCAAGGCTTCCGATGGCAGTGGCTCGGCCTCGGCCAGTTACAAGGAAAGCTACGAGGAGAAGATCAACGTCGACGCCAAGCGTGGCGCCAGTTCCTTCGACTCCGATGTCACCCACCGCAGCATGCGCAGCTACTGGAAGGTGCGCGTGCGTGCCCAGATCGCCCAGTACCGCGCACCGGACGAGCAGGGCAAGCCGAAGATCGTGGTCGCGTTGCCGCGTACCAAGGCCGGCAGCTATGCCGTGGGCGATGGCCGCGTGAGTGCCGACGAAGTGGCCGACGCGATCCGTGCGCGCCTGTCCGACACGCTGACCCAGACCCAGCGCTTCATCGTGCTGGACCGCGAGTTCGGCGACGAACTGCAGGCCGAGATCGACCACATCAACAGTGGCAACGTACGCCTGCAGGACACCGCGCGCGTGGGCCAGCAGCTGGCGACCGACCTGATCCTGATCCCGACCATCGAACGTTTCGAGTACCCGCGCAGCGTGCGCAACCTGCGCATGTCCGATCGCCAGGTGACCTCGTACTCCGGTGGCGGCCGTATCACCCTGCGCCTGATCAACGCCACCACCGGCCAGGTGGTGATGTCCGACAGCTTCGACCACCAGCTGGCTTCCACGGGCCCGAGCACCCTGCCGCGGGTGGTCAACGGCCGCAACATGGCGGCGGCGATGATGGAATCGCTGTCCGGCCAGATCGGCACCACGATCGTCACCACGCTGTTCCCGGTATCGGTGGTCTCGGTGGACGGTGACCAGGTGGTGTTGAGCCAGGGCGGCGAAACGCTGCAGGCCGGCCAGCGCTGGCAGGCCGTGCGCCTGGGCGAGGAACTGAAGGACCCGCAGACCGGCCGCTCGCTGGGCCGCAGCGAGCATCCGTGCTGCACCATCCGCATTGACCGGGTGGCCGCACAGACCTCCTACGGCACCCTTGAAGATGGCGTCGACGCGATGCGCGGCGGCTTCCGCCCGGGCCAGATCGAACTGCGCCAGAAGCTGGGCAGCAAGCCGGCTGCCGGCGCGACCGCTTCGGCTGCCCCTGCTGCTGCCGCACGCCCGGCTGCCAAGCCGAAGCCCAAGCCCGCCGCCGCCCCGGCCGAAGACCCGAACTGGTAACACGCTGAAAAAGGGGACGGAGGGGATTAAGCCGTATCTGGCCTGTGCCAGAAGCGCCTTAATCCCCTCCGTCCCCTTTTTGTTTCGGCGGAGCGACAGCGCGCAGACGGTGGCGCGTACCCTGGTCGAACCGCTTACACTCCAGAAGGATTTCCCTGCTGGAGAGAGCAATGAAGCGAGTAGTACTGGGCGTGTTGGCCCTGTCGGTGTCCAGCGCACTGATGGCGGCCACCCCGAAATTCGATGGCGCGCGGATCTCCGCTGACGTCAAGGAACTGGCCTCCGACGCCTACGAAGGCCGCTCGCCGGCCACCGCTGGCGAAGAGAAGACCATCGCTTATCTCAGCAAGCAGTTCGCCGATGCCGGCCTGCAGCCGGGCGGCGACCTCAAGGATGGCAAGCGTCTGTGGACCCAGGCCGTGCCGCTACGCAAGGGCGACATCGTCGGCGCGCCGCAGCTGGCGTTGCACCAGGCTGGCAAGACCATCGCGCTGGAGCAGGGCAAGCAGATCGCCGTGCGCGCGGCCATGAACGGCGCCAGCAACGTCGACATCAGCAAGGCGCCGCTGGTATTCCTCGGTTATGGCGTGAAGGCACCGGAGCGCAACTGGGATGACTTCAAGGGCGTGGACCTGAAGGGCAAGATCGCCGTCGTGCTGATCAACGACCCGGACTTCGAGACCGGCCAGGGCGATTTCGACGGCAAGGGCATGACCTACTACGGCCGTTGGACCTACAAGTACGAGGAAGGCGCCCGCCAGGGCGCGCTGGGCGTGCTGATCGTGCACGAGACCGCACCGGCCTCGTACGGCTGGGCCACCGTGGCCGGCTCCAACACCAACACCATGTTCGACGTGGTGCGCGACAACCCCGCCGACAGCCATCCGCTGCTGGAAGGCTGGATCCAGCGCGACCTGGCGGTGGAGCTGTTCCGCTCGGCCGGGCAGGACTTCGAAGCGCTGAAGAAGAAAGCGCAGCAGCGCGATTTCACCCCGGTGCCGTTGACCGGCGCCAGCCTGGACGCGAAGTATGCGGTGAAGACCGAAGTGATCACCTCGCACAACGTGGCCGCGCGCCTGGAGGGCACCCGCCATCCGGACGAAACGATCATCTACAGCGCGCACTGGGACCACATCGGTGTGGGCGAGCCGGATGCGCGCGGCGACCGCATCTTCAATGGTGCGCTGGACAACGCCAGTGGTACGGCCTCGTTGGTCGAACTGGCCCGCGGTTTCGCCAAGGCCAAGCGTCCCGAGCGTTCGGTGCTGTTCCTGGCCGTCACCGCCGAGGAGAAGGGTCTGCTGGGTTCGGAGTATTACGCCACCCACCCGCTGTATCCGCTGGAAAAGACCGTGGCCGTGATCAACATGGACGGCATGGCGCCGTTCGGCCCGTCGCGTGATTTCGGCATCTACGGCGCGGCACGCTTCGAGCTGCTGGACCAGCTGAAGGACGTGGCCAAGGGCTGGGACATCCGCTACACCCCGGACCCGAAGCCGGAAGCCGGCCTGTTCTTCCGCTCCGATCACTTCCCGTTTGCCAAGCGTGGTGTGCCGGCGCTGTCCTGGTCGGCCGGCCAGGACTGGGTGGACGGTGGCGTGGCGGCAGGCAAGAAGGCCTCGGAGGACTACACCGCCAAGCGTTACCACCAGCAGGGCGACGAATGGCAGCCGGACTGGGTGTTTGCCGGTGCCGCCCGCGACCTGGAAGTGCTGTACACGCTGGGCAACCAGTTGGCCAATTCGCGCAGCTGGCCGAACTGGAGCAAGGACGAGTCGTTCCGCACCGTGCGTGACGCCAGCGCCGACCAGCGCAAGTAAGGGAAAGCGGGGCTCCGCCCCGCCACCCCTGGTAGCGCCGGGCCATGCCCGGCGTTTCCCCACGGGCTTCCATCGCCGCTTTCCGACCCTTCGTCGCAGCCCGCTTGTTTGCCCGGCGGGCCGCTCTATGCTCGGCTCACCCCCTTCCTCCCAGGCGCCGCCGTGTTCGCCAGCCTCTCCCTCCTGTTCCGTCACCTGCTGGCCTGGGCCGCGGCGCTGGTCGTCGCTGGCATGGTCTGGAGCGGCATCTTCAGCGGCATGAACGACGGCCCGGGCTGGATCTTCGGCCTGCTGGCGATGTTCCTGATGATTTCCGCGCTGGGCAGCGCGATCACCCACATGCGCCGGGTCTGGCTGGTCGCCGGCCGGCTGGATGCGACCACGCTGTCCGGGCGCCAGCGCCGCCAGGTGGAACTGCCGATGGATGCCGGCCAGGCCTTCGCCGTTGTTGAAGCCGCCATCGCCGAGCTGCCGCGCGTGGAAGACGTGGAGAGCTCGGCCGGCAGCCTGCAGGTGCGCGCCTACGTGCGCCGTGTCGATCCCTGGAACGGCCGGCAGCCATCGCGCTGGAACCTGCCGGCACGGCTGGCGATCAAGCGCAACAGCGTGCTGGCCACGGTCACGCCGGGGCAGGGCACCAGCACCGTCACCCTGCTGTTCGAACCCGATGCCGGCTGGTGGGCCGATCTGCTGGCGCTGGATGAGGGCAGCAACTACGAGAATGCCGAGGCGGTCACCCGTGCCATCAGCCGCCACGTTGCCGATCAGCGCCGCGACGAGCAGGCCGCGGCCGAACAGACCCAGGTGGAGAAGGAACTGTCGGTGGCACGCCTGAGCCTGCTGCACGCGCAGGTGGAACCGCATTTCCTCTACAACACACTGGCCAATGCGCAGGTGCTGACCCGTACCGACCCGGCGCGCGCCGAGCAGATGCTCGGTCATCTGATCCAGTACCTGCGCAGCTCGCTGCCGCAGGTGGATGAATCGGTGTCCACGCTGGGCGTGGAGCTGGAGCGCACCCGCGCCTACCTGGAGATCCTGCGCATCCGCATGGGCGCGCGGTTGGCGGTGGAGGTGCAGGTACCGAACGAACTGCTTGGCGTGCACCTGCCGGCGATGGCGTTGCAGACGCTGGTGGAGAACGCGATCAAGCACGGCCTGGAACCCAAGCCCGGCGGTGGCACGATCTGGATCCTGGCACGCGGCTTCGACGACCACGTGACCGTGACCGTGGCCGACGACGGCCTGGGCTTCGGCCAGGGCACCAGCGGCACCGGCATCGGCTTGAAGAACCTGCGCGAGCGCCTGCGCCTGACCTGCGGTGAGCAGTCCGGTGTGGCGATCGTGGCCAACTTCCCCAGTGGCGTGGCCGCGACCATGACCCTGCCGCAGCCGCACAAGGAGCGCAGCCATGCCGCTTGAAGCCCTGATTGCCGAAGACGAGGAACTGCTGCGGCAGTCGCTGGTGGAACAGCTGGGCCGGCTGTGGCCGGATCTGAAGCTGGTGGCCGAATGCGAGGATGGCGCCAGCGCACTGGAGCAGCTGTCCGAGACGCAGCCGGACATCGCCTTTCTCGATATCCGCATGCCTGGCATCAGCGGCATCGAGGTGGCGCGTGCGCTGTCCGAGCTGAGTCCACGCACCCAGGTGGTGTTCGTTACTGCCTACGACCAGTACGCCATTGACGCCTTCGAGCAGGGGGCGATGGATTACCTGCTGAAACCGGTCAGCGACGAACGCCTGCTGGCGACCCGCGAGCGCATCCTGTCGCGGCTGCCATCGGCGCGACAGGACGATGCGGTGCTTGAACGCCTGCTGCAGCGTCTGGGACCCACGCAGGGGAACGCGGAACGTCCGCCGCTGGCCTGGATCACCGCCAGCAACGGCCGCGAGACGCAGCTGATCATGCTCGAAGATGTGGCCTACTTCCGCGCCGACAACAAGTACACCACCGTGGTCACCGCTGCGGGTGAGAGCCTGCTGCGCACGCCGCTGCGCGAGCTGCTGGAAGTGCTTGATCCGCAGCACTTCCGCCAGATCCACCGTTCGACCATCGTCAACATGAAGGCGGTGGCGGCGGTGAGCCGTGACGATACCGGGCGCGGCGTGCTGCGCCTGCGTGGACGTACGGAGACGCTGGTTGTCAGCCAGCCATTCATGAGCCTGTTCCGCGGCATGTAGCCGCAGCTACATCCCCCTTGCACCGAGGAATGAACATGCCCCGTCTGCTGATTGCGTGCGTCGTCGTGCTGGCGCTGGCCGGCTGCGAAAAATCCCGCAACACCTCGATCACCCGCACCCAGGCCAACGGCGTGGATACGCTGTACAGCAAGGGTACCGTCGTCGATGGCGAGGCGCGCTTCCAGTGCATTGCCAGCAGTAGTGGCGCCTGCCGCTACCTGGTGCTTGATCCATCCTGCAGCCCCGAAGCCGCGTGCGCTACACCGCCGCTGCGCCGGTTCGCGGTTGCAGCAGGCAGGACCGAGGCCATGCGTGGTCTGCCCAACGGCTTCCGCCAATGCGTCAGCCAGGACCCGATAGAACAATGCCACCGTGAGTGATCACGGTGGCATTGTGGACCCCCCCGTTTTCCTGAGGGTCAGTAGGCAGGTTGCAGCGTCAGTTCGTGATGGTGTTCGGTCTCGCCCACATGGTTCAGCCGGCCGACCAGTTCGGAGTGCTGCTTCATGCGGCCGATCTCGGTCATGATGCGGATGTCCTCATGGCGCAGTTCGCGCTTGGCGGTGACCGCCTGCTTGTAGTCCAGCACTTCCGGGTAGTGCTCGGCCAGGTCCAGCGCCTCGGCGACGTGCTCGACGCTGTCCGCCTTGGAGCTGATACGTGCACGGCTGTTGAACGCCTTCATCCAGCGCTCGAAACCCGCAGTGCGGTCGAACATGTTGGCCATGAACCAGATCACGAACAGGATCGAGATCCACGAGCCGAACACCACGACCACACGGGTGAAGGTGATGTGGTAGTCGTCGCGCCACAGGTAGTTGGTGATAAGCCCGAGGATCAGCAACGAGGCCGCCTGCCAGCCAACGATCGAAGCAATCAGCCACTGGCACTTGGCCTGGGCCAGCACAGCCACTTCATCGCGGATCTGCTGCTCGCTGAGGTTGCGCCAGTGCGCGACCTGTTTATCGAACGGGCTGTTGTAGAGCTCGTTGTCGCGAAGCAGTAGTCCCAAACCCTTGAACAAAGCAATCATGGCTGGCTCCTTGTGGAACGTGCGTCGATCAGCGTTGGACGGTGTGGCGGGTTCAGTTCTAGCACTTCCAGCGAGCCGTGCAATGGGCGTTATGCCAAGTGCCGTAAGGGTTTTGTCTGAATGGGTGAATGTTGCTGCGGCGCAACATCGTGGTGGCGGCCTGCGACAAGATGTCGCAGGGTGAAACGTGCTGCGGCTGCACATGAAACCGTGGCTGAGCACCGAGGCTCGCCGTCGGCGTCGTGATCACCCAGAATCAGGACCGACCGCGCAGCCTGCGGCCGTTCTTCCGCCTCTTCTGGATCTGTGATGCCGGCTCTGCTGCAGCGTTTGTCCCGCCCCGTCACCGCGCCAATCCGGCGCTGGGTGCTGGAGGCCTTTCCCCGAGGCCAGAGTGGCATCGATTACGACCATCCCCCGGGTGATCCGGGGTGGTTCGGCCCGGACAGTGTGACCTGGCGCCTGCACGCCGAATTGCCCTCGATGCTGGCGGGAGGGCTGTGTGCGCTGATGCTGCAGACCCTGCACCCGCGGGCGTTGGCCGGTGTCTACGACCACTCCAATTTCCGCCAGGACCTGATCGGCCGCCTGCGCCGTACCACCGCGTTCGTCGCCGGTACCAGCTATGCCCCCTCAGCCGAGGTGGATGCATTGGTGGCCAAGGTGCGCCGCATCCACGCGCAGATCCGCGGCCAGACTGCGCAGGGCGAGGCCTACGCCGCCGACGATCCGCAATTGCTGACCTGGGTGCATGTGACCGAAGCGTTCGGGTTCCTGCAGGGCTTCCGCCGCTACGGGCGCGAGGTGCCCGGACACATCGCCGATCGCTACTACGATGAGTACCGCTGCGTGGCCGAAGCACTGGGCGCGTTGGACGTGCCGCGCAGCGAAGCAGAAGTGGCCGCTTACTTCTGTGCACGGCAGCCGGAGCTGTATGTGGATGAGCGCTCGCGCGAGGTGCTGGAGGTACTGTCCGGCGTGCGCCTGCCGGTACCGGTGCCCGGGTTGTCGCGCGAGGTGTTTCTGGGCGCCGGAGCGGCGCTGCTGCCGGACTGGGCCGAAGGCATGCTCGAGCGCACTGGCCGCCAGCGCGCGCAGGCGGCGGCGGCGGCGAAGCTGATGCAGGGCATGGCGCCGTTGTTCCGCCGCGCGCTGCCCGATGGCCTGGCCAGCCGCGCCTGCGCGCGCATGGATGTGCCGGTGGAAATCCTTCGCGAGTGGCCGGCCGCGCGTTGGTAGATGCCAACGTTGGTTGGCACGCCTTTCGCGCAGGGCCTCACCCACGCATGGCGTGGATTCCACAGAAGTGCCAACCACGGTTGGCAGCTACCGGAACATGAAACGGGCGCCTTGCGGCGCCCGTTCCGGTTACATCACCACACCTTGACCCGCTTGTCCGGGGCCAGGTACAGCTTCTGGCCTTCCTTTACTTCGAATGCCGGGTACCAGGCGTCGATGTTGCGCACGGTCAGTGCACGGAACTGGCCCGGTGCGTGCACGTCGGTCAGCAGCGAGTTGCGCAGCGCCTGCTCGCGGCTCTTGCTGCGCCAGGCCTGGGCAAAGCCGAGGAAGAAGCGCTGGTCCGGGCTGAAGCCTTCCAGGGTCTGGCCCGGCTTGCCCTGCAGCGAAAGCTGGTAGGCATCGTAGGCGGTGCCAAGGCCGGCCACGTCGGCGATGTTCTCGCCCAGGGTCAGCTTCCCGTTCACATGCACGCCCGGGAACGGTTCGTAGCTGCTGAACTGCGCGGCCAGCGCGTCACCTGCGGCGTTGAACTGCTTCAGGTCTTCGGCGGTCCACCAGTTGTGCAGCTTGCCGGTTTCATCGAACAGCGCGCCAGCGTTGTCGAAGCCATGGCTGATCTCGTGGCCGATCACCGCGCCGATCGCACCGTAGTTCACTGCGTCATCGGCGGCACCGTCGAAGAACGGCGGCTGCAGGATCGCGGCCGGGAACACCAGGCGGTTCTCCAGCGGCACGTTCATCGCATTGATGGTCTGCGGCAGCATCGCCCACTCGCTGTGATCGACCGGCTTGCCCAGCTTGGCGATGTTGCGCTGGTACTCGAACAGCTCGGCGCGCTGCGCATTGCCCAGCGCATCATCGCGGCGGATCTCCAGGCCGGTGTAGTCGCGCCACTTCTCCGGATAGCCCATGCCCACGGTCAGGCCGGCCACCTTGGCCTTGGCGTGCGCCTTGGTCTGCGGTGACATCCACGACAGTGCATCGATGCGCTTGGCGAAGGCGGCGATGATGTTCTTCGCCATCTCGTCCGCGCGTTCCTTGGTCTTGGCGTCGAAGTGCTTCTCGACGTAGCGCTTGCCGATGGCTTCGCCGACGGCATGATTGGCATCGTCCACCGCGCGCTTCCAGCGGTCGCTCTGCTGCGGCGTGCCGCTCAACGCGGTGCCGTGGAAGGCGAAACGGGCATCGGCGAACTTCTTCGGCAGGTAGGCGGCAGCACGATCCAGAGCGTGGAAGGCCAGGTAGTCCTTCCATACCTCCAGCGGCTCGGTGGCGACCAGCTTGGACAGGCCGGCCACGGCCTTGGGCTGCCACACGATGAAGTCCTGCTGGTCGCCCAACGCAGCCGCATCCAGGAAGGCGTTCCAATCCATGCCCGGAGCCTTGGCATTGAAGTCGGCCTGGGTCCACGGGTTGGCGCCCTTGCTCACATCGTTGGTTTCTTCCTGGCTGGCGTGCGCCTGCGCGATCTTCGTTTCCAGCGCGAGGATGCGCTGTGCCTTGCCGGCCGGATCGGCGACACCGGCCAGCTGCAGCATCTGCGCGATGTAGGCCTGGTACTGCTTGCGCAGCTCGGCCATGCGGCCATCACCCAGGTAGAAGTCGCGGTCGGGCATGCCCAGGCCACCCTGCACGAGGTACGGCGCGGTGCGGTCCGGCTGCAGCATGTCCACCGACACCCACAGGCCGAACAGGCGGTCGGTGTAGAAGTTGGTGGCGTTGAGCAGATCGACGTCGGCGCGCACTTCGCCGCCGAGGGTGCGGGCCAGGGCGGCCTTGTCGGCGATCGCATCGATCGCCTTCAGTTGCGGCTGCACCGGCGCGACGCCGTGCTGCTCGATGGCGGCCTCGTCCATGTAGGCGGCGTAGTAGTCGCCGATCAGCTTGTCATCACCGCTGGCCTGGGTGTTGCCAGAGGCACCTTCAAGGATGGCGCGGGTGTCGGCCAGGGTCTTCTCGGCGATGACATTGAAGCTGCCGAAGCGCGAGCGGTCGGCGGGGATCTCGGTGTTCTTCACCCAGGTGCCGTTGGCGAAGCCGAAGAAGTCGTCGCCGGCGGCGATGCTGCGGTCCATGCCGCTGGCATCGAAGCCGAAGCTGCCCAGCATCGGCTTGGCCGCAGCGGGGGCGGCATCGGCCGCTGCGGTGGCCGTGGCGGCCGGATCGGCCGGCCGGTCACAGGCGGCCAGGGACAGGCTGGCAACGATGGCCAGCGCCAGGGTGGGACGGCGCAGCTTGGACATGGACTTCTCTTGCAGCGGAAAACCCCAAGTCTAATCCGCTATGGCGCGGCTGGCCGCCCCCGTGCGGGGCCCGCCCTGTGCAGGATCTGGCTGAACGCGCAGACGCGATCTTCACGCCGTCACCGACGTGGTGCATGCTGGCCCCTGGAGCCCTGCGCGGACACGGGGAGGTGGCCATGCAGGACCGGGTCAGGCGTCAAGAATGGCGTCCGCCGGCCGTTGAGGTCGGGGACGTGGAGGATTCGTTCGCGCATGAAGCCAGCCGACTGCACAAGGAAGATCAACCGATGCCCGCGCTGAAACGGGCGTTGGGCCGGCCACTGCGCGCCATCACCTGGGGCGGCGTGCTGCTGGGCGTGCTGCTGGTGACGGGTCTGGTCACCATGCTGGTCAACGACCACCATCGCCGGCTGGAAGCGGCGCAACGGCAGAGCCGCGCGCTGGCGGTGGGCAGCGAGCGGTTGCTGGCGATGGAGCTGCGCAACCTGGAACGGGCGATGTCCGGCATTGCCGCCGATGCCGCCGAAGTGTTCCGCAGCGTGCCTGCGCAGGCACCGGTCCTGCTCGATGCCTCCATTGCCGGTGTGCTGCGCCGCCATGCCGAACTGCACAGCATCGTGGTGCTGGACAGCTACGGCCGTGCACTGACCGCCGGCAAGGGCGACCTGCAGCTGCCGTTGTGGACCGACCCGCTGCGCCGCGGCCAGGGCAGCGCGCTGTACATCGGGCCGCCGTTGCGGGTCAGCGATGGCGGCTGGGTGGTGCCGCTGGCGCTGCCGATGGCCGGCGATCGCTGGCTGCTGGCGCGCCTGCGCTGCGCCGAACTGCAGCGGATTGCCGGCGGCCTTGATGTCGGCCCGCATGGGCTGGTCTCGATCAGCGATGCCGAGGGCTACATGCTGGCCCGCGTGCCTGATCCACACGGCACGGTCGGGCGCCGCTATGACCTGCCACGGCGCGACCTGCTCGGCAAACAGGTCGTGGTCGAGCTGGGCAGCCTGCCCGGTGTGGTCGATGGCGTGCCGCGCATCACCACCATCAGTACGCTCGACCGCAGTCCGCTGGCGGTCCAGGTGGGTCTGGCTGATGAGGACGTGCTGGCGCCGTGGTGGCCCTATCTGCAGGCATCGGTGGCGATCGTGCTGGCTTACGTGGTGGTGCTGCTGGTACTGCTGTATGCCGTGCGCCGCACTACCCGTCGCCAGCAGTCGATGGCCGAAGAGCTGAAGGCGGGCCACGCCGAGCTGCGCCTGGCCCACCAGGTGGGCCGCGTGTGCACCTGGTACGTGGATGAGGACGCGGCGCTGTTGCGCTGGTCGCCGCTGGCGCGTGAGATTTTCGGGGTGCAGACCGATGCATTGCCGGTGGCCGACTTCTTCGCGCGGGTGCACCGCGAAGACACCGCACGCCTGCAGCAGGCCTTCGACCAGGCTTTTGCCGGCGGCGCGGTGCTCGACCAGGTGTTCCGCCTCGTGCTGCCCGGAGGCGAGGTGCGTTGGGTGGGTGCGCGCGGGCAGCGGGTGGAGGTGGCCGACAGCGAGCGACGCATGATCGGTGCATTGACCGATCTGAGCGAGCGTTATCAGGCACGCGAACAGATGAGCGAAGTGGAACGTCGCTTCCGCCTGCTGTTCGATCGCAACCCGGCACCGTTCTGGGTGTTCGACCCGGACACGCTGCGCTTCATCGAGGTCAACGACGCTGCGGTGCGCCAGTACGGCTACAGCCGTGAGGAGTTCCTGGCGATGAGCATCCTCGACATCCGCCCGCGCGAAGGCTGGGAGGAGGTCAAGGGGGCCATTGCCAAGGCCCGCGTCGGCGAGCTGCAGGACGCAGCGGTGCGCCTGCACCGGCGCAAGGACGGCAGCGTGTTCGAAGTGCGCGCGCACCTGTCCAAGTTGGATTTTGACGGCCAGCCGGCGTGTCTGGTGCTGGCCGAGGATGTCAGCGAGCGACTGGCCTACGAGCGTGACCTGGCCTATCAGGCGCGGCATAACCCCGCCACCGGCCTGCTCAACGTACGCGCGCTGACCCAGCAGCTGGACGAGCAGACGGCGGGCTACACCATCGCGTTCGTGCAGCTGCGCGGCCTGCAGCTGGTCGCCGATACGCTGGGCCGCGAGATCGGCGATGCCGTCCTGCAGTCGATGGCAACCCGGCTCGGCGGCCTGGGCGCGCGCTGCGGCACGCTGGCGTTCCAGCCAGCGGAGGACTTCGTGTTCGCCATCGGTGCCGAGCATGACACCCAGCGCGTGCTGGATGACCTGCTGCAGATCGTGTCGGCGCCGATGCGCGGCAAGGATTCGCTGCACCAGTTCGAGCCGCGCGTGGGTGTGGCCGTGCACGTGCCCGGCGATGGCCACCGTGCCGAGCAGGTGATCGGCATGGCGGCCCAGGCCGCGCACGCGGCGCGCGCCGAGGGCAACGTGGTGGTCTGGTTTGATGCAGCGGTGACCACGCGGCTGGCCGACCGCCTGCGCCTGGCCGGGCGCATCCACGCGGCCATCGACAACGAGTTCCAGCTTTACTTCCAGCCGATCCGACATGCCAGCGATGGCAGCCCGGCGGCGCTGGAGGCGCTGCTGCGCTGGCCGCAGGCCGATGGCAGCTTCATTCCCCCCAATGAGTTCATCCAGCTGTGCGAGGAAACCGGATTGATCCTGGCGCTGGGCCGCTGGGTGATCCGTGCGGCCGCCAAGGCGCAGCGGCGACTGGTCGAAGCAGGGTGGGGCGAGTTGCCGATCGCGGTGAATGTCTCGGCCGTGCAGTTCTTCAACAGCGACCTGGTAGCCGAGTTTACCCGCGCCCAGCAGGAGTTCGGCCTGGCTCGCGGCGCGCTGCACGTGGAGCTGACCGAGAGCAGTCTGATGCGCAAGCCGGCGCAGGCGATGCAGACCATGCAGCGCCTGCATGAGCAGGGCATCAGTGTCTCGCTGGATGATTTCGGCACCGGCTATTCCAGCATGTCCTACCTGCAGCACCTGCCGCTGGACATCCTGAAGATCGATCGCAGCTTCGTGGCGGACGTGGAGACCAATCCGCGCAATGCTTCGATCTGTCGTGCCTTGCTGTCGCTGGGCCACAGCATGGGCCTGACCATCATCGCCGAGGGCGTGGAAACGCCGGGGCAGCTGGAATGGCTGGCCGCGCACGGCTGCGACCAGGTGCAGGGGTATCTGCTGGGGCGGCCGGCACCGCTGGAGAAGATCATCGACGCGCTGGATGAAGTCCCTGCCTGAGCGGTAGCGCCGGCCGCGCCCTTACACCCCGGTTTCCACCAGATGGTCGATGAAACTGCGCACCTTCGGCGCCAGGTGGCTGCGGCTGGTGTAGACCGCGAAGATGCCGATCGGTGCCGCCTCCCACTCGGGCAGGATGCGCACCAGGCGGCCATCAGCCAGTGCGTCGTGCAGCAGGAAATCCGGCTGCAGGATCACCCCCATGCCGGCAATCGCCGCTTCGCGCAGGACGTCGCCGTTGTTGGCGTGCAGCAGGCTGCTCACCGCCACCTTCACTTCGCCACCGGGCCCCTGCAGCGGCCAGTGGTCACCGGCGGCCCAGTAGCTGTAGCTCAGGCACGCGTGTGCCTGCAGCTCCTGCGGCGTCTGCGGCGTGCCACGCGCGGCCAGGTAGGACGGCGCGGCGCACAGGCTCACCCGTGATTCGCCCAGGCGGCGCGCGATCAGCGTCGGGCTGGGCTCGCGGGTGATGCGGATGGCCACGTCGTAGCCTTCCTCGACCATGTCCACCAGGCGATCGGACAGCGCCAGATCCAGTTCCACCTGCGGGAAGCGCTGGCGGTAGCTGGCCATCAACGGGCCGAGGCGGGCGATGCCCCAGCTGACCGGCGCGTTGATGCGCAGCGTGCCGGAGGGCTCCAGCGCCTGCGCGCCGATGCTGGCTTCCAGCGCGTCGAACTCGGCCAGCAGGCGCACGCACTGGGCGTAGTAGGCCGCGCCGGTGCTGGTCGGGCTGACCCGGCGCGTGGTGCGGTGGAGCAGGCGGGTGGACAGGCGCTTTTCCAGCGCGGCGACCTGGCGGGTGACCCCGGCAGTGGACAGGTCCAGCGCCTGCGCGGCGGCACTGAAGCCGTTGCGCTCGACCACCGCCACGAATACGCGCATCGCCTCAAGGGTGTCCATTGTTGCGCCTTTTGAAATAAATACGGTCAATCGATCGTATTTATCGGCCTGTGAAGGCGCAATAACCTGTGCCCACTCCCTTCAAGGTGTTTCCCCATGCACACCACGACCGCTCCTGTTTCTTCATTGGCCCCGTATGGCGCCACCCTGCTGCGCCTGGCCCTGGGCGTGCTATTCCTGGTCCACGCGCTGACCAAGCTGCTGGTGTTCACCCCCGCCGGTACCGCTGCCTTCTTCGAATCGATCGGCCTTCCCGGTGCGTTGGGCTACCTCACCATCGCCGTCGAGCTGGCCATCACCGCTGCATTGCTGCTGGGCATCTACGCGCGTTGGGTGGGCCTGATCGGCGTGCCACTGCTGCTGGGCACCATCGTCACCGTGCACGGCGCCAACGGGTTCGGCTTTGCCAACGCCGGCGGCGGCTGGGAGTACCCGGCATTCTGGGCATTGGCGCTGGTGGTGCTGTTCCTGGTCGGTGATGGCAAGTGGGCCCTGCGTTCGCGCTGATCGCCCCCTGATCCTGCAACTGGAGAATTCCATGTCCCGTCTGCCTTCGTTGTACATCTCGCATGGCTCACCGATGACTGCCCTGCATCCGGGCCAGGTCGGCGTGCGGCTGGCCGAGCTGGCGCAGGATCTGCCGACGCCGCGTGCCATCGTGATGGCCTCGGCGCACTGGCTGGGCCGGCAGCCGCTGGTCGGCGCGCACCCACAGCCGCCGACCATCCACGACTTCGGTGGCTTCCCGCGCGCACTGTTCGAACTGCAGTATCCGGCGCCGGGCGACCCGGCGCTAGCCGAAGAGGTGGCCGGCCGCATCGCCGCCGCGGGCCTGCCGGTGGCCATCGACCCGCAGCGTGGCCTCGATCATGGCGCGTGGGTGCCGCTGCGGTTGCTGCGCCCGCAGGCCGACATTCCGGTGGTGCCGGTGTCGATCCAGCCGCTGCTTGGCCCGGAACACCAGTTCGCGCTGGGCCGCGCGCTGGCGCCGCTGCGCGAACAGGGCGTGCTGCTGGTCGGCTCGGGCAGCATCACCCACAACCTGCACGACTGGGGGGACTACCAGGACGGCAAGGAAGCGCCGTACGTGCGCCCCTTCATCGAGTGGGTGGAGCAGCACCTGGCCGCCGACGATCGCCAGGCGCTGTTCGACTATCGCCGGCAGGCGCCGTTCGCCGAGCGCACACATCCGACCGATGAACACCTGCTGCCGCTGTTCTTCGCGATGGGGGCGGCGGGTGAGGGCGGCTTCGGTGCGCGTCGCATCGATGCCGGTATCGATGCCGGTTTCCTGGCCATGGACCTGTACCGCTTCGACGGAACGGCATGAGCCGGGGCTGACGCGCGGCGATCACCGTCGTCGCGCCTGCAGCCGCATGTGGTAGTTTTTTCCGGGTTTCCGGCGCTGGCCCTCGAGCCTCCCCGCGCGCCGCTTCCTGGAAGAAGCATGCATACCATTGAAGTCGTCCTGGCGATGCTGGTGGCCGTTGTCGCCAGCGGCTACCTGGTTCGCGTCCTGCCGTTCTCGTTGCCGCTGCCCCTGGTGCAGATCGGCCTGGGGGCGGTGATCGCCGGGGTGTTCAACCGTGGCCACGCGCTGGAGCCGGAAGTGTTCTTCCTGCTGTTCCTGCCGCCGCTGCTGTTCCTCGATGGCTGGCGCATCCCCAAACAGGGTCTTTTCCGCGACAAGGGCGCCATCCTCGAACTGGCGTTCGGTCTGGTGGTGTTCACCGTCATCGGTGCCGGTCTGCTGATCCACTGGCTGATTCCGGTGATGCCGCTGGCGGTGTGTTTCGCGCTGGCGGCGATCGTCTCGCCGACCGATCCGGTGGCGGTCGGTGCGATCGCTTCCAAGGCGCCGATTCCCAAGCGCCTGATGCACATCCTGGAAGGTGAGTCACTGCTCAATGATGCGTCCGGTCTGGTCTGCTTCCGCTTCGCGGTAGCTGCGGTGATGACCGGCAGCTTCTCGCTGGCCACCGCTTCGCTGACTTTCCTGTGGGTGGCGGTGGCCGGCCTGGTCGTGGGCGTGGCGGTCACTCTGGGTGTGTCCACCTTCCAGCGCTGGCTGTGGCGCCGTTTCGGCGAGGAGCCGGGCGCGGCAATGCTGGTCAACCTGCTCATCCCGTTCGCGGCGTATCTGCTGGCCGAAGAAATCCATGCCTCGGGCATCCTGGCCGCGGTCGCCGCCGGTATCGCGATGAGCTATGTCGAACTCACCGGCCGTGTCTCCGGCAGCATGCGCGTGCAGCGCGCCGGGGTCTGGAACATGCTGCAGTTCAGCTTCAACGGCATCATGTTCGTGTTGCTGGGTGAGCAGCTGCCGGGGATCGTCGAACGCGCCACTACCACCATGAACGAATCCGGCCACCAGAGTGCGTGGTGGCTGCTGGTGTACGTGGTGGTGATCAACCTGGCGCTGATCACGCTGCGCCTGCTGTGGGTGTGGCTGTCGCTGCGCTGGAACCTGTTGCGCGCGCGGCGCCGCGGCCTGGAGCGGGGCGAGGCACCGAACTGGCGCATCGTGGTGGCCACGTCGGTGGCCGGCGTGCGCGGTGCGATCACCCTGGCCGGTGTGTTGACCCTGCCGCTGTTCCTGCCTGATGGCAGTGCGTTCCCGGCCCGTGACCTGGTGATCTTCCTGGCCGCGGCGGTGATCCTGTTCTCGCTGATCGGCGCCAGCGTGGCGCTGCCGCAGCTGCTGAAGGGCCTGCAGCTGCCGGCCGATTCGGGTGAGCGCAAGGAAGAGGACCTGGCCCGCCGGCTGTCCTCGAAGGCTGCGCTGGCCGGGGTCGAGCGCATGCGCCAGCAGCTGGTGATGAACCAGAACACCGAGAACGTGCAGCTGTACAACGACGCCGCCTCACGGGTGAGCCTGCTCTACCAGCGCCATCTGGAGAAGGACAACGACGGGCCCGACGTGGACCCGGAGAAAGTGCGGCGCATGGAGCTGGGCTATCGCCAGCTGCGCAGCGCCGGCCTGGATTCCGAGCGCGAGGAGCTGTTCCGGCTGACCCGGCGCGGGGTGATCTCCGATGAGATCTCGCGGCGCCTGATCCGCAACCTCGACCTGCTGGAATCGCGCAAGCGCGAATGACCGGTATGCCGACCGGTATGCCGACCCCAGGATCCGCCGGGTGGGTGCGGACCTTGGTCCGCACACCTTTTAGCCCTTATTCCGGCTTCGCTTCCAGGAAATACGCCTCGACCTTGCCCTTGACCTTGATGGTCATCGGGTTGCCGCGGCGGTCGCGGGCCTTGCCGGCCTGCACCCGGATCCAGCCTTCGCTGACCGAGTATTCCTCGACGTTGTCGCGCTCGACGTCGTTGAAACGCACGCCGACGCCGCGCTCCAGCGCCTGCGCATCATGGAAGGGGCTGGCCGGATTGATCGCCAGGTGGTCGGGAGGGGTATCGCTCATCGCTTCATTCACAGTGACGGCCACCAAGGCCGGCTTCAGCGGCACAGGATAAACCGTAGAATGCCGGCCTGCCCCAAGGAGTGCCCGCCATGCCCGATAACAGCGACTATTTCGACTTCGAGGAAGACGCCCACGATTTCGACGAGGACGATTTCGAAGCGCGGGTCTGGAACCTGCTGGTGCTGATCAATCCGGGCGACGACGAGCTGGCCCTGCAGCAGTTCAACCGCTGGCGCGAGCACCTGGGCGAGGACGGGCAGCCGCTGGAAGCGGACAGCGACTGGCTGCCGGCCCTGTTCACTGCGATTGCCTGGCAGTCCGGTTTCGAGGTGGAACGCGATGACCTGGAATCGCTGCAGTCGGCCGTGAACGAGCTGTCGGCACGCTTCAACCTGCAGCTGGACTGGGGCGGCGACCTGGATGATGAGGATTTCGCCGCCGACCTGGATGGCGTGCAGCTGATGTCCACTGCCTTCGACCGCCTGCGCGAGCACAACTACACGCTGTGGAGCGTGGACGCGGGCAGCGACGGTTTCACCGGCGTGATGGCGCTGACCCGCGACGATGACGCGATGCTGGCGCTGTGTTCGCTGCTGAACGTGGAAATCCGGCTGGGCAGCGACCCGTTCTGAGCGGGGCAGGTGGGTGCGGAGCCCGCCTATGGGTGGATGCCAACCTTGGTTGGCATGCCCTGTGCCGATGTGCGGACCAAGGTCCGCACCCACCACAGCAAGCGGTAGCCCCCAACGCCTGCCTACGGCCGGTATTGCGCGCGGGCGTTGGCGATCACTGCTTTGACAAGGGCGCGGTCGGCATGCCGGGAAATCGCCCGCGCGCCCAGCACGATTGCCTGCGCACGCAGCTCGGCGGTGACATCGTAGTGGGCACCGCTGGCCTTGTTCTGGAAGGCCCGCAGCGGAATGCCGAGCTGCGCCGCCATCGCGTGCAGCTCGGCCAGGGTGTCGGCCATCAGGTGCGCCCAGCGCTGTCCGCGCCAGGGATGCACCGCGTCATCGACGTAGACCGTCACCGCCGCGGCCGGTTCAGGCCTGCGGCTTGCTGTCGCTGTCGGCGGCCGGGGCGGCCTCGGCGTCGGTAGCGGCTTCTTCGGCCACGTCGCCCTCGGCGGCTTCACCTTCTTCGCCTTCTTCAGCGTCGACGCCTTCGAACTCGGCGACCAGCTTGTCCAGGTATTCGTCGGCGGTCTGGCCGGAGTCGGCCGCCAGGGTGTCCAGCAGCTTCTGCAGCAGCTCGGAGTATTCCAGGTTGACCGTGCGGCCTTCCTTCTCCTGCACGTTGGCCAGGTGCTTGAGCATGGCCAGCATCGGCACCGGGTTCTCGGCGTTGCCCATGGTCTGGCCACCGATGGCCAGCAGCCACTCACGGCCCTGCAGGCCGATCGCTGCGACCACCTGGCCGTCTTCGCTGGTCAGCACGGCGTGGTTCTGCACCTGCTGCTGGGCGTTCAGACGGAGGAACGGGCGCTTGGCCTGGTGCTTCTTGCGCTTGTCGCGCTTGGCCTTGGAGGACTGGGACATGGAGTGGATCACCTGAAAACGGAAAGACCGCCATTGTAGCGGGTGCGTCGGGTGATGCCCCTGGTGGGTGCGGACCTTGGTCCGCACGCTTTCCCGGATGTGCGGACCAAAGTCCGCACCCACAGATTATTTTGCCGGCCCCTGCGCGGCCTGCACGTCCGGGTCGGCCGTCGGTGCTGACAGCCCGACCTGCGGG
The DNA here is from genome assembly GCF_050435725.1 of Stenotrophomonas sp. AN71. Classification (NCBI taxonomy): domain Bacteria; kingdom Pseudomonadati; phylum Pseudomonadota; class Gammaproteobacteria; order Lysobacterales; family Lysobacteraceae; genus Stenotrophomonas; species Stenotrophomonas sp. AN71. Next base: position 75,560 of record NZ_JBNDKU010000010.1, on the reverse strand, counting down.
CCGGCCCCGGCCAGGGCGGCCGCTTCGGCGGCCTGGGTCATCACCACGATGCTGATGCGGCGGTTGATCGGGTTCTGCGGGTCGGCCTTGTCGAACAGCACCGACGAGGACAGGCCGACCACGCGGGTGATCTTGCTGTCGTCCAGGCCGCCGTCGACCAGCGCACGCCGTGCGGCGTTGGCGCGGTCAGCGCTCAGCTCCCAGTTGCCATAGCCACGCGCGGCAGAATAGGCGGTGATGTCGGTGTGGCCCGTCAGGCTGATCCGGTTCGGCACGTGGTTCAGGTAATTGGCCAGCTCATGCAGGATCTGCTGCGTGTACGGCTTCAGCGTGGCACTGCCGAGATCGAACATCGGCCGGTTCTGCTTGTCCACGATCTGGATGCGCAGGCCCTCCGGGGTCAGGTCCAGCAGCAGCTGGTCCTTGAACGGTTCCAGTGCCTGGCTCTTGCTGATCGCCTCCTGCAGCTCCTTCATCAGCTGCTCCAGCTGCTGCTTGTCGCGCTGCTGCTGGTCCATCGGCTGCGGTACGGCTTCCTTCTGGTTCTGGAAGGGATCGTTGCTGTTGCCGCGGGAGATGTCGGTGGCACCGCCGAGCTTGATCATCGAGGTGCTGGCGCCGCCCGGGCCGGCCATGCCCGGCGCCGGGGTGGCACTCTGCCCGCTCAGCGGGCTGGGATTGCGGAAGTACTCGGAAATGGCCGCACGCTCGGGTTTGCTGGTGCTGGCCATCAGCCACAGCACCAGGAAAAAGGCCATCATCGCGGTCACGAAGTCGGCGTAGGCGACCTTCCACGAGCCGCCGTGGTGGGCGGCGTGGCCGGCCTTCTTGACCCGGCGGACGATGACGGTGGGCTTGGTCTCGGCCATGGCTTACTTGACCGTCTTCAGGTGCTGCTCGAAATCGGAGAAGGCCGGGCGCACGTTCGACGGCAGCGTCTTGCGGGCGAATTCCAGCGCGATCTTCGGGTTGTAGCCGCGCAGGCAGGCCAGCAGGGCGGTCTTCACCGACTCATAGATGCGGCTATCCTGCTCGGCGCGGGCTTCCATTGCCGCCGCCATCGGGCCGACGAAGCCGTAGCCCAGCAGGATGCCGAGGAAAGTACCCACCAGCGCGCCGGCCACGTGGCCACCCACTTCGACGATGTCGCCGCCGATCGATCCCATGGTGATGACGATGCCCAGCACCGCCGCGACGATGCCGAAACCGGGCAGTCCGTCGGCGACCTTGGTCAGCACCTGCGACGGTGCCATGGCCTCGGCGTGGTGCTTTTCCAGCTCCAGTTCCAGCAACGGCTCCAGCTCGTGCGGCTCGATGTTGCTGCCGATCATCAGGCGCAGGCAGTCGGTGATGAAGTCGATCAGGTGGTGGTCGGCCTGCACCTTGGGGTAGTTGCCGAACAGCGCGCTCTCGGCCGGGCGCTCGACATGGTCTTCCAGCGCCATGAAGCCTTCGCGGCGCGCCTTGTTGAGCAGTTCGTAGAGCAGGCTGAGCACATCGATGTAGTCCTGCTGCTTGTAGCGTGGGCCCTTGAACACGCCCACCATCGCCTGCAGGGTCTGCTTTACGGTCTTGGCCGGGGTGCCGACCAGGAACGCACCCAGCGCGGCACCGCCGATGATGACCAGCTCGTAAGGCTGCCACAGCGCCCCCAGCCGTCCATGTGCGCCGAGGTAGCCGCCCAGCACGCTGATGATGACGACCAGGAATCCAACGATGATGAGCATGGCGCGACGCAAGGAGCGGGGATATCTCCTTGTCGGCCCGTCACCTGGTTTTCTGAAGAGGGAATTCTGTGAAATCCGTCAGCGGGGTATTTCAGCCCGCCACGCCGCTTTCTGCGCCGCCACGCTGCAGCGGATCGGGCCATGGCTCGCCGTTACCCGTGAACGAAAGTGAGACGGAGTTCAGGCAGTGGCGCTCGTAGGTCGGCGGCGGGCCGTCCGGGAACACGTGGCCCAGGTGGCTGCCGCAGCGCGCGCAGGTGATCTCGGTGCGGACCATGCCGTGGCTGGTATCGCGGATCTCGCGCACGTGCGCCGGATCGAACGGGGCGAAGAAGCTGGGCCAGCCGGTGCCGGAATCGAACTTGGTGCTGGAGCGGAACAGCGGCAGCGCACACAGCCGGCAGCAGTAGACGCCCTCACGCTTGTTGTCCAGGAACACGCCGCAGAACGGTGCCTCGGTGCCGTGCTGCAGCAGCACGCGGCGTTCCTCGCTGCTGAGGCCGGCGATCAGCGCCTCGGTCTGGGTGGCAGTGGGGGGCGTCAGGTCGAAGGCAGTCATGCCGGCTCTCCGTGGGGTCGATGGCCTGGGGATGCGGGCAAACGTGGGGGTGCCGGCGGCGCCTTGCAAGTGTGATGGCCGTTCATGGGCAGCACACGGGCGCAGGCGCATGGTGAATGCGATCCATGCCGGAGCGTGCCATGAAACCGTGCCTTCCCCTCCTGTTGATCGCCCTGCTGCCTGCGCTGGCGCTGGCGCAGGTGCCAACGGCCGACCCGACCGCCACCCGCAGTGCCACCACCGTGGCGCCCGCCTCGGTGGCACCGCCTCCGCAGCCGGCGCGCCCGCAGCCGCAGGTGCTGCCCTCGCCGCAGCCGGTGCAGCCGATCAAGTCCACCGGCCCGGCCCAGGTTGCGCCGGCGCCGGCCTTGAATCCGTCGGACAAGGTGTATGACCGCAACGGCCGCATCATCCCGGGCGTGCGCCCGGCAGGCCCCAACCGCGTATTCGACTCGCGCACCGGCCGCTATTACGACAGCGTGCCGCAGGGCAGCGGCCAGCAGATCCGGTAGCGCCGGGCGGTGTACCTGAACTGCCGAAAACAGCCTGCGGGCGCTCACCACTTTTTCGCCTGCGATTAACCGTTCCGGGACCACCGTGGCCCTGCGCCGGCATTCCGCCGCCGCTTCTCCTTTGTCCACTGGATCGCGATCATGAAAAACCAGCAGAACCGTCATCCCGGCAAGGAACCGCAGGGCCGCAACCCGCAGCAGCAACAGCAACAACAGCAACAACAGATGGATCAGCAGCAGCCGCACAAGGGTGGCAAGCAGCAGGAGCAGCGCTCGCAGAAGCACCCGCAGCAGCGCTGACAGAGCCGGGGTCAGAGCCCGCTGTGCGGGATCTGACCCCTCACCACGGCATCGGGGTCGGATCCCGCACAGCGGGCTCTGGCCCCATCGGACGGCCCCGCTTCAATCCGGGACCGGCAGGGTCAGCGTCTCTTTCACCTCTTCCATGACGATGTAGCTCTTCGACTCACGTACATGCGGCAGCGTCAGCAGGGTGCTGCCGAGCAGCTTGCGATAGGAGGCCATTTCGCTGATCCGCGCCTTCAGCAGGTAATCGAAGTCGCCCGACACCAGGTGGCACTCCAGCACGTTGGGCAGTTTCAGCGCGGCGCGGCGGAACTCTTCGAAAATGTCACCGGACTTGTAGGCCAGGCTGATTTCCACGAACACCAGCAGGCTGGCTTTCACCGCGGCCGGGTCCAGATGGGCGTGGTAGCCGGTGATCACACCCTCGCGTTCCAGCCGTCGCACACGCTCGGTGCAGGGAGTGGTCGACAGGCCGACCCGTTCACCCAGTTCGGTGAAGGACATCCGGCCCTCGGCCTGCAGGATGCGCAGGATCTTGCGGTCGATCTTGTCCAGTTCGCGGGTACGGGTGGCCATGGCCGTCAACCTTGGGGAATGAATTGCAGGAGAACATCCTGCCGGTTGATTTCAAAACAGGCAAATCAACTGGTATTGGCTGTCTATACTTCCCCAATTATGGTCCCGGCACGCTCCAGTGCAGGGAATGATCGGGTTGGAGAAGTCCCATGCGAGTCCTAGTTCTCGGCAGCGGCGTGATCGGCACCACCAGTGCCTGGTACCTGCGGCAGGCCGGGTTTGAAGTCACGGTCATCGACCGCCAGCCCGGCCCTGCGCTGGAAACCAGCTTCGCCAACGCCGGCCAGCTGTCGTTCGGCTACACCTCGCCGTGGGCAGCCCCGGGCGTGCCGAAGAAGGCGATCGGCTGGCTGTTCGAGAAGCACGCGCCACTGGCGATCCGCCCGGGCATGGACCTGGCCCAGTACCGCTGGCTGTGGCAGATGCTGCGCAACTGCACCCACGAGCGCTACGCGATCAACAAGGCGCGCATGGTGCGCATGTCCGAGTACAGCCGCGATTGCCTGAACGAGCTGCGCGCGCAGATCGGCATCGAATTCGAAGGCCGCGACTTGGGCACTACCCAGCTGTTCCGCACCCAGCAGCAGCTGGATGCCTCGGCGCAGGATATCGAGATCCTGGCCCAGTACGGCGTGCCGTACGAGGTGCTGGACCGCGCCGGCATCATCCAGGCCGAACCGGCCCTGGCCCACGTCGATGGCCTGGTCGGCGCGCTGCGCCTGCCGCGCGACCAGACCGGTGATTGCCAGCTGTTCACCCGCCGCCTGGCGCAGCTGTGCGTCGATGCCGGTGTCGAGTTCCGATTCGACCAGGACATCACTGGGCTTGAGTTCGACGGCGACCGCATCACCGGCGTGCGCATCGACGGCAAGCTGGAAACCGCCGATCGCTTCGTGGTCGCGCTGGGCAGCTATTCGCCGGCGCTGGTCGCCCCGCTGGGCATGCGCCTGCCGGTGTACCCGCTGAAGGGCTATTCGCTGACCCTTCCGATCACCGACCCGGCGATGGCACCGACCTCGACCATCCTCGATGAGAGCTACAAGGTGGCGGTGACCCGCTTCGACGACCGCATCCGTGTCGGCGGCATGGCCGAAGTGGCCGGCTTCGACCTGTCGCTGTCGCCGCGCCGTCGCGAGACCCTGGAGCTGGTGGTTCGTGATCTGTACCCGAAGGGCGGTGACCTGTCGCGCGCTCAGTTCTGGACCGGGCTGCGTCCGGCCACGCCGGACGGTACGCCGGTGATCGGCGCCACGCCGTTCCGCAACCTGTATCTCAACACCGGCCACGGCACGCTGGGCTGGACCATGGCCTGCGGTTCGGGCCGCTACCTGGCCGATCTGATGAGCGCGCGCCAGCCGCAGATCAGCACCGAAGGCCTGGATATCTTCCGCTACGGCCAGTACGGCCACGCCCCGCAACACGAGAACCGCACATGCGTCCTGCCCGCGCGCTGATCGATCTGGGCGCCCTGCGCAGCAACTACCGGTTGGCCCGCGAACTCGGCGGTGGCAAGGCCCTGGCGATCATCAAGGCCGATGCCTATGGCCACGGCGCAGTGCGCTGTGCACAAGCCCTGGAAACCGAGGCCGATGGCTTCGGCGTGGCCACCATCGAAGAAGCGCTGGAGCTGCGCCAAGCCGGCATCCGTGCGCCGATCCTGCTGCTGGAAGGCATCTTCGAGCCCAGTGACATGGCCTTGGTGGCCGAACACGATTTCTGGTTCGCGGTCGGCTCGCCGTGGCAGCTGGAGGCGCTTGCCGCCTTCGACAGCCCGCGCCCGCTGACGGTGTGGCTGAAGCTGGACAGCGGCATGCACCGCCTCGGCCTGGACGTGGACAGTTTCCGCGCCGCGCACCAGCGCTTGTCCGCGCTGCCGCAGGTCGAGCGCATCGTGCTGATGACCCACCTGGCGCGTGCCGACGAGCTGGACAGCGAGCGTACCCACGAGCAGGCCGCGACCTTCGCCCATGCCATCGAGGGCCTGGAAGGCGAAACCAGCGTGTGCAATTCGCCCGCGCTGCTGGGCTGGCCGGATGTGCGCAGCGACTGGGTACGCCCGGGCCTGATGCTGTACGGCGCCAATCCATTGCCGGAACACAGCGGGCTCACCGAACGCCTGCGCCCGGTGATGACGATGCAGTCCAAGGTGATCGCCGAGCGCTGGATCGAGCCCGGTGAGCCGGTGGGCTATGGCGCCCGCTTCGTGTCCAAGGCACGCACCCGTGTCGGTGTAGTGGCGCTGGGCTACGCCGATGGCTACCCGCAGTTCGCGCCCAATGGCACCCCGGTGTTGATCGATGGGCGCCCCGGCGGGCTGATCGGCCGGGTGTCGATGGACATGCTGACGGTGGACCTGACTGCGCATCAGCAGGCCGGGGTCGGCAGCGTGGTGGAGCTGTGGGGCACCGCGCCGACACTGGCGGAACTGGCACCACGCTGTGGCGTAAGTGCCTATCAGCTGCCGTGTGGCGTCAAGCGCGTGGCACGCGTCTATCAGGACTGAGGGGTTGCCGGCCAGCGGCCGGCACTACCGGAATCCGAAGGTAGTGCCGGCCGCTGGCCGGCGCCGTGCATGCGTGTCGACCAAGGTCGACGCCTACCAATGGGCTCTACCGTGCAGCAGTGGCCTGGGTCGTCAGCTCCCGCTTCACCCAGTCGTCGATCAGGCGCTTCTCGTAGCGCAGCGGGTCGCTGTCGCTCTTCAGCCCCAGGTTGTGCAGGTAGCCGGTATCGCTGAGCTTGGCTTCACCTTCGTCGACGATGCGGCCGCTGGCGTCCTTCAGCGAGTAGTGCAGGGTGATCCGCGGTGGATAGATGTCGCGCATGATCCGGATGTCACTGCCGCGCGGGCCGTGCCAGGGTTCATAGTCGCCAGCGCGCTTGATGTCGACCAGGGTCACGTCCAGGGTCTGCCCGGGTTGCAGTGGCTTGGCCGCCGTGGTCTGCACGTAGCTGGCCAGCTGCTGCACCCAGTTGCCGCGTTCGGCCTCGAAGCGGTTGGTGCTCTGGCGGATTTCGGTGAATTTGGCCGGGTCGTCCCACTTCACGCTGACCGGGCCGTTGGCCTGCAGCGCGCGCGGTGCCTCCGGATCGGTCACGGCGCGCGGCGCGGCGTTCGCGCTGCCCACCACAAGGGCGCCTGCCAGCAGCAGGCCAGTGGCCAATGAGCGGTTCATGACGGTCTCCTGCGTCCCGGCGAGGGGACGATGTTGATCACGGATCGAGTGTGATCCTGCGGCGGGGCGACAGCAATGGCCTGTTGCGTTGTGCGCAAGGGCGGTTGCCACCAATTCATCGTCGTCAACCATGACTGACGGCGCTTGACGCTGTGAATACGCTCTTTGGAAGATGCTGTGCCTCCATCCGGCCCGTCCAGACGCCCTTGTCCACACTGCCGCCCCTAGTGGAGCGCCCACCGATGATGGTGCCGGCGCCCGAACCCGACCTGCATCATGGCGTGCTTGAGCGCATCAACGCCGGTTTCTGCGTGATCCAGGTGCTGTTCGAGGGTGACCGCGCGGTGGACTACCGCTTCATCGAGGTCAACGATGCCTTCGAGCGCCATACCGGGCTGAAGGATGTCCGCGGCCAGCGCATGACCGCGCTCGAACCCAGCCACGAACAGGACTGGTTCCGCATCTACGGGGATGTGGCCCGCAGCGGCCGCCCGGCGCAGTTCGAGATGGAAGCGCGTGCGCTGGGCCGCTCGTTCGCGGTGGACGCGGTGCGTGTGGGCCGGCCCGGCGAAGACAAGGTCGGCATCCTGTTCTTCGACATCACCGCGCGCAAGCAGATGGAAGTGGAGCTGGGCGAGAGCGAAGCCCGTTTCAGCGCGTTGGCCGATGGCCTGCCGATGCCGGTCTGGGTGCTCGACGAGCGGGGTCACGCCCGCTTCGTCAACAGCGCCTTCAGCGAGTTCTTCGGCGGCGACGAGACACGTGTACCGGAGGACGTCTGGCGTGGCCTGGTGCACCCGGACGATGCCTCGGTGTTCGAGTACGAACTGCAGGAGGCACTGAAGGCGCAGCGCTCCATGCATGCGCTGGTGCGTGCGCGACGGGCCGATGGCCAGTGGCGCTGGCTGGAGATGAATGCCCGTCCGCGCTTCTCGCGCATGGGGCGCTTCATCGGCCTGGCCGGCAGCAGCCCGGACGTGACCGAGCGCCGCGAGATCGAGCTGGCCCGCGAGGAGTTGCTGCAGTCCGAGCGCGCCGCGCGCAGCGCCGCAGAGAACATGGCACGGTTGAAGGATGAATTCCTGGCCACGCTGTCGCACGAACTACGCACGCCACTGACCACCATCCTGGGCTGGAGTGAACTGCTGCTGCAGCGCGTGGACAACACCAGCCCGCTGTTCAAGGGCCTGAACGTGATCGCCAACAGCGCCGCGGCGCAGAAGCGCCTGATCTCGGACATGCTCGATCTCAGCAGCATGCTGCTGGGCAAGGTGCAGCTGGAAGTGGAGGTGCTGGACCTGCGCGACGTCCTCAACGAGGCGGTGGGTGCGCAGGAGCTGGTGGCCGAAGGCAAGGCACTGGACGTGCACCTGCAGCTGCCCGGGCAGTCCAGCCTGGTGCTGGGCGATGCCACCCGCCTGCAGCAGGTGTTCTGGAACCTGTTGTCGAACGCGATCAAGTTCACTCCGGCCGAAGGCCGCATCGACCTGGCATTGCAGGCCGACGGCAATCACTGGGTGGTTACCGTGCGTGACACCGGCGACGGCATCGCGCCGGAATTCCTCAACCACCTGTTCAGCCGCTTCCGCCAGGCCGATGGCACCACCACCCGCCGCCATGGCGGCCTGGGCCTGGGCCTGGCGATCGTGCAGCAGCTGGTTGAACTGCACGGCGGCACCGTCACTGCCGCCAGCGACGGCCACGGCCATGGCGCCACGTTCACCGTGCGCCTGCCCATGTACCTCCCCGATGCAGAGCGGCGACCGCTGCGCGAAGTGATCAGCGGGCCGATCCTGGAGCCGGTGATCGTCGAGCCATATCCGCTGCGTGGCATGCACGTGCTGGCGGTGGAGGACCAGCCGGAAGTGCTGGAGTACCTGCGGCGCATGCTGGAAGAGCAGGGGGCCAGCGTGTCGGCGGCCAGTTCGGCTGGTGAAGCGCTGGCGCTGCTGGCCGACACCGGTCACCTGCAGTATCAGGTGATGCTGACCGACATCGGCATGCCGGGCATGGATGGCTATGGGCTGGTGCGCACGCTGCGCGAGGACATGGGCGTGGATGCTGCGACCCTGCCTGCCGTAGCCGTGACGGCGCTGGCGCGTGCCGACGACCGGCGCCGCGCGCTGGCATCGGGTTTCCAGGAGCACGTGGCCAAACCCTACTCGGTGGCGCAGCTGGTGGCGGCAGTACGCAAGGTGCAGGTGCCGCGCGCCGACAGCGCGCTGCACTGAGCATTCACGGGTGATCGGCGACCCTGCACGCAGGAGGTCGCCGATGTCCCGTACAGCTCCCCGTATCCATACCGATCCGGCGCAGATCGCGCGTCTGGAAGCCCTGTTGCCGCAGCTGGAAGGCGAAACGCAGGTGGAACTGACCCTGCACGATGGCCGGCGCCTGCTCGGCACGGTGGCGGTGAAGCCGACCGTGCAGCAGTACCGCAACCAGGCCGGCGATGAAGGCAGCAACGGCCAGTTGCGCCTGGACGACTACGACACGCCGGTGCAGCAGCATCACGTCTGGCTGGATGAGATCGCCAGCATCCGCAGGTTGCCGCCGCGGGTCTGACGGCAACCTGCCGATCTCCCATCCACGCGTGGCGTGGATCTGCTGATGGACTGCGCCACGCCATGCGTGGATGGATGCATCACACCGACGCCATGCGTGGTCGCCGTCCATCAATGCTCGAACAACGTCGGCGTCGCCTCGAATCGCCGGGCGTAGGCGCGTTCTTCCGCGACCCGGGCCACTTCGTCGTCGGCCAGGTCCGGTGCGCCATACACCGCATAGGCCACGCTGCCGTCGGCGCCATGGCCGACCTGGTGCAGCCGGTAGCGCGAGTGGCCGCCGCCGGTGTCCTCGGGGTAATGCACGGGCGGATGGCTGCCTTCCAGGTCCATTTCACTGTTGTCGACCACGCCACCGACGAACAAGGCTCGCATGCAGGTTCTCCTGGGTTTCCGGGGGGAGCCTCTACCCTGAACGTTCCAATGTTGCTGGCACATCAAGGCCCCGTTCGGGTTTTGCAAAGTGGCCTGGCGGGGACGGCCCGGCCAAGCCGGTACAATGGACGGCCCTCACGCTTGAAGTACCCGCGCCGATGGCCTCCAGCGACGACGCCCCCCTGCAGACCCTGCTCCTGCCGTTCTCCCAAGGCGCCCTGCGCTGGCCGGAGGGCCCGGTGGCCTTCCTGCGTGCCCGCGACGGCTGGCCGCTGCGTGAAGCGGCCGGCAACCGCGAAGTGCACTGCGAACAGAGCTTCGCCCCGTTTGCCGAGCCGCTGCAGCAGGCCGCCGGCTGGACCGTCAGCGGCCAGCTGGATGACGTGGCCGGCAAGGGCCGCTACCCGCTGGTGCTGGTGCTGCCGCCGCGTCAGCGCGAAGAGGCCCGTGCGCTGTTCGCCCGCGCGCTGGCGCTGGTAGCCGACGGCGGCCGCATCGTCGCCTGCCAGTCCAACAACGAAGGCGCGCGCTCCGGTGAAGGCGACCTCAAGCAGCTGGCCGGCCTCGGCGGCAGCCTGACCAAGAACCATTGCCGCGCGTACTGGACCGCGCCGATGCAGGGCCAGCATGACGCCGACCTCGCCAAGCGCTGGTCGGCGCTGGACGCGGTGCGGCCGATCGTCGGTGGCCGCTTCCTCAGCCGTCCGGGCGTGTTCGCCTGGGACCGCGTCGATCCGGCCTCGGCGCTGCTGGCCGAGCACCTGCCGGCCGACCTGGCCGGTCGCGCGGCCGACCTCGGTGCCGGCTACGGTTACCTGTCGCGCGAGTTGCTCGAGCGCTGCCCGAAGATCACCGCGCTGGACCTGTACGAGGCCGAGCAGCGTGCGCTGGCGCTGGCCGAACTGAACCTGGCGCCGCCGCCACGCGCGCTGCCGCTGCGCTTCCTGTGGCGCGACGTCACCGCTGGCATCGAGCCGGGCTACGACGTCATCATCAGCAATCCACCGTTCCACACGCCGTCGCGGGCCGACCGCCCGGACATCGGCCAGCGCTTCATCGCCGTGGCCGCGCAGGCGCTGCGCCCGGGCGGGCGCCTGTACGTGGTGGCCAACCGCCACCTGCCGTACGAGTACACCCTCAACGACAGCTTCGGCACGGTGCGCGTGATTGCCGAGCGCGACGGCTTCAAGCTGGTCGAGGCAGTAAAGGGGAAGGGCAAGTGAAGCTGGTCAAGCACATCGCCAACCTGGGCTACGGCAGCCGCAAGCAGGTGCAGTGGATGTTCCGCGAGGGCCGCGTTACCGATGCCGAGGGCGAGGTGCTGTACGCCGACGACCAGGTGCCGCACGAAGCCATCCGTGTCGATGGCGAGCCACTGGACCCGCCGGTGGGGCTGTCGATCGCACTGCACAAGCCGGCCGGCTACACCTGTTCGACCAAGGACACCGGCCGCCTGATCTACGACCTGCTGCCACCTCGCTTCCGCGACCGCGACCCGGTGCTGTCCACCGTCGGCCGCCTGGACCGCGAGACCAGTGGCCTGCTGCTGCTGACAGACGACGGCGGCCTGCTGCATCGGGTCATCTCGCCGAAATCGAAGCTGCCCAAGGTCTACGAAGTGGAACTGAGCGACGATCTGCGCGGTGATGAGGTGGCGTTGTTCGCCAGCGGCACGCTGATGCTGGAGTCCGAGAAGACGCCCCTGCTGCCGGCTGAACTCGACGTGCTGGATGCGCGTCATGCACGGCTGGTGCTGCACGAAGGCCGTTACCATCAGGTACGCCGCATGTTCGCCGCCGCCGGCAACCACGTGCAGGCCCTGCATCGCAGCCGCGTCGGCGGGCTGGACCTGCAGGGATTGGACGAGGGGCAATGGCGACAGCTCACTTCCACCGACCTGGATACGCTGTTCGCTCCATGACTGCCATCGCTGCGCTGCCGTTCCTCCCCGACGCCGTCATCTTCGACATGGACGGCCTGATGATCGACAGCGAGCGGGTCTCGCTGGCCTGCTGGAGCGAGGCCGCCGATGAATTCGGCCTGGGCCTGGATGATGCGGTGTTCCTGCGCATGGTCGGCCTCGGTGACCGCGATACGCACGCGTTGCTGCACGCGCAGGGCATCGAGGACAGCGTGATCGAGGCGGTGGCGGCACGCTGTCATGAGTTGTACGAAGCGCGCACGCAGACCGGCCTGCCACTGCGGCCGGGCATCCTGGAGCTGCTGGAACTGCTGAAGGCGCATGCGGTCCCGCGCGCGGTGGCGACCACCACGCGGCAGCCGCGCGCCAACCGCAAGCTGGCCGCCGCTGGCCTGCTGCCGTACTTCGATGCAGTGATCACCAGTGGCGATGTGGCGCGGCCGAAGCCTGCACCGGACATCTACCTGCTGGCCGCGCAGCGGCTGGGCCAGGCACCGCAGCGCTGCCTGGCGCTGGAAGATTCACCCGCCGGTACGCGGGCTGCACTGGCGGCCGGCATGACCGTGATCCAGGTGCCGGACCTGGTGCATCCGGATGAGGAACTGCGCGCACTCGGCCACCGCATCGTCGGTTCGCTGGTGGACGCGCACGCGCTGCTGCTGCCGTTGCTGCCGAAGTAACCGGTAGGTGCCGACCGTTGGTCGGCACACCTGGCCCCATCAGACCCGCCCGAACACCAGTGCGGCGTTGGTACCGCCGAAACCGAAGCTGTTGGACATCACCGTATCCAGCGTCTGCTCTCGGCTTTCGCGCAGGATCGGGAAGTCGGCCACCTTCGGGTCCAGTTCGCCGATGTTGGCCGAACCGGCCACGAACCCATCGCGCATCATCAGCAGGCAGTAGATCGCCTCGTGCACGCTGGCGGCACCCAGCGAATGGCCGGACAGTGCCTTGGTCGAGGACAGCGGCGGCACGGCATCGCCGAACACTTCGCGGATCGCATTGAGCTCGGTGACGTCGCCCAGCGGGGTCGAGGTGCCGTGGGTGTTGAGATAGTCCAGCGGGCGATCGACGCCCTGCAGTGCCATCTTCATGCAGCGCACCGCGCCTTCACCGGACGGGGCGACCATGTCGGCGCCATCGGAGGTCACGCCATAGCCGATCAGTTCGGCATGGATATGCGCACCGCGTGCGACGGCGTGGTCGTAATCCTCCAGCACCAGCATGCCGCCGCCACCGGCGATGACGAAGCCATCGCGGTCCTTGTCGTAGGGACGCGAGGCACTGGCCGGGGTGTCGTTGAAGCTGGTCGACAGTGCACCCATCGCATCGAACATCACGCTCATCGACCAGTGCAGGTCTTCGCCGCCACCGGCGAACATGATGTCCTGTGCGCCATGGCGGATCATGTCCGCGGCCGCGCCGATGCAGTGGGCCGAGGTCGCGCAGGCGGCCGACAGCGAGTAGCTGACGCCCTTGATCTGGTAGGCGGTGGCCAGGCAGGCCGAGACCGTCGAGCACATCGTGCGAGGCACCATGTACGGGCCGACCTTGCGCACGCCACGTTCGCGCAGCAGGTCGACGGCACCGATCTGCCATTCGCTGGAGCCGCCACCGGAACCGGCGATCAGGCCGGTACGCAGGTTGCTGACCTGCTCGGGGCTGAGTCCGGCATCGGCGATGGCATCGCGCATGGACAGGTAGGCAAAGGCGGCCGCATCGCTCATGAAGCGCTTCTGCTTGCGATCGATCAATGCGTCCAGGTCGAGGTCGACACGGCCACCGACCTGGCTGCGCAGGCCGGCTTCGGTGTGGTCAGCCAGCGAGGTGATGCCCGAGCGGCCTTCGCGCAGCGCGGCCGAAACGGTGTCCAGATCATTGCCGAGGCAGGACGTGATGCCCATGCCGGTGATGACGACGCGACGCATCAGAAACTCCCGGTTTCAGTGAACAGGCCGACGCGCAGGTCGCGCGCGTTGTAGATTTCGCGATCATCCACGTACATGCGGGCATCCGACTGGGCCATCACCAGTTTGCGGTTGATCACCCGGCTGATGTCGATCTCGTAGCGCACGAGCTTGGCGTCCGGCAGTACCTGGCCGGTGAACTTCACCTCGCCACAGCCCAGCGCACGGCCCTTGCCGGGGGCGCCCAGCCAGGTCAGGAAGAAGCCGGTCAGCTGCCACATAGCATCCAGGCCCAGGCAGCCGGGCATCACCGGGTCGCCGATGAAGTGGCAGCCGAAGAACCAAAGGTCCGGGCGGATATCCAGCTCGGCGCGTACCATGCCTTTGCCATGCGGTCCGCCGTCCTCGCGGATTTCAGTGATGCGGTCGAACATCAGCATCGGATCGTTGGGCAAACGGCCGGCAGCGCTGCCGAACAGTTCACCGCGTGCGCTGGCCAGCAGCTGTTCGCGGTTGAACGCGTGGAGACGGGTCATGAAGCACAATCCTGGAAGCGGGGAAACAGGGAAACAAGTCCTCGAGAATGCCCGTGGAGCCTGCGTCGATCAAACATTTCAACCGTACGCAACCGTAGTGTTTTCAAGGGAATACGCGCATCCTGTTGATGTGCAACGACCATACTTCGGCGTGTGGCCCGCACGGCCCACCCCCGCCCCGTCCGCCTGACATGACCCGACTGCGCAAGATCATCCACGTCGACATGGACGCGTTCTACGCGTCGGTGGAGCAGCGTGACGATCCGTCACTGAGGGGCAAGCCGGTGGTGGTGGCATGGCGCGGCGCGCGTTCGGTGGTGTGCGCGGCGTCGTATGAGGCGCGCGTGTTCGGTGTGCGTTCGGCGATGCCCGCCGTGCGAGCCGAGCGCCTGTGCCCGGACGCGATCTTCGTGCCGCCTGACTTCGCACGTTACAAGGCGGTGTCACAGCAGGTCCGCGCGATCTTCCTGCGGCATACCGACCTGGTTGAGCCGCTGTCGCTGGATGAAGCCTACCTGGACGTGACCGAGCCGAAGAGTGGCATCGAGCTGGCCACTGACATCGCCCGCACCATCCGCACGCAGATCCGTGAGGAAACCCACCTGACCGCTTCAGCGGGGATCGCACCGAACAAGTTCCTGGCCAAGATCGCTTCGGACTGGCGCAAGCCCGATGGCCAGTTCGTGATTCCCCCGCAGCGGGTGGATGCCTTCCTGCTGCCGCTGCCGGTGAACCGGGTGCCTGGCGTCGGCAAGGTGATGGAGGGCAAGCTGGCCGCGCAGGGCATCGTCACCTGCGGCGACCTGCGGCAGTGGGCGCTGGTCGATCTGGAAGAGGCTTTCGGCAGCTTCGGCCGCAGCCTGTACAACCGTGCGCGTGGCGTTGATGAGCGGCCGGTGGAACCGGACCAGCAGGTGCAGTCGATCTCTTCGGAGGACACCTTCGCCGAGGACCTGCGGCTGGAAGATCTGGGCGAGGCGATCGTGCAGCTGGCGGAGAAGACCTGGAATGCCACCCGCAAGACCGAGCGTGTGGGCCACACCGTGGTGCTGAAGCTGAAGACCGCGCAGTTCCGTATCCTCACCCGCAGTTTCACTCCCGACCGGCCCCCGGAATCGATGGAGGAGCTGCGTGATATCGCGCTGGCACTGCGCACCCGCGTGGATCTGCCGGCGGAGACGCGTTACCGCCTGGTCGGCGTCGGGCTCGGCGGCTTCCGCGAAAAGGAGGCGGTGGTGCAGGGGGAACTGTTCGAGCACGAAACGAACGATTCCCCGCAAAGCTGATCTACGTGTCGACCAAGGTCGGCACCCACCAAGAGCAGGTCATTCCATCCAGACAGATTGCGGAGATCTGTCGAAGGCGGGGTGGGTCCGGTTGCGGGGGCGTGAGCCGCATGGATGCGGCGACCGAGCTTGCATGGACGTACTTGCAGCGCCCCCCGCAACCGGACCCACCCCGCCATCCCACGGAATCCAGCTGTTGCTGCTGCCGTTGAGGGTGCCGGCCTGTGGCCGGCACTACCGCAGGTGCAGGGCGCAGCCTGCAGAAGAACCCCCTACCTCATGGCCACTGCATCTCGCCCTTGGCGACCTTTGCGCTCAGTTCCAGCGATGCCTCGCCGGCCAACGTCGGGTAACGCGCCTGCATCGCCTTCACCAGCGCCGCACTGTCCTTGGCTTTTGCCGCTTCGGCGTCGAATGCGCGGATGTAGTCAGCGGTGAAGCGCAGTGCGCTGGCATCCAGCGCCGCACCCGGCGCGTAATGCCCGGGCACCACCACCTTCGGCTTCAGTGCCTGCAGCCGCTGCAGGGTCTGCAGCCAGTCGGTGTGCGACTTCGGCGTCTGCGTGTCGGCCATCCACACGTGCTCGCCGGCCACCACCGGAATGCCGCCGACGATCGCACGCAGTGACGGCACCCACAGCACCGTGCGGTCCGGTGTCGGCCCCTTCAACCCGATCAGCGGCAGCCGCTGGCCCTCCAGCTGCAGCGCATCGCCGTCCAGCACCTCCGGCACCACGATGCGCGCCGGCACGTCGGCGCCCATTTTCGGTCCCCAGAAGGCCTGCTTGCCGGCCTGGGTCTGCTGGATATGGGCGACGGTCTGCGCCGTGGCGACGATGCGTGCCTGCGGGAATGCGTCCTGCAGCGTAGCCAGGCCAAAGTAGTAGTCCGGATCGCCGTGGCTGATGTAGATCGTGGTCAGCTTCTTGCCGCTGGCGCGGATCAGCTCGACCAGTTTGCGCGCATCGCTGGCACCGAACTGCGCATCGACCAGGATGGCATCATGGCGGCCTTCGATCAGAACCGAGGACACCGAGAACATCGCCTGCGGGCCGGGATGGAAGGTCTGCAGGTGCAGCTGGGATTTCGTCGCGGTGGCCGGCGCGACGGTGGCCGGTGCGGCCAGCAGCGGAGCACTGGTGAAGCTGGCGGCCAGGGCGAGGGGAAGCAGAAGGGCAGCGGTACGCATGGGAATTCCTTGTGTAGAGCCGAGCCAATGCCCGGCTGCATGTTCGCGTAGAGCCGAGCGCGGGCTATGCCGGGCGTGTCCCTGCCCGGCCCCCTGCGGGCCGTCGCAAGCGACGTTGGCAACGGCTCCTGCCGTTGCCTTCGGCTCTACAAGGGACGTACGTGGATCAATACGCTGCGGTGATGATCTGCTTCGGGTACTGGTGCGCCTCCAGCTCGGCGACGAACGCCGCGCCGTAGTCGGCGTAGCTGATGCGGCTGTGGCCGCTGGCATCGGCGAGGAAGGCCTTGGGCTGCACGCGGTACTGGCCACGTTCTTCGCCCGGGCCGATTTCGGCGGCCGGCGAGAAGAAGGTCCAGTCCAGGTCATCCACCGCCTGCAGGCGCTTGAACGCCTCACGGTGGGCCAGCGCGTACGGCTTGTAGGCCTCCGGGAAGTTGGGGGTATCGACCAGCTGCACGCCAGGCGCGACTTCCAGGCTGCCGGCGCCACCGACCACCACCAGGCGCGGCACACCGGCCCTGCGTGCGGCGGCGGCCAGCTGCGCGGCCACTTCGCCGACGCGGCCGATGTCATCGCCCGGGCGCGGACCGTAGGCACTGGCCAGCACGTCGTGGCCGGCGATGGCGGCGACCAGGGCGTCCTGGTCATCCAGCGAGGCGATCACCGGATGGGCACCGGCCAGTTCGGCAGGCAAGTCCTGCGCGCTGCGCACGATGACGGTGAGTTCATGGCCGTGAGCCAGCGCGTGGCGGGCGATCTGGCGGCCGATGTTGCCGGTGGAACCAACGAGGGCGATCTTCATGGCAGGACTCCGTGGGGCGGTGTGGGGTGGGAATGGGGCCACTCTAGGTCGCTGCGGTCGCTCGAAAAACAGCGTATAACGCGTTTGTTTGTTGCATGGATCGAGCAGATGGATCGATTGACCGCCATGACCGTATTCGTTGAGGTCGCCGAGCGCGGCAGCCTGACCGTGGCGGCCGAGGTGCTGGACATGTCGAGGGCGATGGTCAGCCGCTACCTGGCCGAGGTCGAGGGTTGGCTGGGGGCGCGCCTGCTGCATCGGACCACCCGCCGGGTCAGCCTGACCGGTCCGGGCGAGGCGGCATTGGCGCGCTTCCGGCAGATGCTGGCGATCGGCGAGGAGCTGCAGGGCGAGCTGGCCAGTGATGACCCCGAACCGCATGGCACCCTGCGGGTGACTGCCAGCGTCTCGTTCGGGCAGAGCCACCTGGCGCGGGCGGTGGCGGGCTTTGTCGCACGTCATCCAGCGGCGCGCATCGAGCTGCTGCTGGTCGATCGCATGGTGAACCTGGTCGAGGAGCGTGTAGACCTGGCGGTGCGCATCGCCCGCCAGATCGACCCCAGCCTGATCGCGCGGCGGCTGGCCACGTGCCGCTCGGTACTGTGCGCGACACCGGCCTATCTGCAGGCGCGCGGCACCCCGACCGCGCCGGAACACCTGGCTGCGCACAACTGCCTGACCCATCATTACGTCGGCAAGAGCCTATGGCAGCTGCACCGCGACGGCCGTTCGCTGTCGGTGGCGGTGGGCGGCAACATCAGCGCCAATGAAGCTTCGCTGCTGCTGGAAGCGGTGCGCGCCGACGCCGGCATCGCCATGTTGCCGACCTACCAGGTGGCGCCGTTGCTGCGCAGTGGCGAGCTGATCGAGCTGCTGCCCGAGTTCAGTCTGGACGAACTCGGCATTCATGCCGTGTATGCATCGCGCCGCCAGCAGCCCGCTATCATGCGCCGATTCCTGGATTTCCTGGCCGAGTGTTTCGCCAGCCCGGCCTTCCAGGATCTGGATTGGCGCCCATCGGGCAAGGAGAACACATGAACCATGGACGGGCCTTGATCGACCACAACCGTGCTGCCTGGGACCGCCAGGCCAGCGAAGTGCGCGAATGGTCGCGCCCGGTTGAAGCTTCCACTGTCGCTGCCGCCCGCGAAGGGCGCTGGCAGGTGCATCTGACCCCGCGCGCGCTGCCGCTGGACTGGCTGGGGGATGTGCGCGGCCGCCGCATCCTGTGCCTGGCCTCGGGCGGCGGGCAGCAGGGACCGGTGCTGGCGGCGGCCGGTGCCGAAGTGACCGTGTTCGATCTGTCCGATGGGCAGCTGGAACAGGACCGCAGCGTGGCCGCGCGCGATGGCCTGCAGCTGCGCACGGTGCAGGGCGACATGCGCGACCTGCACGTGTTCGCCAACGACAGCTTCGACGTGGTGTTCCATCCGATCTCCAACCTGTACGTGCCCGACGTGCGCCCGGTGTGGACCGAATGCCGTCGCGTGCTGGCGCGCGATGGCATGCTGATGGCCAGCTTCTACAACCCGGTGTTGTTCGTCGGCGCGCGCGATCCGCAGCTGGACGCGCAGGGCCTGATCCGGCCGCAGTACGCCATTCCCTATTCGGACCTGGAAGACCTGCCGCCGGCCGAGCGCGAGGCGAAGCTGGCCCGCGGCGATGCGATGACCTTCGGCCACAGCCTGACCGAACTGATCGGCGGTCAGCTCGATGCCGGCTTCGTCATCGATCGCTTCATGGAAGACTGGCAGCCGCAGCCGCGCTTCCTGATCGATCGTTATCTGCCGACCTTCCTGGCCACCCGCGCGCGCCGGATCGGCTGAGCCGGAGCGACAGGAGGATCTACGGAAAAAGGGGCGGCGTACAATGGACGGCCCCATGTCGTACAGGTGCCGTCCCTTGCCGTATCCCTATCCGCTGGTCGTGTTCGACCTCGATGGCACGCTGGTCGACAGCGCCGCCGATATTGCCGAAGCGCTGAACCGCACGCTGCAGGACATCGGCATGGCGCGCGTGCCCGAAGCCACCGTGCTCGGCTGGATCGGTGACGGCGTGCGCCGGTTGGTGGAGCAGGCCGTGCATGCCGCTGGTCGTGAGGTCGACCTGGCCGAGGTGATGCCGGTATTCATGGTGCACTACCGTGAGTGCCTGCTGCGCAGCCCGCGCCTGTTCGATGGCGTGGCCGAGGCGCTGACGCAGCTGCGCGCGCGCGACGTGCCACTGGCGATCTGCACCAACAAGCCCGAAGCGCTAGTGCCGCCACTGCTGCAGCACCTGGGCATCGGTGATGCATTTGCGCTGGTACTGGGCGGCGATTCGTTGCCGCAGCGCAAGCCCAGCGGCGCGCCACTGCGGCACATCGCCGCGCACTTCGGGCTGCCGGTGGACGCCTGCCTGATGGTGGGCGATTCGCTGACCGACTACCGGGCCGCGGAAGACGCCGGCATGCCGATCGCGCTGGTGCGCTACGGCTATCCGCGCGGCCTGGATCTGGCCACCGCACATGCGGTGGCGGTGATCGACGATCTGCGTGAACTGCCAGGGTTGGCTGCCGGCATTCCGGTGTAGAGCCGAGCCCACGCTCGGCTCTACAGTAGATCGACGCCATGCGTCGATGGCATCAGGCGACGCCGGGCATGGCCCGGCGCCACCGTTTACACATTAACCGATCATTTTGGCTGGTAACGCACGCTCAGCTGGTATTCGCGGCCGGGCTGGTTGAACCACGCCACGGTCTCGTAGCGGCGGTCGAACACGTTGGCCGCGCGCGCCAGCAATGACCACGACGGCGTCAGCGCGTACTCGGCGCGCAGGTCGAGCGTGCCGTAACCACCGACCTGCACCCTGTTCGCGGCGTCGTCATAGCGCTTGCCCGCACCCTGTACGGTCAGGCCGGCGCGGAAGTCGCCGAAGCGGCGATCGATGTCCAGCCGCGCGGTCTGCTGTGCACGACGCGGCAGCCAGTTGTCGAACTGGCTGCTGCCGCGGGTGCGGTTGCGCGGGTCGGTGTAGCTCAGCTGTGCATTGATGTCGAAACCGGCCAACAGCAGGCCACCGGTCAGCTCGGCACCGCGGATGCGTGCCTTTTCCACCTGCTGCATCTTCATCGTGAGCGCATCGTAGGTGATCAGGTCATCGATGCGGGTTTCGTACACGTCCAGGCCCCAGTGCCAACCCTGGCCCTGCTGCGAAACGCCGAGGTTGGCGCTCTTGGACTTCTCCGGCTTCAACGTCGGCACGCCGCTCCAGGGGTCGTACAGATCGCTGAAGGTCGGCGCCTTGAACGCGGTGCCGTAGCTGGCATTGACGCGCAGGCCGTGGTCCAGTTCCATCGCCCAGCCAACGCTGCCGGTGGCATGGTTGCCGAACTGCTGGTTGTCGTCGTTGCGCGCACTGGCCTGCAGCTGGTGGCGGCCGAAGCGGCCCTGGTACTGCACGAACACACCGGTGTTGCGGCGGCTGTCGACCAGATACCCGGCACTGCTGCCATCCAGGTTGTCCTCGCTCCAGTCCACGCCGGTGCTCAGCAGCTGGCCCTCGGCCAGGCCGATGTCGCCCTGCAGCGAGGCGCTGTTGCGATGGGTCTGCGCGCTGCCGCGTGCACCGGAATCGCCGAAGTTGTCCGATTCATTGTCGCTGCGGCCGACATTGGCGGTGAAGGCCAGGTGCTCGGACGGGGTGTAGCGCACCTTGCCGGCCAGCACCTGCTGGCGGGTTTCCGAATAGTTGTAGTAGCCGTCGTAATGGTTCTTGCCGTCGGCGCGCAACGCGCTGCCTTCCACGTTCCACTGATCGTTGAAGGTGTAGCCGCCACGCAGGCTCTTGGACAGGTTGCGGTAACCGTCGCGGTCGTGTTCGTCGGCAAAGCAGCCGGTGAACAGCGTGGCCGAGCCACGGCAGGCGTCGATGCCATCGGAATGCTGGTAGGCGATGTCGGCACCGAACCAGCCGCGTTCGGTACCGCCGCCGATGCCACCGCTGGCCTCGCGCAGGCCGTTGCTGCCGCCACCGAGCTGGAAGTGCGGAGCGAAATCGCCCTGGTTGCGACGGGTGAAGATCTGGATCACGCCACCGATGGCGTCGGCGCCGTACAGGCTCGACTGCGGGCCACGCACGATTTCCACGCGTTCGATCTGCGCCAGCGGCAGGTCCTGGTACATGGCCAGGCCGAGGTCGGCACTGTTGATGCGCACGCCATCGACCAGCACCACGGTATGGCCTGAATTGGTGCCGCGCAGGAACAGCGAGCTCTGCTTGCCGAGCCCGCCGGCATTGGTCAGGTTGATGCCGGCGCGGCCGCGCAGCAGTTCCTGCAGCGAGGTGGCCTGGCTGGATTCGATCTGCGCACGGTCGATCACCTGGGCTGGCGCGATGCTGTCCTGCAGGGCGATCGGGGTGCGGGTGGCGGTGACCAGGATCTGGTCGAGCGCGGTGGTGTCATCGGCGGCCTGGGCCAGCGCGGGCAGGGCGGCCAGCACGGCCAGGGACAGCATTCGGGACTGCAGCTTCATGGGGACTCCAGGTGCCACGCACGCCCGCGTGGCGAAGGGGAGGAGCCGCGAAAGCAGGCATGCGCCGATGCCGCAGCCTGTGCCACGGTCATCCAGCGCCATGCCCACCGCATCGCGACCTGAGGCTTCCGGGCCGGTCTCCGGGCTTGCCGCCGGGTGGCGCGAGGCCACCGCCCAGGCGCCTTCCCGTGCGCGCGGCACAGTGGCGTATTGCCTGGAACTGACGTGCTTACCGTTGCGGGGGCAGCGCCGGCATGGCGTGCAATCACGCGTCACCGGCTTCCCGTTTCAACCTGCCAGCCATCGCCACAGGTCACCTGGAAGTGCGCGCAGTCTAAGTCATTGCCTGCCGCGGGCGTTAGAGTGGTGGCCTCTTCACGTTC
The DNA here is from genome assembly GCF_050435725.1 of Stenotrophomonas sp. AN71. NCBI lineage: Bacteria > Pseudomonadati > Pseudomonadota > Gammaproteobacteria > Lysobacterales > Lysobacteraceae > Stenotrophomonas > Stenotrophomonas sp. AN71. Next base: position 53,224 of record NZ_JBNDKU010000010.1, on the reverse strand, counting down.
GTGCGAGTAGCTATGGTTGCGAAGGATCGTCTGCAGTTTCTCGATGCCCTGCGTGGCCTGGCGGCAGTGTACGTGGTGCTGTACCACGTACAGTCGATGCCGGCACCGGCACTGCCGGTAGCGGTGGCCTGGCTGCCGGCCGTGCACATGGGGGCCACCGGCGTTGCGCTGTTCTTCGTAATCAGTGCGTTTTCCCTGTGTTACACCATGCCTCGACATCAGGCCAGCGGCCGGCCGCTGCTGAGCTTCTACCTGCATCGATTCCTTCGCATCGCGCCGCTCTTCTATGTGCTGTTGATGTTCTCCCTGTTCCGCGATGGTCGCGGCGACCATGCCGGCCATTCCTGGGGGGAGATCGCGGCCAACCTGTCCTTCACTTTCAACCTGTTCCCGGGATGGGAAGCAGGCATCGTGTGGGCCAGTTGGGCGGTGGGCGTGGAGATGCTGTTCTACGCCATCTTTCCCGCGCTCTACGTGCTGGTCGGCAAGGCGCGCAGCGCCTGGGCCCTGTTGATCGGGTTGCTGGCGCTGGTGGCGCTGGCCTGGACGGGCGTGCTGGGCCAGCGCCTCCAGGCCTCGCTGGATGACTACGGTTGGCTGCGCCATGCCCCCGTCTTCGCGATGGGGCTGGTGGGCTTCCATGCTTTTGCTGCACTCGCCCGGTTGCCGGCACCGCGCTCGCGGCACTGGGCACAGGGGTTGAACCTGGCGGGTGTGCTGTTGTTGCTGCTGGCCGCGTCCTCAACCACATGGGGTGCCGCCGGCCCTTGGCAGTGGCAGTTGTCGGGGCTGGGCTACCTGAGCCTGCTGCTGGGCTTCTCGCAGTGCCCGCCGCGTTGGCTCGTGAACCGGTTTTCCGCCTGGCTGGGCACGGTGAGTTATTCGCTTTATCTCGGGCATCCGATCGTCATCGCGATGCTCGGTCCGGTGTTCGCGCGGGTGCTTGCCGTCCAGGGCGGCAGTGTCGGCTACCTGTTGTGCGCGGCGATGACGCTGCTGGTGGTACTACCGCTGGCTGCACTCGGCCATCGTTTCGTCGAAGTACCGATGATCCGTCTGGGCAAACGGCTGATGTCGCCCGCCATACCGGTGCGCAGCGCCGTTGCAGGTGGGCAGCCAGAAGGCGGCGCACGCTAGAATGATGCGCCCCGTCGCGGGGCATCAGTTCTGGAAGTGTTGCCCATGATTCTGTTCCAACCGCTACCGATCCCCGCCGCTGGCCTATCCGAGGCGCCGCCGCGCTGGCAGGTACAGACCGGCCGGCAGCGATGATCCTCGACCTGGTCCGCCATGCCGGCAACGGTCGCGATGAGTTCCTCGATGGCCGCAGCGATCCGCCGCAGCTGGCTCGCTTGCCGCAGGAGCTGATCGATGCCTACGCCACGCAGCCCTGGGAGCGGGTGATCAGCTCGCCGCGGCTGCGCTCGCTGCACACGGCGATGGCGCTGGCCACGCCGCGCGGGCTGGATGTGGAAGCGGACGAGGAATGGGAAGAGCTGGACTTCGGCGATTGGGACGGGCAGTCACTGTTCGACCTGCCCGAGGATGCGTTGGCTGCCTTCCACGCAGATCCGCACGCGTGCCCTCCGCCGAACGGCGAAAGCTGGGGCCACTTTGAACGGCGCATCGCGCGCGCGCTCGATCGGCTGCTGGACGACGATGACCCGGTGCCGACGCTGGTGGTCAGCCACGGTGGCGCGCTGCGCATGGTGTTGTCGCAGGTGTGCGGCCTGCCGATGTCGTTGTGTTGGGCATTGCGCATCGACCACGGCACCCGGTTGCGGGTATGGCTGGAACGCGGTGAGGTCGGCCTGGTGGGCGAACTGCTGGAACTGCAGCAGCCCTGATCTCGCTCGCCGGGCCATGCCCGGCGCGCCTGCGGCCACTCAATCCTCGTCGGTGCTTTCGGCCACGCTGTCTTCAGCGTGGTCGTCGGCGTCGAAGCGCTGTTCGTGCACCGGGCCCGAGGCCGGACCGGCCGCCTTCAGCGGATGCGCGGCGATGCGCGCCTCGTAGTCCTGCACCAGGGCTTCCCGCTGCGCTTCACCGAGCTCCTGCCAGTGGCAGTCGAGCAGGGCGCCTTCCAGCGAGTACAACAGGTTCAGGCTGGGCTTGAAGCCGGCACGCTTGACCTTGACGAAGGCGCCGACCGCGCCAAGCGCGAGCAGGTCCTCGCGGCTGCGCAGGCCGACCTGACGCAGCCATGCTGCACTTTTCGGGCCGATGTTGCGCAGCTTCGGCGCGCTCATCCCAGGGCCTCGACGAACACGCGGGCGATCGCTTCCAGGCCGGCCTGGTCGTCGGCATCGAAGCGGCCGACCTTCGGGCTGTCGATGTCGAACACGCCGATCAGCGCGTCGCCGTGCAGCAGCGGCACCACCAGCTCCGAACGCGACGCCGAATCGCAGGCGATGTGGCCGGGGAAGGCATCGACGTCTTCCACGCGTTGGGTCACGCGCTGGCTGGCGGCGGCACCGCAGACGCCCTTGTCCAGCGGGATGCGCACGCAGGCCGGCAGGCCCTGGAACGGACCGACCACCAGTTCCTGGCCGTCATACAGGTAGAAGCCCACCCAGTTCAGGTCGGGCAGAGCGTGGTAGACCAGTGCGGAGAGGTTGGCCGCGTTGGCGATGCGGTCGGACTCGCCGTAGACCAGGCCCCGGGCCTGTTCCAGCAGCTGGGCGTATTGTTCCGGCTTGCTGCCGGTGAGCGAGGCATTGGCGAACATGCCCGCAGTCTAGCAAGCGCGCCGGGCCGGCGATAATGCACGCACTGTTGCCCCGTTGGAGTCCTTCGATGCCGTTGCCCGCCACGCTGCCACCCGCCCTGTTTGTCACCGGCACCGATACCGAGATCGGCAAGACGGCGGCCAGTACCGCGCTGCTGCATGCGCTGCGCCGGCGCGGCCTGCGCGCGGTGGGCATGAAGCCGGTGGCCAGTGGCAGCGAAGACCGTGGGCAGGGGCTGCGCAACGAGGATGCGCTGGCGCTGCAGGCGGCCAGCTGGCCGGTACCGGACTACGCAGACCTGAACCCGTATGCGCTGCGGCAACCGCTGGCGCCGGAGCTGGCCGCTGCCGAGGATGGCGTGCAGGTGGAATTGGCGCCGATCGTGGCTGCGTTCGCGCGCCTGCGCGCGCAGGCCGACATCGTGGTGGTGGAAGGCGTCGGCGGTTGGCTGGCACCGGTCTCGGCAACGCTGGACCAGCTTGATCTGGTGCGCGCACTGCAGCTGCCGGTACTGCTGGTGGTGGGCATGCGGCTGGGCTGCGTGAATCACGCGCGGCTGACGGCGCAGTCGCTGAAGGCCAGTGGTGTGGATTGCCTGGGCTGGATCGGCAACCACATCGATCCGGTGATGCAACGCCAGGACGATAACGTTGCCACGCTGCGGCAGCGCCTGCCGATGCCGTGCTGGGGCCGGTTGCCGCATCTGCCGGGTGCGGATGGCGAAGCGCTGAGCGCGCATCTGCTTGGCGATCTGGGGTAGTGCCGGCTGCTGGCCGGCAACCTCGATGTATTCACCTGCGTGCAGTTGCCGGCCAGCGGCCGGCACTACCGTGTTGCAGCTGCCAGCTCGCACGCGAGCGCGCCCAACCGCTCCACCGCGCCGATGAAGCGCGCATCCAGCGTCTGGCAGCATGAAAGCCGCAGGCAGTGCCGGTAGCGCGCGCCACGCGAATACACCTGGCCGGGCATGAACACGATGTCCTCTTCCAGGGCGCGCTCGAACAGCACGCGGGTATCCACGCCGGGCAGCTCCAGCCATAGCAGAAAGCCACCCTGTGGCTCGGTGGCGCGGGTGCCGGCCGGGAAGTGTTCAGCCACCAACTGGCGCAGCCGTCCCACCTGTTCGCGGTACAGGCGGCGCATGCGATGCAGGTGATGCTCGTAGCTGCCAGCTTCCAGGTACGCCGCAACCGCATCGCCGAGCAGCTGGGGCTCGCCGCCGGTGGACTGGAACTTCAGCAGTGCGATGCGCTCGGCGAAGCGGCCGCCGTCGAGCCAGCCGATGCGGTAGTCCGGCGCCAGCGTCTTCGAGAAACCACCGACCACCATCACCCAGCCGTCGCGATCGAAGGCCTTCAACAGCGGTGCCGGCGGTTCGCAGAACTGCAGTTCTGCATACACCGCATCTTCGATCAGTGGCAGCTGGCGTGCGTTGACCAGTTCGGCCAGGCGCTGTTTGGCCTCCATCGGCATGGTGCACCCCAATGGGTTGTGCACGGTCGGCATCACCACCAGTGCCGCCAGCGGTGTGTTATCCAGCAGCGCATCCAGTGCGTCGACGTCCAGGCCCTGCTGCGGATGGGTAGGCAGTTCGATCGCCTGCAGGCCGAGGTTGGCCAGCAGCGGGTATAGATTGAAGTAGGACGGCGCCTCGATGCCCACTGCATCGCCGGGCTGGGTGACGGCGCGCAGCGCCAGCTGCAGCGCTTCCATCGCACCGTGGGTCAGCAGCAGGCGTCCGCTGTGGGTGTGCAGGCCCATGCGCGGGCCGCGGCGCACGATCTGCGCCAGCAGCCGGGGCGAGCCGTTCGGGCGTGCGTAGGTTTCCACGGTCTGCTGGCCGTGGCGTAGTACCTGCGCGGTGTGCTTGGCCAGCTGTGCGCCAGGGTAGAACTGGCGGCCACGCGGGCCAGCGAAGGCCAGGTCGATCACGCCCGGCCGGCGCTGCGCCTCCAGTACGCGGGCCATCAGCACCTGCTGCAGCGGTGCAGTGGGCGCCGAGGGAACATCGCGCAGCGAACGCTCCGGCACCGACAGCCGTGGCGCCACCTCGAAGCCCGCCTTGGGCCGTGGAATCACCAGGCCAGCGTCTTCCAGCTGTCGATAGGCGGCGATCACCGTGTTCAGGCTGAGCCGTCGCTGCAACGCCATCTGCCGCAGCGACGGCAGGCGGCTGCCTGCAGGCAGTCGGCCGCCGTGAATGGCTTCGGCCAGTTCATCGGACAGTCGCTGGTAGCGGGGAGGGATCATCGCGCCGTGGTCATCTGTATCCATCGAATATCCCGCCATCTGGAGCTGTACCCATGATGATGACGAGCCTAGCATGTCGTTGTCGGCCGGGCCTGATCGGGGCGCGGCCGATACTTTCCAAGCGCACGGCTGGATGGCCGTGCGTCTTTTTTTGTGTAGAGCCGGCCGCTGGCCGGCAATCCCTTTGTCGGGACGGCGGAGTAGTCGGCCAGCGGCCGGCTCTACCGCATCGGCACCAGTACCGCATCGCGCCGGTACAACGCCGGGAACTGCTTGCCCAACGCCGCCAGTTTCGGTGCGTCGTAGTAGCGGATATAGGCCGCCTGCGGATAGTTCGTCATGTAGTTCTGGTGGTAGCTCTCGGCCGGGTAGAAACGCTGGCCGCTGACCAGCTGGGTGACGATCGGTGCACGGTAGCTGCCGGCCTGGCCAAGCTGGGCGATGTAGGCACGGCTGGCGGCCTGCTGACGGGCGTCGTCGCTGAAGATGGCCGAACGGTACTGGCTGCCGTGGTCCGGCCCCTGGCGGTTGAGCTGGGTCGGGTCGTGGGCCACCGAGAAGAACACCTGCATCAATTGCCCGTAGCTGACCTGGCGCGGGTCATAGTCGATCTTCACCGCTTCGGCATGGCCGGTCTGGCCGCTGCTGACCCGCTCGTAGTGCGCATTGGCAGCGCTGCCGCCGATATAGCCGGACACTGCATTGCTCACGCCTTTGACATGCTGGAACACACCCTGCACGCCCCAGAAACAACCGCCGGCAAACACCACGCTGGCGCGGGTGGCGTCATCGCCGAATGCGGCGTCGCCGCTGGGGGCCGGCAGCGCCGGTGCCGGCGCGCCGGCTTCGACCGGTGCCGCCAGCGCGCCGTGGTCGACCAGCAGCACGCCGGCGATCAGTGCGGTGGCAACCAGGCCGGCCACGCCGGCGGCGATGCCCTGTTCAAAGGAGAGTTTCATCGTGTCCTCCCGGATCAACCGAAGGTGAAGGCGTAGGCCTGTACGCCCGCGTCGAGGAACTCGATCTCGAAGCGATGCGGGCCGACCGTGCCGCGCTGGCGCACCAGCTGGTACAGGCGGTGTTCGTCGACCACGCCGCTGCCATCGGCACCGACATCGCTGCCGGCGTCGGCGGCCGGCAGCGGCTTGCCGTCCAGCCAGACACGGAAGCGCACGGGTTTGCCGTCCCGGGTGGGCGCCAGCACCAGATGCAGGTCGCGGGCATGGAACTGGAACGCAATGCGACCACCCGCCTGTTGCAGCTGCGCGGCCTCGTCGGTAACGGTCCAGCGCCCGGACAGGCCCCACTGGTTCAACGTCAGCGTGGCCGGCAGTGTGTAGTCGAACGCAGTGTCGCTGCGCTGTCCGCCAGGCGAGGCGAACTGCTCGGCGCGTGCGTGGCCCAGGTAGGTTTCCGGCGAGCGCAGGTTGCCCATGTCGGCCTGCGCGGCGACCCCCTTCAGGTCGGCAGCGGCGGGATCGGCCGGCGGGGGCAGATTCGTCTGGCCCGCCTCGGTCAGCAGGCGACGGATCACCTGTTCCGAGCGTGCGTAGTTGCCCTCGCCGAACTGGTGGCCGCGGATGTTGCCCTGCGCATCGACGAAGTACTGCGCCGGCCAGTAGCGGTTGTTGAACGCGCGCCAGATCGTGTACTGGTTGTCCAGCGCCACCGGGTACTCGACTTTCAACTGCTGCACGGCCTTCATCACGTTGCGCGGGTCGCGCTCGAAGGCGAACTCCGGCGTGTGCACGCCGATCACCACCAGGCCGTGATCGCGGTAGCGGCGCTCCCACTCGTGCACGAACGGCATCGCACGCAGGCAGTTGATGCAGGAGTACGTCCAGAAGTCGACCAGCACCACCTTGCCGCGCAGCTGCTGGGCGGTCAGCGGCGGGCTGTTGAGCCAGCCGGTGGCGCCGTCCAGCGCGGGCAGCGTGCCTTCCACCGGCAACGGTGCACCGGCGTCGGCGTCGGCTGCGGCCATCATCATCATCGGCGGCGCCGCGGGCTGCGCGCCCGGCACCGCATCGAGCAGGCCCTGTTCGATGCGCGCGGTGCTGAGCGTGGACAGGCGGGTCAGCAGGCCGGTATCCCAGCCCAGGCCGATCGCCAGCACCGCCAGCAACGCGGCCACACCCAGGACCTTGCGCAGCACATCACCGAGGCCGAGCCGTGCCTGCAGCGCGCGGAACACGCGGCCGCCGACCCACACCGCCAACGCCAGCGCGGTGATCGCACCCAGCGCATAGGCCAGCAGCAGGGTGCTGGTGCCGACGCTGGCGCCATGCAGGGCCGCACCGGTCAGCACCAGGCCGAGGATCGGCCCGGCACAGGGTGCCCACAGCAGGCCGGTGGCAATACCGATCAGCAGCGAGGTCCAGGCGCCGCCGCGTCCGGCGGCGTCGGCGGCATCGGCCCGTGCACTCAGCCGTGCGCCCATGCGCTGGAACGGCGCCAGAAGATGGTCGGCCAACCGCGGCCACAGCAAGGCGACCGCGAACAGCGCCATCAGCAGCAGCGCGATCCAGCGTCCGATCTGGTTGGCCTGTGCCACCCATTGGCTGCCCACCGCAGCCAGGCTGGCGACCACGGTGAAAGTGAGCGCCATGCCCAGCAGCAGCGGCAGCGTGCTGCGCAGGAAGGGACGGTCGGCGCGCGCGAACACGAACGGCAGCACCGGCAGGATGCAGGGGCTGAGCAGGGTCAGCGCGCCTCCCAGATAGGCAAGCAGCAACAGCACCATCGTCAGGCTCCGGAAGTGGGGGAAGAAGCGGCCGGCACGCGCCAGCCGTCGGCGGTGCCATCAGCGCCACCAGGAATGAACACCAGCGCTGCACCGTTCATGCAGTAGCGCAGTCCGGTCGGACGCGGGCCGTCGTTGAACACGTGGCCGAGATGGCCGCCGCAGCGGCGGCAGTGCACCTCTACCCGCAGCATGCCGAAGGTGACGTCACGGTCCTCGCCGAGGGCGTTGTGCAGCGGGGCCCAGAAGCTGGGCCAGCCGGTGCCGCTCTCGAACTTGGTGGACGAGGAGAACAGTGGCAGCGCGCAGCCGGCGCAGGCGAAGGTGCCCTGCCGGTGTTCCTTGTTGAGCGGGCTGCTGTAGGGGCGCTCGGTGGCCTGCTGGCGCAGCACCGCGTACTGCGCCGGGCTCAGCCGCTGGCGCCACTCGGCGTCGCTGTGCATGACCTCGAAGGACCGCGCGGGGCGTGTCTCAGCGGCGGCCGGTGCGGCGCGGCTGCAGGCCCCGAGGCCGAGCAGGCCGGCGGCGGTGGCAACACCACCCAGGCCCAGCAGATGGCGGCGGGTGAGGGGCATGGCGGACTCCGGGAAGGGGCGACGGGGCCATGCTGCGCCCGTGCCGGTCAACGAATCCTCACGCAGGATTCAATTTTCCGTGAGGTATCGGCGGCCGTCCCGCGCCACAATGCGGGCAGCCTCCCCACTGGCCCGAGCTGCCGATGTCCGCCAAACGCGTGCTGATCGTTGAAGACGATGCCCACATCGCCGACCTGCTGCGCATGCACCTGGGCGATGAGGGCTATGACGTTGCCCATGCGGCCAGCGGCGATGCCGGCCTGCGCCTGCTGGAGCAGGACGGACCGTGGGATGCGCTGGTGCTGGACGTGATGCTGCCGGGCGTTGATGGCCTGCAGGTGTGCCAGCGTGCACGCGCGATGGCACGTTACGTGCCGATCATCATCATCAGCGCACGCGGCAGCGAGACACAGCGCATCGTCGGCCTGGAACTGGGAGCAGACGATTACCTGGCCAAGCCATTCTCGATGCCCGAACTGGTGGCGCGGGTCCGTGCGTTGCTGCGCCGGGCCGAGGCGATGGCGCAGAACGCGCGCATCGATGCCGGTGCGATCGAACTGGGTGGACTGCACCTGGACCCGGTCGCACGCACCGCCTCGGTCGATGGCAGCACGCTGGAGCTGACCCCACGTGAATTCGACCTGCTGCTGTTCTTCGCCCGCCACCCGGACCAGGTGTTCGCGCGCATGGAACTGCTCAACCAGGTCTGGGGCTACCAGCACGATGGCTACGAGCACACCGTCAACACCCACATCAATCGCCTGCGCAGCAAGATCGAGCCCGATCCGGCCAACCCGCGCCGGCTGCTGACGGTATGGGGACGCGGTTACAAACTGGTCGATCCGGCCGGGGCGGCGGCATGATCAAGCCCAACCTGTGGCAGAAACTGGCGGCGGTGATCGCCGCGCTGATGCTGATGTGCTGCATGGCGCTGCTGGCGCTGCAGATGCGTGCCAATACCCGCCATGAGCAGGAAGTGGTACAGCGGCTGTCGCTGGGCCTGGCCGAGCACATTGCCCAGCGCAGCGAGCTGATGGACACCAGCGGCATGCGCGACGCCGCGGTGCGCGCGCTGTTCGGCCAGTTGATGGCGGTCAATCCCAGCGTCGAGGTCTACCTGCTCGATGACCAGGGCCGCATCCTTGGCCACGATGCGCCCAGCGGGCACCTGGTGCGCAATCGAGTGGACGTGGCACCGTTGCGCCGGCTGCTGGCCGGTGCACCGCTGCCGATCCTGGGTGATGATCCACGCAGCCAGGATGGCCGCAAGGTGTTCAGTGCCGCGCCGCTGGTCGTGCAGGGCCGCCAGGCCGGCTATGTGTACGTGGTGCTGGTGGGCGAGCATCGGCAGATGCTGTCCGACGATCTCGCCGCCGGCAGCCAGTGGAACACCACGCTGTGGTCGGTGGTGCTGGTCGGTGGCCTCGGCCTGCTGGCGGGGCTGGTGGCGTTCTACTGGGTCACCCGCCCGCTGCGGCGGCTGACCCGGCGCATCCAGGCCTTCGACATCGATGCGCCGACGCCCCTGCCACCGCCGGAGCCGCTACGCCCCGGTGAGCGTGACGAGCTGGTGATCCTCGCGCATGCGCACGCGCAGATGGCGCAACGGTTGGGCGAGCAATGGCAGCAGCTGCGCCAGCAGGACCTGCAGCGGCGCGAACTGGTGGCCAACATCTCGCACGACCTGCGCACGCCGCTGTCATCGCTGCATGGCTATCTGGAAACGCTGGCGTTGAAGGATGCCACGCTGTCGCCGGACGAGCGCCGTCGCTATCTTGGCATCGCGCTGGCGCAAAGCGCCAAGGTGGGTCGGCTGGCGCGCGCGCTGTTCGAGCTGGCGCGGCTGGAGCATGGCGAAGTGCGGCTGGAGTGGGAGGTGTTCGCGCTGCCCGAGTTGCTGCAGGACGTGCTGCAGAAGTTCGAGCTGGCGGCGCAGGCCCGTGGCCAGCGCCTGCATGCGGAGTTTCCACCGGGCCTGCCGCTGGTGCGTGCCGATCTCGGTCTGGTCGAACGGGTGCTGACCAACCTGCTCGACAACGCACTGCGCCACGCGCCCGATGCTGGCCAGATCGAGGTGTGCCTGCGCGCGACGCCCGACAGCGTGGAAGTGAGTGTGGCCGACGATGGCCCCGGGGTAGCGCCGGCCCTGCGCGCGCAGTTGTTCCAGGCACCGGCCGCGCTGGGCGCGAGGCGCGGCGAGAACGGCGGGCTGGGCCTGTTGATCGTGCAGCGCATCGTGCAGCTGCATGGCCGTCGGATCGAACTGCGCGACAGCGCGCAGGGTGCGCTGTTCGTGTTTGCCTTGCCGCGGGCCGAACCTGCGGCGGTCTAACAGGTCGCTTCGGCTTCCGCGGCTGTGCCGGTCTCCAGTGGCAGATGCAGACGGATGCAGGCGCCGCCCAGTTCCGAATCGGTCACCTCGACGTGGCCGCCATGCTTGTCGGCCACCACCTGCACCAGCGCCAGGCCGAGGCCGAAGCCGGGGCTGCCCGGGTCCAGCCGCACGTACGGTTGCAGCACCTGACCACGCAGTTCCGGCGCGATACCGGGGCCGTCGTCCTCAACCTGCACGCACAGCCAGCCGTCGTTGACCGTGCTGGCGATGCGGATCTGCCGCCGCGCGTAACGCAGGGCATTGCCGAGCAGGTTGCGCAGTGCCAGCTCCAGCATGTGCCGGTTGACGTTGACCAGGCCAACGGGCGACAACACCTGCTGCACCGGCATCGGCAACGGTGCGAACTGGGCCACCACGCCACGTACCAGTGCCGCCAGCTGCAGGCGCTGGCGGGTCAGCTGGTGGCAGCGGCCCAGAGCGGCGTATTCGACACCAGCGTCGGTCAGGTGCTGCAGGCGGTCGACGTCGGTGCGCAGTCCCCCCAGGGCATCGCGCTGGATCTCGTCCAGCGCGGTGTCTTCCAGATCGGCCAGGCCGAAACGCATCCGTGCCAGCGGCGTGCGCACTTCATGCGCCACCGCCTGGGCCAGCACACGCTGGCTTTCCAGCAACTGCTGCAGCTGCTCGGCCATGTGGTTGAAGGCATTGGCCAGCGGCCGCACCAGTGCGGTGCCGGCACGCGGCGCGCGCGTGTCCAGCTGGCCGTCGCGCATCTGTCGCGCGGCCTGGGCCAGCTGCGAGACGTCGCGCCAGAGGCGATAGACCATCACGTACATCGGCAGGGCCACCGCCACCATCAGGATCAGCAGCAGGATCGCCACCCCGGAGACTTCGCTGTCCTGCCAGCCCTCATCGGGCAGCGCTTCGTCCAGCGGCCCCAGCATCACCGCATAGTCGCTGTCGCCGATCCGCTGCAGGCTTCGCATGTGCTCCAGGTCGATCTGTACCCGGCCGTTGTTGAACGGCGGACGCTGGCTGGCCGGCAGTTCCTTCACCGCTTCGGCCAGCGGCATCATGCGCAGCGCATAGGCGAAGTCGGCATCGAGCTCGCGTGCCAGTGCCGGCCACTGCTCGCGCGGGGTCTCGGCGAAGCGGTGTTGCAGCAGCGCATGGGTGCCGCGCATCTCGGCCTGCAGGCCGGCTTCGGTGCGGTCTTCCAGCAGGGCGTCCCAGGCCCACAGGCCAAGTACGATCAGCAGCAGGTGGGCGACCAGGAAGCCGATGCCATAGCGCAGGAAGTGGAAGGCGTGGCCGCGCATCGCCGAGGGCGTGCGCTTCATCCCCATGCCGAGCGGCTGAACAGGTAGCCGCGGCCGCGGACGGTCTTGATCCGTTCCGGTTGTTCCGGGTTGTCGCCCAGCTTGCGGCGCAGGCGCGAGATGCGCGCATCGATCGAGCGGTCCAGGCCGTCGAAGGCGATCCCGCGCAGGCCGCGCAACAGCGCGTCGCGGTCAAGGATCTGCCCGGCGTTGCTGGCCAGCAGGAACAGCAGGTCGAATTCAGCGGTGGTCAGCTCCAGCAGGCCGCCCTGCAGGTGCACGTTGCGGGTGGAGGGGTCGATGTTCAGCTCGCCGAAGCGCAGGCTGCCGTCGCGCGGTTCAACCCGGCGGTGGCGGCGCAGGTGGGCGCGCAGGCGGGCCAGCAGGACCCGCGGCTCGATCGGTTTGCCGATGTAATCGTCGGCGCCCAGTTCCAGTCCCAGCACCTGGTCGATGTTGTCGGTGCGGGCGGTCAGCACGCAGATGATGCCGTCATAGAGGGGCCGGATCTGCCGACACACTTCGAAACCATCCTGGTCCGGCAGGCCGACATCGAGCAGCACCAGTGCCGGTTTCTCGGCCAGGATCCGGGCCACCGCGCGCTCGCCGCTGCGCTCGTGGGCCACCTGGTAGCCATGCCGCTGCAGATAGTCGCTGACCATCGTCCCCAGGCGGGCATCGTCTTCGACCAGTACGATATCCAGCATTTTCAAGGCCTCCGTGGGCGCAAACGTACCGCCACGGCACGAGCGCGGCGATGCTATCCCAGCCGTCGGGCCGCCCGGGTCCCGGGGGCGGGCGCCATTCAGCCGGGGTTGCTGGCGCAAGGGCCGGGTCTCAGTCCCGGCAACCACTTGCCGCCCAGCATAGCTGGTCGCCGTTACAAAACGTTACCTTTGTGACACGACTGGTGACGATCGCTGACAGCAAAGCGACTGACGCCGCGCGGCCCGGGGCCGAGCATGGAGTCTCCTCCGCTCCGCGTGCCGTCCTCATGTCGCCCGCTGCCCTCTGTCTGCCGAACCCGTCCTGCCGCTGCCCCTGCGGAGGTCTCCGATGAGCGGCGTGGTCGGGGCGTGGCTGCCACCTGCCGAGGATGAACAGCTGTTGCAGCAGCTGGCGCCGATGCTGCGCGCCCTGCAGCAGCGCGGTCGTGGCCGCATTGGTTACTGGACCGACGCTGAGGCTGGCATCGCGCTGGGCCACTGCCGGGCGCCGACCGATACCCCGTTGCAGCCCCTGAGTTCGGACTGCGGCCGTTACGTGTTGTGCCTGGATGGCCGGTTGTACAACCGCGCCGATCTGCAGGCGCAGCTGCGTGACCTGCCGCGCAGCTGCAGCGATGCGCGACTGCTGTTGCAGGCGATTGTCGAATGGGGCGTGCAGCGGGCGCTGTCACGCATCGAAGGCGCTTTCGGGTTCAGCGTGTGGGACCGTGAATCACGCGCGCTGTGGCTGGCCCGCGACCCGGTCGGCGAGCGGCCGCTGTACTACGGCTGGCACAAGGGCCAGTTCCTGTTCGCCTCCGAACTGAAGGCGCTGCACGCGTTCGCCGGCTTCTCGCCGAGCATCGACCAGGATGCACTGAGCCTGCTGCTGCGCCATGACTACGTGCCGGCGCCGCACACCATCTACCGCGGCATCCACAAGCTGGTGGCCGGCGCGATGCTGCGCATCGATCTGAACGATCAGGCCGGAGGCGGTTCCAGCCAGGCCGCGCAAGGGGGCGTGCGCTACTGGTGCGCGCGCGATGCGATGCACAGCGCGCTGCAGGAACCGCTGCAACCGGCACCCAGCCTGGAGCAGGCCACCGATCAGCTGGAAGCTCTGCTGCAGAAGGCCATTGCCAGCCGCATGCACTCGCCGTTGGCATGCGGCGCGTTCCTGTCCGGCGGCACCGACTCGTCGCTGGTGACGGCGATGATGCAGGCGCAGTCGACGCTGCCGATCGAGGCATGGACGGTAGGCTTCGACGATCCCGGCCATGACGAGAGCGACTGGGCCTCGCAGGTCGCGCGCCATCTGGGCGTGCAGCACCATCTGCACCGCATGGACGCACGCCAGGGCCTGGATCTGCTGCAGCGCCTGCCGCAGGTCTGGTGCGAACCGTTCGCCGATGCCTCGCAGCTGCCGACCCTGCTGGCCAGCGAGCTGCTGGGCGCGCGCAAGCCGGTCGCGTTGACCGGTGACGGTGGCGATGAACTGTTCTTCGGTCATCCCAGCTATGGCCGAGCGCTGCGCAACGCGCGCCTGTGCGGCGGTCTGCCGGACTGGGTGCGTGATCTGGCCCGGCGCAGTGGCAACCGCATGAACGTCGAGCGTGGCCGTTTGGGTGGCTGGCGTGCATTGGTGGCCGAGGTCGCCGCCAATGATGTGGAGGGTCACTACCTGCAGCGTGTCACTCGCTGGCGGCAGCCGGCGCAGGTGGTGCTGGGTGCGCGTGAACCGGTAACGATCTTCCAGCAGCAGGACGCCGCTTTGCCGGCCGAGGCGCGCATCCAGCTGCTGGATTTCCGCATGGACCTGGCCGAGGGCATTCTCGCCAAGGTTGATCGGGCCGGCATGGCCGCTGGAGTGGAAACCCGTGCGCCGTTGCTGGACATGGATGTGGTGCGCCTGGCCTGGCGTCTGCCGCAGCACCTGAAGTACCACGATGGCGAGCACAAGCTGATTCTGAAGCACCTGCTGGCGCGCTACCTGCCCGAGCCGCTGGTGTATCGCCCCAAGCGCGGCTTTGGGCCGCCGATGGCGCGCTGGCTGGCCGGCCCGCTGCGCGATTGGGCCGAGGCGCTGCTCGATCCGCAGCTGCTGCGCAACCAGGGCTGCTTCGATGCGGCACGTGTGCGCGGCATCTGGGAGGCGTTCCTGCGCGGTGAGCGCAAGTGGCACACGCATCTGTGGAATGTGCTGATGTTCCAGGCGTGGCACCAGCACTGGCATGGCAATCGCGGGCGCTGAGCCGTCTCAGCATGGCGCGCGGCGGATACATCCTGCGCGGCGCAGGGCGGAGGCCCTTGCGTACGAATGTCCTCCGGCGCCGGCCGTTGGCCGTCACCTCCTCCTTTACTTCGTACGCAAGGGCCTCCGCCCTGCGTTCGAAATCTATCGGCGCCTCATTGAAGGCAGATTGCTCGCCGCCTTACCCACCGCAAGCCGAGCCTCGTCGGGGCGGGCAGGGGTTTGGGCAAAGTAAAGGAGGAGGGGACGGCCAACGGCCGGCGCCGGGGGACATTTGCCCAAACCCCTGCCTGCCCAGGCGGGGCCCTTCAGCTCGCAGAGAACTCGAGCGAAGACGCACTTCGAAATCCAGACGGCAGGCAAAAAAAGACCCGGCAGAGGGAGGGATCTGCCGGGTCCGGATTGCATGGGGGGAGGGACCCATGCAATGAGCGTTGCGTCGCGTCAGTGACTGTTCGCGTCCGCCATTGATTCGTTGCAACCCTGCACCAGTTCGGACCAGGCCTTGCTGGCCTGCAGGCCGAGCCCGACCATGTCCTGCTGGGCCTGGCCCAGCCGCTGCAGGTTGTCCTGCCACAGCTGTGCGCCCTTGGAGAGTGCACCCGCCGCGTCTTCGCTGCGGGCCAGCTCACCCAGCCAGCCGCCGGTGGCGGTCAGGTTGCGCTCCATCGCCTTCAGCTGCACGCCGAACATGCTTTCCGCGTTCTCCAACGCCAACCGGTTCGCACGCGTTGCCGCGGCGGCGAGCTGGCGGGTGGCATCACTGAAGCGATCGCTGAAGGCGGCGGCCATGGTCGTCAGGGAGTGGCTTGATGCATTGCAGCATACGCCCTTGATGTGGCAATGCAACAAAAAAAACAAAGGCGCCCAGGGCGCCTTCGAAAAACCTTCCAGATCAAGGGGTTGATCAGGTGCTCGGGCCGCGGTAACGGCAACCGGAGGTGCAGGTTTCGTGCACGGTGATTTCGCTCAGCGCCGGCAGGCTGGGCTTGAGCTCGTTCCAGATCCATACGGCCAGGTTCTCGCTGGTCGGGTTTTCCAGCCCGGGAATGTCATTGAGGTAGTGGTGATCCAGGCGCTCGTAGATCGGCTGGAAGGCCGCCTTCACGTCGCCGAAATCCATGATCCAACCGGTCTGCGCGCCGGGCTCGCCCTCGACCTTCAGTTCCACCCGGAACGAGTGGCCGTGCAGGCGCGCGCACTTGTGCCCCGGCGGCACATTGGGGAGGCGGTGCGCCGCCTCGAGCATGAAGACTTTGAAGATTTCCATGGCGCGATTGTACGCCGCAGGCGACCGGCGAGCCTGAGCGGATGTTGGGCATTCGTGAAGAAATTCTTTCCATCCGGATGAAGAGATGTTAGTTTCTCTTATATCCGTATGAAGAGATGTTATTGGCCGCGCCTCGGCCAGGCATGGACTACTGCGGAACTTACGTCGTCCTTCCACTACCTCCCCCACATCGTCATGCCCCAGCACACCCTGCTCGTGGCGGCCCTGGCCGTCGCTCTGGCCGCGCCTTTGTCTGCCGCCGCCGAAACCTCCGCCGACGCCAGTGGCGAAGCCAGTACGCTGGCCGCCGTGCGCGTCACCGGTTCCAACATCAAGCGCGCCGATACCGAGGCCTCCAACCCGGTGCAGGTGATCGGCCGCCAGCAGCTGGAACAGACCGGCAAGGCCACCGTGGCCGACGTGCTGCGCTCGATCTCGGCCAACACCGGCAACGCCAACAACGAAACCACCAACAACGGCTGGGCCTCCGGCTCGGCCAGCATCGGCCTGCGTGGGCTCTCGCCGAAGAACACGCTGGTGCTGCTCAACGGCCGCCGCCTGGCCAACTACGGCTTCCCGGCCGGCGGTCTGTCCGACACCTTCGTCGACCTCAACGCGCTGCCGCTGGTCGCGGTGGAGCGCATCGAAGTACTCAAGGACGGTGCCTCGGCGGTGTACGGCTCCGACGCGGTGGCCGGCGTGGTCAACATCATCACCCGGCAGAATTACCAGGGCGCCGAGATCGGCGGCAGCTTCGGCGGTGCCGACCAGGGCGGCCTGCACGAGCAGAACCTGAAGTTCGTCGGTGGCCTGGGCGACCTCGACACCGATGGCTACAACATCCTCTTCAGCCTGCAGGGCTACAACCGCGAGCGCCTGGACCAGGACCAGCGCGACCTGACCAAGAGCGGCATCTACACCGACACGCCAGGCGGCCGCTGGAACGGCTGGTCGGCCAAGGGCGCACGTTACCTGGTCAATGGTGTGTCGGTGCCGATGCTCGATGCCAACGGCAACTGCCCGGCCGGTACCACCCGCGTCGCCAGCGCGCCGATCGACGGCCTGGCCGGTGACACCTGCGGCTTCAACCAGGCGCCATTCACCACGCTGATTCCCTCGACCAAGCGCTACCAGGCCTACGCCAACGGTACCTTCCGCCTGAACGACAACGTCGAAGCCTTCGGCGAAGTGCTGTACAGCCAGATCAAGAGTGCCGCGTGGTTCGGCAGCAGCCCGGTCTTCACCCTGGAAAGCGGCCGCTTCGCACTGAACGCCAACAGCGGCCTGGCCGAGCCGGTGTCGTCGCTGCTGCCGGCCAACAATCCGTACAACCCGTACGGCCGTGCGATCCCGATCGAATACACCTTCTTCGACCTCGGCGGCACCATCAAGACCAACCGCTCCACCGCCTATCGCGGCGTGTTCGGCCTGCGTGGCACCACCGCGAACTGGGACTGGGAAGTGGCCGCGTTCGGCGCGCGCAGCAGTGAGCGTGAGACCGTGTCCGGCGGCTTCGCCAACCGTTGGGCGCTGGCCGATGCGCTGGCCACGGGCAGCTACAACCTGTTCAATCCCGCCGCTACGCCGCAGTCGGTGCGTGACTCGATCAACATCGCCACCCTGCGCCCGGCCGAATCCAAGCTGCAGGGCATCGACGCGAAGATCTCCGGCAGCCTGGGCCACACCTGGGCCGGCGAGATCGGTTTCGCCGCCGGAGCCGAGTGGCGCCGCGAGAAGCTCGATTCCAACAATCCGTGGCAGATCGATGCCGGCCTGCAGGTGCGCCCGGCCATCGCCGAGGTGCACGGCCAGCGCCAGGTCAGCGCGGCCTACGCTGAAGTGAACGTGCCGCTGGCCTCGACCCTTGAGCTTTCCGCTGCTGCGCGCGCCGACCATTACGATGATTTCGGCGATGCGTTCTCGCCGAAGATCGGCCTGCGCTGGCAGCCGCTGGAGTTCCTGCTGGTGCGCGCCTCGGCGTCGAAGGGCTTCCGCGCGCCGTCGCTGTCGGAGAACTCCAACAGCACCAGCATCGCCTACGGCAGCGTGGTCGACCCGCGTGATCCGGACGTGCCGGGCTCGCGCCAGAACCCGACGTTCTTCACCGTTGGCAACAACCAGTTGAAGCCCGAGCGCACCAAGAGCGTGAACTTCGGCGTGGTGCTGTCGCCGTGGGCGAACACCAACCTGAGCGTGGACTACTACCGCATCCAGCTGGACAACCTGGTCGGCACCAACAACACCCAGACCCTGGTCAACGACAACGTGGCCGGTGCTGTGCAGCGCGACGAGCGCGGCAAGCTGCAGGCGGTGTACAACCGCTACCAGAACCTGAGCGAGCTGAAGACCTCGGGTATCGACGTCGAACTGCGCCAGCGCATCCCGACCGCCGTACTGGGCGACTTCACGGTGTCCTCGGCCTACACCCACGTGCGCGATTACCGTCGCCCGACCGTGGTTGGCGGCCCGCTGGTGGACTACGCCGGCAGCAACCTCGGCGCGACCCTGCCCAAGGACAAGGCCACCACCACGCTGGACTGGAAGTACGGTGACTTCAACGCAGCCGTCACCTGGTACTACACCAGCGGTTACCGCCAGGAAGCCAGCACCGCGGCCAAGGCCGTGCAGCAGCGCGTCGGCAGCTACAGCCAGTACGACCTGTACCTGGCCTACACCGGCGTCGACAGGCTGACCGTGTACGCCAAGGTGCAGAACCTGGCCGACAAGACGCCGCCGTACGACGCCTCGTTCCCGGGCATCCGCGCGCCGTACGACTTCAGCCAGTACGACCTGCGCGGCCGCTACTTCACGCTCGGCTTCGATTACCGCTTCTGATCCATCCGCTGCGGCCGGTCCCCTGACGGGACCGGCCGCGCGATTGTCTGCCGTTGTGTTCCAGGGGAGTCATCGTGTCCTTGCATCGCCGTGTCGTTCTTCCGTTGCTGATCGCTGCCGTCACCACACTGTCCTGCCTGCAGTCGGTGCAGGCGCAAAGTGCGTACTTCTTCCCGCAGGCCACCGACGCAGCGGCGTTCGATGCGGCGGTGCCCACGCCGGAGCAGTTCCTCGGCTATCCGCTCGGCAGCCGTTACACCCGGCATGATCAGCTGGTGGCCTACTTCCAGCAGCTGACCCGGCACTCGGACAAGATCAGCGTGCGCGAGATCGGTCGCAGCTACGAGGGACGACCGCTGCTGGTCGCCACCGTCACCTCAGCCGGCAACCATGCGCGGCTGGAACAGATCCGCCAGCAGCACGCGACCCTGGTCGATCCGGCGCAGCCACGCGGCGCGGCCGGCGACAGCCCGGTGGTGGTGTGGCTGGGCTACAGCGTGCATGGCAACGAAACCTCCAGTGCCGAAGCAGCAATGCTGACCGCGTACTACCTGGTGGCCAATCGCAGCGCCGAGACCCAGCAATGGCTGCAGCAGGCGGTGGTGTTGTTCGATCCGGCACAGAATCCAGATGGCCGTGATCGCGCCGCCAACTGGCACAACGCCTGGGCGTCCGACCCGGCCTCGGCCGACCCGGCCGACAAGGAACATGTCGAGCCATTCCCGCAGGGCCGCACCAACCACTACTTCACCGATCTCAACCGCGACTGGCTGGCCCTGACCCAGCAGGACTCACGGCCGAAGGTGGAGGTCTTCCATCAGTGGTACCCGAACGTGCAGATCGATTTCCATGAAATGGGCAAGGACAGTACCTACTACTTCGAGCCTTCGCCGAAGAGCATGCACAGCCCGTTGATTCCGGCGGCATCGTATGAGTTCAACAAGACCCTGGCCAGGTACCACGCGCAGGCGCTGGATGCACTGGGTTCGCTGTACTACACCGGCGAAAATTTCGACAACTTCTCGCCGGTGTACGGCTCCACCTATCCGGATTTCCATGGTGCCGTCGGCGTTACCGTCGAACAGGCCAGTTCGCGCGGCCGCGTGCAGGAGTCGGTGAACGGATTGCTGACCTTCCCGTTCACCATCCGCAACCAGGTCGCCACAGGGCTGGGTACGGTGCGCGGCGCGGTGGCCGAGCGCAGCGGCCTGTTCGATCTGCAGAAGCAGTTCTTCCAGAGCGCGCTGAAGCAGGCCGCACAGCAGCCGGTGAAGAGCTTCGTGTTCGGGGATGCGCATGACCCGGCATTGACCCGCCGGCTGCTTGAACTGTTGCTGCTGCACCGCATCGAGGTGCGCGCGCTGGATCGCGCGGTCAACGTTGATGGCCAGCGCTTCGACGCGGGCAGTGCCTACGTGGTGCCGGTGCAGCAGGCACAGTTCCGCCTGGTGCATTCGATCTTCGCCGAAACCCCGCCGATCAAGGGCGATGTGTTCTATGGCAGCACCAGCTATGCGATTGCGCCCGCCTACGGCGTGGCCTTCGCGGGCAGCCGCAGCCGCATCGACGGCGGCGCGCGCGTGACCACGCTGCCGGCGGAGCAGGGCGCAGTGCTGGGCGGCCAGGCCGGATTCGCGTACGCGATCGACTGGCGCGACTACAACGCCGGGCGCGCGCTGGCCTCCCTGCAGGGCAAGGGCCTGAGCACACGTGCAGCCTTCCAGCCGTTCACCACCGCCACCGCGCAGGGTGAGGTCACCTTCGCCACTGGTAGTCTGGTGATTCCGGTTGCCGGGCAACCGCTGCAGGGCACCGCGTTGCTTGAAGCAGTGACATCTGCGGCGCAAGAGGCGGGTGTGCGGGCGTACGCCTTGTCCAGCGGCCGCAGCCGCGAAGGCATCGACCTCGGCAGCGATGGCATCAAGGCGCTGCGCAAACCTGCGGTCGCGCTGGTGATGGGCGAAGGCGTGGCCGCCACCGAGATTGGCTCCGCCTGGTTCCTGCTCGACCAGCACCTGCAGCTGCCGGCCAGCAAGCTGGATCCGCAGCAGCTGGGCAAGGTGCCGTTGGACCGCTACACCACCATCGTGCTGTCCGGAGGCACCTATACCGGCGTCGATGCCACGGCGGTGGCTGCACTGAAGCGCTGGGTTCAGGCTGGAGGCTCGCTGGTGACCTACGGCAGCGCTTCGAAATGGGCGATCGAACAGAAGCTGGCCGACGGCGAGACGCTTGGCAAGGACGAAGAGACCGACGAGGAGCGCCGCCGCGCGTTCGGTGACCAGCGTGACATCGCCGCGATCGAGCGGGTCAGCGGCAACATCCTCAGCGCCGACGTCGACACCAGCCACCCGCTGGCGTTCGGTGTGCCGCGCAGGCAGCTGGCAATCAACAAGGAGAACACGGTGACGCTGCAGGCCAGCAGGAATCCGTTCTCGACGGTGGTGCGTATCGACGCGCCGCCGCGAGTCAACGGTTATCTGTCCGAGCGCAACCGGGCGAAGGTGGCGGGCAGTGCGTGGTTGCTGGTATCAGCGCAGGGGCAGGGCAACGTGGTGTTGTTTGCCGATGATCCGGCGCACCGCAAGTACTGGCACGGCACGGATCGATTGCTGATCAACGCGATCTTCTTCGGGAATCTGGTGAATCCGAGCAAGGCGCGGGGCTGAGGCGTTTGGCGCCGAGTTGTTGCTGAGCTTGGGAGGCAGGGGGCCTCAGCCAGGACACGCCGTAAACCTGTGGTGGTCAATGTTTTTGGACACTCCCAAGATGAGTTCAGGCGGCCCCCGCTCCTCAACGCCCCCGCATAACCTACCGCAGGCTCTGGAACCATCCAGGTAGCCAGCCACAAAAAAGGACGGCGCGTGAGCGCCGTCCCTCGATAAGCCCCCCGCGCAGCGGGAGGCGCCAGCCATGTCAGCTTGGATCAGCCGGCGCGACCGCCGCCATTGCCACCCTGGCCGCGGCCACGACCGCCACCATTGCCGCCGCCGCCACGACGCTGGCCCTGGCCAGCACCGGCGCCCGCGCGCTGCTGGCCGTTGCCACCACCCTCACGACGGCCGCCACCGGCCTTCTTCGGGCCTGCGTGTGCATGGCGCGGTGCATCGCCGTGCGGACGACGCGCATGGTTCTTGCGCGGCGCGCGCTCACCGGTATCGTGCTCGGCCTTGCCCGGTGCACTGTTGCCCCAGCGGATCGGCACCTGCAGCTCGAAGCCCGGCACATCGCGGATGTCCATGTCGCGGCCCAGCAGGCGCACGATCGCACGCAGCAGCTTCACTTCATCCTGCGCCACCAGCGAAATCGCCTGGCCGGTGGCACCGTTGCGGCCGGTACGGCCGATGCGGTGCACGTAGTCCTCGGCCACCATCGGCAGGTCGAAGTTGATCACCTTCGGCAGCTCGTTGATGTCGATACCGCGCGCCGCGATGTCGGTGGCCACCAGCACGGTCACGCGGCCGGCCTTGAAGTCGCCCAGCGCACGCAGGCGCTGGCCCTGGCTCTTGTTGCCGTGGATCGCCGCGGTCTTGATGCCCGACTTTTCCAGGAACGTGGCGAGCTTGTCGCTGCCGTGCTTGGTACGGGCGAACACCAGGGTCTGCTCGCGGCTGTCCTGTGCCAGCAGGTGCAGCAGCAGGTCGCGCTTGCGCCCGGCATCGACCGGATGCACGCGGTGGGTGATGGTTTCGGCCACGGTGTTCTTCGGCGTTACCTGGATCTGTTCCGGGTTACGCATGAACTCCAGCGCCAGCTGGCGGATGTTGTCCTCGAAGGTGGCCGAGAACAGCAGGGTCTGGCGGTTCTGCTTCGGCAGCTTGGCCAGAATGCGCTTGATCGACGGCAGGAAGCCCATGTCCAGCATGCGGTCGGCTTCGTCCAGGATCAGCACTTCGATGCCGGACAGGTCGACGCTGCGGCGCTCCAGGTGGTCGATCAGGCGGCCCGGGCAGGCCACCAGCAGGTCCACGCCACGGCGCAGGATGTCCAGCTGGTTGCCCATGCCGACGCCGCCGTAAATGCAGGCGCTCGGAATGCGCAGGTACTTGCTGTAACCGCGCAGGCTGTCATGCACCTGGGTAGCCAGCTCGCGGGTCGGGGCCAGGATCAGCGCGCGCGGCTTGCGCGGGCCAGTGCGCACTTCCTGCGAGGCGGTGCCCAGGTGCTGCAGCAGCGGCAGGCCGAAAGCGGCAGTCTTGCCGGTACCGGTCTGGGCGCCAGCCAGCAGGTCACGACCGGCCAGCGCCAGCGGGATCGCCTGCTGCTGGATCGGGGTCGGGTTTTCGTAGCCCTGCTCGGCGAGCGCGCGCAGCAGGAAGGGCGCCAGGCCCAGCGATTCAAAAGACATTGAGTTTGCTCCAAGTACAAGAAACGCCTGTCCGAACGGACAGACGGGGGCAGATCAGATTGATCGGCTGACTCGGAGCGTTCCCGTGAACCGCGCTGCGAGAATTGGGTGCAGCCGGCACGAAGCGCAGGCTGGAATGCGTGACGAACGGCGTCGGAGTGGGGGCGGGCGATGGGGCGGACCCCGGTCGCCGGCGATCCCGGAGGGAAACGGACGGCCGCTGCAGACCCGCATAGTCTAAACGATGTTTGAGACTTCACGCAAAAAGGCCTGTTCAGGTAGGGGGGGGTCTGCAGGGCTTGCAGCCCTGCACCCGCCGCGGCCAGAGCCACGTCAACGTCAAAAGCTGGCTTCCTGAGGGTTGGCGGGGTGGGTCCGGTTGAGGGGGATGCCGTAAACCCATCCATGGGGGCTTGGTCGCGGCATCCATGCCGCTCACACCCCCTCAACCGGACCCACCCCGCCTTCGACAGTCTTTCGCTATCTGTCGAATCTCATTCGATTTATTTCGATATCTGACGGGTTTCGACGATGAATGATGTGGATGTTCGATCCATCATCGGGAAACTGTCGGGGGTGGGGCGGTGTGGGTGGGCAGGACCGTTGGCGCCATGGATGGCGCCATCGAGCCCCCAGGGGGGAGGGCGCTTTGCTTGCGAAGCACGGCTTCGCAAGCGCCCGAACGCACAGCCGCCAGCGGCTGGGCCGGACCGCCGAGCGGGGTTTACGGCGTGTCCTGCCACCCACACCGCCCCGCCCAACCAGCAGAACGCCAGAGCCGCTTTTGACGTTGCCATTGCCGTTGCATTGAGCAGGTGCAGGGCTGCAAGCCCTGCCGACCCCCCCACTACGGTAGGGTGGGCCGATGCCGCGCTGCAGCTTGGCGTCGCCGCATATTTGATTACACTTGAAACTTGTTTGCCCACGACTCCGGACACCCACCCATGAAGCTTGGTTCTTTGAAGGAAGGCGGCCGCGACGGCACCCTGATCGTCGTCTCGCGTGACCTGCGCCACGGCGTGCGCGCCACCGGCATTGCCGCCACCCTGCAGCAGGCCCTGGAGGACTGGAGCCACATCGCGCCGCGCCTGAACGCCCTGTACGAATCGCTCAACGCCGGCGACGCCGATGGCGTGTTCGACCTCGATCCGCAGGCACTGGCCGCGCCGATGCCGCGCGCCTATGAATTCGTCGACGGCAGCGCCTACCTGCCGCACGTCGAGCGCGTGCGCCGCGCCCGCGGCGCCGAGGTGCCGGAGAGCTTCTACACCGATCCGCTGATGTACCAGGCCACCAGCGCCGGTTTCTACGGCCCGCGCGACGCGGTCAAGGTGGTCAGTGAGGACTACGGCATCGACCTGGAAGCGGAGATCGTGGTGATCACCGACGACGTGCCGATGGCCGCCAGCCCGGAACAGGCCGCCGGCCACATCCAGCTGGTCGGTCTGGTCAACGATGTTTCGCTGCGCAACCTGATCCCGGGTGAGCTGGCCAAGGGGTTCGGCTTCCTGCAGTCCAAGCCGCGTTCGGCGCTGTCGCCGGTGTTCGTCACCCCCGACGAACTGGGCGCCGCCTGGCAGGACAGCAAGGTGCACCTGCCGCTGCTGACCCACATTAACGGCCAGTGGTTCGGCGCGCCGGAAGCGGGCGTGGACATGCAGTTCAACTTCGCCCAGCTGGTCGCGCATGCGGCCAAGACCCGTCCGCTGAGCGCCGGCACCATCGTTGGCTCCGGCACCATCGCCAACGAGGACACCAGCAAGGGCGCCTCATGCTTCGCCGAGCAGCGCGTTGTGGAAACCCTGCGCGACGGCAAGCCCAGCACGCCGTTCATGTCCTTCGGTGACGTGGTCCGTATCGAGATGCTCGATGCCGCCGGCAACAGCATCTTCGGTGCGATCGAACAGCGCATCGAACAGGCGACCAAGCCCTGAGCATGGAGGCGGCGATGGAGATTCCGGTTGACGACGGCCTCGTGCTGTACACCTACTGGCGATCCAGCGCCGCCTACCGCGTGCGCATCGGCCTGGAGCTGAAGGGCCTGGCCTGGGAAGCGCGACCGGTACACCTGGTGCGCGAAGGCGGCGAGCAGCATGCCGATGCCTATGCCGCGCTCAACCCGCAGCAGCTGGTGCCGACGCTGCTGCACGAGGGGCATGCGCTCACCCAGTCGCTGGCGATCCTCGAATACCTCGACGAGCGCTTCCTGCAGGTGCCGCTGCTGCCGGCCGACGCCGCCGGCCGTGCACGGGTGCGCGCACTGGCCCAGCTGGTGGCCTGCGACATCCATCCGATCAACAACCTGCGGGTGATGCAGTACCTCGAACGCAGCCTGCAGGTGCCGGCCGACGCGCGCACGCAGTGGACCCTGCACTGGATCGCCGACGGCTTCGCCGCGATGGAAGCGATGCTGGCCACCAGCCGCGACACCGGCACCTTCTGCCACGGCGACCGCCCCGGACTGGCCGACCTCTGCCTGATGCCGCAGTTGTACAACGCACACCGCTTCGGCCTGGACCTGGCGCCGTACCCGACCCTGCGCCGCATCGAAGCCGCCTGCCAAGCGCTGGACGCCTTCGACCGCGCACGTCCCGAAAACCAGCCCGACGCCGCCTGAATGCAAAAAGGGGACGGAGGGGATTAAGTCGTATGTGCACTTACGACTTAATCCCCTCCGTCCCCTTTTCCGGGTGCTCAGAACCCGTGGGTGATGCTGGGGGCGCCGGCCGAGAAATCGGCGTACGGGTCGTGCTCGCCGCTGCTGCCTTCGGACAGGCGGAACTTCAACGCCAGGCCATCGCGTGAGTCGGCCGCGCGCAGCGCTTCCTCCTGCTCGATGATGCCAGCCTTGGCCAGGCGGAACAGGCACTGGTCGAAGCTCTCCATGCCTTCCTCCAGCGAGCCTTCCATCGCTGCCTTGATCTCGTGCACCTGGCCACGACGCAGCAGGTCACGGATCATTGGCGTGTTGATCAGCACTTCGGTAGCCGGCAGGCGACGGCCTTCCTTGTTCTTCACCAGGCGCTGGCTGATCACCGCGCGCAGGTTCAGCGCCAGGTTCATCAGCACGTTCTTGTGCGCACTTTCCGGGAAGAAGTTGAGGATGCGCTCGATGGTCTGGTCGGCGTTGTTGGAGTGCAGGGTGGCCAGGCACAGGTGGCCGGTCTCGGCGAAGGCGATCGCCGCCTCCATCGTCTCGGCGTCCAGGATCTCGCCGATCAGGATCACATCCGGCGCCTCACGCATCGCGTTCTTCAACGCGTTGTGGAAAGCATGGGTGTCCAGGCCGACCTCGCGCTGGTTGACGATCGACATCTTGTGCTTGTGCAGGTACTCGATCGGGTCCTCGATGGTGAGGATGTGACCGGTGGTGGTGCTGTTGCGGTGGTCGATCATCGACGCCAGCGAGGTGGACTTGCCGGAACCGGTGGACCCCACCACCAGCACCAGCCCACGCGGGGTCATGATGACGTCCTTCAGCACCTGCGGCAGGTTCAGCTCTTCGATGCTCGGAATGCGGCTGCGGATGGCACGGATGACCATGCCGACCTCGCCCCGCTGCTTGAACACGTTGACGCGGAAGCGCCCGGCATCGGGCAGCGCGATGGCCATGTTGAGCTCCAGCTCGCGCTCGAACTGCGGCACCTGGCCTTCGTCCATCAGCGAGTAGGCGATCTTCTTGACCATTCCCGGCGGCAGGCCGGTGTTGCCCAGCGGGTAAAGCTTGCCCTCGATCTTGATGTAGACCGGCGCTCCGGTGGTCAGAAACATGTCCGAAGCGTTCTTTTCGGTCATCAGCTTCAGGAAGTAGCCGATATCCATTACGAATTTTCCCCAACGAAACGGCCGACGCCCGTTGCCAGCACGGTGTCGGCTTGACGACAATGGCCGTGAACCGACAACCGGTACGGCCTCCCCAATGAAACGACTTAGCTTCGCACGAATGCGCCATGGCCTGTATGTGATGGCGTTTGCATTCGCACTGTCTGCCCCCGCCTGGGCGCAGGACGCCGCACTGGAACTGGCGCAGGCCCGGCAGGCGGTCGACAAGGCCACCCAGGCCGATGCCGACCAGTACGCCCCGGACCTGATCGGCCTGGCCCGGCAGGGGCTGGAGCAGGCCCAACGTGCCGCCGGCGACCGCCGCGAGCGCAAGAACGCCCCGGCCATGGCCCTGCGTGCCGCCGTCGATGCCGACCTGGCCCGGGTCCGCAGCGAAGAAGCCACTGCCACCGCGCAGCTGCAGCTGCGCCGCAACGAGGTCAACCAGCTGCAGCGCCAGCTGTCGACCGGGGAGGACCGCCGGTGAAGCCGATGACCGCTGCAACCCTGGCCGCGCTGCTGGCGCTGCCGACCCTGTCCATGGCTGCCGACAACCCGATGGTGGCGCAGCTGAGCCAGCGCCTGATGGCGATCCAGGCCAACCCCGACACCGCTGAGCTGGGCGCCTTCGAGCGCATGCAGGCGCAGCAGGCCATCGCCACCCTGGACAAGGCCAAACGCCGCGACCAGGAACTGGCCACCTATCTGGCCGAGCGCCGGGTCGAGATTGCCGAGACCGCCGTGCGCACGGCCCTGGCCGCGCGCGAAGTCGACCGCCTCGAGCGCACCCGCAGTGACCTGTTGATCGAGGCCAGCCGCCGCGACGCCGCCCGCGCCCGGCAGGAGGCCGAGCAGCTGCGCATGCAGGCGCAGATGCAGGCCGAGGAGGCCGAACGCCTTCGCCAGGCGGCCGAGGCCGAGACCCTGGCCCGCCAGGATGCCGAGAATGCCCTGACCAGTGTGGCTGGCAAGCAGCAGCAGCGCCTGAGTGCCGCCCAGCAGAATGCGGCCAAGCTGGCCCGTGAGGAAGCCGAGCTGGTGTCGGGGCAGAAGCTGCCGGGTTCGAAGTTCGATGGCCGCGGCGAGGTCTTCACCTTCAATGGTGACGCGTTCGCCGCTGGTGCCTCCAGCCTGTCCGGCGGTGCCCGCAACCAGGCCAAGGCGCTGGCCGAGTACCTGAACATCGGCAAGAAGGGGCGCCTGCGCATCGAGGCCTATGACACCGCCAACGGCGTCGGCCAGAAGCGCGCCGAAGCGCTGCGCGATGCCCTGGTCGCGGCCGGTGTCGCCAGCAACCGGATCCAGGTCAGCGGAAAGAAGGCCGCCTCCACCCGGGCGCGCTCGGCCGAGGTCATCATCGCCCCATAACTTCTTGATATTGTTTGTTTTTCGTTGCGATGAGTATTCAGCCTGAACCCCGCCCCGGCGGGGTTCGGTCTTTTTGACGCAGGGGTCTTGTACCCCGCCTTGAGCAGGCGTAGGGTCAATCGTCCGGGACGCAATGCCGCGGACCGGACGATGGGAGGGCCGGGCCGATGCAAGCAGGGCGCGAACCGCAGCAGATCGACGTGCGCAGGCCAGTGCCGCAGGTCGTCGCAGGCGTCCAGGTGGCCATCGACCGGCACTCCTCCATGAACAACGCCCCGTGCCTTGCGGCCGGGGCGTTCGTGTATCTGTCGAAGGAGGTCCATCATGTTTGAAGATCAGCCCCAGAGCGAGATCGACGCCCGTCGCGCGCGCGATCCGGAGTTCCGGGCACTCCATGACCAGCACCGGAAGTTGAACAAGAAGTGCATGGACGCGGAGCTGGGTGTACTCCCGATCGATGATGTCACCCTGGGTCGAATGAAGCGCGAGAAGCTGCTGGCCAAGCAACGCCTTCTGCGAATGTACGAAACACCGCTCGCAACGTCGTCCCCCACGCATTGACGCACCCTGTCGTGCCCGGAATGGCATGACCCGGCCACCGATGGCCCCACCAGGCTCACCTGGCCTGGCAACGCGGCGCCGCTGAACGCAGGCGTCGCGCCAAGGCACCACAGGCGGTGGTGCCTTGGCCTGCTGGCACAACTCATCGATGCGGGCGGTACCGGTCTCCTCGTCGATCCGGGGCCGCCCGCATCCCTTTTCGGGGAACGGTGGGGATGCGGCCGCACCGACCTGACATTCCGCGTCATCCGTCGGATAATCATCGGTCCGGCCCTGTGTGGCGCGAACCGAAAGCCTTCCGAATGCCCATCCATTCTTCCGTCCTCGAACTCATCGGCCAGACCCCGATCGTCAAGGCCCAGCGCCTGGATACCGGTGTCTGCGAGCTCTACCTGAAGCTCGAGAGCGCCAATCCGGGCGGATCGATCAAGGATCGCATCGGCCTGTCGATGATCGAGGCGGCGGAGAAGCGCGGTGACCTGAAGCCGGGCGCGACCCTGGTCGAGGGCACGGCCGGCAACACCGGCCTGGGCCTGGCGCTGGTTGCGCAGCAGAAGGGCTACAAGCTGATTCTCGTGGTTCCCGACAAGATGAGCCGGGAAAAGATCTTCAATCTGAAGGCGATGGGGGCCGAAGTGCGCCTGACCCGTTCGGATGTCGCCAAGGGCCACCCGGAGTACTACCAGGACCTGGCCAAGACCATCGCCGAGCAGACCCCGGGCGCCTACTTCATCAACCAGTTCGGCAACCCGGACAACCCGGCCGCGCATGAGTTCGGTACCGGCCCGGAGATCCTCGAGCAGATGGGCGGCGACCTCGACGCCATCGTGTTCGGCTGCGGCAGCTCCGGCACCATGACCGGCCTGTCGCGCGCGTTCGCCACGCTGTCGCCGAAGACCGAGCTGGTACTGGCCGATCCGGTCGGCTCGATCCTGGCCGAATACATCAATGACGGCGTGCTCAACGACAAGTCGGGCAGCTGGCTGGTGGAAGGCATCGGCGAGGACTTCCTGCCGTCGATCTCCGACTTCAGCCGTGTCACCAAGGCCTACGCCATCAGCGACGCCGAGAGCTTCCACACCGCGCGGGAACTGCTGGGCAAGGAAGGCATCCTGGGTGGTTCGTCCACCGGCACCCTGCTGGCCGCCGGCCTGAAGTACTGCCGTGAGCAGGCCACGCCGAAGAAGGTGCTGGTGCTGGTGCCGGATACCGGCAACAAGTACCTGTCGAAGATGTACAACGACTACTGGATGCTGGACAACGGTTTCCTGCAGCGTCCGCAGCACGGTGATCTGCGCGACCTGATCCTGCGCCCGTATGGCCAGCGCGACACCGTGGTGATCGGCCCGAACGACCTGCTGACCACCGCCTACCAGCGCATGAAGCTGTACGACGTGTCGCAGCTGCCGGTGATGGACGGTGACCAGCTGGTCGGCATCGTCGATGAAAGTGACGTGCTGCTGCATGTCTATGGCGATGAAGCGCGCTTCCGCGACACCGTCGCCACCGCGATGGTCAGCAAGCTGGACCGGCTGGACGTGAAGTCGCCGATCGAGGCCCTGCTGCCGGTGTTCGACCGTGGCCAAGTGGCGATCGTGATGGACGGTGACGCCTTCCTCGGCCTGATCACCCGCATCGACCTGCTGAACTATCTGCGCCGTCGCGTGCAGTAAGCCGTAGATCGCAGACGATAGCTACTGAATCCCCGTTTATCTGCGTCAAAGGTCGTTAAGGCCGCGCTGATAGACTCCCGATCCTTTGACGGCGACCTATAGTCGGCGCCCACCAGGAAAGATCATGTCCAACGCTACTTCCCAGGATCGCGCCCTGGCTTTGGCCACGCTGGCCATCCACGGCGGCCAGTCGCCCGATCCCAGCACCGGCGCGGTGATGCCGCCGATCTACGCCACCTCGACCTATGCCCAGTCCAGCCCGGGCGAGCACCAGGGCTTCGAGTATTCGCGTACGCATAACCCGACCCGCTTCGCCTACGAGCGGTGCGTGGCGTCGCTGGAAGGCGGCACCCGCGGCTTCGCTTTCGCCTCGGGCATGGCGGCCAGCTCGACTGTGATCGAGCTGCTGGACGCCGGCAGCCACGTGGTGGCGATGGATGACATCTACGGCGGCAGCTTCCGCCTGTTCGAGCGCGTGCGTCGCCGCACCGCCGGGCTGGATTTCAGCTTCGTCGACCTGACCGATCTGGCGGCCCTTGAAGCAGCCATCACGTCGAAAACGAAGATGGTCTGGATCGAGACCCCGACCAACCCGATGCTGAAGATCGTGGATATCGCCGCGGTCGCCGCCATCGCCAAGCGCCATGGCCTGATCGTGGTGGTCGACAACACCTTCGCTTCGCCGATGCTGCAGCGTCCGCTGGAACTGGGTGCGGACCTGGTCCTGCATTCGGCCACCAAGTACCTCAATGGCCATTCGGACATGGTCGGTGGCATGGTCGTGGTCGGCGACAACGCCGAACTGGCCGAGCAGATGGCCTTCCTGCAGAACTCGGTGGGTGGAGTGCAGGGCCCGTTCGACAGCTTCCTGGCCCTGCGTGGCCTGAAGACCCTGCCGCTGCGCATGAAGGCACACTGCGCCAACGCGCTGGCCCTGGCCCAGTGGCTGGAAAAGCACCCGGCGGTGGAGAAGGTGATCTACCCGGGCCTGCCGTCGCACCCGCAGCATGCGCTGGCCGGCCAGCAGATGGCCGGTTACGGCGGTATCGTCTCGATCGTGCTCAAGGGCGGCTTCGAGGCGGCCAAACGCTTCTGCGAGAAGACCGAGCTGTTCACCCTGGCCGAGTCGCTGGGCGGCGTGGAGAGCCTGGTCAATCACCCGGCGGTGATGACCCATGCGTCTATTCCGGTGGCACGCCGCGAGCAGCTGGGGATCAGCGATGCGCTGGTGCGGCTGAGCGTTGGGGTGGAAGACCTAGGGGACCTACAGCTGGATCTGGAAGGAGCATTGGCTTGAACACCGAAACTATCTTGAAGGCGGAAGCCGATCGGCGTCCGGTCCGGATCAGCAGCCACGATACTCAGATGAAGGCTCTCCCGGCGTTCATTCGTGACATTGCTGAAGGCATGGGAGCTTGGCGTGCTTGGACGGCGCTGGCACTGCTTGACATCAAGCACAAGTATCGTCGATCGGTCTTGGGTCCTTTCTGGATTACCATCAGCATGTTTGTGCTGATCCTTGGTATTGGTCTGCTCTACAGCCAGTTGTTCCGGATGAACCTTCGGGACTATCTGCCCTACATCGCTCTTGGCGATATTGTGTGGATCTACATCTCGACCACAGTGCAGGAGGGATGTACCACCTTCACTGCTTCGGAGAATCTGATCCGCTCGATGCGGCTGCCAATGACGCTTCATGTGATGCGGCTGGTGACACGAACCTTCATCGTGTTCCTGCATGGTGCAGTCGCCTATCTGCCGTTCGTTGTATTTCTCAAGATCGAGCCGGAACTGGTCTGGCTGCTCGCCTTGCCGGGCGTAGCCCTGATTGTGCT
Source organism: Stenotrophomonas sp. AN71 (assembly GCF_050435725.1). Taxonomy (NCBI): domain Bacteria; kingdom Pseudomonadati; phylum Pseudomonadota; class Gammaproteobacteria; order Lysobacterales; family Lysobacteraceae; genus Stenotrophomonas; species Stenotrophomonas sp. AN71. The sequence goes on along the minus strand of NZ_JBNDKU010000010.1, from coordinate 20,603 downwards.
GGCGACCATTCCCATTACGGCGATATTCGGCATGCTGTCTGCTCGTTTCCGTGACCTGCAACCCGCCATCGCGAACTTCATGCAACTCGGCTTCTTCATGACACCGATCATCTGGAAGGCAGACATGCTCGGGCCGCATCGCTGGGTGGCGGATATCAATCCGATCTACCATTTCATCCAGATCGTACGCATGCCGATGATGGGGCAGGTTCCGGAAGCGCACTCGTACTATTTCGTACTCGCCTTTATCGCCGCGGCGTTTGTGATCGCGCTTCCCTTCCTGGCGGCAAATCGCCACAAGATCTCGCTGTGGGTGTAACACCATGACCTTCATTGAAGTGGTCGACTGCAGCGTCCAGCTGCCGATCTATGGCACCAACAATCGCTCCATGAAGGGAGCCATCATGTCCGCCGTTACCGGCGGGCGAGTGGCTCCCACCAGTCGCAACGTGACCGTGGTGGATTCTCTCCAGAACGTCACCTTCAACCTGCGTGAGGGTGACAAGCTGGGTCTCGTCGGCCATAACGGGGCAGGCAAGACAACGTTGCTGAAAACGCTTGCGGGTGTTTATGAGCCAACTTCTGGCTACATCCGCAGCCAGGGGCGCGTTGCCAATCTGCTGGACGTGACGATGGGCATGGATTTCGAAGCAACCGGCGTCGAGAACATCCGGTTGAAGGGTCTGCTGCATGGGCTTTCCCGTGCTGAGATCCAAAGCAAGATTCCGCAGATCTGCGAATTCTCGGGCCTTGGCCCCTATGTGAACATGCCGGTGCGCGTGTACTCCAGTGGCATGATGGTACGTCTGGCGTTCTCGATTGCCACCAGCTTCGATGCAGAGATTCTGCTGATGGACGAGTGGCTGGGTGTCGGCGATGCAGACTTCAACGCCCGTGCTCAGCAACGCCTCGCCGAAATCGTACAGAAGGCTAGCATTCTGGTCCTGGCCAGCCACAATCAGAACATCATCGCCGCCAATTGCAATCGCATCATGCATCTTGAGCATGGGCGCATCACCAGCGATCAGCCGATAGAGGCCCATGCCTGAATGAATACGCGTAACCGGGACTACTGGATCAACAGGAGCGGTGATCTCTATGCCGACCAGCAGAAGGTCCGGCGTGAGGCGGGCAACAGCAATTACGCCAGGCAGGAAGAATGGCTCGTTGGATTCCTCGCTGAGCGTTCCGAGCAACTGGGGCGGCCGGTCCGGGTACTGGATTTCGGGGTGGGCTTCGGACGTCTTGCGCGGCTGCTGCCGCAGCACGCCTTCGTTGACTACTTCGGTTTCGACATCTCCCCTGCGATGGTGGAACCGCTGCTGCGTGAACCGCCGGCTGAACTGGCCGCAGACATCGGGCGCCGCATTCGCGTCGGATCTTCACTGGTCGAGGCCATGCAGGGGGAGCAGTTTGATGTGATCTTCACCGTCTCGGTGTTGATCCACAACAACCGCGAACAGGCGGCAGACGTATTTGCACAGATGCGTGCGTTGCTCGCGCCCGAAGGGCGGCTGTGCTTCATCGAGAACCGACCGGTGTCGATCAGCCTGCTGGCCAACCTGTGGCATGCAGGTTGCTGGAGCCATGATCTTGCCGGCACCTTGGCGCCGGACATGAACGTGGACGTCGAAGACGGAATCCTTTCGGACCATGCCATCTACATTCTGCATGAACCTGCCGCCGGGATCCCGCGTCAGCTTCGTGTGCCGGGCGCCCACGGGTTTGAACCGATCACCGCCGGTGACTACCTGCTTCGGACGCTGGAGGCTACCACGGCTGTTGCGCGTGGCATGGAAGTGGAAAGTGCCACGCTTGGCGAGGACATCGCGCAGATGCGTGATGCGGTGGAACTCTATCGTCAGGCCGAAGAGCATGCGCGAAGGAATCTGGATATCGCGCGACAGCATCTTGGCGATGAAGTGGGCCTGCTGGGTGGCGCCGCCCATCTTACCGCAGCCATCGATGCGCTCCCGGTATTGGCCGCGCGTATCGGCGTGCTGGGTGGCGAGACTTCTGTGCAGCACGCCCAGTCCTCGGAGCGGATCGAAGCGCTGCATGCGCATGAAGCGACGCTTGTCGAGTCGCTGACGCAGCGGGAGCGAGAGCTTGAGCAGGTGCAGGCCAGGTTGGAAGCTGTCCAAAGCGCCAACCAACATCTGCAATGGCAGCAGGGCCTTCGCGAACAGGTCCGCCAGGTCCTGAGCAGCCGGACGGACGAGGGCGCCATGCCGTACCTCGACGCGCCGGTGGGTGGCAATGCATCGGTCGGTCAGCCGGCACCCTCGGTCTACGAATTCAACGCCCGCCGTGACGTGCGCTTCGCACAGACTGTGGTCGGGCATGAGCGGGTCTGCCACATCATGCATCAGGAGTGGTTCGGTATCCGCGCGGCCTGTGGCTCGCTGCCGGGGCACAAGCTTGCGGTGACCAGTACCTCAGCGCCCGGTGCCGGTGATGTTGAGGACGTGGCCCGTCTGCTTGCCGCCAACAAGGTGAATCGGCTGGTTATTCATGGATTCTCCGATGGCATGTTGCAATGGGTGAAAGGCCTCGCTGCGGCCGGATTCGACCGGATCTACATGGTCTGGCATGGCGCGCCCTCGATGTGGATCCATGCTGAAGAACGGCGCCTGTTCGCGTTGGCCTTCAAGGCGGTCCGCACTGGCCTGATCCGCAGGGTCAGTGTCATGCGCGCAGGTTCCCATGCGGCGCTTGCAGATGTAGCGGGCTGGCAGAAGCAGGTCTACAACATGCCGCCAGCCTATACCGGCAAGCGCATTCCGCGGCGGCCGACCGGAGCCACCGTATTCATTCCGTCCTGGAACCTGATCCACAAGAACATCTTCACGAACGCCGCGGCTGCGGCTGCGACCGGGGAAGTGGCAAACATCTGGCTGATGGCGGATGATTTCGCGTTGCCGTACCGGGTGGACAAGAATGTTAAGCGTCTTCCAAAACTCAGCCAATTGCAGATGATCGAGGCGATGTCGCAAGCCGATGCAGTGATGAATGCCTCCATCGTCGATTGCCATCCGATGGTGGAGTTGGAGGCACTTGCTGCAGGTACTCCCGCGCTGCGGGGACGCCTGGGGATGGATGCACTGGAAGACCATCCCTATGTCGAGATTACCCAGGTGGCCGATCCACTCAGCGTTGCCGATGTGCGCCAGACGCTGCGTCGGATGTTGGCGGCTCCCGCAGTAGAGATGGATGACATGATGTCGTCCTACTCGCGCCAGATGGTGGCGTTGTCCTTCGAGCGATACTCAGAATTTATGGAAATCTAAAAATGGGCTTGAGGGTTTTTGTTACCCGCGAACTTTTCCCCTTTACCGCCGGTGGCATTGGACGCGTGATCGCGAACATGCTGATGACCGCGCCGGAAGAAGATCGCGCGGAGATGGCAGTACTTTACGTCGGCGACAACGTCGAGGCGGATGCGTTCGCGGTCGCCCACCCGGGCGTGACCTTCCTCGGGTGGCCGCATTCGCGCTTTCAACAAATAGACGGGCGTGGGGAGATTTTCCCGCCAATGCCGGCGTTCACCCACAGCATGCTGCACTGGGAATCGGTGCATGTGCTGCAGGGGCTGCTCGAGCTGGAACGTCTGAACGGCCCGCTTGAGTATGTCGAGTTCGTGGACTGGGGGGCACCTGCGTTCGCCGCAACCCAGGAAAAGCTGCTTGGCAGCGCATTGACGACGGCCACGCTGGCCGTGCGCCTGCACACCACAGACAGCATCCTGGCCGATTTTGAGCCGCGCGTGCAGAGTGTGCACGGGTTGAATCTCTTTGACCTGGAACGAAAGGCACTGGCCGATTGCGACCTCATCGTCGGTCAGATCGCGCCGGTTGCCGAGGCGTTCCGCGTGTTCTACGGTTTCAGCGAGGAGGAGTGGACTCCTCGCCTGCGCCTGCATGCTCCGCCGGTGCTGCTGGATACGATGCAGCCGGTCACGCAGACCACCGTGATCGATGATACGACGCCGCTGTTGTTCACTTCGAAGCTGCAGGACATCAAGCGCCCGGATACTTTCATCCGTGGCTGCATCCAGTTCCTGCGGGAGAGGCAACGCTATCAGGGCAACATTGTTTTCCTGGCGCATTCTTTTGATGTGAGCTATCAGGAGTATGTCATCTCGCTGGTGCCGGAGGACCTGCGCAGCCGGGTGGTGTTTGCCCGTGGCGTAACCGGTGCGGCGCGCGAGAAGAGCATTTCTGGCGCGGTATGCGTGTTCCCGTCGCCATGGGAGTCTTTCTGCCTTGCTGCGTACGAGGCGTCGCTGTCAGGCGCAGCCTGCGTGCTCAACGCGCAGAATCCGGCTTTCGGGCCGCGCAGTCCGTGGCAGGATGGATACAACTGCAGCACGTTCGATGGCAGCGCCGAGGACTTGGCACGCGCGCTTTGCGGCCTGTTTGAAAGCACCGCCGGCCGACTGTCGCCGGTCGAGGTGCCGAAGGACCCACTTCCCTGGAAGGGGCTTGAGCCGGTGGTGGTGCCTGCTGCGGTTCCCCTTGACAGGCAATTGACCGTAGTCGTTGTCAACCGCGATAGCGCGGGCCGCGTGTTGAATACGCTGGACAGCATCCTTGCGTCCAATCTGACGCTTGACAAGCTGGTCGTGATTGACGATGCCTCGCGCGACCCACGCGATATCGCTGCGCTGGACCAGCTGGGCAGCAATGATCCACGTTTGTTCGTGCACCGGCTTGCCGTGCCCGTTGGTGACGCCGTAGCGCGCAACATGGGCCTTGCATTGGTTGAGACGCCGTTTGCTGGATTCGTGCGTGGTGGTGACCAGTTGCTGCCGGGCTTCCTCAATGGCGCGGTGAGCGCGTTGGCGTCGCAACCGGATTTTGACGTGGTCGTGGGGCAGGTGGGCGTGACCGTGGATCCGGATGATGTGATCGCCGGCAATGTCGCCCCGGATGGATTCCGTATCTTCTATGGCGAAGGGCGCCTCGCAGGGCTCTACGAGAACCGCCTGGCGCCGGAAAGCTACGTGATCCGGACCGAGGCTGCCAGGCGCTTTGCATTCGATCCCGTCATCCCTGCACTTGAAGTATGGGAAATGATGCTGCGCGCCTGCCAGTCGGGTGCACGTTTCATGGTGGCTTCCGCCGTGAACGTGCTTGCACGGCATCAGGGGCAGCCCGATGAACGGCACTTGGAGCAGATCCAGATCGCGATGCGCCGACGCCTGCAGCGCAAGCGGGTGCGTGTCGGCTCGCTGGAGGTGCCTGCGTACTTCATCTTCGGCGCGCACGTATCACCGAGCGGATTCATGGGGGATGCCTCCAACGCGGAAATGGCCTATCGCCTGCAGGCACTGATGGAAAGCGAGTCCGTGCGCTACACTCTGGCACTTGCCAGACTTCTGCAGAAGCGGGCGCCATGGGTCCTGCGCCTGGGCAAATGGTCGGTGCAGCGACTGGCGCCGATCTACCGCCGATTGCGGTGAGCGTTCCGGGACAGCATTGATGCATGTGATCGTCATCCAGCTGGCGTGTTGGCGTGTTGGCGGAGAGCGGGCTGCACTGGCGCGTGCCCGCCTGCGCGCGATACCCACGGCTTCGGTGCTGATCGTTGGCGAGGGAGCGCCGCCCGCCGACCTGCTCGAGAAGTGTTCAGAGAGACGCACGCTGCGCGTGGATCAGCCTTTGCATGCGATGCAGGGCCGACGGCTGCCTGATGTCCGCCGCAGTGGTGACGCGGAGCAGCTCGGTTGGTCATTGTCGGTGATGGCGGCGCTGCGGGCGCTGCAGCAGGACGTGCACCTGGACTGTGTGGAGATTCCATCGTATGGTGCGCTGGCCTACGCACTTCTCCAGGAACGAGCTCTATCAGAGGTGTTTGACTCTACGCGCGTGATGTTGCGGTTTGACGGCATCCAGGCCATCGAAGTCCTGAGACAGGGACGCAATGTCGAGATGGCTGCGCTGATGTTGATGGACATGGAGCGGATGTGCCTGGAGCAATGCGACCAGGTTCTGGTCGACAGTCTGGAGATCGCGGAGTCCTTGCAGTGCTTCCTTCCGGGCAGCCAGAGGCCGCTTCGCCTGCAGGCGGCGCTGCCGGAGCCGGCCGGGCTCGTGTCGGAGCGCCATGCAGTGGGTTCAGCACTGGCTTGCGTCGCAACCGAGGCGCCTGCTCTGAGGCAGTGCCTGCGGGCGATTTCCGGTTACCTGCAGCAGAACAGCGATGGTCTACTGCAGGTCTCGGTCGTCTGCCAGCCTGCGCTTCTATCCGAGGTGCTGCATGTGGTACCTGCTGCCCTGCGCCATCGTTTCCAGGAAGCGCCTGCAGATTGCCTGCGCGCCTCGCCCATGCGTGTGGTCATGCCTGATCGCTGGTCTGCAGGCTCCGCTCTGGCGCGAGAGCTGCTTGCCCATGGCCATAGCCTGATTGTGGATGTCGCCAATCCGGCGCTGGTCGCCGCACAGGGGTGGGAACAGGGGCAGACCCATCTTGGCTACACGGATGCTCGTGGACTGTTCGAAGCGCTGCGGGGTTCGCAGCAGTGGGTGCCCACGCGCCACCTGCGGATGGGGCCCTCCCCGCCACTACCCAAGCTTGACGTTGGTACGCCGAGCCCCGCCAAGGTCTCCGTGGTGGTGCCCTGCTACAACATGGGGCGCTGGTTGCCGCAGACCTTGCGCAACATACAGCAGTTTTTATGGAGCGATCTGGAGGTCATCGTTGTCGACGATGGATCGACCGATCCCGGCACGGTGCAGCTCATCGAAGAGCTGGAAGCAAGCCCCACCGGAGGCCTGCGCGTGGTCCGCCTAGCATTCAACCAGGGATTGTCTGCTGCCAGGAATGCCGGCGTTGCCGCAGCGCAGGGTGAGTTCACCCTGTGCCTGGACGCTGATGACCTGGTGTCGCCAGAGTTTGTTTCGATTGCTGTACGAGCACTGCAGCGGCAGCCTGCGCACGATTTCGTTGTTCCCCGCTGCGCCTACTTCTTCGGCGACGAAGCCGCGCTTGACGTGAACGAGTTGCGGCTTGGCCAGGGCTTGCCAATGGTTGGTGCAGCATTTGATTCCGGTACGTTGGGCAATCGTTTCTCAACGGCGACCAGTCTGGCGCGAACGTCGGTACTGCGTGCACTCGGCTATGACGAAAGCCTGCGTTCCTATGAAGACTGGCAGCTTTACCGTCGCGCGCTGCAGCAGGGCAGTCGTTTCGTTGTCACCAATGACATTCATTTCTTCTACCGGCAGCGACCGGATTCAATGATCCACGATCCGGCTATGCGCGCTCGCCATAGCCTGCTTTATGCAGAGATGGTGGGCGGAGCGACGTTGATTGGGCAGGGGCCGGTGGTGTCGCCGAACCTGCTGGGGGCGCTGGCTGCGCCCCCGCGGATCGATGGGAGCTCATCGGGGCTGTTGCTGGGAGGCGTTGTCGAAGCGCTCGACGAGATGCAGGCATTGCGCCGTAGTCGCATCGTCGGATTGGGATACAGATTGTCGGCCCTGTTGCGGCGGCTGCGCCGCTGAGTTGCGTGGCAATACGTTCGCATCTCAGTGGCTCACCCGGCAGAAGCTACTGCGATCTGCTCATCAGAATCTGCTGCCATCTCCAGGTATCCCGACACATCTTGGCCAGATCCAACTTCGCGCTCCAGCTCAGCTGGCATTCTGCAAGTGATGGATCAGCCCAGCATTCGCCGATATCACCTGATCTCCGGCCAACGATCTCGTAGGGTACCGGTCGCCCCGATGCTTCGCTGAAAGCCCTGATGACATCGAGTACCGAGTAGGGTATTCCGGTTCCCAGATTCAGTGCGTTCAGATCGGAAAGATTCGGTAGTGCCTCCAGTGTTCGAATATGTGCTGTAGCCAGATCGCATACGTGGATGTAGTCCCGGACGCCGGTTCCATCAGCCGTCGCATAATCCGCTCCGAATACCGAAACATGCGAGCGAAGCCCAGCCGCAACCTGGGCGATATACGGCATCAGATTGTTTGGAGTGCCACTGGGTTCTTCCCCCAGTAGCCCGGATTCATGTGCGCCTACCGGATTGAAGTAACGGAGATTGATCGCCTGCAGCAACGGGTCTGCCAATTTTGCATCGTTGATGATCTGCTCGACGAAGAGCTTCGTGCGACCGTACGGGCTCGTCGCTGAGGTAGGGGCGCTTTCATTTATCGGGCAATGGGAAGAGTTGCCATAGACCGTTGCCGATGAGCTGAAGACGAGCTTGTGGCACGCATTGCGCTGCATGCATTGGAGCAGGTTGATCGTCCCAGCAACATTGACATCGTAGTAAGCCAGGGGAACAACTGCACTTTCTCCCACGGCCTTGAGAGCCGCGAAGTGCATGACGGCCTCGGGCCGCTGCTGAAGGAAGGCGCGGTCAAGGATCGCGCGGTCCCTGATGTCGCCGGTGATGATGTTCACTACGCGGCCGGTGAGCATGTTGAGTCGCTCGCCCACGTCCGGTCGGGCATTGCTGAAGTCATCGACGACGGTAACTTCGTGCCCCCCAAGCAGAAGCTGGGCACAAACGTGGCTCCCTAGGTAGCCTGCTCCACCGGTGACCAAAACGCGCATTCTCTGATCCTGCAATCGGCAAGCTTCATTGTCGCATACAAGGCCTGCCAGGCTCACGTGAGTCTGCTGAGACGTTGACTAGCCCCTGTTCCCGGATCAAAATCCGCAGTTAGCTTGAATTTATCTACCTTGGGCGACCCCGTGAATAGAACCCTACGCTTGCAACGAGTTAGAGCGCTGATGGCGACGCCCACAGCTCCATTGCTCAGATTGGCCCTGCTGGGCGTCGGCCTGGTGCTGGTGCTCCTGCCTGGCGTGCTTCTGATGCAGGAGCTGCTGCACGTCGGCATGCAGGAAGACGCGATGATCGGACTGCGTCACCTGCGCAACATGCTCGAGGGCAGGGGATTCGTATACAACCGCGGCGAATCGGCACTCGGCGCGACAAATCCGCTTTTCTGGATCTTCTCGTTCCTTGCCATCAAGCCATTCTACTTGGCAAGTCCGTCCATTGACGTGTTGGTGGCGCACTACTATTTCTGCGGTTTTGCGCTGCTGGCAGCGGCCATCGCCTTTGCAATGGCCGCGCCCTCGCCGACTCGCACTGTGTCGGTTGCTGCCATGGCGCTCCTGAGCGTCCTGTTCTTCTGGCCCCTGCGCTTCCTCTATCTGGGGCTTGAAGGGCCGTTCATGCTCTTATGTGTTGGCGTTCTTGGCCTGCTGGCTGTCCGATCTGTGGGCACGCGGGACGGTCTGCTCGCAACACTGGTTGGCTTCCTGTCATGGAACCGGCCGGAAATTGCACTCATTCTGATTCCTGCAGTCCTTTTCTATGCACTGTTGATGTCGGATAAGTCGAGCCGTATCCGGGTCTCCGTCGGCTACCTGGCAGGCGCAGTGGCATTCCCGCTGATGCTGAAGCTGGTATCCGGCGCGTACATCGTGGGCACAGTGCAGGCGAAGGCATATTTCGGCAATCCCAGTCCACCGTTCGATCTTGATTTCTTCGTGCAGCGGATCATCTATCTCGACTCGTTCATCGGTCTTGGTGGCGGGGTGACGGTGCTTCTGCTGGTGGGCATTTTTGCTTCTGCAATCATCGGCATCCTCGATTTTCTGCAGAGCGATCGCAAGCAGATGCCGTGGGTTCGAGGCGTTTACCCCGCGTTCGTCGCGGGATACTCGTGTTTCGTCCTGTTCATTCCTTCTCTGTGGGAATGGTATGTAACTTTCTGGCTTTCCTTCGCGCTGGTCCAGTATGGCGTTCTCATCAGTCGAGGAATCAATTGCTGCTTCTCAGTACTGCGTGGCAATGTAGGCACAGCCGTGCTGGGCGTCACAGTCGTGCTGTTGTCTACGAGCTGGTTGATGGGGCACCGACTCGCGACCCAGCGCACGGAGATCGTCGGTTGGATTACCCAGGACGCGGGTTTCCGTGGCCGCTTGTCCAAGGAACTGAACGAGCGTTGGCATGCTCACTCGGTCTGGATGGAGGCTGCTGGCTGGCAGGGTTATTTCAACAATGCGCGCATCTTCGATGAAGTCGGGCTGGTGGATGATGAAACACAACCGCTGGCACAGAAGTATGGCTGCGCGTATTTCGTTTCTGCGCTCAAGGAGTTGCGGCCACAATTCGTCATCAAAAGGCAGTTCGAGATGGATCGGAACGTGATGCTGACGCCTCCGCGCAGTTGCCCGAACGCGCCTCTCTTCTCGAATGATGCGGATCGGCTCTGGTTTGATTCCAACTATGAGGCCGTGGAGCACTACGGAACGCCTGCTCCCGGCTACTTTGGAGAGTATTCATTCCTCGTCCTCTACCGTAGCCGCAACAAGTAGCGGATACCTGCCCCCGGTTGGCGTCCGATGACTGCAGGGCAGCGGAGGCACAGCTTCCGCTGCGCCTCCAGGGACGACGATCCGACACTAGTTGATCGCTGTACCCAGCTCGTCTGTCTGCGCAGGGATCGATGCCCTTGCCACTGCCTCCGCTGGGATGGTCCCTTCAAGCATGACGGGACAAGTCGCGGGGGGGGGGGGGGCAGATGCAAGATGAATGATTGCGCAGGACAACGGCAGGCTGGGTGCTCCAGCTATTCTCCTGCCTATTGCGCTGCATGGGTGGGATATTCCTCCCATGCAGCGGGCAGCACTGCCGGCAACGTGTCAGCCAGCGTCCGGCGCTCTCAGCCGCGGCGGCGCCCTGGCACCGCCGACTTCTTGAAGACAAAGTGCGAATCAAGCCTGTACTTCACCGCGTAGCCGATGCTCAGGCCAATGACTCCTCCAACATACCTCATGGCGTCTCCTTCGAACATGAAGTGGAAGGCAGCTTCGGTCCCCCAGAAAATCAGCGTCGTCGCCAGTCCCATAACTACATAAAGGGTGAATGTCTTCGCTTCTTGGGAGGCGCTCTCTGAGCTATGGCCGAAGATGAAGTGCTTGTCGAGGAAGTATTTGCACAACAGGCCCGTTGCGGTTCCAAGCACGACAGACGCCGGCACCGAATATGGTCCCTGATACAGAAGGACAGCCAAGGCTTGGGTGCCGATGTTGACCAGAATGGAGGCGGCCGCAAAGCTCGAGTAGGTAAAGATCAACCGTGATCTGCTCAAAGCTTGATCCTGCGGAAAATGAACTCTGGGATATTCTTGATGATCAACATTACGGTCCACCAGAAGCCAGGCAGGTAAGCCACGGATTTGCGCTTTCCAAGTGCCTTGAGAATACCGTTGGCCACCTGTTCCGGTGTCGCCCAGAGTGCGCCCTTCTTGAACGCGGCTGTCATTGGTGTATCCACGAATCCAGGCTTGATGACCAATACATTGACCCCGCTCGCGTGCAGGCGCTGGCCAAGCCCGCTCAGATAGGTAGTAACGGCGGCTTTTGCACTGCCGTACAGGTAGTTGCTGGCGCGACCGCGATCGCCCGCCACCGAGGAGATCACGGCCAGAGTAGCGCCACGCTGTAGGCGCTGTGCAAGTGCAGCAGCAAGAGCGATCGACGAGGTGGCATTTGTGGCGAACTCGTGTAGTGTCAGGTCCACAGAGGCATCGCAGGCGGCCTGGTCCGGCAGAGTGCCGTGGGCGATCAGAACGGTATCGATTTCCCCCAGCGCTGCCCATGCGTTGTCCAGCAGTCCGCCGTGTGCGGCCACATCGTTCACGTCCAGAACCCCGGTCTCCACACGCTGGGCGCCGCGCACGCGCAAGTCGGCGGCAATGGCATCAAGCTTCCCGGCGCTGCGGCCGACCAGATAGAGCGCCGCGGCACGTCCGGCGTATTGGCGTGCTACCGCCTCGGCGATGGCCGATGTCGCGCCGATGATCAGGATCTTCTGCATGGTTACTCCATCACCCGACGCCAGAAGCCGGATGAGAATCGAGGGTCGATGAAATGGGAGAATTGTTCCCAGGCCGGATAGGCCTGGCGGAACAGGGCCCCGGACATGCGTGCGTCCTTGGCCGGATACACCGCGCCACCTGCGTCGCTGACGATGCGATCGAGGCGCTCCAACATCGTTAGCAGGCCCGGGCCGTCATTGGGGAAATCGAGGGCCAGGGTTGTGCCTGGACGCGGGAAGGAAAGCATCCCCGGCGACTGGATGTCGCCAAACTCCTTGAGAACAGCTAGGAACGAGCCGCGACCGCTGCGAGCGATTTCGGCCAGCAAGGCTGCTGTCGCATCGCGAGCGTGCGCAGGCGGCAACACGCACTGGTGCTGCAGGAAGCCTCGCGGTCCGTACATGCGGTTCCAGTGGTTGATGCCGTCCAATGGATAAAAATAGCTCTGGTAATGCGATACATGGCGTGCCCGATGCGCGGGCTGGCGCCAGTAGTACAGCGTGTTGAATGGACGCAGGGTAAGGCCGTTGACCAACGAGACCGGGGGGACCAACGGCATGCTGCGTCGTGGGGCTGAACTGGGCGTGGCCGCTTGAGCGTCGCCGGGTGCGTGGTCGCCGCGAAGGAAATGGCCACGGCCGAGGTTGCACCCTTTGGCAAGGCAATCGATCCAGGCCACCGTGTACTCATAGCCTGCAGCAGAATCCCGAGAAAGCTCGAAGAATTCATCAAGACTACCGAATCGGATCGACTCGGTTTCGATCCATGGGCCGGGTACCCGGCGAAGCTGCAGTTCGGCCCAGGTAATGAATCCGGTCAGGCCCAATCCCCCTGCGGTGGCCGCGAATAGTCCACTACGGTCAGCTGGCGTGAGTTGCTGGCGCGAACCATCGCTGCGTAGCAGCTCCAGGCGCAGCACATGATGGCAGAAGGTCCCGGCGCGGTGGTGGTTCTTGCCGTGCACGTCATTGCCAATGGCGCCGCCAACGGTTGCGTAGCGTGTACCCGGGGTCACGGGCAGGAACCAGCCACGTGGCAGTGCGATATCCAGTATGGAGGCCAAGGTTACGCCGGATTCGCAGCGCACGATGCCGGTAGCGGGATCAAAATCGATGAATCGGTCCAGTCCGCGGCTGGTCAGCAGCGTGGCATCCGGGTTCAGGCAACTGTCGCCATAACTGCGGCCATTGCCGTGAGGCAGCACCGAGCCCCCATCGACAGGCAATGGCAGCGGAACGTCGCGGTCGAAAACTGGCACTATCCGCTGATTGACTCGCGGATAGCGCCCCCAGGATTGGCCGGCCGGTGCACTCATATTGCGATCAGGACGATGAGCAGGCACAAGCCGATCACGATTTGACTACTACGGTCTGTCGCAGCGAATACGATGGGATCGTCATGCATGTCGCCACGGTGAGAGACGATCCACATGCGGCTGATCCAATACAACAGGATCGGACAAAGGAGCCATAGCAGTTTCGGGCTGGTGTACAGCTCCAGGCTTTCGGGGCTGTTGATGTACAGCGCGAATACCAACACGCCAATATAACCCGCGGCGGCTCCCAATGATTGCACCAGCGGCAGGTCGGCCACAGAGTAGCCACGGCCGATGGCCACTTCCTTGCCACTGGCCAGCGCCGAAGCCAGTTCCGTATAGCGCTTGAGCATTGCCAGGCTGAGGAACACGAACATCGAGAAAGCCAACAGCCAGAACGAGAGTTCAGAGCTGATCGCCACTGCGCCGCCGATGATACGCACGGTGTACAGCGCCGCCAGCATCACGACGTCAATCATCACAATGCGCTTGAGCTTGAGGGAGTAGCTCAGTGTCATTGCGTAATAGCACAGCAACACGCCGGCGAAGGCTGGGCTGCAGGCCAGGGCGAGTGCGAATCCGGCCAGCGTGATCAGCGGGGCTGCCAGCAGCCCGTGCAGCAATGGCAGCGTCCCGGCGGCAAATGGCCGCCGGCGCTTGCGCGGATGCATACGGTCGGGAGTCAAGTCCAGCAGGTCGTTGAGCAGGTAGACGCCTGACGCGCACAGGCCGAATGCCAGAAAGGCCACTCCGGCATCGACGACCGAGCCGATGTCGAAGAAGCGGTGGGCAGTCAGCAAGGGCACCAGCACCAGTAGGTTCTTCAGCCACTGATAGACGCGAAGGGCCTTGATCCAGGTAAGCAGGCCTCCGTTCTGAGACGGCAGGTGGGCCAGGACTTCCGTCCGCGTGCTTGCCGCGCGGACCAGCCCGTTGCCATTGTTGACAACAATGGCTCCTCCGGCGTGTGCCCAGACCTTCAGGTCGACCTGGCCGTTGCCCATATAGTCGAAGCCGCGTTCACCGAAGCGCTCCGCCAATGCCTGCCCTTTGTTGGTACCGGACAGGTTGGTGTACCCATCGCTGGCCATGACCTCTTCGAACAGGTCCAGATGGTCGGCAATGGGTTGGACCAACAGCCGGTCCGACGCCGTACACAGTACGCGCGGCCGTTGCGTGGTGGTGCGTAGAATTTCCAGGACCCGCTCGTCATAAGGCAAAGTTGCTGCGGGCAATTGCACGCGCGAGGCCAGTTGGCGCTTCACATACGCCTTGCCTTTCAACAGCCAGAAGGGAACCAGGAAGACATACAGTGGATTGTGCGCCAACAGTGCCAACAAGGACTCGTAGAGGATGTCGGAACGCAGTAGGGTTCCATCAAGATCCACGCAAAGCGGTCGATTGGAAGCCGTCACAGAGGAAAGCCCCGGTTCATAGCCGCATTGTTCTGTCGCATTTTCATGCCTTTCATGGTTACCGGTGACGAGGCGAATGATAGATGATGGCAACCTCGGTAATCGCTATCGAGATTCAGGCGCGAGGCTCGCGGTACGCCAGCTGCCGCTCATGTGCTTTACGGGGGCGTTCAGCCCAGTCGTCGGGCTCATCCGTCCGAACGATAGGCAATTATCCGTGATCCTGCGCCAGGAGGAGCGGGAGGGGCCGCCGGTCGGCTGTGCAGGAACGGAGTGTCTGATCCAGACAGCTGCCCCGACAACCCGGTTACGCACCGGGTTGCCATTGGATGGGTCTGGTCCCCCGGCAGTTGATAGCGTACTTGCCGGGAGTGAGGCTTACAGCGCCGCTTCCAGCTCCGGCAGGATCGCAAACAGATCCCCCACCAGACCGATATCGGCGATCTCGAAGATCGGCGCATCGCCGTCCTTGTTGATCGCCACGATCGTGCCGGCATCCTTGATGCCGGTCAGATGCTGGATGGCACCACTGATGCCGACGGCCACGTACAGTTCCGGCGCGATGATCTTGCCGGTCTGGCCGACCTGCAGGTCGCTGGGCACGTAGCCGGCATCAACGGCGGCACGCGAGGCACCGACGGCGGCGCCGAGCTTGTCGGCCAGCTGGAAGATGACCTTGAAGTTCTCTTCCGAACCGACACCACGGCCGCCGGAAACCACGCGCTTGGCGGCCTGCAGGTCCGGACGGTCGCTGGCACCGGCGGCGAGGCCGACGAAGCGGGTGTGGGTTGGCAGAGCAGCATCGACGCTGGCCGCTTCGATGGCGGCGCTGCCACCCTGGGCGGCTTCCGGCCACGACGCGGCACGGACGGTGGCGATCACGATCTGGTCGGCCGGTGCTTCCACGGTGATGATTGCGTTGCCGGCGTAGATCGGGCGCTTGAAGGTATGGCTGCCTACAACGCTCATCAGGTCGGAGACCTGGTTGACACCGAGCAGGGCGGCCACGCACGGCATCAGGTCCTTGCCGAAGGTAGTCGACGGGCCGAACACGTGGCTGTAACCCTTGGCCAGCTGCGCGATCTGCGGCGCCAGCACCTGGGCAATGGCCTGCGCGTTGGCCGCGTTGGCCACGGTCAGGACCTTGGCGACGCCGGCGATTTTCGTGGCTTCAGTGGCCACGGCGGCCGGATCGGCGGCCAGCACCAGCACGTCGATGCTGGCATCGCTGATGGCGGCAGCGGCGCTGACGGTCTTGGCGGTGGCGGCGTTGAGCTTGCCGTCGTGGTGCTCGGCGATGACGAGAATCCTGCTCATTACAGCAACCCCTTCTGCTTGAGTGCGGCAACCAGTTCGGCCGCGTCCTTGACCATCACACCCTTGCTGCGCTTGGACGGCGCGGCGTACTGGGTGGTCTTGAAGGTGTCGGCGGCTTCAACGCCGAGGTCGGCCAGCTGCAGGCTCTCCAGCGGCTTGGCCTTGGCCTTCATGATGTCCGGCAGCTTGATGAAGCGCGGCTCGTTCAGGCGCAGGTCGGTGGTGACCACGGCCGGCAGGTCCACTTCCAGCGTTTCCAGGCCGGCGTCGACTTCACGGGTCACCGTGGCCTTGCCATTGGCGATCTCGAGCTTGCTGGCGAAGGTCGCCTGCGGGCGGCCCCACAGCGTGGCCAGCATCTGGCCGGTCTGGTTGGCGTCGTCGTCGATGGCCTGCTTGCCCAGGATCACCAGGTCCGGCTGTTCCTTTTCGATCAGCTTGAGCAGGGTGCGGGCGGCGGTCAGCGGCTGGATGGCCTGGTCGGTGACCACGTGAATCGCGCGGTTGGCACCCATGGCCAGGCCGTTGCGCAGATGCGCCTGGGCGTCGGCCGGGGCGATGGTGGCGACCACGACTTCGCTGGCGATGCCCTTGTCGCGCAGGCGCAGGGCTTCTTCCAGGGCGATTTCATCGAAGGGGTTGGGGGACAGCTTGACGCCGTCGGTGACCACGCCGGAACCGTCCGGCTTGACCTGAATGCGGACGTTGTAGTCCACCACGCGCTTGTACGCGACGAGGATTTTCATCTGGTACGGGGTCCTTCAATAACGGGGAGAACGTCCGGTCCTCGCACAGCAACCGGTTCGGGGGTGGGATCCCGATTCTAGCTGGCTTGGGGTGACCATGCGAATGCGTATGGTTTTGCTGCGACGCAGCGGCACGCGGGTTCCACTGGCGCCGTTCGCTGCCTGCAAGCAGTCGTGAAGGCGCCCCCGATGTATGCTTTCCCGCTACCCAGGCGCGTCAGTGCCCGGGTGAAATCTGAACAGGAGATCAGTTAGTGCCCACATGGCTTGTCACCGGCGGCGCCGGATTCATTGGCGGTAACTTCGTTCTCGAGGCCGTGGCCCGTGGCATCAAGGTCATCAACCTTGATGCGCTGACCTACGCCGGCAACCTGAAGACCCTGTCCAACCTGGAAGGCAACTCCAACCACGTGTTCGTGGAAGGCGACATCGGCGACCGTGAACTGGTGGCCGGCCTGCTGGCCGAACACCAGCCGGATGCCGTGCTGAATTTTGCGGCCGAGAGCCACGTGGACCGCTCCATCGACGGCCCGGGCGCCTTTATCCAGACCAATGTGGTGGGCACCCTGGGCCTGCTGGAAGCCGTGCGCGACTACTGGAAGGCGCTGCCGGCCGGTCAGGGCGCGGCCTTCCGCTTCCTGCACGTATCCACCGACGAGGTGTACGGCACCCTGGGCGAAACCGGAAAGTTCAGCGAAACCACCCCGTACGCCCCGAATTCGCCGTACTCGGCGTCCAAGGCGGCCTCGGACCACCTGGTGCGTGCGTTCCACCACACCTACGGGCTGCCGGTACTGACCACCAATTGCTCGAACAATTACGGCCCGTACCACTTCCCGGAGAAGCTCATTCCGCTGGTGATCGCCAAGGCGCTGGCCGGTGAGCCGCTGCCGGTGTACGGCGATGGCAAGCAGGTGCGTGACTGGCTGTTCGTGTCCGACCACTGCGAAGCGATCCGCACCGTGCTGGCCAAGGGCCAGGTCGGCGAGACCTACAACGTCGGTGGCAATTCGGAAAAGCAGAACATCGAGGTGGTGCAGGCGATCTGTGCGTTGCTGGACCAGCGTCGTCCGCGTGAGGATGGCCAGCCGCGCAGCAGCCAGATCACCTATGTGACCGACCGCCCCGGCCATGACCGTCGCTACGCCATCGATGCCTCCAAGCTGAAGAATGACCTGGGCTGGGAACCGGCCTATACCTTCGAGCAGGGCATCACCTTCACCGTCGACTGGTACCTGGACAACCAGGCGTGGGTCAACGGCGTGCTCGACGGCAGTTACCGCCTGCAGCGCATCGGCACCGCGGCCTGAACCAAGGACACGACATGACGCAACGCAAGGGCATCATTCTCGCCGGTGGCTCCGGCACCCGCCTGTACCCGATCACCAAGGGCGTCAGCAAGCAGCTGCTGCCGGTGTATGACAAGCCGATGATCTACTACCCGCTCAGCGTGCTGATGCTGGCGGGCATCCGCGAGGTGCTGATCATCAATACCCCGCACGAGCAGTCGTTGTTCCAGCAGTTGCTGGGCGACGGTTCGCAGTGGGGCATGGACATCCAGTACGCGGTGCAGCCGAGTCCGGATGGCCTGGCCCAGGCTTACCTGATCGGACGCGACTTCGTCGCCGGCAAGCCGAGCTGCTTGGTGCTGGGTGACAACATCTTTCACGGCCACGGCCTGCGCGAAGTGCTCAAGGGCGCCGACGAACGCGTGGACGGCTCGACCGTGTTCGGCTACTGGGTCAATGATCCGGAACGTTATGGCGTGGCCGAGTTCGACCAGAGCGGCAAGGTGATCGACCTAGTGGAGAAACCGGAAAAGCCGCGCTCCAATTATGCGGTGACCGGCCTGTACTTCTATGACGGCAAGGCCAGCGATTATGCGGCCGAACTGAAACCGTCGCCGCGTGGCGAACTGGAGATCACCGATCTCAACAAGCGCTACCTGGCCGAAGGCAACCTGCACCTGGAGGCCCTTGGCCGTGGCTATGCGTGGCTGGATACGGGTACCCACCAATCGCTGCTGGAAGCGTCCAACTTCATCGAGACCATCCAGACCCGTCAGGGCCTGCAGGTCTGCTGTCCCGAGGAAATCGCGTTCGGCAAGGGCTGGATCAACGCTGGACAGTTGGAAGCTCTGGCCGCACCGTTGATCAAGAACAGCTACGGTGAATACCTGCATAAACTCGCCGTGCGTGGAGTCGTTCCATGAAAGTGATTGAAACCAGGTTGACCGGCTGCGTGGTGATCGAGCCGGCGGTGTTCGGCGATGCCCGCGGCTATTTCTTCGAAACCTGGAATGCCGAGCGCTTCGTCGCGCTGGGCCTGCCGGACCGTTTCGTACAGAGCAACGTCTCGACCTCTGCGCAGGGCGTGCTGCGTGGCCTGCACTACCAGTGGCCGCGTCCGCAGGGCAAGCTGGTCAGTGTGCTCGAAGGCGAGGTCTACGACGTGGCCGTGGATATCCGTCGCGGTTCGCCGACCTTCGGCCAGTGGGAAGCGGTGGTGCTGAGCGCGGAAAACAAGAGGCAGTTCTGGATTCCGGAAGGCTTCGCGCACGGCTTTGCCGTGCTGTCCGAGCGCGCGGTGTTCAGCTATCTGTGCACCGAGGTCTACCTCAAGGACTTTGATGCCGGCGTGCGTTGGAACGATGCCGACATCGCCATTGACTGGCCGATCAGCGCACCGACCTTGTCGGCCAAGGACGAGAACGCCCCGTTCCTGAAAGACATTGCTGAAGACCGCCTGCCGGTCTACGTGCCATGACCGTGCTGGTGTTCGGTGGCAGCGGCCAGGTCGGCCAGGAGCTGCTGCGCGTGCTGGTGCCGCTGGGGTCGGTGGTCGCGACCACCCGCAGCGGCCAGTTGCCCGACGGTAGTGCCTGCGAAGTGGCCGATTTCGGCCAGCCCGACAGCCTGCCGGCATTGCTGGACCGCGTGCAGCCGTCGCTGGTGGTCAATGCGGCCGCTTACACCGCCGTTGACCGCGCAGAACAGGACGTTGATGCCGCCTTCGCTGCCAACGCGCAGGCGCCGGGCGTGATCGCGCGCTGGTGTGCGGCGCACGGCGTGCCGTTCGTGCATTACTCCACCGACTATGTGTTCGATGGCCAGGGCAGCGCGCCCTACCGCGAGGACGAGCCGACCGCACCACTGGGCGTGTATGGCACCAGCAAGCGCGATGGTGAGGACGCGGTGCGTGCGGCCGGTGGCCGCCATCTGATCTTCCGGACGGCGTGGGTGTACGCCTCGCACGGCGCGAACTTCCTGCGCACCATGCTGCGGGTGGGCGCCGAGCGCGATGCGTTGCGGGTAGTGGCCGACCAGATCGGTACCCCGACGCCGGCCGCGCTGATCGCCGATGTCACCTTGCAGGCGTTGCAGCATCCGGGCCAGCTGTCCGGGACCTGGCACCTGACCGCCAGCGGCCAGACCAGCTGGCATGGGTTCGCCGAGGCGATCTTCGCCGAAGCGTTGGCCACCGGCGTAGTGGCCAAGGCGCCGACGGTCGAGCCGATTCCCAGTTCCGAGTATCCGACCCCGGCCAAGCGCCCGGCCTGGTCGGTGCTGGACAACCGCAAGCTGCAGCAGGACTTGGGCACTCCTCTCCCGGATTGGCATGAAGGACTGGCCATTGTGATGAATGAAATCAAACGCATGCCGGATGAAACCGCTGGGGACGGGGCCTCCAGGACGAACTAGACTGGTTTCCCGCCGGCAGTGCAGACACCTTTCCGGACACTTTCATTAAGCGGACAGGAGGGGGAGGCTGGGCACGCAGGCTAGAATGCGCCGATCGTCTTGAAGGAAACGCGTGACATGTGTGGAATCGTGGGTGCAATCGCCGATCGCGACGTGGTACCGGTGCTGATCGAGGGCCTGAAGCGGCTTGAGTACCGTGGTTACGATTCCTCGGGTATCGCGGTGATCGACCACGCCGAACGGCCCGAGGTGCGCCGCGT
>NZ_JBNDKU010000009.1:0-193451 GCF_050435725.1 Stenotrophomonas sp. AN71 | reverse complement strand
CATAGCTCAGCTGGGAGAGCGCCTGCATGGCATGCAGGAGGTCAGCGGTTCGATCCCGCTTGGCTCCACCACTTTCGACATTAGGCCGTCGAAAGATCTACAACTTGAAGTTTTCGTGCGTCCCCATCGTCTAGAGGCCTAGGACATCACCCTTTCACGGTGGCGACCGGGGTTCGAATCCCCGTGGGGACGCCAATTCTTGAAACCCCGGCCTTGGCCGGGGTTTTTCTTTGCCTGCGATTCTCGATAAAGCCCTATCCATGCATGGCGTGGATCTACCGCCTCGTCCGACATCCCATCCACGCATGGCCTGGACCTACCCGACCTTCAGTAGATCCACGCCATGCGTGGATGGCTTCACCTCGACCGCACCTCAAAACCGGCGATACATCCCGATCGATGCCGGTGCGGTCGGCGCAAAACCAAACTGCGCGTACAAGCGGTGCGCTTCGCCATCGGCCAGCAGGCTGACGTACGCCGACGGCGGAAGATTCGCCTGCATCCATGCATCGAGGCGTCGCATCACTTCTTTACCCAGCCCCTGCCCCTGCAGCCGTGGCAGCACCGCGATGTCGCAGACCTGCAGGTGGCAGCCACCGTCGCCGACGATGCGGCCCATCGCCACCAGTTCGCTGCCCTGGTACGCACACACACCGAACAGGGTATTGGGCAGAGCGCGCCCGGCCGCTTGCCGGTCCTTGGCACTGAGGCCGGCAAGCACGCGCAACTGGCAGTAGTCTTCGACCGTCGGCACGGCCTCGCGGAACAGGCAGGGAGTGGAATCGTTCATGCGGCGTCTCCTGTAGGTCGGGCTATGCTGCCGCATCCACGTCGCAGCCGCTGCGACCCACGCAGACAGAGTTCCCATGTGTTATTCCGCGCTGATCCGCGCCGACTACGCCACGCTGGTGCGCGAATTCGGCGCCATCCTCTCGCTTGAGGAATTCGCCGCACTGTACGCGCATGATCCCGGCAAGAAGCGACCGAAAACACCCAAAGCGATGGACGACGGATTCGCCGGCGCGCGTACCGAGCAGGGCCGCGATATCGTGGCGAAGATCCAGCAATGGCATGCACAGGAACAGCAGTCCCTGGAGACCGAGCTGGCACAGCAGCGCGAGCGGCGCGATATCGCCCACGCCACGCTGGCGAGCCGCCCCACGCAGAAGGCCCGCAACGACCTGCGCGTGGCCGGCAACCGCATCGACCGTGCGCAGGCCCGGCTGGAAGATCTGCACCGCGTGCAGCTGCTGCCACGCGACAACCGCATCTTTCCCGGCACCTATGCCCCGGTGATGGTCAGCGAGAACGGTCGGCGGGTGATCAAGCCGATGCGCTACCAGTGCCGGCTGCCGGACAAGCCGGCGCGCAACGACGTGCTTTATCCCGGCACCTACAATGCGCGCCGTGACAGCCTGGAAGGCTACTGGCGCGGCGCCTTCGGGCTGCGCCACGGCGTGGTGGTGGTACAGGCGTTCTACGAGCATGTGCCACGCCACGCCCTCGCCGGCCGAACACTCGGCAGCGACGAAAAGGAACAGGACGTGGTGCTCGAATTCCGGCCCGATCCACCACGCGACCTGCTGCTGGCCTGCCTCTGGGCAGAATGGGAGGGGCCGGAAGGCCGCCTGCTGTCCTTTGCCACGATCACCGACGCACCTTCCCGCGACGTCGCCGCTGCCGGGCATGACCGTGGCGTGGTGCCGATCCGCAAGGAACATCTCGACGCCTGGCTCAATCCCGACCCGGATGATCTGGCATGCCAGTACCGCATCCTCGATGACCGTGAGGACATCCGCTACGTGTACGACGAAGTGGGCTGAACACCCGGCTCAGATGAAAAACCCCGCCTGGGCGGGGTTCCTGGATCAGGGGTTGCCACCGCACATCGCCTCTTCGCAGAAGGCTTGTTCCTGCAGGCACTGCTCAACCTCACCGCCACGCGCGATGCAGCTCTTGTAGAGCTGGAAACAGGGCTGGCCGCACCAGGCGGCAGACGCCGTACCGCCGAAGACCGCCATCGAAAGGACACCCGCAGCAACCATGCGCTTGATCCACTTCTTCATGCCACTCTCCTTGTAGGCCTGAGCACTCAGGCCCCCGCAGCATACTCCCGGCGGTCCGGCGCTGACGGCTCAGGCCTTGGCGCTGGAATGGCCTACCGCACGCGCCAGCGCGCGCGACAGATCCACCGACAGGTAAGGTTTGACCAGCAGCACGCCAGCCAGCATCGATGCCGGAAGCTGCTCGGCCAGCATTCCGGTGGCCAGCACGAACGGAATGCCGCGCGCCGACAGCGCTGCAGCGACCGGCTCGCTGGTCTCGTTGCGGGCCAGCCGATAGTCCAGCAGGGCCACGTCCGGAGCGGAATCCTCCAGCAGGCGCAGGGCGTCGGACACGCTCGCCGCCAGCCCCACCACGACCGCACCGGCATGCACCAGCTGCATCTGCAGCAAAGCCGCACTCATTTCGTCATTCTCGACCACCAGCACCCTCAGGTCCTGCAACACTGTCATCAGCTACCGCTCCTGGAGGCCATTACGCCCCTGAAGTATAGCCATCACGGGGCCGATGCCGACAGGAAGCGCCCTGATAGGCCCTGCCCCTATGAAACTCCCGCCAACCTCGGTTACACTCGCACGCTGCCTGCCGGTGTGGCGGAATGGTATACGCAGCTGACTCAAAATCAGCCGGGGGTAACCCCATGAAGGTTCGAGTCCTTTCACCGGCACCACTGCATCAAAGGCCAGGTCCCCGACCTGGCCTTCTGCATTTTCAGCCCCCACGGATGAGCGGTTGCCGGTGGGACGTGTGCGTGCGGAAGCGACCGCGTCACGTTGCTGAAATACAACGCAACTGCTGACATCGTTGCCAGTGGACGAAGTTCACACTTTTCTTGCCAGCCTCACCCGCATCTGCCTATGGTGACCTCAGCCGAACCTGGGGGCGGGGGAATGCATGACGTTGCGGGCCGCACTGTTTTTCATGGTCACGCACGCGCTTGTCATCGGCCTGATCGGCCCTGAAGATCCAGTCGGCTCCCATCTGCTGTTGATGACCGCACCGCTGCTGGCGGCACTGGCCTGCGTGCGCCGCGCACGCGGCAGCCAGGCCGCCTGCAAATGGCGCACGCTCGGCATCGCGGTCTGCCTGTTCTCCCTTGCCCTGCTGGCGCTGCTGTATCGCAAGGTGACCGGCATCGGGCCTGCCGAGATGACCCTGTCCTCGCTGCTGCTGTACGTGTTCTACCGCATCCCGCTCACCTACGTGGCAGCCAGCCCGGGCGGCGGCACCCGCTGCATACGCGCCGTGGACCTGGTGATCATCGCCCTGCTGTGGCTGCTGTACTTCGTGCATACGCAGGCGCTGGCCCACCTGAACACCGCATTGTGGATGCAGGGGCTGAGCACGATGAGCGCCGTGCAGAACAGCCTGGTGTTCTGCTTCGCACTGATCCGCTTCCTGGCCGAGGACAATGCCGATCGCCGTGACTTCTTCCGTACGCTGACGATCTACGCGCTGGGATACTTCCTGCTGGCGCTCTACATCAACACCTTCCAGCCGCAGGTACCCGATGGCGGCTGGACCGACCTGCTGATCAGCGGGCTGTTCGTGCTGCTGGCGGTAATGGCCGGCAGCCCGCACCGTGCACCGGCACCGGCGATGCCGCGCCACCTGCGCCGCATCGTCGATGCCGGTGTGCCGCTGATGCTGCCATTGCTGCTGATGATGGTGGCACTGCTGGTCGCGCGCCTGCATCCGACCCTGGCCACGATCGGTTTCATCGGCGCCATGCTTGGCTATGCCCTGCGCAGCGTACTGACCCAGGTTGAAATCCAGCGCCAGCGTGATGAACTGGAACTGCTGGCCCGGCGCGATCCGCTGACCGGGCTGGGCAACCGCCGCAACTTCGACGAATCACTCGGCAGCGCACACCGCCGCGCCCGTCGCCAGCGCCTGGGCCTGGCGGTGTTGATGATCGACATCGACCACTTCAAGCGGCTCAATGACACCTATGGGCACCCGGAGGGTGACCGCCGGCTGCGCGCAGTCGCCGCGATCCTCGATGGCTGCCTGCAACGCGGTGACGACCTGCTGGCCCGCTACGGTGGCGAGGAATTCATCGCTGCCCTGCCCTCGCCCGACCCCGCCCACGCACTGGGACTGGGCGAGCGGCTGCGAGCCGCCGTCGAAGCGGCCGTCCTGCCCGCACCCGAAGGCCATGTGACCATCAGCATCGGTGTGGCCTGGCAGGCCGCCGGAGACGACCGCGAACCGCGCGACCTGGTCGATCGTGCCGACCAGGCCCTTTACCAGGCCAAGCACGCCGGCCGCAACTGTGTGCACGCCGCGCCGCCGGCCAAGGCCGAGCAGGCCCGGCCCGGTCAACGCGCCTAGACCGCGCGCAGCACCGTCGCACCCTGCGGATGCCCACCTCCGCCCTGCACGCGGAAGCCGGCCACGGTCTGCAGCAGCTGTGCCGATTGCTCCTCCATGCTGCGCGCCGCCGCCGAGGCCTCCTCGACCAGCGCAGCGTTCTGCTGGGTGCCCTGGTCGATCAGATCGACAGCGTGGTTCATCTGCTGGATGTCGTCACTCTGCTGCTGCGAAGCGGTGCTGATCTCGGTCATCAGGTCGCTGACCCGGCGCACGTTATCCACGATCTCGTCCATGGTGCGGCCGGCGCTCTCGACCTGCGCCGTACCCGCACCGACATTGGCCACCGACGCGTCGATCAGCTGCTTGATCTCTTTTGCCGCACCCGCCGAGCGTTGCGACAGTTCGCGGATTTCGGTGGCGACCACCGCAAAGCCCCGCCCGTGCTCCCCTGCACGGGCGGCCTCCACTGCTGCGTTCAGGGCCAGGATGTTGGTCTGGAAGGCAATGCCATCGATCACACCGATGATGTCGACGATGCGCCGCGAAGATGCATTGATCACCGCCATGGTCTCCACCACCTCATGCACTACGCTGCCGCCGCGCGCGGCGACCTCGGCAGCACCACCGGCCAGCTGACTGGCCTGGCGCGCGTTGGTGGCGGTGCGCTGCACGGTCTCGGCCAGGCCCTTCATCGACACGGCGGTTTCCTCCAGCGAGGCCGCCTGCTGCTCGGTGCGCTGTGACAGGTCGCTGTTGCCCTGCGCGATCTCCGTCGCACCCACCGCAATGGTGTCGGCCGCGAACTTGATCTGGCCGATGATCGCGGCCATGGCCTCCACCAGCGAGTTCACGCCCTCGCACAGCTCGGCGATCGGCCCGCTCTTGTCGGCGGTAGCCACGCGCCGGGTCAGATCGCCCTCCTTGGCCGCAGCCACCACCTCACGGGTCTGCGCCACGGCACGCTGCATCGCCTGGTTCTCATGCACCTGCGCGGTGATGTCGGTGGCGTACTTGACGACCTTGAACGGCTTTCCGTTGAGGTCGAGGATGGGGTTGTAGGACGCTTGGATCCAGACCTCACGCCCGCCCTTGCCCAACCGCCGGTATTGGCCGGCATCGTACTCGCCGCGGCCGAGCTTCTCCCAGAACTGGCGATACTCGACACTGCTGCGGTGATCAGGCTCGACGAACAGCGAATGGTGCTGTCCACGCACTTCATCCAGGCGGTAGCCGGTGGTGGCCAGGAAATTGTCGTTGGCCGACAGGATGCGGCCATCCATGCTGAACTCGATCACTGCCTGCGACTTGTCTATCGCCGCCAGCTGCCCGGCCGAATCGGCGGTCTGCAGCTTCTGCGCAGTGATATCGGTGGCGAACTTGACCACCTTGTAGGGACGTCCCTGGCGATCCAGCACCGGGTTGTACGAAGCCTGTATCCAGATCTCGCGCTGGCCCTTGCCGAAACGCCGGTACTGCCCCGCGTCATACTCGCCTCGCCCCAGCCGCGCCCAGAAGTCGCGGTACTCCGCACTGCGTGCCTGCTCAGGGTCGACGAACAGGGAATGGTGCTTGCCCTGGATTTCTTCCAGCCGGTAGCCCATCGCCTGCAGGAAATTGTCGTTGGCCCGCAGGATGGTGCCGTCGAGCGCGAACTCGATGACCGCCTGTACCCGGTGCAGCGCCGCCACCTGGGCCTCGAGCTCGGCGCGATCGTTGGCGGCTGCCTCGGCGCCGGCACGATGTTGCGGCGCCAGCGCACCAAGCAATGCGCGCCACGGCGACCAACGGGTATGCAGCTCGGCCGGCGCCTGCGCGCCTGCCGTGAAGCCTGGAATGAGCATTGTCTGATCCTCGGTGTCCGACAAAGGGTTGCGACCCGACGGGCGGAATGCCCGGCGGCAACTTCAGTTGCTAAGGACTACAGGTGCCGGCAGGCACCTCTCGAGCGGCTGGCAAGAACGTCTGGTGCGGGTGCGATCGGCATCTGGGAGCGACGGAACACACAGCGCGGGCCGCCCATCGGGAGCAGCCTGGGGTCCTGCAGCGGGGGACTGGAGCGGGATCCAGAGGGGATATCGGCGATGCCAACCGCGGCTTTAGCCGGATTGCGCGACGTCCGTCGCAACTTGAGATGCTGCTGCATGGATGCGGTAGACAATCGCGGCGTACTTCACACCCTGCTCACGCACCACGGACAGCTACCAGGGGAGTCTGCCAGGCACCGGCCAATCCCGGGAACGCGTGATCCCCGCGCCGGCGGATCGCGAACGTGAGGTCCGTCCCCTCGGCAATGGCCGGCCACTACGTTCACCAGACCACGGCCAATGCCTGTTGCGACGCTTGCGGAACGCCCGCATCGCTACCTTCATTGCACGGCGCCTCGCCCGGG
The DNA here is from genome assembly GCF_050435725.1 of Stenotrophomonas sp. AN71. NCBI lineage: Bacteria > Pseudomonadati > Pseudomonadota > Gammaproteobacteria > Lysobacterales > Lysobacteraceae > Stenotrophomonas > Stenotrophomonas sp. AN71. Next base: position 186,682 of record NZ_JBNDKU010000009.1, on the reverse strand, counting down.
ATGCCGATGCAGCTCAGGCCGAAAAGGTTTGCATGACCAACGGGAGATTCCCCGGCAGATGAAAATGGCGAGCATGCAGCGATCTGCAGGATGTTCACTGACACGGAGATCGCATGTTTCCACGCTTGGCCAGCTTCCTTATCCTGGGCCTGTGCAGCACCAGCGCCCTCGCCGCCGATCCTGCCTATCGGCCCAGCTTCCACCCCGACCAGTTGAAGGGACCGCCGGTCGGTCGCCCTAACGAAGTGCTGGTACTGGGCACCACCCACCTGGCCGGCCTGCCCAAAACCTTCCAGCCGGCCCTGCTTGAGCCGTTGCTGCAGCGGCTGGTCGCCTGGAAGCCCGAGCTGGTGGCCACCGAAGACCTGTCCGGCCTGCAGTGCGATTTCATGCGACGCAATCCAGCCCGCTATGCAGAAAGCGTATCCACGTACTGCTTTGAAACCGCCACCGCGCAGGCCGCGACTGGACTGGACGTGCCCGCCGCGAACGCCGAGGTTGAGCGTCGCCTGGCCGCCTGGCCGAAGCAGCCCTCGCCGGCCCAGCGCCGTCACCTGGCCGCGCTGTTGCTGGCCGCGGGCGAACGCGGCTCGGCCCAGGTGCAATGGCTGCGCCTGCCCGCGGCCGAGCGCCGCGATGGAGACGGCCTGAGCCCGGCCCTGGTCGAGATCCTCGACAAGGGCCTGACCCGTCGCAACGAAACCAACCTGATCGCGGCCGAAGTCGCCGCACGGCTCGGCCATGAGCGGCTCTGGGCCGTCGACGACCATACGGCCGATTCCCCCGCGCCTGCCGAAGATGAAGCAGCAGCCAACACGGCCATCACCGGTGCCTGGAACAACGCCCATACGGCGGCCCGGAAGCAGCTCGATGAACGGTTGGTGGCGGGGCTGGACAAGCCGGGCGGGGTCATGGCGCTGTATCGTGAGTACAACAGTCCAGCGGCGGCGGCGATCGCGTACGACAGCGACTTCGGTGCGACGCTGGTCGAACCCTCCGCCAAGGCGTTCGGCCGGATGTATGTCGGCTACTGGGAAACCCGCAACCTGCGCATGGTCGCCAACATGCGCGACGTACTGGGCCAGCACCCCGGTTCGCGCATGCTGGCCATCGTCGGTTCTTCGCACAAGGGCTACTACGAGGCCTACCTCAACCAGATGCATGACGTACAGCTGGTCGGTTCGGACGAAGTATTGCGTTGACAGCACCGGTGCCGGCCGAATGCCGGCGCTATGCTGCAGGACCGCAAACGCAGGCAATGACATGCTCAAGGTGATCGCCGAGGACTTCATCCATCCCGAGGCCGTGGAAACCGTTCTTCCTCTGTATCGGGAGCTGGTCGCATGCACCCAACGCGAGCCACTGTGCATCGGCTATGAACTGTTCGTCGACCAGAAGGATCCCGGGCACTTCATCTTCATCGAACAGTGGCCCGACCGTTCGGCCCTCGACACCCACTGCAGCAGCGAACATTTCCAGCGACTGGTGCCGCAGATCAACGCATTCCAGCGCGAGCCATGCCGGTTCCTGCTGATGGATGCCGCGCCGCTGTAGTACAGGCGACGACACCACGAGGCTATCGGCGGCTGCCACGCCACAGCACCACGCTTGCCGCCAGCGTGCAGGCCAGGGTCATGACCAGCAGCACCACCACACCGGCCTGCAACGCTGGCAGCAACGCCCGCGCATGCAGGTCGTCGCGCAACTGCTCCAGGCGTAGGCCACCCGCCAGCGCCAGGGTCCAGCCGATCATGGCCGGCGCGTAGGCGGCGACGGCGTTTCGATTCCAGGCGATCATCCTGTGGTCTCTTGTCCGGGAGGATGCGGCAATTGTTCCGCCCGTCCCTCTCACAGGCTGAGACCGCCTCCGGCCGCTACCGCGACCAGCCACCGCCGAGCGCTGCCATCAGCGCCGCGCTGGCCTGCAGCTGCCGGCTCTGGATGTCCTGCAGGCCGAGCTGGGCCTGGCGGGCATCGGTCTGCGCGCTGACCACGTCCAGGTAGCTCACCGCACCGCCGGTATAGCGGTCGCGTGCGATCTGCTCGGCACGCTGCGCTGCCGTCACCGCGTCCTGCTCGTGGCCGCGCTGGGCATCGAGCTGGCGCAGCAGGGTCAGCTGATCTTCCACCTGGCGGATCGCGGTCAGCACGGTGGCACGGTACTGCGCCGAGGCAGCGTCGAACTCGGCATCGGCCTCGGCCTTGGCCGCCTTGCGACGACCGCCATCGAATACCGGCAGTGCGGCCAACGGGCCCAGCGCCCAATAACGGTTGCCAGCATCCAGCAGGGCGCTGCCGCCCGAGGTCTGGCCACCCAGCAGCCCGGTCAGACTGAGCTGCGGGAACCACGCTGCGCGTGCCACACCGATGCCCGCATTGGCGGCGAACACCCGGCGTTCGGCGGCAGCGATGTCCGGCCGTCGTTGCAACAGACTGCTGGGCAGATCGGCTGGCACCGATGGCAACGCCGGCAGACCCGCAGCGGCCAGAATGAACCCGGTGGCCGGCGCACCGACCAGTTCGGCAATGGCGTGCCGCAGCAGTTCGTGGCGGGCGTCGAGTGCATCCAGATCTGCCTGCGCGCTGGCCAGCTGATGTCGCGCCCGCGACACATCCAGCTCCGACGCGATCTCGCCGCGGAAACGGTCTTCGGTCAGCGCCAGTGCCTGCCGGTAGTCCTCGATGCTGTCGTGCAGGATGGCCTGCTGTGCCTCCGCGCCCCTCAGCTGCAGATAGAGCCCGGCCAACTGCTGGGACAGGCTCAACCGCGCGGCGGCCAGGTCGTCACCACTGGCTTCGGCACGGGCCTGGCCGGCGGCTGCCGCGTTGCGCAGACGCCCCCACAGGTCGAGGTCGAACGACAACGAGAACGTGGCGGTATTGCTGTCATAGATGGCGGGCTGGGTGGCGCTGCGCAGCGGCTTGTCGTCGGACTGCCGCTGGCGCACCGGTCCGGTGCTGAAGCCGATCTGCGGTGCGCGCACCGATGCTACTTCACCCGCCGCGGCGCGCGCCGCATCGTAGTGCGCCACGGCCACCGCCAGCGTCGGGTTGGCGTTGGCCAACTGCTGCTGCAACTGGTCCATCGCCGGGTCCTGGAACGCCCGCCACCAGGCCTGCGGCAGCGGCGTGGCGTCCGCGGCGGCACCTGCACCGAACTCAGCACGTTCATACGCTGAAGGCATCGCCAGCGCGGGAACCTGGTAGGTCGGTGCCAGCGAACACCCTCCCAGTACCAGGGCCATCAGCGCCAACGCACCTGCGCGCTCAGCCGCGGGCATGCGCGTGCTCCTGTTCGCCGGCCACCACGCGTACATGGTCACCGTCGCGCAACGCGTCGGGAGGATTGGGAATGACCCGATCACCGGCCTTCAGCCCACGGTCAATGCGCAGCGTACTGCCCAGGTCACTGGCAACATGGATGTCACGCAGATGCACCCTACCCTGGCCGTCGACCACCGCCACCTGGGTGCCCTTGGCGCGGAAGATCAGCACCTCCGCCGGCACGCTCACGCCCGCACCGCCCCCCTGCAGCGGCAGGGTCACTTCCGCATAACTACCGGGTAGCAGCGCACCATCGGCGTTGTCGACCACGAACTGCGCCAACAGCGTGCCGGAACTGCGGTCGATCGCGCTGGAATCGCCCTGCAGCGTCGCGGTGAAAGCGCGACCGTCCTGGCCCGGCACCTGCAGCGTGGCCTGCAGGCCGGAACGGATGCTCGCCGCGCTGTTCTGCGGCACCGGCACCATCAGGCGCAGGCGGCGGGTGTCGGCGATGTTGAACAGCTCGCGGCCGCTGTCATCGGCGCGGATCAACTGACCGACGTCGGTCTGTCGCGAAGTGACCGTGCCGTCGAAGGGCGCGCGCAGCGTGCGGTAGCGGCCCAACTCCTGCAACCGCGCGTAGTCCGCTTGCGCCGCTTCCACACTGGCCTGTGCGGCCACCGCATTGGCCTGCTTCTCGTCGGCCTCCTGCCGCGATACCGAATGACTGCCAAGCATGCCCTGCCAACGCGCGGCACTGACCTTGGCCAGCGCCGCGTCCGCCTGCACCTGCAACAGATGGGCGTGGGCCTGTGCTATCTGCTGGTCCAGTTCGGGGCTGTCGATCACCGCCAGTACCTGACCGGCCTTCACCGGCTGGCCGATGTCAGCACTCCAGGATTTCAGATACCCGCCGACGCGGGCATGGATCGGCGCTTCAGCCCATGCACTGAGGTGGGCCGGCAGGGTCATCGTGCCTGCGGCACCCTGTTCACCCGCGGTGACCACCTGCACGGACGGAACCGCCTGGCGTTCGGTCCACTCGACCACCGCATGCGCCTGCTGCGCGCGCAATGCAAGGCCAGCAGCCACCAGAACGACTGCCACGGCGGCAGTCAGGATCAAAGGACGGCGCAGCGAGCGCTGCGGATGCGAAGACTCAGACATGCAGGGGTTCTCCGGCAGGAGCAGTACGGGTTTTGCGGGAGTGGGCCAATGCGAACACCACCGGCACGAACAGCAGCGTGGCGCAGGTCGCCAGCAGCAGGCCGCCGATCACCGCGCGGCCCAGCGGCGCGTTCTGTTCGGTGGACAGTGCGGTCGGCAGCATGCCCAGGATCATCGCCAGCGCGGTCATGCAGACCGGGCGGAACCGGGTAAATCCGGCTTCCAGTGCAGCCTTTGCGGCGTCACCGTGCTCGGCCAGGCGCTCGCGGCAGAAGCTGACCACCAGGATCGAATTGGCGGTGGCCACGCCCATGCACAGGATGGCGCCGGTCAGCGCCGGCACCGACAGCGTGGTATGGGTCAGGAACAGCATCCAGACCACACCGGCCAGGCCAGCCGGCAATGCGGTGATGATCACGAACGGGTCGGTCCAGGACTGGAAGTTGATGACGATCAGCAGGTAGATCAGAACGATCGCCGCCAGCAGGCCATAGCCGAGGCCGGTGAAGGCCACATGCAGCGCGTCGATCTGCCCGTGCAGGCCCACCTCGGTGCCGCGCGGTCGTTGACCGGCCATGCCGTCGATGACCTTCTGCACATCGGCTGCGACCGCGCCCAGGTCGCGGCCCTGCACGCTGGCATACAGGTCCAGCGTGGGCTGCACGTTGTAGTGGGTGACCACCGCCGAACTGGCACCACGCTGGATCTCGGCCAGGCCGCCCAGCACCTGCGGCGTGCCACTGCTGCCGGTCACCGGCAGCGCCTGCAGCGCCGCCAGGCTGTCCATGCGGTACTGCGGAGTGGCTGCAACGACGCTGTAGGAGATACCGTTCTTCGGGCTCAGCCAGAAGGTCGGCGCCACCTGGCCGCTGCCCGCCAGCGAGGCCACCATGCTGTTGGTGACGTCGCGTTCGGTGATGCCCAGGCCATTGGCGCGCAGGCGATCGACGTCCACCTTCAGGGTCGGGTAGCCATCGGGCTGCTGCAGACGCAGGTCCACCAGCCCCGGGACGTGGCGCAGCCGGCGCTGCAGTTCCTGCGCATACGCACGGTTGCCGGCCGCATCCGGCCCCGCGATGCGTACATCCAGTGGAGCGGGCGAACCGAAGTTGAGGATCTGGCTGCTTGTATCGGCCGGCAGGAACGCGAAGCTGGTACCCGGGAACGCCGCCGGCAGCACCTCGCGCAGGCGCTTTTCGTACCCGGCCGCGTCACCGTGGCCGGGCTTCAGCGAGACCTGGATGTCGCCATCCTGCGGACCGATGGTGCCGCTGGCGCTGTAGGCCATGTTGATACCGGTCATCGGCAGGCCGAGGTTGTCGACGATGGCGTCGATGTCGTGCGGCGGCACTTCCTGGCGGATACGTGCTTCGATGCGGTCGAAGGCTGCAGCGGTTTCCTCGATGCGCGTGCCGAGCGGCAGACGCACATGCAGCGACAGCGCACCAGCTTCGGTGGCCGGGAAGAAATCCTGACCCAATGTTGGCAGCAACGCGAAGGACACCAGCACGCAGGCCATGAAGCCGAGCAGGAAGCGACCACGATGGGCCAGCGCCAGGCCGAGCAGCGCGTGGTAGCGGTCGCGGGTGGCCGAGAAGGCCGCCTCGAACCGCTGTTGCCAGCGCGCCAGGATGGCCATCACGCGGGCACGACGCGGTTGCGGATGATCGCCCTCATGATGGTTGAGGAAGGCATCCTCGGGATGGTGGCCGACGCCGCCCTCGACACGGTGCGGACGCAGCAGGTACAGCGCCATCGTCGGCACCAGCGTGCGCGAGAGCACGAACGAGCTGGCCATGGCGAAGATCACCGCCAGTGCCATCGGCCGGAACAGGTAGCCGGCGATACCATCAAGCAGGAACATCGGCACGAACACGATGCAGATGCACAGCAGCGATACGAATGCCGGGCCGACGATCTGCGCGGCGCCGTCGAGGATCGCCTCGCGCACGCCCTTGCCCTGCTCCAGATGCCAGTTGACGTTCTCGATGGTGACGGTGGCATCGTCGACCAGGATGCCCACCGCCAGCGCCAGGCCGCCCAGGGTCATCACGTTGAGGGTCTGTCCTGCGGCCGACAACAAGGCGATGGCCGACAGCACGGCCAGCGGGATCGAGGCGGCGATGATGACGGTCGAACGCCAGCTGCCGAGGAATACCAGGATCATCACGCTGGTCAGCAGTGCGGCAATGATGCCTTCGCGGGCGACGCTGCTGATCGATTCGCGCACGAACGTCGACGCATCGCCCAGCAGCGAGATCTTCAGCGATGGGGGCAACGACTCGCCGATCTGCGGCAGCATGCTGCGGATGCGACTGACCAGGGTCAACGTGGAGGCATCACCATTCTTCAGCGCCGCCATCAACACCGAGTGGCCGCCGTTGACGCGCACGATATTGGTCTGCGGCGGTGAGCCATCGCGCACATGGGCGACCTGGCCGATGGTGACCACCGCACCATTGACGGTGCGGATCGGCAGATCATTCAGCGCTTCGATCTCGCTGGGGCTGTTGTTGAGCAGTACGGTGAATTCGTTGCTGCCCAGCTTGGCGGTGCCGACCGGGGTGATCTGGTTCTGGGCGGCCAGCGCATTGCCCACGTCCTGCGCCGACAGGCCCTTGGCCGCCATCGCCTGCGGGTCCAGGTCGAGGGTGATCTGGCGCTGCTTGCCGCCATAGGGTGCGGGAATGGCCAGGCCCGGGATCGAGGTGAGCGGCGGGCGCACGGTGTTCTGCGCCAGATCACGGATCTGCGATTCACCCAGCGTCGGGCTGGAAAACGCCATCTGCAGCACCGGCACGGTGGACGCGCTGTAGTTGAGGATCAACGGCGGCGTCATGCCCGCCGGCATCTGCTTGACCATGGTCTGCGAGATCGCGGTGATCTGTGCATTGGCGGTGCGGATGTCCACACCGGGCTGGAAGAACACCTTGACCACGCCCATGCCGGCCAGCGACTGCGATTCGATGTGCGCGATGTCATTGACGGTGGTGCTGAGCGCGCGCTCATAGGGCGAGATCACCCGGCCTGCCATCGCATCCGGCGACAGGCCGGTGTACTGCCAGACCACGGCGATGACCGGGATGCCGATATCGGGAAACACATCGGTGGGGGTGCGCAGTGCACTCAGCGGACCGACGATGCAGATGAAAATGGCCATCACCACGAAGGTGTAGGGCTTGTTGAGCGCGGTCCTGACCAACCCGAGCATGCAGCTCTCCAGCGATGCCACTGCCCACCGCGGGCAGCGCAGGCCGGCAAGTATCGGCGCTGTCAGCTAAAACAAGGCTGTGCCGCAGATGAAACATGTTTCATGAAGGAGGTGGGTTCGGCAGGGCTGCGCCCTGCACCTGCGGAGGCCAGAGCAACAGCAGCAGGCATTCCGTGGGATGGCGGGGCACTGTGGGTTCGCGGGGACGGCGCAAGTACGTCCATGTAGCCTTGGTCGCCGCATCCATGCGGCTCACACCCCGCAAACCCACAGTGCCCCGCCTTCGACAGTTGGCCGGCGGCCAGTAGATCCACGCCATGCGTGGATGAAATCTGTCGAAGGCGGGATGGGTCCGGTTGCGGGTGCGTGAGCGCCATGGGCCCGAGGCATGCCTCGGGCGGGTTGGGCAGGACGCCCAACCCCGGTCTTGCCGTGTGCGCAGGACAGCGCACACGAGCAAGGCGCGACCGAGCCTACAGGGGTGAGGGCGCTTTGCTTGCGAAGCACTGCTTCGCAAGCGCCCGAACGCCCAGCCGCCAGCGGCTGGGCCGGACCCCGGAGGGGTATTCACGGCGCCCCCCGCAACCGGACCCACCCCGCCTACCCACAGCAAATCAGCTTTTGCTTTGGCTGTTGCCTTGGCTTGAAGCTTCTGCAGGTGCAGGGCTGCAAGCCCTGCAAAAGAACACCCTCTACAGCACCTGCGGCCGGCACAGCAGGCTGAAGCGGGCGCCGCCCAGCGTCGACCCACCCACCTGCAGGCGGAATCCATGCAACCCGGCAATCGCCGCCACGATCGACAGACCCAGCCCAAAGCCACCTCCCCTGCTCGCCTCCGCGCGATGGAACCGCTGGAACACCAGGCTGCGCTCGGCTTCGGGAATGCCGGGCCCGGAATCCTCCACCACGATGCAGGTGGCGCCCTCTTCCACCTGTGCCGCCAATCGCACCCGACCGCCCTCCGGCGCGAACCGGATCGCGTTGTCGAGCAGATTGCCGATCGCCTCGAACAACAAACCACGATCGCCGATCACACCGGGCAGATCCGCCTCCAGTTCCAGCAGCAGCGATTGGCACCTTTCCTCCGCCAGCGGCACGTAGAAGGCATGGATCTCCTGCAGCAACGCCGCCGGCGCCAGTGAGCCGAACGCGGAACGGCGCTGGTGGTCCTCCAGCTCGGAAATCCGCAGCAGCGCGCGGAAGCGGGCCATCAGGGTGTCGGTTTCCTCCAGCACCTGATCCAACGGCAGCGCCTGCGGATCGCCATCGCGCACCTGCTGGCGCAGGCGGTACAGCTGCGCACGCACCCGCGTCAGCGGCGTACGCAGGTCATGGGCGATGTTGTCGCATACCCCTTTGACCTCGGTCATCAGCTGCTCAATGCGGTCGAGCATGGCGTTGACGATGGATGCCAGCATGTCCAGCTCATCGCGACGGTTGGACAAGGGCAGGCGCTGGCCCAGATCGCCGGCGACGATACCGGCGGTGGCCTGCTCGATGGCCTGGATGCGCCGCAGCGGGCGCCGCCGCAGCAGGTGCCAACCCAACAGGCCGGGCAGCAGGGTCAACGACACGCCCCACAGCAACGCGTCAAGGATGAGGTGATTGACCTCGTTCAACGGCCCGCTGTAGCGCACCAGCACCAGGATGCGGCCATCACGCGTCGGCATCGCCAGGCCGAAGCCGCGCTTGCCACGCGCGTAGGCATCATTGATCGGCAACCCGGACACCGGATGCGCGCTGCCATCAAGCGGCAGCTGCGCCGGCAGCGCCTTCAACATGCCGGCAAGCGGCTTTCCCTCGGGCGTGAACAGCCCATAGGCATCGATGCCGTGCAGGTCATAGCGGCGGTTCTCGCGCAGTGCCGCGGTCAACCCATCGCCGGTGAAGTGCTCGAACAGGTGCGCACGCTGCAACACCGCCGACTGCGCCAGCTCATCCAGGTACAGCGACACCCTCCAGTACAACACGCCCAGCAGCACGCACGACCAGGCCACGAACAGCAGGCTGTAAAGGCCCAGCAGCCTGCTGCTGGACGAACGCCAACCGTCAGACAGTTTCGCTGAGGACATAGCCACTACCGCGCACGGTCCGGATCAACGACGGCGCATCGGCCTGATCAAGCTTGCGCCGCAGACGGCCGATGTGGACGTCGATCAGGTTGGTACCGGGGTCGAAGTGGTAGCCCCACACCTCCTCGAACAACATCATCCGCGTCAGCACCTGGCCCGCATTGCGCATCAGGTATTCCAGCAATTTGAACTCGGTCGGAAGCAGGCTCAGGCTGCGCCCGCCGCGATGGGCGGTGCGTGCCAGCAGGTCCAGCTGCAGGTCGCCCACACACAGCAGCGTTTCGTTGCTGGCCGGGCGTTGGCGGCGGCGCAGCAGCACCTCCACCCGCGCAGCCATCTCATCGGAGGCGAACGGCTTGGTCAGATAGTCATCGCCGCCGGCACGCAGGCCGCGCACGCGCTCATCCACGTCCGACAGTGCGCTGAGCATCAGCACTGGCGTATCGATGCCGATCCGGCGCAGCGTGGTGACAATGGCCAGGCCGTCCAGGCCGGGCAGCATGCGGTCCAGCGTGATCGCGTCATAGTCGCCGCTGGCGGCGCGCACCAGACCTTCACGGCCATCAGCCACCCAGTCCACCTGCAGGCCATGGCTGCCCAGTTCCGCCACGATCTCCTGGGCGGTGACGGCGTCATCCTCGATGGTCAATACGCGCGACATGGGCACCACTGAAGTCCAGACTGGCCCATGCTCGCCAAATCAGCCGATGCGGGCAAATGAAACATCCTTCATCCACGCCGGTGGTGCGGGCCGGTTCAGCCGGCGTCGCCGTCATCACCGGGCAGGTCGGACAACTCACCCTGCACCTGCACGTTGTTGCGGCCCATCGCCTTGGCCCGGTAGCACTGGGCATCGGCCGAAGCCACCGCCTGGTCAACACTCATCCCGCCAGTCAGCGGCGCGATGCCGATACTGGCGCCGACCCGCAGCCGGTGCTGGTCCCAGGGAATGGACAGCGAGGCCAGGGTCTGCAGCAGTTCTCCACCGATCCGCGCCGCACGGCGTGGGGTGCAACCGGACAGGATCACCGCGAATTCGTCGCCGCCCAGCCGCGCCACTACGTCCGAATCGCGCACGCCGTGGCGCAGCACGCTGGCTACCGCCCACAACACGGCATCGCCGGCCAGGTGCCCCCAGGTGTCGTTCACCGGCTTGAAGCGGTCCAGGTCGATGTACATCAACGAGGCCGCCTGACCGGTGCGCTCGACACGGGTGATCGCCTGCTGCAGGTGTACTTCGAAGCCGCGGCGGTTGCTCAGTTCGGTCAACGGATCGATCTCGGCCAGATGGCGTGCTTCGCGCTGGCGCGCGCGCTGCTGGGTGTCGTCGCGCAGCACCCACACCGCGCCGCGCACATGCCCTTCGTCATCGCGTAGCCAGGCGCGGGTCAGGTCAACCGGCACCGTGGCAGTGCCCAGCCGCAGCAGCAGATCGGCATGCAGGTCCACCGCGTTGCTTTCCGGGTCCAGCAGCACCGACACATCCAGCACCGAGCCGGGCGCGTACTCGGTGGTCAACGCCAGCACGTCCTGCACCCTGTGCCCGGCCAACGACAGCGCGCCATCACCGGCCAGGGTGCGCACGGCGGCGGCATTGGCGTAATCGATGCGACCATCGAGGCTTACGCTCAGCACCAGATCGGCCACCGCATCCAGGGTGATCCGGCTGCGCTGTTCGCTCTCGAACAGGCGCTGCTCGCTGCTGCGCTGGGCGGTGATGTCCTGGATCTGCGACACGAAATGCAGCGGCTCGCCGTGCTCGTTGCGCACCAGCGAGACCGACAACCGCGCCCAGATGGTGCGCCCGTCGCGGTCGAGATAGCGCTTTTCCAGGTGGTAGTGGCTGCGCCGCCCTGCCAGCAGGTCCTGCACCAGGCCGAGATCGGTCTGCAGGTCATCGGCATGGGTCAGGCGCTGGAAATCCACCTGCAGCAGCTCTGCGCGCGGGTAGCCCAGGATCCGGCACAGGGCATCGTTGACGTCCAGCCAGCGCCCCTCCAGCGAAACCAACGCCATGCCCAGCGCCGCGGAGGTGAACGCACCGGCGAACTTCTCCGCCGACAAGCGTGCCTCGGCACGTGCCTGCAGGATTTCGGTGATGTCGATGGCCATGCCGACATAGCCGATGCGGACACCATCGGCACCGTCCATGCGACTGATCGACAGGCGCACCTGGCGCGGCTGGCCATCTTTGCGCAGCAGCGTCCACTGCCGCGAATAGGTCTGCCCGTCAGCGCGCGCACTGAGCGCCTCGAACACGCCAGGAAGATGGCCACCGGCATCGGCCAGCGGCTGCAGCCAGGCCCCCAGCTCACCCGGGTCGTGGAACGCATCAAGCCGGCGCTGGCCGACGACCTCCTGTGCGCTGTAGCCCAGAAGGCGCTGGGCGCCGGTATTGAACAGGGTAATGGTGCCATCGGTGTCGGTGGCGATCACCGCGACCTCATCGGAGGCGTCGACCACCGCCTGCAGTCGCTGCCGGGTCTCGGCGGCATCGTGCCGCGCCTGTTGCAGCTCGGTCACATCGGCATGGGCGCCGGCCATCCACAGCGGTCGCCCCTGCTCGTCCCACTCGAACACCCGCCCGCGGTCCTGGATCCAGATCCATTGGCCGTTGCGGTGCCGCATGCGCAGCAGGCAGGCGTAATTGTCGCTGTGACCTTCGAAATGATCGTCCAGGGCAGCATCGGACAACGCGATGTCATCGGGATGGACCAGCTTCAGGAAGGTCTTCTGGCAGACCGGCTCCAGTTCGTCCAGGCGATAGCCGACGATCTCGGCCCAGCGCGCGTTGACCCGCATCTCGCCGGTCTGCACGTTCCATTCCCAGGTTCCGGCCGCCGTGCCGTCAATGATCATCGCCAGGCGGCGGCGCTCTTCGGCCAGCTCCTGCAGGCGGCGTTCCACCCGTCCATTGCCGTTGGCGCCCTGGCCCGCCATCAACCCAGGCCCCAGCCGACACAGGCAGGCACCGGCCGCAGCGGAGCGCTGCAACCCTCGGCAGAAACAGCAGGTCGTGCTGGCGTCATGGCCCTCCCCAGCGACAGCGGGGTGGCCAGACGCCGCCCCTCATGCCCAAGTGTGCGCAATCACGGGGAAAACCGACAAGTCCCCCGCCACGATCCAAGCGTGACAGGGGACACGATCCTCAACTGCGCTTGGCGCGGGCAAAGGCCTCGGCCAGGGCACTGTTGGCCGGCGGTCCCGACGGGCCGGCACGGCCGCCATTGCCCGGCCCCCGGTTCTGCCCCCGGTTCGGGCCACCCGCATCGCGACGCGGGCCGGGGCCCTGGCCACGTTCCTCGCGCGGGCCCGGCCGGCTGGTGGCCTGCCCGGGGGTATCGTCCAGGCGCCGGGTCAGGGCGATGCGCTTGCGCGCCACATCCACCTCCAGCACCTTCACCTTGACGATGTCACCGGCCTTCACGACGTCGCGCGGATCCTTCACGAACGTATCGGAAAGCGCCGAGATGTGGATCAGGCCGTCCTGGTGCACGCCGATGTCGACGAAGGCGCCGAAGGCCGCCACGTTGCTCACCACGCCTTCCAGCACCATGCCCTCGCGCAGGTCCTTGATGTCCTCCACGCCTTCGGCGAAGCGCGCGGCCTTGAACTCCGGACGCGGGTCGCGGCCGGGCTTCTCAAGCTCCTTGAGGATGTCACGCACGGTCGGCACGCCGAAGGTGGCGTCGGTGAACTGCTCGGCCTTCAACCCGCGCAGGAAGCTGCCGTCGCCGATCAGCGCCTTGATCGGGCGAGCGGTGCTGGCGACGATGCGCTCGACCACCGGGTAGGCTTCCGGGTGCACGGCCGAGGCATCCAGCGGTTCATCGCCGTCGGCGATGCGCAGGAAACCGGCGCACTGCTCGAAGGTCTTCTCGCCCAGTCGCGACACTTTCAACAGGTCCTTGCGGCGCTTGAACGGGCCGTTGTCGTCGCGATGGCGGACGATGTTCTCGGCCACCGTGGTCGACAGGCCCGACACACGCGACAGCAATGCGGCCGACGCGGTGTTCACGTACACGCCGACCGCGTTCACGCAGTCTTCCACGCGCGCCTCCAGCGCGCGTGCCAGGCGGTACTGGTCCACGTCGTGCTGGTACTGGCCGACACCGATCGCCTTGGGCTCGATCTTGACCAGCTCGGCCAGAGGATCCTGCAGCCGACGGGCGATGGATACTGCACCACGGATCGACACGTCCAGGTCCGGAAACTCCTTGGCCGCGAACTCCGAGGCCGAGTACACCGACGCACCGGCTTCGCTGACCACCACTTTCTGCAGCTTCGGATTGGCCAGGGCCGTAATCGCCTCACCGGCGAGCTTGTCGGTCTCGCGGCTGGCGGTACCGTTGCCGATCGCGATCAGCGCCACGTTGTGCTTGGCGCACAGGTGCTTGATCGTCTGCAGCGACTGCTCCCACTGCCGACGCGGTTCGTGCGGGTAAATGGTGTCGGTGGCGACCAGCTTGCCGGTGGCATCGACCACGGCGATCTTGCAGCCGGTGCGGATGCCCGGATCCAGGCCCAGCACGGTCTTCGGGCCGGCCGGTGCGGCCAGCAGCAGGTCCTTCAGGTTGTCACCGAACACGGCGATGGCTTCGGCTTCGGCCTTCTCGCGGGCCTGGTTGAACAGGTCCAGCAGCAGGTGGGTGTGCAGCTTGGCGCGCCATGTCAGGCGGCATGCATCCAGCAACCAGCGGTCAGCCGCGCGGCCCTGGTCGGCGATGCCGGCCCTGCGCGCCACGCGCCCCTCGGCGTACTGGTGGCCGGCCTCGGCATCGCTGCCCGGGTCCAGTTCCAGGAACAGGATCTCCTCGCGGCGCGCACGGAACAACGCCAGCAGCCGGTGCGAGGGAATCTTCGCCAGCGCTTCGGCGTGCTCGAAGTAATCGCGGTACTTGGCGCCTTCGGTTTCCTTGCCCTCGGCTACACGGGCGCGGATCACGCCGGTTTCGCCCAGCCAGGTGCGCAGTTCGCCGACCAGCGCAGCATCTTCGCCCCAGCGCTCCATCAGGATCGCGCGCGCGCCTTCCAACGCGGCCTTGGTGTCGGCCACGCCCTTGTCGGTATCGACGAAACCAGCGGCGAAGACCTGCGGGTCCAGCGTCGGGTCGGCCAACAGGCCGTCAGCCAGCGGCTCCAGCCCCGCCTCGCGGGCGATCTGCGCGCGGGTGCGGCGCTTGGGCTTGTACGGCAGGTACAGATCTTCCAGCCGGCTCTTGGTATCGGCGGCCAGGATGTCGTTGCGCAATCCGTCGCTGAGTTTGCCCTGCTCACCGATGCTGGCCAGCACCGCGGCGCGACGGTCTTCCAGCTCGCGCAGGTAGGTCAAGCGTACTTCCAGGTTGCGCAGCTGGGTGTCGTCGAGGCCGCCGGTCACTTCCTTGCGGTAGCGCGCGATGAACGGAACGCTGGCGCCTTCGTCGAGCAGGCCGACAGCGGCGCGTACCTGAGTGGACTGGGCACCGATCTCGGCGGCGATGGTCTGAGCGATCTGCTGGGCGAGCGCGCTCTTGGCGTTCTTGGCGTCGTGCATTGCTTCCGGCCTGGGCCGCATCAACGGAGAAGACCCCATTCTTGCAATCCATGGCAGAGCCGGACAAGGCATTGACAGCGGGCGAGGTTCAGCGGCGGGGACCGGTGGGGACGCCGGCATCCTGGCGAAGTGGGGCTCGGACTGGCCCGGGGCTGGGATGCCGGCGCGGGCGCGCGATGGTGGAGCGCGCCCTGCCGCGTAATACGAAGGTCAGCGGTAGTGGCGGGCGGCGCGCTGCATGACGATCTCGTCACGCATGCCTTCCAGAGCCATCAGCCGAACCTTGCCAACACCTTGCAGTTCCATGAACCGCTCCGTGTAGAACTCCGGCCCCAGCGCGGTGTCGGCGCGGGATTTGCTGAAGCCATAGGGCACCACGCCCTTCTCGCCATCCTTGCTACCACCGACATAAAGAACAATTGCCATGTGATGTCTTCCTCCAAATTGCTACTGCGTACTGCACTCGATGAGCGATGCTGCGAGCTCATCGAGGGAGAGCTTACCGCGTCGAACCTGACTGGAACGTCACGAAGGCTAATGACGATCGGTTGCATGCAGATGACTGCGGGATCGCAGCAGAATGCTTATGGATCTTTAACTTTCGGCTAACGAATCGACCTCAGCCACGTAGCGTCGAGCTTGCTCGACTGCTTTTGCGGCCCCAGTCGAGCAAGCCCGACTACGACGGCCACCAACCGTGCCCGAACCGGGCGTAGTGATCGGCCGCCCGCTCGAACGGATTGCGCGCACTCACGCCACCGCACAGCAGGTAGACCGGCAGGTACAGCGGTCCCAGCACCAGGTACTGGTAGACGTGCGCGCGTTCGTGGTCGTCCAGCCGGATCAGCGGCTCCACGCCCCAACCCGCCTGATGCGCATAGGTGCGGCAGGAAATGCCGAGGTCATGGCCGGTATGCAGGATCACGTTGCCCAAGGTGATCGCCCCACCCGGACCCCACGGCCAGCGGTCAAAAACGACAGCACAGTCCCGCCCGCTCCAGCGGGGCGTCGCACCGCCCAGCATGCCCGCCAGACCACCCACCAAGCCGATCAGCGAATTGGGCAGCGTCCACCCGGCGCCCAGCAGCTGCAGCGCGCGCAGCCAGAGCGAACGGGGCCGGGGCGAGGTATTCAATCGGCCTCGTTGGGAATCAGCAGCCACAGGATCAGGTAGACCAGGATGCCGGGAAACGCGGCCGACGCAATGGACACCAGCACGTAGATCACCCGCAGCAACGTGGCATTCCAGCCGAAGCGATGGGCGATGCCGCCCATCACGCCCGCGATCATGCGGTCGTTCAGCGAGCGCGACAGCGTCTTGGGCGTGGTGTTCATGGCGGCATCTCCTGGGAATCGGAAAGAGCAGTCGAGCAGGCTCGACTCTACATCGGCCCAGTGTCTACGGCGTGCGTTGGCGCAGCGCCTGCAGGCGCGCGCCGAACCAGGCGGCAGCGGTCTGTTCAGGCTGCCCCGGGCACTGGATGCGGTAAGGCTTGCCGCTCATGCTGCTCTGGCTGGCGGCACGCTCGATGAACTGCTCGGCGCTGTCCACCTGGTTCTTCTTCAGAAGGTAGTCGTACTTGCGCTGCAGGTGCGCGCGCGCATCGCTGCCGTCGTACCAGCTGCCATTGCGCTGGAACCGGCACTGCGAGCCGTCGAGGCTGGAGATCAACTGGGCGATCTCGCGCTGTGCCTGCGGGCCGGGGGCGGCGTGGGCGAAAGGTGCCACCAGCAGTGCAGCGAGGATCAGGCAAATGCGTCGGAACATCGGGGTCTCCAGGCAGTCGAGCAAGCTCGACTCTACACGTCCCGCGCCTTCAGCCAGCCGTCAATCGTCGCCGGCACTTCGCGCTGCGCGCGCCCGGATACATAGATACCGATATGCCCGCCACGGAAACTGGACTCGGTGTAGTCGTCCGTACCCAATCGCCCGCGCATCGCGCGCGACGCATCCGGTGGCACCAGATGATCCTGCTCGGCGTAGATGTTCAGCACCGGCAGCGTCACCTGCGACAGATCCACCGCCTCCTCGCCGATCCGCACCGTGCCGTTCACCAGCCCGTTGCCCTGGTAGAACTGCTTGATGAAGTCACGGAACGCCTCGCCCGCAAGATCCGGCGAATCGAAGATCCATTTCTCCATGCGCAGGAAGTCTTCCAGCGCGGCCTTGTCATCGAGGATGTCAAGCAGGCCCACGTACTTCTGGACGTTCAGGCGGAATGGCTTGAGCATCAGGTAACTGGCATTCATCAGGTCGGCCGGAATGTTGCCCAGCGTGTCCACCAGAAGGTCCACGTCCACCTGCCGCGCCCAGTGCGAGAGCATGTTGTCGGCGGTCTGGAAATCGACCGGGGTGACCATGGTGATCAGCTTGCCCAGCTTCTGCCTGCGCAGCGCGGCGTAGCACAGCGCGAACACGCCGCCCTGGCAGATGCCGAGCAGATCGACCGGGCCGCCACTGCGCGCGCGCAACGCATCCACTGCGCCATCGATGTAGCGCAACAGGTAGTCCTCCAGCGTCTGGAAGCGCTCGGAGCGGTCCGGGTAGCCCCAGTCCAGCACGTACACGTCCTGGCCCAGCGCCAGCAGCTTCTGCACCAGCGAACGGTCGGCCTGCAGGTCGACCATGTACGGCCGGTTGACCAGTGCGTAGACGATCAGCAGCGGCGTGCGTCGGGTCGGCGCCTGCTCACCGACGAAGCGGTACAGCACCACCTTGCCGTCACGCCAGACTTCCTCGCGGGCGGTCACGCCATAGTCCACGTCCTCCACCTGGGGCAGCAGCTTCAGCCCTTCCATCAGCTTGCGCTGCATGGCCAGGGTCTCCTGCATCAGGTCATCGGCGTTGAAACCCAGCGGTCCTTTCATCGCTCACGCACCCGTGAGGTGGCGCGGGCGGCAGCTTTCTTCGCGGCCGTCTTCTTCGCCGGCGCGGCCTTCTTCGCGGGCTTGCGCGCGGCCGGCTTCACCTTCGCCGGTGCCGGCTGCGCCACCGGATCCACCGCAGCCGTGCCGGCCAGCGCCGACACCTGCGCCTGCAGGCGGCGCAGGTTGCGCTCCAGCTCGGCAATGCGGCGATGTGCGGCATCCATCTCGGTGCGGGTCGGCAGGCCGATGCGTTCACTCATCTGTTCGACCTCGCGCTGCAACCCGCCACGCAGGCGCATCTGCGCGTTGCCCAGCGCGGCATACACCTGCTGGAACGGCTCGGACATGGCCACCTTGGCATAGGCTTCTTCGGCCACTTCGATCCACAGGTCGAACATCGCCCGGGCGCTGGTCAACTGGCTTCCCGGCTGCTCATGCTGGGCCAGACGCTGCTCGAACAAGGCGAAGGCGTCGTCCAGCGCCTGCTGGATCTGCTCGACGTAGGCGCGTGAGTGCTGCTGGTACTCCTCCTGCGCACGCAGCAGGGCCTGCCAGCGCGCCTGGTGCTCGCGACCCGGGCCGAATGCCGGGCTCTGCAACCACGGCCCCGCCTGCAGTTGCCATTGTTGCAGCCATGCGGCGAATCCGGGCACATCGGCCCCGGCGTGGGTGCTGCCACGCGCGCCCTGCAGCATCCACTGCAGCATGCCCTCACCCTGCCCCTGCACTGCCTCGCGCCAGGCCTGGGCCACGTCGGCGCTGCTGGCATCGCGGCCGGCGAAGCGCGACGCCACGTCCTGCATCGTGCCGTACCAGCTGCCCGCCTGTTCGCGGAAGCGGCGCACGGCATCTTCCGGCGCGCCCTGCCCCTGTTCGGGCAGCAGCTGGCCCCACCCGTCGAACAGGCGCTGCCAACTGATGGGGCCGGCACCGGCACCGGCCGACGCACCCGGTGCGGCCGCCTGCCGCAGGGCGTCACCCCAGGCACCGAAGTACTGGCGGGCAAGATTCTCGAAATCGCTGCTGCCGGCGTCATGGGCCGAGCTGGTCATTGCAGGCCTCCGCTGGGCGGGCTCATGGCTTGGGGATGCGCAGGGTCTTGCTGATCATCAGCGACCCGGACAAAGCGAACAGCAGCACCATCGGATGCAGCTGCCACGGACCGATCTGCCACTGGCCGAACCAGATGTTCTGGCCGATGGCATCGGTGCCGGCAGCGATCGCCAGCACGATCACCAGCACCAGGCTGGTCGGGATCGGCGTGCCCTCGAAGTACTTCACCTTGCCTTCGTCGCCGGCCAGGGCCTCGGCGGTGACGTTGTAGCGTGCCAGGCGGCTGACGCCACAGCACACGAAGTAGCTCAGCACCAGCCAGTCCCAGCCGCCCTGCATGCCGCAGGCATAGGCCAGCGCCGCCGGCGCCACGCCGAAGGAGATCACGTCCGACAGCGAGTCCAGCTCACGGCCCAGGGTGGAACTGGACTTGCGCCAGCGCGCGATGCGCCCGTCGAGGGCGTCGAAAATGAAGGCCAACGGGATCAACGCCATGCCAAACAGCAGGTAGCCACGCTCCCCGTCCTGCAGGAAGCGCATCGCGGCGAACACCGCGCCGGTGCCGCAGAAAGCATTGGCCAGGGTGAACCAGTCGGCCAGCTGGAATTCGCGCAGCATCGAGAAGTGGCGTTTCATGGAGTCTCACGGAGCATCAAGGTCCACAGGTTACCGCGAGCGCCACCACTGGTGACAGCGCCCGCCCTGGCGGTCCTTCACCGCTCCCTCACTCATCCTCACCAACGGTGAATTTTTCGCCACCCATCTTGACAGCCTAGGGGGGTGGCGCCTGTCGGCGCTTATCCACAAAGTTGCCCACGCGTAATCCACACCCCCTGTGGACAACCAGATCTCACCGACTGCGACGTTGGACATTTCCTGATCACCTGGCAACGGGGTTTCCCTACTTCCCAAGCCACCCGACCGGCGCTATGGTCACCGGCGGGCCCGCCGCCGCCACGTCCGCACCTCCGCTACGGACGATGATGATGCTGGACACTTCCACCCTGGCCGCGCAGCTGCGGCAGCCCCACGGCGAGGCCGCGCTGGCGGTGGCCGACTCGATGAACCGCAGCAACGGCGCGCTCAACCGGGCGGCCATCAGCCTGCTGGCCGTCGCTGCAGGCGAACGAATCCTCGAAATCGGCCCAGGCAATGCCGCCTTCGCTCCCCTGCTGCTGCACGCTGATGACAGCCACTACCTGGGCATCGAACTGTCCGCCGCCATGGTCGAGGCCGGCAACCAGCGGCTGGCCAGCGCCGGCCTGGCCGACCGGGCCACGATGCGCCTTGGCGACGCCCATGCCCTGCCGGTTGCTGATGAGGCAATGGATGCGGCACTGGCGGTCAACACCCTGTACTTCTGGCCGTCCCTGGCACCGGTACTGGATGAGCTGGCGAGGGTACTGCGCACGGGTGGCCGGCTGTGCCTGGCCTTCGGAGATGCCGCCTTCGTGCGCAGCCTGCCCTTCGCCGCCGATTTCCATCTGCATGAACTGGAGGCGGTGGAGCAGGCGCTGCGCGTGTCCGGCTTCCGGGTTTCGGCCTGGCGCAGCCATCGGGAAACCGCGACCGGCAACGATGGCCAGGCGCGCGATAAACACTTTCATCTGCTGCTGGCGCAGCGGCGCTGATTTCCGCCGGGCGTGGCCCGGCGCTACCCTGACTGCATACCCTGGTAGCGCCGGGCCATGCCCGGCGAGCACCTGCGCTCAGGCCGTTACCGGCAACCGGCTCCGCCACCGGGCAAAGCACAACAGCTGCAGCATCAGCATCGCCAGCAGGCCCAGCGGCCACGCCCACCACAACCCGGCCAGACCGTGCCGTGCCTGAAGCCACATCGCCAGTGGCAGCTCCAGCAGCAACACCGCCGCCATGCCCAGCAATGCCGGCAGCAGCACCGTGCCGCTGCCTCGCATCACGCCGACCAGCACCGTGGCGCCTCCCATCGCCAGCACACCCCACACCACCGTACGCAACTGCAGCGTGGCCAACTCGCGCACTTCTGGCTCGGCCAGGATCAGGCCGGTCAGCCAGGGCGCCAGCACCGTCACCAGCATTACCACCACCGTCAGCACCGCCAGCCCCAGCAGCACGCCGGTGCGGGCGATGGCCGGCAACCGCGCCGCACGCCCGGCCCCCATCGCATGCGCTGCCAGGATGGTGGCAGTGATGCCCAGCGACATGGCAGGCAACTGCACCCAGCTCATCAGCTGGTTGACCGCACCATAGGCCGCCGTGGCGGTGTAGCCATAACGGTTGATCCAACCCAGCAGCACGATCTCGGCAATGGCCAGGCTGAGCATCTGCAGCGACGAGGGGACACCGATGCGCAGCATCGCGCGGATGATCGCGCCATCGAAACGGATGGCACGCAACAGTTCATGGCCCGGCGCCAGCGGATGCCCCAGACGATGCCAGCGCCACAGCAGCCAGACCAGGGCCAGCAGCGAGGCGAACGCCGCCGACACTGCGGCACTGGCCGCGCCCAGCGACGGCAGGCCGCCCCAGCCCAGGATCAGCAGTGGCGTGCACAACAGGCCGACCACCGTGGCCAGCAGCAGCGCATGCAGCGGCGTCTTCGCATCGCCCACCGCACGACTCACCGCGGTGGCCAGCCATAGCAGGAAGAACACCGGCGCCGCCAGCAGCAGGACGCGAGCGTAGACGATGGAATCGTCGAGGATCACGGCGGGCGTGCCCAGTACCGCCAGTAGCTGCGGGGCAAAAACGCCGCCCACCGCCATCACCAGCACTGACAGCAGCAGCGCCACCGCCACTGCACTGCCAGCCACAGCGCGTGCCTGCTGCGGCCGGCCAGCGCCCCAGGCCTGGCCGATCAGCACCATCGCGCCGGTCGCCAGGCCCATCACCAAGGCCAGCAGCAGGAAAAACACCGGGAAGAAGGCAGCGGCGGCGGCCACCGCCTGCGTACCGAGCAGGTGGCCAAGATAGACATTGTCCAGCGTGCCGGCGGCCAGCTGCAGCGCATTGGTCAGCAGCATCGGCAGCAGCAGGGCCAGGTAGGTGCGCCATAGCGGCGGCGCGGCCGGGGCAATCGGGTGTGCAGCGGTGTTCATGGGGTTCTCTGGGCAAGGCGCCGCCCTGCCCGGCGTTTCCGCCAGCAAGGCAAGCACAGGGGAGCGGGCCGAGGCCCGTGGTCAGATGGCGGCGCCGTTCAGCGACGGCGCGCCGGCTCAGCCGTCGGCGCTGTCGAAGGCCAGGCGCAGGGTGTGCGCGCGCACGTCCTCGGGCCAGCCGTGCAATGCCGCCTCCAGGCCCGCGCGGTCATGTGCGAACAGGACACGGATGGCATCTTCAAAGCCCGGCAGGTCTCCGGCGATGGTCTGCAGGAAGTGATACGCACGCTCGCTGTCACGGCGCTGCCGATCTTGGTCCGCGCCGGCGCGACTGGCCGTTTCCACCAGCTTGCGCAGCACCACCGAGGCGCCGCCGGGCTGATCGGCCAACCACGCCCAGTGGCGCGGCAGCAATGTCACTTCGCGGGCGACCACGCCCAGCCTGGGTCGACCGCGGCCACGGCGCGGCGCGGGCAGTTCGTCGGCGGCCGCGTCCGGGGCCGCCTCCACGGCTGCGGGAAACGCTTCGGCTACCCGCGCCAGCAGGTCCGCGTCGCTGCCGCGCGTGTCGAAATCATGGGTGCGGCCGGTGGCGTTGTCGAACACCAGCAGCGGACCGGCAGCATTGTCGGTGCGCAGCTGCTTGAGTGCCAACGCGGCCACCTCCGCAGTACCGGAAGCGAC
Source organism: Stenotrophomonas sp. AN71 (assembly GCF_050435725.1). Lineage (NCBI taxonomy): Bacteria > Pseudomonadati > Pseudomonadota > Gammaproteobacteria > Lysobacterales > Lysobacteraceae > Stenotrophomonas > Stenotrophomonas sp. AN71. The sequence continues at coordinate 163,750 of NZ_JBNDKU010000009.1, read as the reverse complement.
CAGGCGATGGCGGTCGAAACAACTGAAGGGAGGAAGGCGGGACGCAGGCATGACGATGGCATCGAGGGCGATGGGTGAATATTGCCCGGGTAATTTTAACGAGTCAATATTGCCCGGATATTAATTACACCCAAAGAGGGTGCCGACCATGTTCGACCCCATCCGTTCCGCCGCCTTACAGGCGGCTGTAGGACCAGCTCACCATGCGGCCATCCTTGTAGGGCATCACGCCGTGGAACGGGCGCGGGTCAGCGTCGAACACCAGCGGCAGGAAGTTGCGGTCACCCTCCCACATCGGCAGCGTGTCCAGCCTGTCCAGGTCCACCCACTCCAGCGTGCCTTCGTGGTTGCCGCCATGCGGGGTGCCCTCGAAGGTGTCGATGACGAACACGAAACCCAGCCAATCCTCGCCATGCTTGCCGAAACCTGGCCAGCTGAGGGTGCCGCGCAGGCGCATGCGGGTGCAGTCGATGCCGGCCTCCTCCTGGATCTCGCGGCGCATGCTCGCCGCCACGTCCTCGTCCGCTTCGATCTTGCCACCCAGCCCGTTGTACTTGCCCAGGTGATGATCACCGGGACGGGTATTGCGGTGGATCATCAGCACCTGGCGACGATCGGGCGAGAGCACATAGCCCAGGGTGGCGACGATCGGGGTGTACGGCATGGCAGCATCCAGCGGCAGGTCAGCCGTGGATTATGGCCGATCAACGCACCAGCGACAGGCGGCGTTCGGTGGACGTGGCGGCACCCTCGGGATCTCGGCGCAGGGTGGCGACGCCATGGCCGCGCTCGGCCAGGTACTCCAGCCACTTGCCGAGGAAGGTGTTCATCCGCATGCGGTGGCTGATCAGCTCTGCCGGCGGTGGGTACAGGCCCATGGTGTCCTGCCAGCGGCGGCCGACGTAACAATGGGTGGTCTCGGCCTGGCGCGCGTCACGGTACAGGCGCACGTAGGCCGACGGATCGGGCTCACCGGTGACCGGGTCGGCCAGATCGTAGGTCAGGCGCAGCTCCACCGTGTAGCGGTGGCACTCGATCACGTCCAGGCGCACGTCCAGGCCGTCGCCGATCGAGGAAAGGTAGCTGCCCGCCACCAGTCCGGCCGGTTCGAACAGGCGCACCAGGTGGCGGTAGTTTTCCGCATACAGGCCCATCAGCCAGCTGAGCCGGCTCAGGCGGGGAATGCGTTCGGTGCGGGGCGAGGCGTGGGCCATGGGTCGATCCTACACGTTGGTGCTTCAACGTGGGGGCGGGATCGCCCCGGCCAAAGGGGCCCGGTATCGACCAACGGTCGATACCCACCACGCACGAGGGTCTCCCGCAGCATCGGCAGGCCACGACCGTTGATCGTGGCGCGCGCCTCAATACAGCTCGCGCTGCAGCCCCAGCGTGGCCAGCACCTTGCTGGAGATCTCCTCGATCGAGGTGTGGGTGGTGCTCAGGGTCGGGATGCGCTCCATCTGGAACATCACCTCGGCCGCAGCCACCTCGCGCTTGCAGGTATCCAGATTGGCATAGCGCGAATTCGGGCGGCGCTCCTGGCGGATCTGCTGCAGGCGGTCCGGGTCGATGGTCAGGCCGAACAGCTTGCGCCGGTAGTTGCGCAGGCGCGGCGGCAGGCGGTCGCTTTCCAGGTCCTCGTCGGTCAGCGGGTAGTTGGCCGCGCGCACCCCGTAGTGCAGCGCCAGATAGATGCAGGTGGGCGTCTTGCCCGCGCGCGACACCGCCACCAGGATCACGTCGGCATCGTCGTAATTGACGGCGATGCCATCATCGTGGGTCAGCGCGAAGTTCATCGCGTTGATGCGGCGGTGGTAGGTGTCGAAGTCGACCATGCCGTGGGCCTGGCCTACCCGGTTCAGGCGCGAGCTGGACAGTTCACGCTCCAGCGGCTCGATGAACGGTGCGAACACATCCAGCATCAGCGCCCCGCTTTCGGACAGGATCACGCTCAAGCTCTGGTCCACGCAGGAGTTCACCACGATCGGCCTCACCTGGTAGCGCTCGCCCGCCGCCTGGATCCGGGCACAGGCTTCACGGGCTTTTTCGGGGTCGTCAACAAACGACATCCGGTCGGTAATGAAGCTGAACCCGGAGAACTGGGTCAGCAGGCTATGCCCAATGGTTTCAGCGGTGATACCGGTTCCATCGGAAACGTAGAACACCGGACGGATGGTCGACATGCGCGCTTTTACCCCCTACGAAGCCTAAAAGGGCCGCCAACACAAGCTTGTGCCGACGGCGGTCTGCCCGGCATCATATCGGCTTCTTCCTACGGACGCGGCCACTCAGCCCGCCTCGGGCGATGGCCAAACGGAGCATCGCGCTTGAACGAGAACATCCTGTGGTTGCACGAACTGCGTCTGGCCGATCTGGCCCGCGTAGGCGGCAAGAATTCGTCGCTGGGCGAAATGATCGGCAACCTGGCCGGTCTGGGCGTCTCCGTCCCCGGAGGTTATGCGACCACGTCTGAAGCCTTCAAGGACTTCATCGCGCACAACGACCTGTCCAAGCGCATCTTCGACAAGCTGGCCACGCTGGACGTGGAAGACGTCAACGCACTGACCGTGGCCGGCAAGGAAATCCGTGGCTGGGTGATCGATGCCCCGCTGCAGCCGCAGCTGGACCAGGACATCCGCACCGCCTACGCCAAGCTGAGCGCCGACAACGGCGGCGGCGACGTGGCCGTGGCCGTGCGCTCCTCTGCCACCGCCGAGGATCTGCCGGACGCCTCCTTCGCCGGCCAGCAGGAGACCTTCCTCAACGTCACCGGTGCCGACGATGTCGTGCACAAGGTCAAGGAAGTGTTCGCCTCGCTGTACAACGACCGCGCCATCGCCTACCGCGTGCACCACGGCTTCAAGCATGAGGACGTGTTCCTGTCCGCCGGCGTGCAGCTGATGGTGCGCTCGGGCGTCGGCTCCTCCGGCGTGCTGTTCACCCTGGACACCGAGTCCGGCTTCCGCGACGTGGTGTTCGTCACCTCCTCGTTCGGCCTCGGCGAAATGGTCGTGCAGGGCGCGGTCAACCCGGACGAGTACTACGTCTACAAGCCCACCCTGCAGGCCGGCAAGCCGGCGATCCTGCGCCGCTCGCTCGGAAGCAAGGCGATCCGCATGGTGTATTCGGATGTGCCCGGCGAGCGCGTCAAGATCGAGGACACCCCGGTCGAACTGCGCACCACCTTCTCGATCAGCGACGAAGATGTGCAGGAACTGTCAAAGCAGGCGCTGGTCATCGAGAAGCACTACGGCCGCCCGATGGACATCGAGTGGGCCAAGGACGGTGTCAGCGGCAAGCTGTTCATCGTGCAGGCGCGCCCGGAGACCGTGAAGTCGCGCAGCCACGCCACCCAGATCGAGCGCTTCGCGCTGACCGAAAAGGGCGGCAACGTGCTGGCCGAAGGCCGCGCCGTCGGTGCCAAGATCGGCTCGGGCGTGGCCCGCGTGGTGAAGACGCTGGAGGACATGAACCGCGTGCAGCCGGGCGACGTGCTGATCGCCGACATGACCGACCCCGATTGGGAGCCGGTGATGAAGCGCGCCTCGGCCATCGTCACCAACCGTGGTGGCCGCACCTGCCACGCCGCGATCATCGCGCGCGAGCTGGGCGTGCCGGCCGTGGTCGGCTCGGGCAACGCCACCAAGGTCATCGAAGACGGCCAGCTGGTCACCGTCAGCTGCGCTGAGGGCGATACCGGCTTCATCTACGAAGGCAAGCTCGGCTTCGAGCGCACCACCACCGATCTGGGCAACATGCCGCCGGCGCCGTTGAAGATCATGATGAACGTGGCCAACCCGGAACGTGCCTTCGATTTCGGCCAGCTGCCGAACGCCGGCATCGGTCTGGCCCGCCTGGAAATGATCATCGCCAGCCACATCGGCATCCACCCGAACGCGCTGCTGGAGTACGACCGCCAGGACGCGGCGACCCGGAAGAAGATCGACGAGAAGATCGCCGGCTACGGTGATCCGGTCAGCTTCTACGTGAACCGCCTCGCCGAAGGCATCGCCACGCTCACCGCATCGGTTGCACCTAACGCCGTGATCGTGCGCCTGTCGGACTTCAAGTCCAACGAGTACGCCAACCTGATCGGCGGCAGCAACTACGAGCCGCACGAAGAGAACCCGATGATCGGCTTCCGCGGCGCCAGCCGCTATGTCGACCCGAGCTTCTCGGCCGCCTTCGCGCTGGAGTGCAAGGCCGTGCTGCGCGTGCGCAACGAAATGGGCCTGGACAACCTGTGGGTCATGATTCCGTTCGTGCGCACCCTGGAAGAGGGCCGCAAGGTCATCGAGGTGCTGGAACAGAATGGCCTGAAGCAGGGCGAGAACGGCCTGAAGATCATCATGATGTGCGAAGTGCCGTCCAACGCACTGCTTGCCGATGAGTTCCTGGAGATCTTCGATGGCTTCTCGATCGGCTCCAACGACCTCACCCAGCTGACCCTCGGCCTGGATCGCGATTCGTCGATCGTCGCCCACCTGTTCGACGAACGTAATCCGGCGGTGAAGAAGCTGCTGTCGATGGCGATCAAGTCGGCACGTGCCAAGGGCAAGTACGTCGGCATCTGCGGCCAGGGCCCGTCCGATCATCCGGATCTGGCCGAGTGGCTGATGCAGGAAGGCATCGAGTCGGTGTCGCTGAACCCGGACACCGTGGTCGACACCTGGCTGCGCCTGGCCAAGCTGAAGGCCAACGGCTGATGCGATGAGTGCCATGGGCTGACGTCGTGTTCATCGGCGTCCGCCCATACTGCGGCTGCACGCAAGCCCCGCCTCTGCGGGGCTTGCTGTTTCTGGCGTATGCGCACGCCACGTGCCCCACGCACGCCCCATCGCAGCAAAGGACTCCCGCATGATCGCCGCCGCATCGCCCTCGCCCGCTTCGCCTTCCTGGATCCACTCGATCGATTGGCAGCGCCTGCTGGAAACCTATGGCGTGCCATTGCTCGCCGCGATCGTGGTGTTGCTGGTCGGCATGTGGCTGTCACGCCGGCTTTCCAACGCCATGCCCCGCGCGACCGCGCGCATGGGCGTGGACCCGATGCTGGGCAGCTTCCTGCGCAATGTGGTGTATGCCGCGTCTCTGGTCATCGTGGTGGTGCTGGCCATTGGTACGCTCGGCGTGCAGATCACCCCGCTGCTGGCCGTTCTCGGCACCGCCGGCCTCGCGGTCGGCCTGGCGTTGAAGGATTCGCTGTCCAACATCGCGTCGGGCGTGATGCTGGTGACGCTGCGCCCGTTCCGTGTGGGAGACGTGGTGACCATCGCCGGGCAGACCGGCACCGTGCGCGAAGTGCGCATTTTCCAGACCGTCCTCACCGGCGCCGACAACCAGCACACCACCCTTCCGAACACGCTGATCACCGCCGCGCCGATCATCAACCTGACCGCCGAACCCACGCGTCGCGTAGAGCTGGTGATCGGCATCGGCTACGAGGACAACATCCAGCTGGCCCGCGATACTGCGCTGGCATTGATGAAGGCCGACCCGCGCGTACTGCAGACACCGGCACCGGACGTGGTGGTGTACGAGTTGGGCGCGCACGCGATCAACCTTGGTATCCGCTGCTACGTGAAGTCGGCTGATTGGTTCGGCACCAAGGTCACGCTGCTGGAGCAGCTCAAGCTGGGCTTCGACAAGGCCGGCATCAACATTCCGTATCCGCAGCAGGACATGCACCTGTACCTGCACGGCAAGGACGGCGGCGTGGTCGAAACGGACGCGCTGGTGCGCGACAAGACTTGATCGGGAGTGCCGACCAACGGTCGGCACCCACCCATCCGCGCCGGTAGCACCCACCCACCGGCATCGGTAGCGCCGGGCCATGCCCGGCGGATGCGGCATCAGGCCTCGACGGCCTCTTCCAGCGTCGGGTAATCGGTGAAGCCCTCCGCGCCACCACCGAAGAACGTGGCCCGATCCGGCGGATTCAATGCCGCGCCGGTACGCAGGCGCTCAGGCAGATCCGGGTTGGCAATGAACGGTCGTCCGAAGCCGATCAGATCGGCCCAGCCTTCGGAAAGCGCCTGCTCTGCGCGCTCGGCGGTGTATTTGCCGGCATAGATGAGCGTGCCCGGATAGACCATGCGCAGCGCCTGCTTGAACGCCACCGGCATCAGCGGTGCGTCGTCCCAGTCGGCCTCTGCGATGTGCAGGTAGCCCACACCGAGTTCGCCCAGCAGGTGCGCGGCCGCGAGGTAGGTCGCCTGCGGCGTATCGTCCACCGCGCCCTGCAGCGTGGTCAGCGGCGCCAGGCGCACACCGACCCGTTCGCCACCCGCCACCGACACCACCGCCTGCACCACTTCGCGCAGGAAACGCAGGCGGTTCTGCAACGTGCCGCCGTAGCCATCGGTGCGCTGGTTGGCCTGCGAATCGATGAACTGGTTGATCAGATAGCCGTTGGCGCCGTGCAGTTCCACGCCATCAAAGCCGGCGTCCAGCGCATTGCGGGCAGCCTGCGCGTAGTCGGCAACGACGCCCGGAATCTCGTCTTCGCGCAGCGCACGCGGCATCGAGTGCTGGATCATTTCGCCCACGCCGGCCCCAGGACCTGCACCGGTCGGGTCCACGAACACCTTCACGCCTTCGGCCAACAGCGCCGACGACGACACCGGCGCATCACCGTTCGGTTGCAGGGCGACGTGCGAGACGCGGCCGACATGCCACAACTGCGCGTAGATGAGGCCGCCGGCGGCATGCACCGCATCGGTCACCCGGCGCCAGCCCTGCACCTGTTGCGGACTATGGATACCCGGGGTCCAGGCGTAGCCCTGGCCCTGCGCGCTGATCTGGGTGCCCTCGCTGACGATCAGGCCAGCGCCAGCCCGCTGTGCGTAGTAGATCGCCATCTCGGCGGTGGCCACGTTGCCGGTCATCGCACGCGAGCGGGTCATCGGCGGCATCACGATGCGGTTGGGCAGGGTCAGTGCGCCCAGGTGGTGGGGAGTGAACAACATGGCGGCATTCTCGTGCGGGGGAGTGCCGGCAAGGATGGGGACGCGTGTTGGCGCGCAACAGGCGTGCCGTGGCAAAACAGTTGTGCCCGGCAGGCAAGGATGTCATGGCATGAGGGCTCATCCACGCATGGCGTGGATCTACTCCAGGCTGGGTTCGATCCTGATCGCGCCGTGCGCCACCCGGTCATAGCAGGCGCGCACCACATCTTCTCCGTACTTCAGTTCCAGCCGGCGCACGATGAAGTGCCCACGCGCCATGTCCTGGTAGTAGTCGGTGAACATGGTATTGAGCGTTGCACCGGCAGCGGCGCCGACAATCGGCACCGCCTGCGCGGCGAACTTTTCGGTGACCACCACGCCAAAGCGCGCGGCCACTTTCTCGACCATCTTCGCCAGCAGCTTGCCGGCCTCCTTCGGTGCGACGCCCAGGGTCAGATCGCGTCCCGTCACCACCCGCCCGGCCAGCTCGGCCGACAGGTGGCGCATCACATCGGTGGTGAAGCCACGAGCCAGGTAATAGCCGGTCTCGCTGGCGTCATCGCGCGGCGAGTTGCCGCCCAGCGCGAACACCTCCAGGCATGCCTGGCGGGTACTGAACTCGGACAGGTCGAAGCCCTCGCTGCGGGCCACGTCGGCCACCGCGCGCATCATGATGGTGGTCGACACCGGCAGCTCGATGAACAGCGCGGCAAAGCCGAATGCCCCGCCAACAGCACCGGAAGTCGCCGCAGCCACTTTGTGCCAGCGGGTGGACGCCCCCTTGCCGGGGGTGTTGCCCATGCTCCACAGCGCCGCCTGCGCCGATTTGGACAGGGCCGCCTGCACCGCGCCGTGGATGCGGCCGGAGACCGCCTTGGGCAGCGCCTTCACCGCGAACTCCAGCGGCGTACCGACCAGGTTGGCCATGCGCGCGGTCAGCGTCGGCGCCTCCAGCAGGGTCACCGCCCGCTGCAGGTCGGACCAGTCACGGGCGTCGTGGGCGATGTCGCGGGGGAGCAGGATGGGCTCGTTCATGGCGCCGATCTTAGCGCCAGGGAGTTGAACGGTTCGTCGCGGGGCACGACAGAAGGGTCAGAGCCCTTTCCGTTGGAAAGGGATCCGACCCCGGCTTCATTGTTCAGGCAGCCGGCAGGCCCGACAGCGTGCCCATGAACTGGCGGTAGTGGCGCAGCTCGGCGATCGAGTCGTGCACGTCGCTCAGGGCGGTGTGGTTGCTGTTCTTGCCGACACCAGCCGCTACCGTCGGCGCCCAGCGCTTGGCCAACTCCTTCACCGTGGACACGTCCAGGTTGCGGTAGTGGAAGTACTTCTCCAGACGCGGCATCTGGCGGTGCAGGAAGCGGCGGTCCTGGCAGATCGAGTTGCCGCACATCGGCGAGAGGCCAGTCGGGATCCACTGCGCCAGGAAATTCACCGTCTGCGCCTCAGCCTGGCCGAGGGTGACGGTGCTGTCCACCACCCGCTGCCACAGGCCGGAACGGCGGTGCTGGTTGCGGTTCCACTCGTCCATCGCTTCCAGCGTTTCCAGCGGGTGGTGGATGGCGAACTCCGGCCCCTCGGCCAGCACATTGAGTTGGGCATCGGTGACCACGGTGGCGATCTCGATGATCGAATCGTTGTCGGTATCCAGCCCGGTCATTTCCAGGTCGATCCAGATCAGTCGTTCGTTGGCCGCGCCGTTGTCCGCCATGTGTCGCCTCGTTGCTGGGCAGGCGCGCGGCCTACCGGTGAAGGAAAGAGGCGTCCATCATACCCTTTCACTACTCAGCCCTCGCCGGCGCGGTCTTCCAGCAGCAGCGGCGGCTTGCCGCGCTTGGCGCGGAAATAATTGGTCAGGCGCGTGCTGGCCTCCTTGGCCAGCACGCCGCCGTGGATCTCCACCCGGTGGTTGTGGCGCGCATCGCCGAGCAGGTCGAACACACTGCCGCAGGCGCCGGTCTTGGGATCGCTGGCGCCATAGACCAGACGCGAGACGCGCGCATGTACGATCGCCATCGCACACATCGCGCAGGGTTCCAGGGTGACGTACAGGGTGCTGCCCAGCAACCGATGATTGGCCAGCAGCCGGCCGCCGGCACGCATCGCCACGATCTCGGCATGTGCACTGGGGTCGTGCGAGGCAATGTTGAGGTTCCAGCCCTCGCCCAGCAGCTGACCGTCGGCGCCCACCAGTACCGCTCCGACCGGGATCTCATCGAATTCCCGTTGTGCGCGCTCCGCCAGTGCCAGCGCGTGACGCATCCAATGTTCATCGGCGTCATGCACCGGTACACCCAGGACATCGGTCATGGCGGTTCTCGCATATCGACAGGGCCACGCTGGCCGCCGGGGTCGCATTGTACGCCCGAGGCCGTGCAGGCGGCGCCAGCGCCGGTCGAAACGCCTTCGGGAAGCCTCATACTGCCCCCCCTCTTCCGAAGCACCTTGGTGAATCCATGACCACCCTCCGCCCTTCGCGCGTCGATGACGGCGCCGCCCTCGTCGATCTCTGGCGCCGCGCCGTCGACGCCACTCACGACTTCCTCAGTGCAGACGATCGCCAGGCCATCGATGCCGAAGTCGCCGGTTTCCTGCCGCAGGCACCGATGATCGTTGCCGTCGATGTACAGGACCGGCCGCAGGGCTTCATGCTGATCGACGGCACCCACATGGAAGCGCTGTTCATCGATCCGGACGTGCGCGGCACCGGCATCGGCCGCCAGCTGCTGCAGCACGCGCTGATGCAGCATCCGCAGCTGAGCACCGACGTCAACGCACAGAATGCCCAGGCCGTCGGTTTCTACCTGCGCATGGGCTTCGTCGAAACCGGCCGCTCACCAGTGGACTCGCAGGGCCGTCCGTATCCGCTGATCCATCTTCGGCACAACGGCTGACATCTGTCGGCATTCCCAGGCCTCAACGCGAGGCGACCACCTGGCACGCGGCCTGGGCTGCAGCAGACTCAGCCGATGGCTTCAAAGGCGGCGGAGTAGCTCACGTTCCCCTGCGCCATCGGCGGCCGCAGGCACAGTGCCTGGAAGTACTCTGGCGGGACACCGGGCAGTATCAGACCAGGCTCGGCGCGGAAACCGAAACGCCCGTAGTAGCCCGGCTCACCCAACAACACGCAGCCACGCGCATCCTGCTGCCGCAGCGCTTCGATTGCCGCGCGCATCAGCGCCGCGCCGATGCCTTGCCCCTGCCACTCGGGCAACACCGAGATCGGGCCCAGACCAAGCCAGCCGTCGCTGCCATCGCTGATCGTCACCGGCGACAGGGCAACGTGACCCATCAATTGGCCTTCCTTTTCGGCCACCAGCGAAACGCTCAACTCTCCGCGTGCGCGCAGCGCATCGACGATGAACTGCTCGGTATGGCTGCTGTGCGGGGCGTTGCGGAAAGCGGCTTCGGTGAGTGCGTGGATGGCGGCGTGGTCGGCCGATGTTTCGGGACGGATCTGCATGTCTGTGACGTTCATGATCGTTGGGTTGCCTGTGCAGAACCGGACGTGCCGCGAGCGCATGTCCGCATGCGCCGATTCATCTTTGTCATTTCGAGGTTAAACCATCAATGCAGGTCACGGAATAAGATCGACATCGGCAGTGCATGTCAATTTGCCGTCGTCACAGCACCTCCAGTGCTGGAATCGCGTCACGGTCGCACCCCATAATCGTGGGGCCTGTTACCAAGGAACGGAGGCCCATATGGAACGCCCCTACCACGACGGCCCGCAGGAAGCGCTTTGCCAATAGCACCCCGCCACCTGATCTGCATCAGCCTGCTCGCCGTTGCAGCGTTCGCGCTGTGCCCGGGTCTTCCGCCCGCCCAATCCTCCGCCTCTACAGATGCACGGGAGCCTGCCGCCTTGCGCCTTCTCTTCTTCGGCAAGGATTACGGCACGCTTCACCTGAACCTGCTCGACGAGAACTACTACCACGGCGGCTTCCGCCACTGGCTCAGCAATGGACTGGGCACCGTGTGGCAAGCAGTCTCCACGCGCCACGACAGTCGTGCATTGCCTTCACACCGGGAGGCGTTTTCCGATGATCCTGTCGCGCAGCCCCGCTCCGTACGGAACGTCCCGCCATGACCGACCGCCCTTCCCCCTTCCATTACCGGAGGCCGACATTGCGCCCTGCATTCATCCCGTGCCTTGCTCTGCTTCTGTTGACCGCCTGCCACCCGGAGACCGCCATGAACCAGGAACGTGCCGCTGCTGAAGCCGATGTCGCCCAGGGCGGGCGCGGCCTCGCCAAGCTCAACCCCAGCCCGCGCAAGGCCTATGAACTGGTACTGCGCCTGAAGGATGCCCCCGGCGATTTCGCGGTGGTCGAGGGGGTTGCCCAGTACGACGTTACCAACGAAGACCAGTGTGGTCACATCGAGCCTGCTACGGGCACCGCCGCGCGCATCACCAGCCAGGAGCCGGTGGAACTGCGCAAGGTCGCCGAGGACGAATACCGCGGCACGCTGTATGTGGATCGCATGCTGGATGAGGATTACTACGGCCGCGGTATCTGCACGTGGGCATTCAGCGGCGCCGGCGCGATGCTGAAGGCCACCGGGGCTGAGGGCGAAACGCGCTTCCTGACCTTCGTCGACGCCAAACCACTGACCGAAGGTGGCGCCCATACGCTCTACTATCCCGACGCGGCCTATCCGCGAGCAGCGCTCGCCGCCAATTACCCTGCTACCGGCAAGGCTGATCCCGCCGACTATGTCGCCGAGCTGCAGGGCAAGCTGTTCACGCTGAGCCTCAGTGCCAGTGAGGTCACCCAATGACCATCACCACCCAGGACTACGCCGCGCTTTCCGATGATGCCTACAAGGATCGCGCGGTCGGGCGGAGAGCCCCTGGCCAGGAAGAAAAAGTCACGCTCAACGGTCACGAGTACAAGGTCCTTGAGCACGTCGACAATCGGCTCAACGGTTATCAAGGCACGATCTACCAGCGGCTCGACACCCAAGAAATCGTGGTTGCCCATCGCGGCACCGAACAGATCGCCCGCGATGCGATCCTGACCGATGGCGGCATGGTCGTCGCCCGCACCAACGTACAGGCCCCCGACGCCATCGCCCTGACCCGAAGCGCGCTGGACATCGCCAGGCAGGACGCCGCATTCGGCGGACGTGCACCACAGGTCACCGTCACCGGCCACTCCCTCGGCGGCGCCCTGGCCCAGATCACCTCGCACCACTTCAACGTCAAGGGCGAGACCTTCAATGCCTACGGCGCGGTCAGCCTCAGCTACCGCATTCCGGAAGGCGGCAACACCATGATCAACCATGTCATGGCCTCCGACCCGGTCAGCGCCGCTTCGCCCCACTTCGGCCAGGTCCGCATCTATGCCAGGCCAGATGAAATCAAGACGCTTGCCGCCAACGGCTTCAGCAATCACGCCCTGCGCAGCCTGATCCCGGATCAACCCCTCGTGGCGGCAGGCAGCTCGTTTGGTGCGCACAAGCTGGGCAACTTCCTCGGCGACAACTCGGTGCTGAAGCACCCGGAAACGCAGAAGCTGGCCAACGACAACGCGAAGATGATCGAGGAATACCGCGACGACGTGGAATCACTGCGGCGCGGTGTCACCCGGGCTGCACGTGGCGTGCCCGGCGGTGCCGTTGATCTGTACGACCAGATCCGCGGACCGCTGCAGCCTGGAGAGCCGGCACGCCGGGAAGCGGAGAAGCACGACCATCGCACCAGCATGCTGCGCATGGACGATGCCAGTCACCTGGGCAACCCGCTGTTCAACGACGCGATCCGTGGCGTGCATGCGCAGGATGTCCGCACCGGCCGCGTACCGGACGTGATGAGCACACAGCTGGCGGGCAGCCTGGCCGCCGAGATGCACGCCGCTGGCGGCAAGCGCATCGACGACGTGGTGATGAACGCCGATGCGTCGCGCAGCTTCGCCGTGCAGGGCCAGGGCGGCGACCCCAGCCATCTGCGAGTGTCGGTGGATACCGCACTGGCGATGAACACGCCACTCGAACACAGCAGCCAGCGCATCGACCAGCAGGCGGCCGGCCAGCGCCTGGCGCAGGAGCGCGAGCAGGCGTTGGAACAGCAGCAGAACCAGACCCGCAACCTGCAGGCCTGAAGGAAGATACGGGAGCCGGTCATATCGGCTCCCGCTCCCACCTTACGGGCTGGAGGCCGCCATCGGCGCGGAGGCCGCAGCCGTCACAAACAGATCCGGCCCGGAATCCGGGAATCCGCCACAGGCACGATCGCCGGGCGCGACCGGATCACAGGGCCATTGGCTGCGCGATACCTTCTCGCGCAGCTCGAAGCGATCACCCGTCCACACTACGAATGCCAGGTGCTCCCGGTTCCAGTCACTGAACGCGCGAGGGCCGCCCTTCTGCGCCGTCTCTGGATACTGCACGAACCAGCGCATCGCCGGGCCATACTGCAGCTTGCTGTGGTCCAACGTGATCCGGCCGTGGCGCACCACCTGCCGTGCACGGTCCGCTTCGGCAATGTCTGGCATCGCCGGCAGCGCCTCGTCGGTGACGTCGCGCGGCGCGGCATCGCCACGGACCTGGTATACGCGCTGGGCCACATAGGCCTCGCGGCAGTCGCCCGCGGCCAGGCGCACCGGCTCCGCGCTTTCTTCATTGCGACCGCCACTCTGGTCACTGCAGATGAAGGGCGCCGAGACCAGATAGAACGTGCTGTCTGCGTCGCGCCCCTCCAACGAACGTACCCAGACGTCGCCCATGCGCGCGATGAAATCCGGACGCTGGCCGAAGCCCGCCACCGCCTTGAACCAGACCTTCTGCCGCACCTCACGCTCGCGCCAACTGCGCGGCAGGTGGATGTCCTGCTCGGGCAATGCGACCAGCAGCGCAGCCAGATGTGCAGGCATCGTGCCTTGGCACGCCCCGATCAGCAGATCGCCCTGGGTGGCCAGGCGCCCGGCCAGATCGACCGGACAGCGGGCTCCCAGCGCACGTTCGGTCGCTTGCTCCGCCAGCAACGGCACGATGTCCAGTGCAGGAGGCGCCGGCGGTGCCGGTACGGCCTCAACGGCAGGCGGCTCAGTGGGAGTGGGTGGCGCGGATGCGGTGACCGCCGCAGGAGCTGGAGCTGATGCGGCCGGCACAGGTTCCGGCGTCGCTGCCACTGCGGGGGCCACAGGCGATGCCTCTGTCGTCGCCACCGCCGGTGTCTGGGGCGCCGCAATGGCATCGGCCACCGAAGCAGCTGCCTCCGTGGCAGGTGCTACTGGTAAGGGTGCTGAAGGCACATCGGTCACCGCCGTTACAACCGGAGGTGTGTCCGTTGCAGGCGGCGCAGCCTCCTGAGCCTGTGCCGACCCCGCAGCGAGGCCCAGCGGCAGCAGCCAGAGCGGCGGCAGCTGGCGCAGGGAGGAAGTACAGCGGGCAGCGGCGTGCCGGCAAGACGGGAGAACGATTCGCATGTGGTGTCCTTACGTGTGGGTTTCCATGTCGGCGCCACAGGGCGCCTCGCATCGTGCGCACAGTGCCTGCAGGGTGCACGCCCACAGGCACCCCGGTGTTACAACAATCGCGAGCGCTGTTCCTGCTCGCGGGCGACCGATGCCGCCGGGTCCTGCTGCGAAACAGCGGCAGCCAACTGCTCGCTGCTGTCTGCCAGCGGTTGCTGGGCCGCCTGTTCGCGGTCAACGGAGGCACGCAGCATGGCCGGATCACCCAGCGTGCCCTGCACGGCGAACAGCGTGCGGCCGTCATTGCCGGCCAGCAGATGATCGATGCGTGACAGTCCCGCCTTCTGAGCGCTCACGGCCAGCGCACCGGCGGCGTTGTCCAGCTCCTGCACGCTGCGCAGCCCGCTCTGCGGAACCATCTGCTGCAGATACTGGCGCGCGCTCTGGAACAGAGCATGTCCCGGCTCGCCCGGTTGCGACATGTCGCGCGCGACGGCCTGCTGCGCGGGCGCACCGACTTCGCCACGATCCAGCCGTGCCATCACGTCGGGCGTGAGCTTCTGCTGCCACACCTCGAACCGCTGCTGGCGTGCCTCGATACCGTTCAGACCTCCATTGATCGCGCGCGTCGCCTCGCGCACATCCTCGCGTGCCGCCTCCGGCACACGTGTCTGCCACTGCCATACCGCAATACGACCTGCGTGCTCGGGTTGCGCAGCCAGGTCCGGGTGATTCACCAGATCCAGATCCAGCGCCTTGCCGGCACGCTCGTAATTCTCCTTGCCGACCAGCGGCAGGTAGCCGCGGCCGTGATATTTCAGCGCGTCACCGGGCGCGTCATTGCCCATACGTCCGCCGTACATCAGTTCGGCCAGGTTCTCCGGGCGGCCGCGCAGTGCCTCCTGTCGGGCGCTCTCCAGCGCACCATTGCCATTGCGCCACGCCGCCTCCACCGGGACCTGCGAGATGCCCCGGGTGAAGTTGAAACTTTCATTGAGCCGGCTCAGGCCACGGGACTCGTGCCCAGCCTGCGCCATGAAGTTGGCCAGTTCCCGGGACGAGGTGATGCCGGCCTCCGTGGCCTGCCGCAACAGCTGCGACTCTCTATCCTGCGACACGGTGAAACTCCTGCTCGATCATCGTTGGGTACTCCTGCCTCCTCACAGGCACGGCACTCAGGGCAAGCTCACGTCGGCGATGACCGACGGGTCGAAATCCTCGAACCGCACCCGACCCAGTTCAGCCGCCGAGAAGTCACGCGTATGCGTGGCTTCGGTCTCGGTGTCGACCACCCTGCGCTGCACGCCATGCACCCAACAGGCCTGTTCCGCCGGCGCGTAACGGAACGTATAGACGCTGCTCCAGCGCTCCCGGCTGCCGCCATTGGTAATCACGCTGAACGCCCCATCCTCGATCGTCACGTAGGCGAAGGGATCCCCGGCAATACCCCCGCGGGTGGAGCACGGCACCAGCTTGTCGTTGCGCGCTGCCAGCTGCCAGCGCCCCGCAGCATCGCCCAGCAACAGCAGCAGCACCCGGTTGGGACCATGTTCGCCAGCCACCAGGCCATCGGGCGCCGGCTGGTCGATTACCAGCAACTGATCGTCGATACCGTTGCCGGTCAGATCGCCGCGTACCGCCTCCAGCAGGTTCGCGCCGGAGGGCACGAACGCCAAGGCATTATCCATGTTCGCGCCACTCCCCTTCTCCATCCCCTGCAACTCCTTCAATCCCGTCTTGCCATTACCCGCGCGGCGGCCGGAAACCGGTGCAATGCGCCGCATGCCACAGCGTCCGCCATGGCCGATGTAGCCCCGAGCCCACGGCGACCGCGATGGTGGCAAGCGTCACCCGCAGCGCGGGTGGTCAGAGTCCTCATGGACGGAAAAGCTCCTGCGTTCGATGGCAGCAATGCGTCGGAATTTTGACGCGCACGCAGCTTACTTCGAGGGAGCTTCCGTCGTCGAAGGGGACTTGGAGTGAAAAGCGCACTTGATCACAGAAAAAGCGCGGCTATCGTGAATGGTCGCCTACTTGACCGATGATCACGGCGGATGCGATCTGGAAGCCTCAGGTCCAGCCGGCTCTTAACTCACCCGACAAGAACACGCGTCGGCACACGCTGCTCCCAGATCACGCTCAACGACTCTCAGTAGTCGCGAAGCGCTCGGTTCAAGCACGCGCGAGAAGCCGCATAGTCGCCGAAGGATTCAGGCCGAACGTAAGCGCATGAGCCCCCGATGCAGCTCCAGCAGACCAGTTGGGGTCGCAACCTTAAGCGCCACTCCAACTCTGTAGAACCACAGGAGCTCTGTTATCCAAATACACGAGCGCAAACGTGCGCAAAGCCTTCCGTCCACGGAGCTATATCTACGTCTGCACTCAGTACTCGCGAAATACAGGGTTCGAGCATTCCGAATAGGCGATGATGCAGCCACCTCCGCCGGTATCCCTGCAACTGCGAAGTGCGTGAGCCTTCACTGTATCCATGTCTACCGCGGTGTTCACTGAGCCCCGACCTTTACCTGACGATGGCGCAGAAAATGCCACGCATTGATTGTAATAGCTCACGGTAGTCCTGCAGTCCCTTGAACCTTCGGCAGCGCACTTTCTAATCGCCTCCGACTCGGCAAGCTCCTTGCTCCTCTTGTTGGCAGAGGTTCCCACAAGATTCGATGTCGGAGACTCTGCAACCGCTCCCCAGGTTGTGAGCCACTCCCCGGTCGGAATGGGCGGGGCGTCCACAGCGGCTGGGCCAGAGCCAGAAGACGCTCCAGGTATAGGAGCACATCCTTGCACCCCCTGCCCTCCAATCGGATAGAACCCTGGCGGACAGCTTCCCCCTTCCGCATAGGCGGAAAGCGAAAAAATGGACAGTACAGCCCACGTCAGAAAACTGCAGATAACTCGCATCGGGAACTCCACAAATTCAGTCAGACATTCATCGTTGGAGCATTGCCACGTTGCCCGGTCTGCGCGGGTGCATCAACTGTACTGCTGAATCGTGGCATCGAGCTCTGAGAGGGCGCCTCAAATGCGTGATTGTTGCTGGGGGCACTCGGCTTATAGGAAGAGCCACCCACCGAACCCGGCGGCTGCCCCTGCGGTCCCGGCTGCGCGGCCGGCGAACCACCAATCTGCGAATAGGCCATGAAGCTACCCAACGTACCCTGGAAGAACATCGCGGCCATCGGCGGCGACGTAAGAATCAATGTCGTCAGGATCAGGCCCATGCCGCCCTGCTGCAATGCCATGCTCGACATGCCTTCGGTGAAGTTGTCTCCCATCAGGGTGCCCACCAGTGCGGAGCCCCAGAACGACAGCGCAACCTTGGCCACGAGCTTCATGGCAATCGCTGTCATCGCTGCAAGCACCGCCATCGAGAACATCGTACCTATGCCATACATCAACCATTTCTGGAACAACTGCTTTGTCTGATCAAATAGCAGACATAGAATGAACAATGGCCCAAGGCCAATGAACAACGCCAATGCGACCTCGTACAGCAGCAACATCGAGCCTGCGGTGACAGCAGGCCCACCGGTGCCCATGCCGATGAACCACATGGCGCGGGTCTTTGCGCTGTCCAGCGTCACATCGCCCATCACGTCCAGCGCATCGACGGATGAAAGCGCCAACTGCATGTAACCCAGGTTCTCGTCGATCAGATCTTCCGGAGAGTCCTGCTTGCCCGTGATGACCTGGGTGATCTCATTCTTCACATCTTTGTTGAGGAAGGTATGCAGATCACGACCGAACATCGCCATGGTGGTGGCAACAGAGACGATCAGCGCCGCCTTGGCCATGTTGGTGACCAGCACCATCATCGAGTCACGGCTACGCCCGGTCACGATGCGGAAGCCCTGGATGAATACCCAGAGCGTCATCAACGTCAGCGCAATAGCACCGACCCACTTCATCATTCTTCCCAGCAGCTCGACGCCGAAATCCGCGATTTCCTTGTGCAGGTAATCGAGGATCAGCCGGAAGAACACGAAGTCGCCAACCGACGACGATACGTGCAGGTTCTGCAGCATATCCAGTGCATTCGTACCGAACATGCCGACTCCCATCCCTAGACCCATGACTTCACCCAATAATTAAGTACAACCGGGCCGAAGCGGCCCTCAACATCAGTTCGACAGCGCTGCTTTGAGAGCAGCCGCCTTGACGATCGTTCCCACCGGCGAAGGCGTACCCCTCAATGCTCGCTGGGCCAGCATCTGCTGCATGCGGGTAAGCGCCTGGATCTGCCGGTCATATGCGCCCACCTTGTGCTCCCACGTGGCGAAGTCCGCCTGCATGTAGACGTCGGTGACCGCTGCATTGGTAGCAGTCTCGGACATCGCGCCTTCCGTATTGAACAGGTCGCGGATGTCCTTGATCCGGTCGAGCACCTTGCGCATGTCCGGCATGGTCTTCTGCACGACCTCGACCGTCTCGTTGTACTTCTGGTTCTCCAGCATCTGGATCGCCGCGCAGATATTCCGTTGCTGTGCGGCGATGTCGCCACCGGGATTCATGTCCAATGCCGTCAGAATGCCGGACAGGCTCATGATGGAGCCGGAGCCGCAGCGCTCGGCCACATTCCACTCGGCCGCGACTGGCTTCAGCGTCACGCCCGTCGGCATGATCGGAGAGGCGATGATCTGGTTGAATTTCGCCAGCTTCTGCGCCCAGTTCTGCGTCGTTTCGATGAACCGCGAAGCCTGGGTGCCATACTCGGCAAATGCCTGCGCTTGGCTGGTCAGCGTATTGAACTCCGTCAACGTGCTGTTGACCGTGTTCAGGCCGACTTCGACCACCGGGAAGGTGTAGCCCTTCACCGGAGAGCTGAGCATCGCGGCAAGCGAGAGTGCAAGCGCTGCAAAACGCAACTTCGATGCGGCGCTCGGCGTCTGAGTGGCGCGGGTAGTGGCATCCATCTTCGTCTCCATCGAATTCAAGGTAACTGCGTTGGTTACGTATCGAGCGATCGTCATGCCGCAACCTCACTATTGTTTGCCGACTTCCCCGAACCCTTCCGGTTCCTGTAGAAATCTTCCAGCCACTGTTCCGGCGTCAGCTCATCCACCGTGACGCGCGCACGCACGGCAGCGGTCTGCAGCACCCGGTGCATGATGTCGATGTTGTCGGTCGAGGCCGAGATCACCGAGAGAATGTCGTCCATGCCACGCAGGTTGAGTTGGCACACGCTGGAAGCATGACCCTGCTTGACCAGGAAGCAGCGCGAGCGTTCATCTAGGGCGGTAACGACCTTGAACTCAGCCTCCGTCAGCTTCAGGCCATCCATGTAATCGCTCTTGCTGGCATTCGGGTTCGGCAGCAGAATCAATGTGGCCGTCTGCTCGATCAGTGCGGCGGAGATATCGCTCTTCAACGCGTCCTCCGGGCTCTGCGTGGCGAAGATGCCCAGACCGTTCTGCTTACGGATGGTCTTCTGCTTGTTCTTGGCGAACTCCTTCAGGCCACCCTCGCCGTCCAGGATCTTCCAGAACTCGTCCATCACGTAGATCAGCGGACGACCGTCGATCAGCGACTCCAGGCGGTGCAGCAGGTAATTGATCACCGGCACGCGCACTTCGGGGTTGTCGATGATGTCGGTGTAGTCGAAGCCGATGATGTTGGCCTTGCTCAGGTCAACGGTATCGACCGGATTGTCGAACACCCAGCCCAGCGAATTTCCTGAGGTCCAGCGGCGCATGCGTGCATACAGACCGTCGTCGCCCATGTTCGGCAGGCTCTTCTGGAAGTTGGTCATGCTGCGCAGGTGCATCGGTGTATCGAGCATGCTCTCCACCGCGCGATAGATGTCCTCTTCCTCGCGGGCGCTGTACTCGCGCTTGCCGGCCAGCACCTTGATCAGGTCGGCCAGGAACTGCACGTTGGATTCGTTGTTCTCGCACTGGAACGGGTTGAAGCCGGTCGGCGCACCATTCTCCAGGGCCAGATAGTTGCCACCGCAGGCGCGCACGAAGATCTCGGCACCGCGATCCTTGTCGAAGAAGAAGATGGTCGGCGACGGCTCGTACTTCTGCACCTGGCTGAGCAGGAAGTTGATCAGCGCGGTCTTACCGGTACCGGACTTGCCGATCACCATGGTATTGGCGATCGCCTTCTCACCCAGCGAGTTTTCCGACGGGTGGGTCGCATGGAAATTGAAGTAGTACGGCTGGCCGTTGGTGGTCTGCAGCGTGGTGACACAGTCGCCCCACGGATTGTTGTGCTGCTTGCCGGTGGCAAAGTTGTGCAGCGGTGACAGGCCCAGGAAGTTCAGCGAGCTGACATTGGCCAGTCGGGTGCGATAGCGCCAGTTGCCCGGCAGCTGCGAGTAGAACGACGAGGTAACCGCCAGGTCTTCCTTGGTCGACACGAAGCCGGCATTGGAAAGCTCGGCACGGGTGGTCGCCACATTCTGCGAGAGCTTGGCCTGGGTATCACCGTAGACCGCCATGATGAAGTGGTACTCACCGAGCACGAAGTTGCCCGACGACAGCTGGTCCATCGCCTGGTCGAGTTCGACGATCTGACTGACCGCCTTGTCACCGGACGAAATCATCATGCCCTTGGTGCGATCGAGCACCTTCAGCGCATCCTGACGCCCCATCGGGCTGAACGAATGGGTGATGACATACTCGTAATCCAGGTACTTCAGGCCATTGAGGATGCCCGGATAGGTGCCCTCGGCATACTCCTTGATGTTCAGGATGGCGCCGAAGTGGTTGGCACCATTGGGGGTATTGATCGCAAAATCACCGGTCTTGGCCGAGAACATGTGGCGACTGACCGGCAGGTAATCCTTGATCGGCGCCGACAGCACCGGTACCGGCTCATCGATGCGATTGACCAGGTAGCCGAACAGCTCCAGCGTCTCGGAGAACACCACGCCGTTCTTGGCTTCGTACATGCCCAGGCGATACGGCGCATAGTCGCGGATCACGGCTTCCACGTTGCCGGCCAGCTCCATCAACTTCTCGATGGCCTGTTCCTGCTCGGCGCGCAGCTTCTCGACATTCCCCGACTTCTCCACGAAGCGCTTACCGGCTACCACCGGGCGGTAGATCATGGTCAGGTACAACTCGTTCTGCATGATGCGCTGCGAGGACAGCATGCCCATGTACTGGTCGGACACGTCCTGGTTGAAGCGCTGCTGGTAGCTGCTCTTGCCCTTCAGCGTACGCCGGCGACGAATGTCATGCACCCAGAAGGCAACGTTGACGAAGTCCGGCGCACGCAGCGTCTGCAGTAGACGGTTGAACGTGTTGTGCCGGTGCTCAAGCTCCCATTCCTCACGGCCGACGAACGGCAGTCCTTCCAGATGCCAGGTCAGCAGGTAGTCGCCGCCCGTGGTCTTGACCACGTTCGGAGCGACATGCGACGACAACGGGATGAACTCGCTGATGGAGGTGTCAGGGCTGAACATACGACTGCTTCCAAAGAGGTATTGCCGAGGAGTTTCAAAAGGCCCGGCGGGAGCGGACGCCCGCCGGGCCGGTTCCGGACCTCAATCCATTCGGGCCGGCTTGTCGCGGTAATGATTGGGGTTGAACACCCACATGCCATCGTGTTCCTGCACGTTGCGCACCTTCAGCTTGAACATCAGGCGCAGGCCCAACAACCGGAAGATCATCTCGTCACGCTTGGCCATGTGCCGCATGATGAAGACCGCCAACGGAATGGTGAGCAGAAACCAGAAGTTCGTGTACATGCTGAGGAGCAACAACCCACCGGCCACCATGAAAAATGGCAGGTAGGGAACGCCCAGGAACATTGCTGGGCGCGTGCAGCCGCGGAACACGACGTTCTTATGCACTGTAATACTGGATCGCGTTGTTGATCAGGTAGTACGTGGTGCCGCCACCAGTGCACTTGCCGTCACTGCCTTCACCCAGCAGCATGCGGGCGATCTGGCCAGCGGCGCCGATCAGCACGCCACCAATCAGGATCGGTGCAACGTCACCAATGCGCTTGTGCGCGAAGGCGATCTGGTAGCCGGCGAAGATCACAGCGATGGTCACCACGGCGATCGACGCCATGTTCAGCAGGCCGTTGATGTTGGAGAAGAAACCGCAGACCTTCTTGTCGGTACCGCCGAAATCGGTACTGTTGGCGAATACCTGCGGTGCAAACAGTGCGCCAACGAAGAGGGTGGCCATCAGCAGGGTCTTCAGCGTGCGCTGGGCCTGGACGAGGTCGAGATTGGATCGCTTCATGGATTGATTTCCTTGTTGATGGACTAACACAACTGAATTGGCCTGGCGGGAGCCCGACCGAACCACGACTTCGTCAGAACACGAAGGCCGCATCCCCTGCGGGAATCTGCCGCACCGGCGCTGCCTGCGCCGGTACGTTGTAAGAATTGTCACCACCGGCCACCGGCTGGTTGCGCTCGCTCCAGGGCCGCAGCATCACGGGGCCCTCATTGCCGGCGCCGGCAGCACCCGGCAACTGCTGCGGCATGGCCATCGGCTGCGCAGCGCCCTGGCGCGGCAGCTGCTGGGGAATGCCGGCGGCCTGCTGCTGCGGATAGCCCCCGACTTGGGCCGACTGCGACTGCGACTGCGACTGCGGCTGCGGCTGCGGCTGCGGCTGCATCATCCGGTCCACCGAGCCCAGTACCACCTTGGACAGGGCCTGGTCGGCGAGGTTCAGCAGGCTGCCCCGCGCCATCGCACCGGTGGACGGATACACCACATAGGCACGCGCCGGATCTTCCGAGGGCACATACACCGGGCCACTCGACTGCGCAACGATGCGCGCCTGCGCCGGAGAGGCCAGCTGCGGATGATGTTCAACCTTCACGCTGCGGCGTTCGCCGCGACTGACCACGTCGATCGGCGCGACGCCATTGCTGGCAAGCAGCTGCCCACGACGCATCGAGTCGTAGACCTTCTGCACGTAGCCATGACGGAAACCGGTTTCGAAATTTCCGGAGTAGTAGCAGCTGAATGACTTGCCCCAGTCGCCGCCGGAGCGCTTGTAGCACTCGGCGAGGATGCGTGATCCCGCCTGCAGGTTCGGGCACTGCTGGAAGGCCTTCTCGTAGGAGTCCAGCCCGTACTTGCCCAGGTTGTAGCGATTGACCTGGGCCAGCCCGATGGAGAAGTTGTAGCCCTTCTCTTCCAGCATGCGCACCGTCGCCAATGCCTCGTCCAGCGCCTTGGGCTGGCGCACCAAGGCACCCCCGACCACGCCAATGGCGTAGGGATTGCGCGATGATTCGACGTTGATGACGTGCTGCATCACCTCCATCGACACGGCCATCTCCGGGCACGCCATCATTTCCAGTCCTGGCAGCATCCTTCAGCCCTCCTGCCCCTGGGCACGCCCAGGATTGAAGTCGATGCCGGTGATGTAGCGCGAGCCGGCATGCGCCTTGATGTGCACGACGATGTCGATGGTCATCATCAACAGTCGCTTGATCACGTTGAATTCCAGGCCCGACCCTTCGCTGGACGCCTTCACCATCAGCGCCAGCTGGTCCCAGGTCTGTTCCGGACTGCCTGCATGGCAGCTGGTGATCGAACCGGGGTGGCCGGAGGCGCAGTTGCGGATGAAGTAGAACGCCTCATCGCCGCGCAACTCGGCCAGGATGATGCGTTCGGGCTTCATGCGCAGGCAGGCCTCCATGCAGCTCTTGGCGCTGACATTACTGGTGCTTTGACCGCCTTTGGAGTACAGCAGGTGCACGACATTGGGCTGGGTCAGAAACAGCTCGCGCGCGTCCTCGATCGTGACCAGGCGCTCGTTGTCCGGAATATGGTTGACCAGCGCTTTCATGAAGGTCGTCTTGCCGCTACCGGTCGCACCGGACACCACGATGTTCTTGCGGTACATCACCGCGCGCCGGAAGAACTCGGCGTACTCACGCGAATGGCGCAGCTCCAGCAGCTCGCGATCCTGTTCGCTGATGCTGCCATCGCTTTCCAGGATCTGGTTGAAGAATCCATCCTCGTGATACTGGCTGAGCGACTTGGTGTGCTTGGATGGCAGGCGGATGGTGATCGACACCTTGCCAGCATCACACGCAGGTGGGATTACGAACTGCGCACGCTGTCCGGTCGGGAACGTGAGCGAGACCACTGGATCGGCATCGGTGATGCGCTGGCCGGTGTTGCTCTCGTTCACCACTGCCGTGCAGAACTGCCGGGCCCGCTCGAAAGTCAGGCCCGGCACATCCACCCGCTGCCACCCCGCCCGGGTTTCCAGGTACAGCTCACCAGGACGGTTGATACAGATTTCCGTCACTTCCGGGGAGCTCATGTACTCGGCGATGCCCAGCACTTCGTACTGATAGCGCAGGAAATCACTGGAGACGAGGGCGAGGGGTGACACTTCGGCGTCCATGATCGTTCGTTGGTTACCGGCGGGGGTTCAGCACGTTGGTGAAGTCCACATCCTTGGCGACGTAGACATTGACGATGGTGCCCTGGTTGATGGTGACGGTCGGCGGACGGCGGTTGCTGCTGAGCGCCTCGTTGGCCAGGCGCTCCATCGTGCGTGCGGTGGCGCTTTCATACGGCGACTGCACCGTCATGCCGTTGTTGGCGATGGTGGTGGTCTCCGGGCCGTGCTCGGCCGCCGCGTACTTGAAGGCATCGGAAATCAGGCTGATCATCAGCGCCGAGGCGATACGGCTACCCCAATGAGCGCTGTACTGACCCGGATGACCCGCGCCGCCCAGCTGATCCACGCCCGGGCTGGACATGGCCACATCGATCCCGTTCGGGGTGGTGATGCGATCCCAGATCACTTCCACACGCTTGCCAACGGGGCCGCCGCCGTAGGCGCCATAGATCTTGGAACCCTTCGGCAGCAGCAGGCTGCGGCCATTGATCGAGTACACCGGCTCGGTCAGCAGGCACGACGTATAGCCGGCCAGATCCGTGATGATGCGGGTTTCCAGTACACAACGCAGGTAGGTGCCGCGCACCAGCAGTGCATCGGGGCTTTGGATGTAACTGGCACTGGAAACGTCTTCAACGTCCGGCCCGCGACGGATCTTCTGCGTACCCTGCTGGTTGGGCATCATGTTCGCCAACAGCGCTTGACGGGTCTGCTCGTCGATCGCGCTGCGCTGCGGCTGCGCGCGATTTCCTGCCGCAAGCGCGGCATCATCCGCGCCGGCCATCCGACGTTCGACCAGCGTCGGCCCACGGGGCTCCATCGCTTCCGGTCGTGATGCAATGGGCACCAGCTTCGGACCGTCGTCCTGCGGCATCGGGGGCAGCATCGGAATCGGTTCGGCAACGGACGGCGGAGCCAGCGGCGGCGGTGTAACGTCCGGCAGCGTCGGCGTGGTCGCACGTGCGACGTCCGGCACCTTCTGCGCGGAGTCATCACCGTCCTGCCCCTTGCGGAACAACAGGAAGCCCATGGCCACCAGCAGCAGCACGATGCCGCCCAGGAACAACAGGGCCTTACGGTTCAGCCGCTGCTCTTCGGCCGAGCGCAGCTGCGGCGCAGCCGCGTCCAGATCCGGCGCAGGCTCGGCCTGGCTCGTTCCGAAATACGGATTCGACTGCGAGTCCGAGGCACCCTGCGTACCGTACGGGCTCTGGCTCTCGTCGCGTCCGTTGTTCGGGTCGTTTCCGGGAGTGTTCTGCTGGCTCATTTCTTCACGTTCCTTCGCAGGCCGACGACGAAGTCGCCGTGGCGGATGACCAGGTACGGGTGGGTCCCGTGCACGATCAGCGTATTGCCTTCAACCGTGGTGTTGACCACGAAGTCTTCACCGTACTCCGTTTCACGGCCAAACACGGCCGGGAAGATGCCCGTCTTGTACTCCGGCGAATTCGGCAGCTTCAGGTAGGTGAAACGGCCATCGTCGTAGGCGTTGACCGGGATCAGCCACCCCATCTTCTTCGCCTTGCTGGTCGAGTAGGAGTAGTTGAAGTTGTACTGGCGATCCTTGGCCAGTTCCGAACTCAACAGCGGCTTGGCCTCTTCCTCGACCGCTTCCTGGGCGACACCGAATACGGTGTCGTTCGGGTAGACGAAGGCGATCTTGTACTGCACGCCGGCGCGGCGGGCCTGTTCCAGCTGACGCCAGTCAGTGGCCACCACCTTCAGCTCGAAGATGTAGGAATGGGTCTCGGTGCGCACCATCATGTTGGTGTCGACGTCGACGTTCTTCGGCTTGATGTAGAACACGTTCTCGCGGCGGGTCAGTTCCCAGCCGCTGCTGAAGCCGGTGCTGTAGTCGAGGATCTTCTCGTTCGGGCTCAACTCGATCTGGGTGGTCAGGCCCAGGCCGGTGCGAACCGGATAGATGCGGTCCTTCTCGTACTCGTAGTGGTCCACCGCCTGTGCCATCGCCGCTGCGGAGAACAGCAGCGACAACATCGACAGCAGCGCCAGCGCGCTTCCCCTGATTTTTCGACTACTCATCGGTTGCTTGCTCCATCAGCACTTCCGGTGGAATTGTTCTGCGCCGGCCTCATGGCCGGCTGACCGGGCATGGCCTGCCCCGGCATTGCTTGCCCCTGCACCGGCTGACCCGGCATGGGCTGACCTGGCACGGGTTGGCCCTGGATGGGCTGCCCCGGCACATGGCCACCGGCCGGCACGGCGACCGGCTGGCCGGTGGCCGGATCGATCATCGTGGCCGCAGCCGGATTGTTGGGATCGTAGACACCCTGGGCCTGCTGCGCGGCCTGCTGCGCCTGCGCCTGCATGGCGCCGTCATCGGGCACCGGCACGCCACGCGAGTAGTCGTTGTCGACGCGGTACTCACTGACCTGGAAGGCCAGAGGATTGAGGATGCGGTCCTGCTCGGACAGCGCCAGGTTCTGGTTGTAGCCGAAGCGCATCGTCACCAGCTGGTTGTCCAGGTAGGTGGCAACGCCGGTGCGCTTGTCCAGCAGGCTGCGCTGGATGCGCACCGACGCACCACGGAAGCTGCCATTCGGTTCGGCACCCAGCGGCGTGATGCTGAGGATCTTGACCCGGATCGCGCGCTCGCGGCCGTACATCACGAACGGGTTCTGCGGGTTGTTGCCGGCATAACGCACACGCATGGACTGCGCCACCGGATCGGTGGACATCACGAACACCAGCTCCCAATCACGCAGGCCCATCACGGCAGAGTCGTACGACTCACGCGCCAGAACATACTGGGCGACATTGCTGCGGTTGATCGCTTCGTTGGTGGTGATCGTCTCACCCTGGAAGGTACCGCTGAGCCGCGCGACCGTGGCGGTACCGGTGTAGGCATCGGCCATCACCAGGAACGGCACCTTCTCCTTCAACGGCAACATGTAGTAGTAGCCGCCGGCCAGTGCGAGCGACATCAGCAATGAGCCTGTAGCCACCCACCATGCACGACGCTCGCTGCGACGTGCCATGTCGGCCACGGTGATCTCGTAGCTGACCGCCTTGGCGACCGACTGCTCGACCTTGGGACTATTGCCGGGATCCTTCTTGCGGAACATGGATTCTTCCGTACTGCTGAAACATCAATGGGCGTGGCGCCCCTGCGACAAGCGCGGGGAGCGGCACGTTCGATGATTTCGAGGTGGACTCAGGTGCCGCTGCTGGCGTCAGTGCCCTGTGCCGACGCGGTCGGCGTCGAGCCAGCGCTCTGCACAACGATCTGATTGCCAACGATGGAGACGGAGATGCCTTGCGCCGCATAGGCCGCGGTGAGATCGATCACTGCCTGCTGGGCATTGGTGGTGTCGATGTTCGAAACCGCCCCGTACAGGGTGAAGTCCGAGCTCAGGCGATAGTCCAGCGTGCGCCCGGAATCCTTGGCCCACCGCTCGAGCATGGCTTTGAGCGTGCCATCCATCGGCGAGGCCTGGTAGACGTAACTGGAATACAGCGGGATCTCGGTCGTCGCCGCAGCGAAGCGGTTGACCGGTTTCCAGCGCCCTCCGAAATCGGGGGCGGACTTGGTGGCACACCCTGCCACCATCAACGCCGCGACTGCGACGATGGACACTTTCGCGATAAACGCCTGATTCATACGGGCTTCACTATGACGTACGAAAAAGCAGTTTCGAGCGTTGGATCCCTGGCCGTCCGGTGCTGCGTGGCGCACACCGGAATCGGGGAGACGCGCTGGCATGCAGCACACCTGCCCCGGCTCCCCTGCAGCCCTGAGGCTGCCAACCAGGTCGCAGGCCCAGCGGCGGACATCATCCGCCACGCACCTGCACACCCTTACCAACGTCGAAACCATCCTTGTTTCCATGGCACAAACTCCTGGCCACCCTGCTGCTGAAACTTGACACCCAGCACATATCTCTGGATCTCGAGCACAGGGTCGCACAACCACGCGTCAATTCCATGTCAGGAAAACCTGAAAATCCATCTGTTCGTGTTGTTTTTTTGACGAAGCGCACCAATTCACGTCACTGAATGTGAATCGACCTCACACTTTTACATAAGTGAATTCAGACATTGAGTGTCGGCACTTCCACCTTCGGCAGCAGCCTGGAGGTGAAGTAGCGGTCCTTGTAATAGCGGATCTTGTCACATTTCACCGGGTGCGGGATGCCCTCGTACAGGAACACCTCCATCTCCGGCCCCATTGCCTTCAGCTCCTGCGGCAGCATCAGCGCACGCCGTTCTTCGGTGAAGTTGTGGGTCTTCTCACGGGCGTGGGTAACGTTCTTCTTGCGCACCGTGGTGTAGCCGAGCATGTCCGAATAGTCGTTGGCATCCTGCTGCTCGCGCGGCGCGTACAGGATCTGCAGGGCGTGATTGGTGATGATCGTGCGCGAGACTTCCCGGCCATAGGTCGCATCAAGCTGGGACATGCTCTGGATGATCGGCAGCAGGCGGATGTTGTAACCGGCCATGTAGGACACCGCCGAAGCGATGATCTCGACCTTGCCGATCGAGGTGAATTCGTCCATCAGCAACAGGCACTGGTACTTCAGGTCCGGATTGGACTTGGGCAGTTCCTTGGTGTTGAGGTTGATCAGCTGGCTGAAGAAAAGGTTGATGATCAGCCGGCTCTCGGCCAGCTTGTTCGGCTGGATGCCGATGTAGATGGTCATCTTCTTCTTGCGTACGTCGGTCAGCAGGAAGTCGTTGCTGCTGGTGGCCTTGTCCAGCACCGGGTTGATCCAGGGGTTGAGCGGTTCCTTGAACGTCCCCAGGATCGAGGCGAAGGTCTCATCGGCCTGGGACAGCATGTTGGCGAACGCCGAGCGCGCGTTGGCGCTGAGGAACGGCCGCTCCGACAGGGTCTTGAGGTACTTCTTCAGGTCGGTGCCGTCACCGGAGGACAACCGGTACACCGCGCCCAGGGTGGGCGTGCCCGAGCCACCGGGGAAGCCACTGCTGCGCTCGTCATCCCAGTTCTCGAACAGGTACAGGGTGAAGGCCATGAACGCGTTGCGCGCCTGGCTGACCCAGAATTTCTGGTCCTCGGCGCCATCCGGATACAGCATCGCCGCGATGCTCATCAGGTCTGACACCCGGAACGCCGGGTCATCGGAGACATAGCTGAGCGGGTTCCAGCGATGCGTACGCCGATCCTCGGCAAAGGGATTGAACAGGTAGATTTCCTGGCCCTGGCTGGCGCGCCAGCCGCTGGTCAGGTCGAAGTTCTCCTGCTTGATGTCCAGCACCACCAGCGACTCGCCGTACTCGAGCAGGTTCGGGATGACCACGCCCACACCCTTGCCCGAGCGGGTCGGCGCGGCCAGGATCACGAACTGCTGACCATCCAGGCGCACCAGCTTGCCGCCATGGCTGCCGACCACGATGCTCTGGCCGGTCTTCTTGAACATGCCGTGCTTGGCCAGGTCGGCGCCTGTGGCGAAGCGCGCGTCGCCATGCAGCGAGCGCTTGTCCTTCTTCAGCAGCAGTACCAGACCAGTCACCAGCAGCACCAGCAGCGGCAACCCGAAGCCCACATAGCCGGCCCATTTGATCTTGCCCACGAAGGGTGCCACCTGCGGCTGGCCGATGGCGTGGACGTACTGGTAGTAGGTGTTCCATGCGAACAGCTTGGTGTCCAGCCCCAGCAACAGCAGGGTCAGGTAACCGGAAAATACGAAACCAAGCAGCAGGGCCGCCAGCGTGATGATGGCGATGAGCAGATACTTCTTACTGGGCAACACCCGAATCCTCCATGATGCGCACGCGGCGCGACAGCCTAGCGGGGGCGCCAGCGCGACGCCCTCTTCCGCAGGGGTTTCTCGTTCTCCAGCCCGGGCTCCTCGCCCTCTTCACGCACCAGGTGCAGCAAGCGTTGGCGCGCTTCGGCCAGTGATACCAGGTCGGTCAGACGATCCCCATCGTCGGCGACGACCGCATGGCCGACCACATCGCCCGGAGCGTACACCGGTGCGTAGGACACCGCTACCAGCTGATAGCGTCCGCGCGACTCCAGTACGTGCCTGAATTCCTGCATCCACATTCTCCTTGCTCGAACAGCGCCGCACCCCTGCCCCAGCATCATGCCTGCAGGCATGTCGTTGGCGCATGCACATCCGGGCCTCCATTGCGCGAAACTACGCTGCGGTAGATCAGGAGATGGCAATGGACCGGGTAGCACAAGCACGTGCGCTGGCCACGCAGGCCCACGCGGGCCAGACCGACAAGGCCGGCCTTCCCTACATCGGCCATGTCAGCCGGGTGGCCGCCGCGGTACGCGGTGACGATGACGCCGAAGTCGTGGCCTGGCTGCATGACGTGGCCGAAGACTGTCCGCAGTTCGCCCACCGGATCGCGGCATTCCCAGCCCCGCTGCGCGCCGCGGTGCAGCTGCTCAACCGGGATGCGGCGCCAGACGAAGACACTTACTACGCTCGCATCGCTGCCCATGCGCTCGCACTGAAGGTGAAGCTGGCCGATCTGGCCGACAACGCCGACCCGCGGCGGCTGGCGGCACTGGATGAAGCCACTGCCAATCGACTGCGGCACAAATATGCCCATGCACGGGCGGCGCTCGGTGTCTGAGCTGGCGCAGCGCCAGAGGCAGCATCGCCACCGATCAAACGCTGATTTACCCCGGCGTGGCTGCTCCTGCTGCGGTGCAGCAGTACAATGGCGGGCTCCCCGCCCCCATCGCGCCCCCGCATGAGCCCCAACTCTTCCCTGGCTGCGCGGCTGACGCCCCGTCAGCGCACCCTGATCATCCTCGCCCTGTCACTGGGCGGCTTCGCCATCGGCACCAGCGAGTTCGCCAGCATGGGCCTGATGCTGGAAATCAGCCGCGGCCTGTCGATCTCTGAAACCCAGGTCGGCCACCTGATCAGCGCCTATGCCATCGGCGTCGTGGTGGGCGCACCAATCCTCGCCTTCGTCGGCGCCAGCTTCCCGCGCCGCAAGCTGCTGCTGGCCCTGATGGGCTTCTATGCCGTCGGCAATCTGGCCAGTGCGCTGGCACCGAACTACGGCACGATGCTGCTGGCCCGTTTCGTTGCCGGCCTGCCGCACGGCGCCTACTTCGGCGTGGCGATGCTGGTCGCTGCGGCGATCAGCCCGGCCGGCCAGCGCGGCCAGGCGATGTCGCGTGTCCTGCTCGGCCTGTCGATCGCGATCCTGGTCGGCAACCCGTTGACCACCTGGCTGGGCCAGCAGCTGAGCTGGCGCACCGCCTTTGCCCTGGTCAGCGTACTGGCCATTGCCACCGTGGCGATGATCGCGCGCTTCCTGCTGCCGGACCCGGACGAAGTGCGCACCTCGCCGATGCGCGAGCTGCGCGCCTTCAACACCACGCAGGTCTGGCTGGCACTGGCCATCGGCGCGGTCGGTTTCGCCGGCATGTTCTGTGTGTTCACCTATCTGGCACCCACCCTGGTGCAGGTCACCGGCGTCGCCGAATCATGGATGCCGCTGGCGGTGGGTGTGTTCGGCATCGGCGCGATCATCGGCAACATCGCCGGTGGCTGGCTGGTGGACAAGTTCCACTTCAAGGCCGCCGCGGTGGTCCTGCTGTGGTCGATCGTGATGCTGCTGCTTTATCCACTGGCAGCGCAGTCGGTGTGGACCATCGGCCCGATGATCATCACCGTCGGCACCATGGGCGCGCTGGCCGCCGTGCTGCAGACCCGCCTGATGGATGTGGCCGGCGAGGCACAGACGCTGGCGGCAGCCTCCAACCATGCCGCCTTCAACACCGCCAACGCGCTGGGCCCGTGGCTGGGTGGCATGGCGATCAGTGCCGGCTTCAGCCCGGCCAGCACCGGCTACGTGGGTGCGGCGACGGCGATCGGCGGCCTGCTGCTGTGGTGCGTGGCAGTGGTGCTGGACAAGAAGCGCAAGGCCGCCGCCAGCAGCCACTGAATACAGCCCGCCGTCGTCAGCCGTCGCCGGTGCGACGGCGACGCCCCGGGCGCAGCATCGCCACATCGCCGGCCGCCAAGGCCGGCCGCGCCAGCTCACCGCGCTGCACGCGGTCCAGCACCCGTCGCGAATTGGCTGCGCAATCGATACCCTCCGGCCGCGCCTGGATGTCCTCGATAAGCGCCAGAAGATGGGCATGACTCTCGGACAGCCGCAGCTGCAGCGCCTCGATGTCGGCCACCTTCTGCTGCAGCATCGTGATCAGTGCGTCGTGCTGCCACTGGCCCATGCCCGGCGGCAGCAGGGCACGGATCTCTTCCAGGCTGAAGCCTGCGCGCTGCGCGCCGGTGACCAGCTCCAGCAGCAGCACCGCCTGCTCCGGGTAGTCGCGGTAGCCATTGGCCTGGCGCTGCACCACCAGCAGTCCGGCGTCCTCGTAGAAGCGGATGCGCGACGCGGCCAGGCCCGTGCGCCGAGCCAGCTCACCGATCTTCATATGCATGAATCCTGGACATCGGAACCCGTTGACCTTCAAGCGAACTTGAAGGTTAGCGTAGCGCCATTCCCCTGTCCTGGAGCTGTCCGATGTCGCTGTACTCCCCCCTGGCACTGCCCTCCGGTGCCGTCATCCGCAACCGCATCGCCAAGGCGGCGATGGAAGAAAACATGGCCGACGCCGACCACGCACCCTCCACTGCGCTGCTGCAGCTGTACCAGCGCTGGGCCGACGGCGGCGCCGGCCTGATCATCACCGGCAACGTGATGGTCGACGGCCGCGCCATGACCGGCGCGGGCGGCGTGGTGCTGGAAGATGATCGTCACCTCGACCGCTTCAGCGCCTGGGCGGACACGGCACGTTCGCGCGGCGCGCAGATATGGATGCAGGTCAACCATCCCGGGCGGCAGATGCCGGCCGCCCTCGGCCAACCGGCGCTGGCGCCATCGGCCGTGGCGTTGGAGATGGGCGCACTTTCCAGGCAGTTCGCTCCTCCGAAGGCGATGACCGAGGACGACATCGCATCCGTGATCGCACGCTTCATCCGCAGCGCCGAGCTGGCCGAGCGCGCCGGTTTCAGCGGTGTGGAGATCCACGCCGCGCATGGCTATCTGCTCAGCCAATTCCTGTCGCCGCTGTCGAACCGACGCGACGATCGCTGGGGTGGCAGCCTGCACAACCGAGCACGCCTGCTGCTGGAGATCGTGCGGGGTGTGCGTGCCGCGGTATCGCCGACCTTCGCAGTAGCGGTGAAGCTCAATTCCGCCGACTTCCAGCGCGGCGGTTTCTCGCCCGAGGACGCGCGTGCGGTGGTGGAGATGCTGGCCCCCCTCGGCGTGGACCTGGTCGAACTGTCCGGTGGCAGCTATGAAGCGCCGGCGATGACCGGCGCTTCACGCGACGAACGCAGCCTGGCCCGCGAGGCGTACTTCCTCGAATTCGCACGTGAAATCGCTACGGTGGCCACAATGCCGCTGATGGTCACCGGCGGCATCCGCCGCCGCGCCGTGGCCGAGCAGGTGCTGGACAGCGGCGTGGCCATGGTCGGCATCGCCACCGCGCTGGCGATCGAACCGGATCTACCGCAGCACTGGCAACACGGCCGCGACCAGGTGCCGACACTGCGCAGCATCGACTGGCGCAGCAAGCCGCTGGCCGCCAGCGCGCACATGGCAGCGGTGAAGTACCAGTTGGGGCGATTGAGCAGACGCCGGCCCACTGCGCCTGGCGTATGGCCGGCATGGGCACTGCTGTTGGCACAGGCAGCGGCCACATGCCGGACCCGACACTACAAGCGCTGGATCAGCGCGCGCACTGGCGCGCCCTGAGCGGCGGGCTTCTCTTCGCCACAGCGATGGCCCACCATCTGCACGATCGGCAGCAGCCCGCTGCTGATCGCAGCATGCAGGGGGAATCGACGTGGCAGCAGCACCGACCAAGAACCGAGAAAAACTGCTCGACGACCTGCTTTCGCTGGGCCGCAACTGGGCACTTGCGATCGCCATTGCCGGTGCCGGTGCCGCCGTCCACTACAGCGAATCGGTATACGAGGCAGGCCTCTGGCGCGGCCTGCTGCCCACGCTCTGCTTCCTGGTCGCGATCACCTGGATCGTCCTCAGCATCATCCGTTTCGACCTGACCATCCAGCAGCACTTCGAGCGCACGCTCTCTCGCTGGCTCAGCCGCCTGCTGTATGTGGTTCTGCTCGGTATCGGCATCACCGCTGTGTTCTTCGTGACCGAACTGGCAGCCAGCAACCACATCGCCCGCATGTGCGACTCGGTGGCCAACGAACCGGCCAGCCGCATCCACCGATCCGCCGAATGCCAGCGCCTGTACCTGCATCGCGCGGCGTACCGGCAACGACTGGAATCGGCCGAAGGCGAATTCGACTGAGCGGGCTTGACCGCACACCCGGCGGGCGATGAACACATTTCGTGGATCTGCATTTCGGCACAGTGCAGCCAACGCCGCGATCTCGCACCGCACCGGAACCGCAATGCACCACCACCGCGCCCCCTCCCGCCATGACGCCATCGCCTTGCAGGCCGGCATCCTGGGCAGCGTGTTGGGAGTGGCCCTGTTCAAGGCCATCGCGCTGTCAGCATTGGCAGCCGGTTCGATGATGGGTATCGGGCTATGGATGGTCGCCTGCGCACTGCTGGCGGCGTGGGCGCTCGCGGCCTATCTGGCCTGCCTGGCGCTGAGCCGGCGCGTGTTCGTGCTGATGCTGGTGCTGTGCACGGTACTGGTGATCTGCATCGCCTGACCCAGCAGGGGCAGCACCATCGCTTAAATGTTACAAAATAACAAGTGCGATTGGTCGGATTGCGCATGCCCTGTGTCACGGATTTGAATTCCATGGCCATCCCGGCATCACCCGAGAGCCCCATGAACCTGCAGCCCCCACTCCGCGCCTCCCTTGTTGCCGTTGCCCTGGCGTCGCTCAGCGCCTGTGCGACCTATGACGACAGCGCCATGCATCAGGCCTGCCAGGAGTCGCCCTTGCTGAAGGATCTGCCACGCGAGGTCGCAGCCCGTGAAAGCCGCTGCAACAAGAGCATTGAAGTGTGGTCGACCGAGCGCAAGGGCAGTGACAAACCGATCGACCTGAGCGGCAAGAAGAAGGACCTCTGAGCGCGGGTGGCGCAGCCCGTGGCGGCTGCGCCCCCATCGTGCGATCAGGCACCTCCGGCCGCACCGACCCAGCGTTGCAGTGCGGCATCCAGCCCTGCCTCGTCTCCACCGGCATCGCAGGCCCAGGCCACGATGCCGTCGGGGCGTACCAGTACCGCCGCCAGCCCAAGCGCATCGTGCACCGGTGAGGCGATACAGGTGAGCCGATGCATCTCCCCTTCAGCCCTCTGGCGGATGGTGCCGCCGGCATCGAACACCAGCAGCACGCTCTGCCCGGCACGCAGCAGCTCCCCCATGCGACGACCATCCGTCAGCGCGAAGTCGGGCACGCTACGGCCGATCAGGGGATGGCCTGTCCCCAGATCCACGCGCTGCGAAACACCCCAGACCCGCTCAGCCAGGTAGGTGGCACCATCATCGGTATCGGCCAGATCGGCGATGACCGACGCCAGTGCACGCGAGCCTGCGCCCGGCCGCATCAACGCCACCTGCGCGCGCGACCAGTCCAGTACCCGCGCACCGATCGGGTGACGCTCGGCGCCATAGCTGTCGAGCAATGCCGCGTCGGCGTCACCGCGCAGCACGGCGGCCAGCTTCCAGCCAAGATTCATCGCATCACCGATGCCAAGATTGAGCCCCTGCCCGCCCAGTGGTGAATGCACGTGCGCGGCATCACCCGCCAGCAGCACACGTTCGTTGCGATAGGTGGTGGCCTGGCGCGCACCGTCGGTCCAGGTACTGTGCAGATGCAGCGCGGTGATCGTTGCATCGCGGCCGGTCACGCGCCGCAACAATGCCTGCGCGGCCTCCAGGTCGAGAGGCGTGCGATGACCCGCTCCGCCATCGAAGTCAGCCAGCGCCAGCACACCCGGCGGATTGAAATTGCACATGCCCTGATCGGTGTACTGCCGACCTGGCGTCAGCACCGTCGGGTCTTCGAGCTCGACCTGCAACGAGTGCCCCGTGAATTCCGGATCGGTGCCGACGAAGCTGAAACCGCACCGCTTGCGCACCGTGCTGCGGCCACCATCACAACCGACCAGCCAGCGGCCGCGAACCGTCGCATCGCCGGTTTCGACGGCAACCTCCGTTTCCGCAACGTGCACCGCCTGCACGGCGCTGCCGCGCGCGATGCGCACGCCCAGCGCAGTCGCGCGCTCGGTCAGCACGGCTTCCAGCGCCTGCAGCTCAACCGCCATCTGGGTGGCGACCGGCGTTGGCAGTCGCCAGCCCCAGCGCGCACTGTCCACAGCGTCCAGCGCGAACGGGATGCCCGCAAAGTGGCCGCCCAGCGGTCGTGGCTGGGCCAGCCAATGGGCGGTGCCAGGCGGCGGTGCGCCCTTGTCCGGCTTCAGTACCTGGGTGGCGGCGACCGCGTCCAGCAGGCCGCGCCGGTCCAGCGCTTCCAGGGTGGGCGCATTCAAGCCACGCAGGCCGAACGGCAGGCGCTTCAGGGGTGAATCGGCCGACTCAGCCTGCTCCAGCACCATGACCGAACAGCCGGCCTGGGCCAGTTCGCAGGACAGGAACAGGCCCACCGGGCCCGCCCCGGCAATGACGACGTCGTACAGCATGAGGATTCCTCGTGAGCGCCGCAGCGGCGCTCTGGCATTCCCAATGTTACACTCGGTGTACGTTTCCACAAGTGAACCGCTGATGACCCCTCCCCCAGGCCGCCGCGAGCAGCGCAAGGCCGAGACCCGGCAGGCAATTTCAGATGTCGCCACCGGGCTGATCATTGCGCGGGGCTTCGAGGCCGTGTCGATGTCCGAGATCGCTGAAGCCGCCGGGGTCTCGCGCAAAACGGTGTTCAACTACTTCGCCAGCAAGGAAGACCTGGTATTCGACCGCGATGAGGAAGCGCGCGCGCTGCTGCGCGAGGGCATGGCGGTACGTCGCGGCATGACCCCGCTGGCCGCATTCCAGTCGCTGGTGCGGGAGCTGCTGGACAGCGGGCATCCCCTGCTGCGGATCAATGACGGTGCGGCGGCCTTCTGGGCAACCGTGGCCGACAGCCCGGTGCTGGTGGCGCACGCACGACGGCTGCAGGCACAACTGACCGACGATCTGGCGCGATTGATGGCCGACGCTGCCGGCCGCCCCATACATGACGCCGAGGCACGCTTGGGCGCGGCCATGTTGCTGGCATCGATGGTGGCCGCCTACGAGAAGGGCCTGGCCAGCCAACGGCAAGGTGAGGAGCCGCGCGAAGCCATGCTGCAGCTGATCGTGCGTGGCGGCACTGGGGTGCTGGTAGCCCTGGCGGGCACCCCCTATACCGACCCGGCAAGCCGCGCCCGCTAGAACCCCGAGCCCGCGCTCGGCTCATCCGCTGGGGCGGTCAGCCCATCCGCATCGCAGGATTGTCACGCACCTGCACCTCGATATCCTGCTGGCGCTGCACGGCGGCCTGCTGGCGATCCAGATTGACCACCTCGATCTGCTGCAGCGACTGCGCAACCGGCGTCTGCACCGCCACGTCGGTAGGCATCGAAACGCGCAAGTGGACGGGATCGTTCAACGCACCCTGCACAACGAACACGTTGCGGCCCGCAGGGCTATCGGCGGCCTGTGCGCTGAGCAGCACGTGGTCAGCACGTTCGAGCTGGTTGTGGCACGCCAATGCCATGACACTCGCCACCAGGCGCTCGCTGTTCTCATCATGGGTACGCCCGGCGCTGGCATCGATCGCAGCCACGCCTTCGCGCACCTGCTGCATCAATGCGTACTCGCGATGCCCCGGGCCGATGTCGGCCAGGCGGGCCAGCGCCTGCGCGGATTCCGGAAGACCGTCCACTGCTGCGGTAAGTGGACTGCGAGTAATCGTCCGATACGGGTCGTCCGGGTGGAACTGGGTACGTCGTTCCTGCCGCTCCAGACGAACCTCGCGTGCGTCATTGAGTTCGTCGATACGGGCGGGATCGGTGATCTCGCGCAGCGCCAAGTGGCCGCCGCCCGCACTGACGCTGGCCCACTTCCCATCCGCCTCGAAGTACATCGCGTAGTAGCTGTTGCCACCGATGACGTTCGGATCGACCGCTGAGCGTCCTTCCAGCGCCTGGGTGGCCTCCAACACGCTCAACCGGGTCAGGTACTGCCCGCCCTTTGCCCATCCCATCTGGCTGATGGCATCGACACTGGTGTTGCCCACGCGCGGGCCACCAGCGTAGTCATTGTTGAGCATGTTGGTCCAGATCTGTTCCAGCTTCTCGGGGCCGCTCCTCTGCTCGGCCGCCTCCAGCAACACGCGGGGGGGCCAGCAGTTGGGATCAAGTTCATGCCGTTCAAACGCACGGTCGTGTGCCAGCATCACATCCTTGCCGGGAAGATTCAGCGCCAGGTCCGGACGCCCCTGCTCCATCCAGTACAGGCGTCGCTCCAGGTCCTGGCGCAAAAGCGTCTGCCCAAACATCTCCCATTGGCGCTCGCTCAGCTGCGCGTCGGGAAAGCCGGAGTCCTTGCCCTCCTGATGTCGGGCATAGTCCTGTGCGTAGCTGTTTGCAACCCGGCCTGGCAGGCTGTCGTTGCGAACAACACCCAGCGCAAGCGTCCCATAGCCATCCGCATCCGGCAGCTGCGACAGATGGTTCCAATACAACTCGCGGTTTCCGGCCTTGGCATAGCTAGCCAGAATTTTGAGATTCTCTTGCGTCAATCCGCCCATTGCCTGCTTCTGAATGCGCTCATCAGCGGACTCGGGAGCGTGTGAGAACATCCCGCACCGCATCTTCCATCCGCTTCCAGTCAGCCAGGAAGGCCCGCTTGTAG
Source organism: Stenotrophomonas sp. AN71 (assembly GCF_050435725.1). Lineage (NCBI taxonomy): Bacteria > Pseudomonadati > Pseudomonadota > Gammaproteobacteria > Lysobacterales > Lysobacteraceae > Stenotrophomonas > Stenotrophomonas sp. AN71. The sequence continues at coordinate 124,238 of NZ_JBNDKU010000009.1, read as the reverse complement.
TTCAGCGAGATGGAAAGCTTGTTCTCCACATCCGAGAAGTAGTGGAAGCAACCCGCCGCGACCTGCCCTTGCTCACTGATGACCTGATCACCCTGCAAGAGAACGCCATTCCCCCGGAACGCCGGGCTTTCGCATTTGATGAATGTGGTCAGGCTGCCATTGGGAGCGCGCGCGATGTACCAGTCATCTTCATAGGCAGGATTGCGGGTGGGCGGCTTCCCATAGCGCGCTTGGTATTCCTTCGAGAAAATGTCCATCTTCGTTTCATCGATGGCGTAAGGCGTCAGGCCCATGACGTCGGGCCTCGCAATCCGCAGATCGAGCCGATCCCGAGGATCCCCTCGCTCCACCGATCCTTCCTCGGTGGATGCCCGGTTGGAAGACAATCGCTCCAATGATGTTTCGATTGGCGCGCGATCGATGTAGTCGATAGCCACAGCGATTTCCTTGCGGAAATCATTGGTACGTGGCGCTGCCCGTGCTCCTGGCGGCGTCGGCGTCATGTCCGGCCACTCGATGACCAGCGTCACGCCTTCGCCCGGCCACGGCGCAATCTGGCTGTCCAGATAACTGGCAGGAATGCGGAATAGATTCGGCCCCAGCTTCGCGTCCACGGGCGCATCGGTATAGATGTGGCCGTTGAGGGTACGGCCGGTCTGGGGTGCGCCGGACATGGCAGGATTCCTTTCTTGATCGGTGGACGGCGGCCGCGCACAGGCGCCGGCACTGAGCGCGACAGCAAGTGCAAACGCCAGGCAGCGGCCGGGGGACATCACGTGCATGGGCATTCCGTTGCAGGGTTCCGGGGCCACTTTAGGAAGCCGGGCGTCAACGAAACAGGAACCGCGTCGCAGCCCCCTATGGAACGAGGCAGCGTTCCACCTGCAGCGACAGTACCTGGCAGGCGTTGAACAGGCCCTCGATCACCGCTGCGGAGGGGCAGCATGCGGGATCATCATTCTCCCGCGCGACATGCGCGGCGTGCAGTACAGCGGTCAACGCCGTGATACCCGAAGCGCTGCGGGTCGCAGGGGCAATGTCGAAAGCACGGCCGGGGCTCAAGCACATTTCACTCCAGGCCTCGCCATCGGCGCGCAGGTTCCTGCCGTGGCCTTTCAGGTGTGCAAGGAATGCCGATGGCGTGGCGAACTCGGCGGATTCGCGGAGCGCGTCCTCCGGCGTTTCGGCCAAGGCAGTGGAAAGATCGCGCACGGCGGCGCCCAGCAGCGCGCCGCAGATGCAAGGTGGCGGACGGTGCGGGTTGGCGTGCCGGATACGTAGTACGAAAGCCGACGGGCCCTAGGACCCCCACGCACCATCCGCCATGAACTGACAGAGGGTGCATTGTCGTGATCGCAACATTCGTTGCAAGTACGACGCCTTGTACTACGTAAGGTCGGGACGCCAATCCCGGCCAGGGCGAGTGCCTCGGCGTGGCCATGGTTGCCGCACCCATCCGCTGCAGAAAAGTAGGAAGATTCCGCGCTGACATGCTCTTACGTTGGTTACGTCACGGGATGGCGGCTTACCCATCGAACGGTGCACTTGGTCAGCGCCTCATTACCGAGGGCGCGTTCTTCCCAGGCAGAATTTCTAGCCAAATGCGACGCAGCAGAACCAAGTCGGTCGCGCTGAAAGTCGCAAACAACCCGAACCCCATTTTCAGTCAGAACTCTTCCTGGTCACCTTGGATGCACCTCAGAAACGCTTACATGCAGCGGCCTCGCGGTGAATCAGAGGGCACGATTGGATCACCAGAAACTTGCCGCATCGCCAGGTTTCGATGCGATACCCGCGACGTGGTGACTATAGTCGCCGGCCCCAACGGATTCGGAATCCCACCATGAACCTCGCCTCCTGGCGCAACATCCTCATTGCCGCAGGCGTCGCCGTCGCACTATCGATTGCCGCCTACAACGACCATCGCCGCCATTCCGTCACCCACGGCGCGGAAGGTCGCGATGCGGTCGGCCTGGTGACCGAGGTCCAATGGGATGAGAAACGGGGAAGGAAGAGCAACTTCGTTCTACAGGTCGAATTCGAGACCGACGACGGCGAATCGCGCGTGGAGAAGATTCCGGTTTCCAACGATCTCGGCAATCGGATGCGGGCAACTGACGAGGCGGAAGAGATTGATATCCGCTACAACGCCAAGGATCCGTCGGTGGCCATGGCAGCTGGGGAAGCCGACAATTCCCTGCTGAAACTGTGGTTGGCCATCGCCTCCGGGCTGGTCACCCTGGCGCTGCTGGCCGCACGTGTGGTCCAGGGCCGGAAAGTGCAGCCTGCCTGATTCATTACCCAGCGCGAACGCATTCGGAATGCGCGCGCGTAGCGGTGGGGGGGCGCAACGCCCCTCAACCTTCGCTATCGCCGTCCGCGCCCCTGGACCCGCGATAGGTTTCACCCCACTCGCGCATGGCCAGCAGCACCGGCACCAGCGTGCGCCCGAACTCGGAGAGCTCGTATTCCACCTTGGGCGGCACCTCGGGATAGACATGGCGGATCACCACCCCGTCGGCCTCCAGTTCGCGCAGCTGGCTGGTCAGCATGGACTGGGTGGCGTTGGGCACCCGCCGCGTCAGCTCCATGAAACGCCGCTTGCCCGTCATCAGGTGAAAAAGAATGATCGGCTTCCACACGCCGCCCATGACTGAAAGCGTGACTTCCACCGCGCAACCGCTTTTGCCATCCCACCGCCTGCTACGCATGCATACTCCGGAAAACCATAGTACCTACGAAAAATCGTCGTTCTTGTTGCGATAGTGGTGCGAGCCTAGCATGGGGTCATCCACTGAACGTAAGGCCCCACCATGAGTTTCAAGGCACTGCTGACCCGTAAAACCAGCGACGGCGTTTCCACGGAGCTGGTTGATTTCGACGAGGCCAACCTGATGGACGGCGACGTGCTGGTGCAGGTCGAGTACTCGACGCTGAACTACAAGGACGCGCTGGCGCTCACCCACTCGCGCCCGGTCATCCGCACCTTCCCGTTGATTCCGGGCATCGACCTGGCGGGCGTAGTGCTGGAGTCCAGCAACGCCGGCTTCAAGCAGGGTGACCGCGTGGTGCTCAACGGCTGGGACCTCAGCATGGGCCACCACGGCGGCCTGGCCCAGCGCGCCCGCGTGCGTGGCGGATGGCTCAACCGGATTCCCGGCAACCTGAGCACCCGCGACGCCATGGCCATCGGCACTGCAGGCTATACCGCGATGCTGTGCGTACTGGCCTTGGAAGATGCGGGCGTGACGCCTGACAAGGGCGATGTACTGGTAACCGGCGCCAACGGTGGCGTCGGCTCGATTGCGGTGGCGATCCTTTCAAAGCTGGGCTATCGCGTGGTGGCCGCAACCGGGCGCCCGGAGCACGCCGACTATCTGCACAGCCTGGGTGCGGCGGAGATCATCGACCGCGCACAGCTTTCAGAGCCGCGCGACCGCCCAGTGAGTGCCGAGCGCTGGGCCGGCGTGGTGGATGTGGCCGGCGGCCCCACCCTCGTCAATGCCATTGCCGAGACGAAGTACCGGGGCGCGGTGGCCGCCTGTGGGCTGGCACAGAGCGATGCACTGCATGGCTCGGTGCTGCCCTTCATCCTTCGCAACGTGACCCTGGCAGGCGTGGACTCGGTGAACGCGCCGCAGGACGTGCGCCAGCGTGCGTGGGATCGCCTCGCTACCGATCTGGACCCGCAGAAGCTGAAAAGCACGGTGCAGCTCATTGGGCTTGCCGACGTACTGGACGTGTACGAAAAGATCATTCCGGGCAAGGTGCGCGGGCGGATTGTTGTGGACGTGAACGCATGAGCAGAGGTCCGCAGCAGACCGTGATGGATGCGTGGGATGGAGGGCCGCGAGGCGCCCTCCATGCTGCAGCGAATGGTGAACATGTCATGAAATGAGGCCGCCGGCAGCGTCCCTGGGCCACCACTGGTCGCATACGCTCAGACTCCCACCGCCGCTGGACACCCGACATGCCAATGACCGCATTCGCGCTTGCCGCCGCACTTTCGGGCCTGCCCGACATCACCTGGGAGCGCGAGCGCGCCGAGGATGCGCACCAGCTCACGCTATGCCAGATCCATCGCGATGCGCTGAAGGAAGACTCGAAAAAGAACGACGCCTACCAGCGCGCGAAGGCCGTCTGCGACCTGCTGGCGCGGGACTACAAGGACAAGTGGGACTTCGATGCGCAGGATGCCCTGGCGGCATCGGCGATTGATATGGATGAGCTGATCCGGCGTGGCGAGGCGGTGGAAGTACCGCCGACGAAGCAGGATCGTGCCTACGAGTGATTCGCTGCCACAGGTAAGGTCACAAGCATCGTCAAGGCCCCTTATCATGAGGGCTTGGGGGCTCGACAAGCCCCATTGACGCTTGCAGGGCAGTATCTGGATGTCTATGGAATGGCGCCCCTCGGGCTGGGGCCAGCGTATGACCCGTTCGCCAGACTGGCGATTGCGGCTTGATGGTGAACATGTCGAGCTTTTGATTGAAGGCCGTCAGTACTGGCTGTACCTGGATGACCCGCAGCGCGTGCAGGTCATTCCTGGCGTGTTCTGGGCCAGGGTTGCGCTGCAGACCGAGGGTGGCGACACGCTGTCCGTGGATGGACTGCCCAACGGCCAGGCCTCCCGGCTTGCGGCTGCCGTGCAGCACGTGCGCTCTGCGCACACCACACGCGAGCGCAAGGCACTCTTTGAGACCCTCCTGGAGCGGATCCAGTCGTGGCTGGCCGAGGCAGACGCGCTTACCGACCGGGGCACCACCGGACGCCGCTGGATCAGCCACGAGCAACAGCAGGCGCTGCTGGCAAACCGCCCCGCCCTGCCACTGTCGCCAGCCGAGCTGGAGCAGCTGTTCCTCGATGAGGATGTGCACGACGACCTGCAAGCGCATGGCCACCACATGGCGCTGGACGCCCTGCACGACTGGCAGCTGGATTGGCCCGCCGTCTGGGCCGAGGCCAACGCGACCATGGCAGCGCGTGAGCTGGTGATGGCCAAGGACTTCCTGGACCGCGTCGAGAGCAAGCCCCTGACCGAGGAGCAGGCCCGCGCCGTCATCTGCTTCGACAACCGGGTGCAGGTGGTGGCCGCGGCCGGCTCCGGCAAGACCTCCACCCTGGTCGCCAAGGCGGCGTATGCCATCGACCGCGGCTTTGTCGAACCCGAACGGATCGTGATGCTCGCCTTCAACAAGGACGCTGCGAAGGAGCTGGAAGAGCGTGCGCAGCGATCCTTCGACCGGCTCGGCATGGGCGATACCGTGGTTGAGGCGCGAACCTTCCACGCGATGGGGTTGGCCATCATCGCCAAGGCAACGGGGCGCAAGCCCGACATACCGGAATGGGCCACCGACCCTGCCCAGGGCTTCAACAAACTGGCCGAACTGGTGGACGAGCTGAAGGATCGGTCGACCCACTTCCGCACCCAGTGGGACATGTTCCGCCTGGTGTTCGGCCGGGACCTTCCGCCGTTCGGTGCCGACATGCTGGCCGACGGCTACGATCACGATGGAACGCCATACATCCGCACCCTGCAGGGGGAGCGGGTGAAGAGTCTGGAAGAGTGCGTCATCGCCGATTGGCTGTTCTACAACGGCGTGGCGTACGACTACGAGCGACGCTACGAGTTCGATATCGCGACAGACACCCACTGCCAGTATCGTCCGGACTTCTACTACCCGGACGCCCAGCTGTATCACGAGCACTTTGCGCTGGATGCCGATGGCCAGCCGCCGAAGCACTTTGCCAACTACAGCGAAGGGATGCACTGGAAGCGCCAGCAACACGTGGCGCGCGGCACCGCCTTGGTCGAGACGACTTCATTTGGCCTGCGCAGTGGACATGCCCTGCAGGACCTTGCGGAAAGGCTTGCCGCGTCTGATGTCGAACTCGACCCGAACCCCGACCGCGAGCTGCCTGATCGGGGCGCCAAGCCGATGCCGGATGCGGACCTGATCGGATTGATGCGTACCTTCATTGCCCATGCCAAAAGCAACTGCCTGACGCTGGACGATATGGCCGAGCGCCTGCGACAGATGCCCGAAGACCAGTTCAAGGAGCGGCACCGGCGATTCCTGGAGATCGCCAGCCCTGTTTTCCAGGCCTGGGACAATGCATTGACGGACGAGCGCAGCATCGACTTCGAGGACATGCTCAACATGGCGGCCGGACTGCTGGAACAGGGCCGATATGAATCACCCTACGAACTGGTGATGGCGGACGAATTCCAGGATGCCTCACGTGCCCGCGCACGCCTCTGCCGCGCGTTGGTCAGCCAATCGGACCGCTATCTGTTTGCGGTGGGCGATGACTGGCAGTCGATCAATCGCTTCGCCGGTGCCGACGTTTCGGTGATGACCGGATTCCGCGAGTGGATGGGGCATGGCCAGGTGCTGAAGCTGGAGCAGACGTTCCGCTGCCCTCAAGCACTCTGCGATGTTTCCAGCCGCTTCATCAGCTGCAATCCGGCCCAGATCGCCAAAGAAGTTCGTTCTGCTGCGCCGGCAATGGGCCCGGTGCTGCAGGCGTTCCAGATGACCCGGCGTGACGAGGTGCAGGATGGGGTCCGGCAGTATCTGGCCAAGCTGCATCAGCAGTTGCTGTCAGGCACAGTGCCGCAGGGGCGCAACGGCCGCGTCTCGGTCTTCATTCTGGGGCGTTACCGCGCGGACCGTAGCGCGATGCCTCCGGATTGGAAGACGGCCTTCGGCAGCACGATGGACGTTGAGTTCCTGACGATCCACCGGTCGAAAGGGCGCGAGGCGGACTACGTGATCCTGCCGGGAATGGTCAACCGCGGCTTCCCGAGCCTGCGGTCCGACGATCCGGTGCTTTCCCTGGCGATGCCGGAGGGCGATACCTATCCACTGAGTGAAGAGCGGCGCCTGTTCTACGTCGCGCTGACGCGTGCGCGGAGATCAGTTGCCATCTTTACCCTGCAAGGGAAGCGTTCGTCATTCCTGGATGAACTGGTCCAGGAAGACGCCGTGGAGGTGACCGGAATGTCAGGAGCGATCATCAACGAAGAACGCTGCCCGGTCTGCAAGGTGGGCGTGTTTGTGGACAGGACAGGACCGCATGGAGCTTTCAGATCGTGCTCCAGCTACCCGTCATGCCATAACAAGCCAAAGGGTAACCGGCGACAATGAGTGCGCCCTGAACGCAGCCGTCACTCTGAAAAGGCGGAGTCCGCGCTGCTGAAAGCAGGGCACGTCGAGAGCTAAGCAGCTGCTACATGTGGTGCAACTGCGGCGGCCAGGAGATCGATTCCCCACCCTGACCCCGGAACCGAAGACTGATCGCTTCTCTTGAAGCGCGACCAGTTCGCTCTCGCCAACTGGCCTACAAGAAGCGGATCTGCGGGCAGCCGATGCATGGACCAGTAAGGGAACTGCCGGGCCGAAACGAGCCCGCGTGCCAATTCCACGATTTCGGTGTGGCTCTTTGATTGGAGGACGCGCTCATAGACACTGATTACGCCATCCTCAGGGCCTTCGAAGTACTGCACGAAGCGAACGCCATCATGCAGGAGAACCCCTGTCACACCTGCCATTCTGTTGAACCTCGCAGCATCCGCGACGAGTGATTCCAGATGCTCGAACGAAAGATCAACAACCGGCTGACTTACATAGACAACGGCCCGAATGGGCATGAATTTCGCCTTGAATCGATGCCGAGACGGCACCTGCCAGAACTCTAACACCCGACACAACCCAGCCACCTGGCCCGTATTCTTAATTCTTCAGGATTGAACGCCAGCAGGGGGTGCGATGAAGGGAAGACACGCGCCATCATGGGCACCCTGCGTTCAGGCCATCGTTCATCTTCATGCATGACATCGGACAGTTCTTTGTAACCGGCGTCGAGGGAGTGACGCGTGCAGATGGTGCCCTGCTACAGGTCACCCGAATCGATTGCTCCTGCCTCAAATGCTCCAGACAGTTCAGGGCGACCCTGGGCCATGGGCTGGTGGACCTCGACGGTGCAGCGGCCCTCAGCTGTCCCGGATGTGGAAATCACCAGTCGGTCAGCCGCGCGCGACTGGAAGAGTTCAGCGGAAGATCAGACGGTTAGTCCACGCATCAACCCCTTCTCAACATCGCACTGACGCTACCGAGATCCATTGGGTTCTATCGTTCGTCAGCAGGCACTTCCCGGCATTCCCATGAGCCATACCGGCATGTTTCAGATCACCGACCTCACCTACAAGGCAGGAGATCAGGGCGATCTGGCTCGAGCACTCCAGATCGTCGCCACATGTACCGCCTGCGGGTCGACCAGCACCTGGGGCGAGAACGAGATGGAACACGTCAGCGGCGGCACCGTTCTCTCATGCCGTACCTGTGGTGTCCGCCAGGCCATCAGCAATGCCCGCCTTTCGGGCTGTCCCTCGGACATACGCCATGTTCGAAGCTGAACGGGACGGAGTTCATGCTCCCTACTGATGCTGGGGCGCAGCGCATTCGTCAGGCCGTGACCGTCACACATACGGGTATGGGTTCATCCGGCCCTCACAGATCGACAACATCGCGGCTGGCAACGCGCTGGCGTTGAAATCAGTGCATCCAGGTGCCTCTTCAAGACGTAGGTAAGATGCCCGTGCTTTGCGGGCATCCCATAAAGGAACGCACCGTGAAAGCTCTTCAGCGCATTGCAGCCGCAGTAAGCTTCGCCGTACTCGTTTCAGCCACTTCGGCAAGCTTCGCAGCCAATACAGTGATGGTCGGCGGGGCGGAGATGTATCCGACCAAGACCATCGTCGAGAACGCCATCAATTCCAAGGACCACACCACCCTGGTCGCCGCGGTCAAGGCCGCAGGCCTCGTGGACACGCTGAACGGTGCCGGCCCCTTCACCGTCTTCGCTCCCACCAATGCAGCCTTCAACAAACTGCCCGCGGGCACTGTCGACACGTTGGTGAAGCCTGAAAACAAGGCCCAACTGACCAAGATCCTGACCTACCACGTCGTGCCCGGCAACTACAGTTCCGCGCAGCTGATGGCCGATGCCCGGAAGCACGGTGGCAAAGCCACGCTCAAGACCGTTCAAGGCGAGTCGCTCACCGTCGCGCTGCGCGATGGCAAGCTGTGGGTGGTTGACGCCAAGGGCGGGAAAGCCGCGATCAGCATCGCAGACGTGGGCCAGTCCAACGGCGTGATCCACGTGATCGATACCGTGCTCATGCCGAAGTGAAGTAATGACTACTGATGCATCGACCAGGTAGCGGCAGTCGCCCAGCGACTGCCGTTATCATCAGAGATGGCTTGACGGGCTCTACTCCGCTATCCACGTCGCCTTTGCCGCTGCGGGCCGTGACGAACTCCACCTCCCCGTATCCATTGCAGCCCTGGTCGCATGCCTCGTTGTCGGCGTCGGCCTGCTGGCAAACAGCCGACAGCAATCAGCGGCCCAGCCGTCTCGGCCGCCAGTCTGCGCGGTTTCCGCGCGCCGCCTTTATCTGCGCCCCCTCTCCAGCCTCGGCCAGGCACCAGGCCGGTCACTGCCACTCAGGTATCAGCAGCCACGCACGGCAAAGGACTATCGGCAAACCCTGTACTCAAGGATGAATGGCGTAGATGAAGAAATCATCATCACGCTTCCACCCAAGACCTTCATAGAGAGCCTGAGCAGGCCCATTGTCGCGTGCGGTCTGCAGCTCAATGCGACCTGCTCCGCACCTGCGCGCCTCTTCCACCGCGTCGACCATAAGCGTGCGCGCAACACCTGTACGACGCGCGCGCTTGGCGACATAGAGGTCGTAAAGAATGAAGCTTGGGCATGCACCAATTGAATCGAACAGCGGATAGAGCTGAGTAAACCCGACAACGCTACCTTCATCCGCTTCGGCCACCAGCACAAGCGAGGAACCCTCTGACAAGCGTGCATGCATGAACTGCTTTGCCAAGGCAAGATCAGTGGGCTGCGCGTAGAACTGACGGTACTCGTCGAACAGAACCGCGACCTGTTCAAGATCCGCCACGCCAGCCAATCGTGTACTCACTTTCACCTTCCATCTCCCAGTTCGGTACGGGTCAGTGACGCGACTCACCTAGAGCCTAACCTCCCACTTCCTGCAGGTCTGTCAAATGATGGCGGGAGGCCGGGCAGCGGCACGACCGGCTCTCCCGGGGTAGCGACCAGCAGCCGCGCCACGGCTGCGCGCAGGCGCATCTCCGGGTAGAGCCCGGCAATGTGGCGACCGTTCCACCACATCCCCCAGGTGTCACCCAGCAGGATCCAGACAGAGAGCATCGAGGTGGTGCGGAAGCCTTGGTCGCCAAAGGAGGGACGCATGGCCGAGGCATACGGCCGGCCGCCTCAACCACTGCGAAGCTCTCAATCACCAGTCTTGAGCGCTCAGACTCACCCACGTGGCGCTTCTTGCGCCGCTTAGTAGGACTTCACCTACAGCCGTGCTGGTGGTTTTCCGATTGCACCCCTGGTGGACTGTTGCGACCTTGCGCGAGCAGTGCAGCACTACCCTACTCATGGAGAGATGGAAGTGAAATCGAAGCCAAACGATCGCAGAACTGCCCGCTCAGCCCTCCGCCCCCTGCTACTGGGCGCGTCCCTTTGCCTGATGTCAGCCGGTGTCGCCCAAAATGCCTTCGCAGGCCAGTGGGTTCACACCGGCCGGGTACTCCTGGTGGATACGGAGGGTGTGGCACCTTACATCCTCTCGTGGACCAACACGTGCCAAGGCGGAGTAGAAGGCCCGTCGGGTCTCTACACCTACGGTGATTGGGGCCCGGAGGGTCTTGGCTCGTGTCCGTCTGATGCGAACACGGGCTGGGCGGCAAATATGGCGGGGAGCGTCGGCTACTGCAGGCCGGAACCCGAAAGTCTCGGTGGGGGTTACTCCTGCACCGAGTACTCGCACACGTTCGGCGGTCAAACGTACACCGGAGCAATTCCAGCGAGCTGTAACACGCCAGGGGCCTACGCCATCAGCTACATGCGGCGCGCAGAGCTCGTTTACTCCGGCAATGGGAACATGCCCAACGACTACTACGACAGGATCAACGAAGTTTCAGCAGAGTTCTACTGCCAGTAGCCGGCCAACGCAGTCCGTGTGACCGTTTCAGGAGCAACAGTCCCTGCGCGAGCGGGGACACTTGCCTCTAGCTCCACCGATTTCATATGTCTTCGAGGTCCTTCACGATCGATTGGTTCGGCTGCAGGAATCCGACCAAGAGCCGGCTGCCCGCCACTTGCCGACCCATCTGCTTGTAGAGGTAGCTGGCTTGCAGCGGTGCATGGGACATCCAAGCGCCTCACCTGTCGAGCCTGCCATGAGTACCGAGATCATTGAAGCGCATCGCAGCTATCTCCAGGCGATGGATTGTGCCCCAAGCGTGCCGCTCGTGACCCATCAGAAGCCCGTCGCTCGCCTCGACCCTTGGACCAGGCCTTCCCGCAAATCACTCGCAGCCATGAGAATGACAGCGGCTAAGTGGTTGCAGCAGCGTTCCGGCAATCTCTGGCAATTTTGACTGAGCCAATGGGCGCAATCCAAGATCCCTTGTCTCCCGGGAAGAATGCAGGAACAGAAGGAAGTTCAGGATGGGCGCACGAATCTTTCCGGATGGGGCGCCCGCGCGATCCGGTTCACACGGCCTGCGCGGATCATTCGAACAGAGCCAACAGAACGGGCAGCGTCGACCACCAGGCGACCGACGCTTTACCCTTTCTCCGAGCCAACTCAATCAATGGTTGGCTTAGTCATACTCATTGGTCAGTGAAGCCACTCATGGCGGGCGTCATTCCCGGAACAATCCGGCAAACGTCTGAATCGCAATTTTTCCACCACGAACAATAAGAGTGTCGGTCGCCATGACTGCGTTCTTCGCTCGCCATCGGATGTATGCAGTCTCCCCGTGTACGGCGAGCTCATCAATCGTGATGTTACGAGTGCCATCGGGAAAAAAATCCCGGTAGACCTGGACGAACGTTTCCCGAATTTCGTCATGGCCATGGATGATCTTCCCTGTCCCATTGATGATGACTGCATCCGAGGCGTAGTCGAGAAGTGTGAGTTCCACGTCACCGAGCCGAAATGCCTCCAGGTGACGATCAAGCACAACGCGAGTCTGTAAAGACTGCTCGGTGAAGCCATGTTCGGTATTCGTATTCAAGGAAGCGCCTCGCTTGTGAATGGCCATCCGAGTGATGGCAGCGGGATGATCCCCCACCCCGGCAGTTCCCAGTAGTAACAAATAGCTTGAATTACTTGTGCTTATTACTTGAAAATAAAAATATGGAGACCCTCTCAAACCTCGAGTGCTTTGCCAAAGCAGCGGCACTTGGCAGCTTTTCCGGAGCTGCCCGTCAGCTCGGGCTAACCCCATCGGCCGTCAGCCGCAATGTAGCGATGTTGGAGCGAAATCTTTCAGTTCGCCTTTTCCACAGGACGACGCGCAAACTGACGCTTACGGAGGCGGGTGAGCTGCTGGCAGCCTCGATCAAGTCCAGTCTCAACGGCCTCCACGATGCGATCGCTGAAGTTTCAAATCAGCAACAGGATCCGTCGGGTGTGCTGAAAGTCAGCATCGCAACTGTTTTTGGGCTCGACTACGTGATCCCGATGCTGCCGGGTTTTCTCGCCAGACACCCCAAGGTCAGAATTGACTGGCAGCTGGACAACCGACACGTAGATCTGATCTCTGAAGGCTATGACGCCGCGATCGGTCGGGGCGCTGAACTCCCTCCAGGCACGGTCTCCAAGACTCTCGCGCAGGTGCGCATCATTGCCGTTGCATCCCCCTCATACATGCAAGGCAGACAAGCACCACAGTCCCTGCAGGATCTTTCTGCTTTCAGTTTGGTTGACATGCGCTCCACCAGAACGGGCCGCATTGTCCAGTGGGTCTTCCGTGACGATCGCGGGAACGAAGCCGCATCACCTGTAGGGGAGCGCATTGCATTCAATGATCCCGGTGCGCTGTGTCGAGCCGCTGCCCTGGGGCTCGGCGTCGCCTTCGTTCCGTCGTCGCATGCCCTACCCTACCTTGATCGCGGCGAGCTCCTTCGACTGCTCCCCGCCTGGCACGCAGAGGGTGGCCCTGTATCGGTCTACTACGCGAATCGGCAGTTCTTGCCGGCGAAAACCCGCGCCTTTGTCGACTATCTTGCAGAGTCCTTTCGGAGCAAAAAGCTTGCAGAACGCTTTTGATTGAAACCAGATGATCATCCAAGGCCCATTCGATCCGTATGGGCCGATGCATCCGGCTTCATGCCGTCGTGATTTCGACCAGCCCAAATGTGGCGTCGATGGCGGCCGGACCGGACGATGTTGTGAGCCGGCTCTTGTGCGACCCCGCCATCACTCACGCCTCCCACCGGGATCGTGTTGGAGATCAAGGTCCGCTGAACCGCATCGACACGGCGGCCTCTCGACCCGCTCCAATGCCGCATGAGCGCGCACCGAAGGCCAGGACCATGGGAGGTCGTCATGGGCGCAGCTGAGCCACTGGAAGAACTGCTTTCGCTCGATCGCATGCGCCAGATGACCGGCATGGGCACCACCTTCATCTACGGAGAGATCCAGGTCGGCCGCTTCCCGCGCTCCATCCGCATCGGGCGCCGCCCACTGTGGATGCAATCCGAGGTGCAAGGCTGGATTCGGCAGCAGATCGTGCAGAACCGACCATTGCAGGTTGATGGGCAAGCGGGCGGGCAGCAAGTACCAGAGAAACGACAAAGCCCCTATCTCAAGGGGCTTTTTGAAGATGCTGGCGGAGAGAGTGGGATTCGAACCCACGGAAGGTTTAACCCTTCGCCGGTTTTCAAGACCGGTGCCTTAAACCGCTCGGCCATCTCTCCGTATCGGCCCAGCCTGCTGGCCGGGCACGCATTCTCGCACGACCGGGCGATTTGCCCAAGACCGGCGTAACCGCCGGGCACAGCCCGGCGCTACCGCTCCCAACCTCAGCCGGCATCCACCGCCAACGCGCCCAGCGCGCTGGCCTTGATGCGCTCCTTGGCCTTCTCACAGGCGCCATCGCAGTGCAGGCGCGACGCCTCCAGCTGTGGCGGCAGGTGTTCGGCCAGGAAGTCGATGAACACGCGTACCGCCGGCAACAGACCGCGGCGCGAGGCGAATACGGCATGGCACACGCCCTGCGGCAGCGACCAGTCCGGCAACACCACTTCCAGCTCGCCATTGCGCACGGCATCGGCGCACACGGTTTCCGGCAGCATGGTGATACCGAATCCGTCCTTCACCATGCTTTGCAGCAGGGGGAAGTCAAAGCCGGCCACGCGCGGCTGCAGGTCCACCCGGCGCACCTCGCCTTCCGGGCCATGCAGCTCCCAACGCTGGCGCGCTTCGTCTTCGCTGATACTGAGAGTGACGTGCTGGGTCAGCTCTTCCGGGTCCTTGGGGCGACCGGCGCGGTCCAGGTACTTCGGGCTGGCCACCAGCAGTTCCTGCACCTGGCCGAAGCTGCGCATCACCAGGCTGCCATCGTCGTCCAGCCGCGAGCGTACGCGCAGGGCCACGTCGTAACCTTCATTGATGATGTCCACGCGGCGGTTGCTGATGTTCAGCTGCAGCCGCACCTTCGGGTACTGCTCCAGGAACTTGGGCAGCAGCTTGGGCAGCTGCATCTGCGCCAGCGAGACCGGCACGCTGGCACGCACCACGCCGCGCGGTTCCGCGCTGAGGCGGTCCACCACTTCGCGTGCGGCCTGCGCCTCGGCCAGCATGGTCTGCGCGTGGCGATGCACGCTGGTGCCGACGTCGGTGACGGCGAAACGGCGCGTGGAGCGCTGCAGCAGGCGCACGCCCAGGTCGGTTTCCAGCTGGCTGATGCGGCGGCTCAAGCGCGACTTGGGAATGCCCAGTGCGCGCTCGGCGGCGGCGAATCCGCCGTGGTCGACCACCATCGCGAAGTAGTACAGATCATTCAGGTCATGCATGCCCGAGTTCCATGTATAGAACAATACGTGGCATTCAACCACCTTTATCCCGCCTTTGCAACAACCTATCGTTCTCTCCGTCGGCGGGGCCTACCCGCTTCTTCCTTCCAGAACATAGGTGACTGCCATGAAGCTTCTGCATCTCGACGCCAGCGTGCTTGGCGAGAACTCCGTCTCCCGCCACCTGACCGCCGCCGTGGTGGCCCGGCTCAAGCAGCAGATCGAAGGCCTGCAGGTCGATTATCGCGATCTTGACGCCAATCCGGTACCGCATCTGCGCAGCAGCTCGCTGGCCAAGGCCGACGCGGTCGAAGCCGCCGATGCTGAACAGGTGCTCGAGCAGTTCCTGGCAACCGACATCGTGGTGATCGGCGCGCCGATGTACAACTTCAGCATCCCCTCCACTCTGAAGGCCTGGATCGACCGCGTGGCCGTGGCCGGGCGCACCTTCAAGTACACCGAGAACGGCCCGGTCGGCCTGGCCGGTGGCAAGCGCGTGATCGTGGTCAGCAGCCGAGGTGGCATCTACACCGATTCGCCGGCCGACTTCCAGGAACCGTTCCTGCGCCAGACCTTCGCCTTCTGGGGCATCAATGACATCGAGTTCGTGCGTGCCGAAGGCATCGCCTACTCGCCGCAGCATCGCGAAGACGCCATTGCCGGCGCGCTTGCGGCCCTGCCGTCGCATGAGGCCGCTGAAGCCGCTGCGGCGTAACGCGTTCCAACGTTCGGCGCCCCTCTCTCCTCGTCTGGGCGCTGAACGCGGGCCGGGATTCCCTCCCCCATCCCGGCCCACCCTGGCGGCCCCGCGTTGCGGGGCCGTTTTTTTGTGCACCGGTAGATCCACGCCATGCGTGGATGCGGCCCCATCCATGACGCTCTCCACGGCGTTAGGCTGGGCCCATGAACTACATCGTGATCGCTGCGCATCGCAGCGAATTCCCGCATCCGATCACCCTGCGCCGAGGCCAGGCCCTGGTGGTAGGCGAACGCTATGAAGGCCCGGAAGGCTGGGACGATTGGTTCCTGTGCGAGGCCGAGGGGCAGCAGCCCGGCTTCGTGCCGGCGCCGATGATCGGTCGCGATGCGCACGGTGACGCGTTCGCCACGGAGGATTACTGCGCGCGGGAGCTGGATGTGGATCTGGGGCAGCAGTTGCGCGGGCTGCGTACCCTCAATGGTTGGGCGTGGTGCGAGTCGGAGACCGGCGAACCGGGATGGGTGCCATTGGAGAAGCTTCGCGCAACCAGCTGATGGTTCGCGCCATCCACGCATGGCGTGGATCTACTGGAGCCCCGCAGCAGCTGCGTGGTGCGTGCCGGAGAACGGCGAGCCCAGCTGGGTGCCGTGGAGAAGCTACGCGCAGCCAGCTGATGGTTCGCGCCATCCACGCATGGCGTGGATCTACTGGAGCTTCGATGGATTCGCACCGGACGTGCGTGCAGCGCCATCCGGGTAGATCCACGCCATGCGTGGATCCACCAAAGCCAGCGCTGTGCCATGCAAGCATGGCACCTACCGGGTTCAGGCGATGACTTCGATGCCACCCATGTACGGGCGGAGCGCCTCGGGCACGGTGATGCTGCCGTCGGCGTTCTGGTAGTTTTCCATCACCGCGATCATTGCCCGGCCAACGGCCACGCCCGAGCCATTCAGGGTATGCGCCAGCTCCGGCTTGCCGGTGGCCGGGTTGCGCCAGCGGGCCTGCATGCGGCGGGCCTGGAAGTCGCCGCAGTTGGAGCACGAGGAGATCTCGCGGTAGGTCTCCTGCGACGGCAGCCAGACTTCCAGATCGTAGGTCTTCACCGCCGAGAAACCCATGTCGCCGGTGCACAGCAGCACCTTGCGGTACGGCAGGCCCAGCTTTTCCAGCACCACTTCGGCGCAGCGGGTCATGCGCTGATGTTCGGCGTCGCTGTCTTCCGGGCGGCTGATCGAGACCAGCTCGACCTTCTCGAACTGGTGCTGGCGGATCATGCCGCGCACGTCACGACCACCACTGCCGGCCTCGGCACGGAAGCACATCGAGTGGGCGGTCATGCGCAGCGGCAGGCGCTCGGCGTCGACGATCTCGTCGCGCACGATGTTGGTCAGCGGCACTTCCGAGGTCGGGATCAGGTAGCGCGTGGAATCGCCCACGGCGGTCTTGAACAGGTCGTCCTCGAACTTCGGCAGCTGGCTCGTACCGCGCAGCGAATCGGCGTTGACCAGCAGCGGCACATTGGTTTCTTCATAGCCATGCTCGCCGGTGTGCAGGTCGACCATGAACTGGGCCAGGGCACGATGCAGGCGCGCAATCGGGCCACGCAGCACGGTGAAGCGCGAGCCGGACAGCTTGGCGGCGGTTTCACCGTCCAGCCAACCGTTGCGGGCGCCCAGCTCGACGTGGTCGAGCACCTTGAAGTCGAACTGGCGCGGGGTACCCCAGCGCGCCTGTTCGATGTTGTCGTTCTCGTCGGCACCGGCCGGCACGTCATCGGCCGGAAGGTTCGGGATGCCCATCGAGATCGCGTCGATCTTCTCGCGCAGCTCGTCCAGCGCCACTTCCGACGCCTTCAGCTCGTCGGCGAAAGCAGCGACCTCGGCCATGATGGCCGAGACGTCCTCACCCTTGGCCTTGGCCTGGCCGATGGCCTTGGAACGGCTGTTGCGCAGGCTCTGCAGCTCCTGGGTCCGCACCTGGATGCGCTTGCGATCGGCCTCCAGAGACTCCAGGGCAGACACGTCGAGCTCGAAGCCGCGGCTGGTGCGCAGGCGTTCGGCGAGGTCGGCGGGCTGGTGGCGGAGCAAGGCTGGATCAAGCATGGCGGGTGTCGTGGTGGGTATCAGGGATGGGATTATCGCTTGTTATACGGATTTCTGCCGCCCGGTTCATTCCCGCCGTGGCAGAATCGGGCTATTCCGTACCGGTCCGGTCCATGTCTGCACCCCGCTCGTCGTCCGCCAAGTCGTTCACCGTGCATATCCCGCGCAACGCCCTGAAGATCGCCGGCATCGCCTTCGGCGTGGGCGTGCTGCTGTTCGTCGTGGTCTGGCTGACCGGCCGCGACAAGGAGTTTTTCCGCGCCGACCCGGCCGCGCAGACCCCGCAGGAAACGGCCCAGGTCGAACCGCTGCCGGAACCGCTGCCCGCCGCCGCCGGCTCCAGCGATATGCCCGATGCCAAGCCGGCCCCGGTGGAGGAAGAAGCCCCGAAACTGGTGGAAACCGCGCCGCCACCGCCGGCCCCGATCGCCGAAGCGGCCCCGGCTGCAGCGGCCCCTGCCCCGGCCGCCACCGGCAACAGCCAGCCGATGCCGATTGCCGGGCAGTCGCCGCCCCCGACCTACCCGGCTGCGGCCCTGCGCGCCGGCGAGACCGGCAGCGTGGTGGTCCGCGTGGACGTGGATGCCACCGGCTACCCAAACAACGCCACCGTGATCCAGCGCAGCGGTTCACGCGAGCTCGACCGTGCCGCGACCGACGCCGTGCGCCGTTGGCGCTTTACCCCGGCGCAGAGCAACGGCCAGCCTGTACCGGGCAGCATTGAAGTGCCGTTCGACTTCAAGACGCAGTAGCTGAACGCTTCCAGGCAGGCAAACTGAACCCTGCCGGTTGCGTTGACGCAGTGCTGACACTTCGCACCGCGGGCTCGAGCAACACTCTGCACGTCGTCAATTGACGGAAGGAGTTTGCGATGACCGCCACCACCCACGAAGACCTTCATTCGCCGCAGCTGCAGCGTGAGTCCAGCGAGCAGCACCGGCCGACGTCCCCCTGGATGTGGATCGCGCTGATCGTGGCGATGTTCGCGGCCGCCCTGCTCTGGCTGCGCCATTCCAGCCAGGAAGATGTGGCGCCGGCGCCGGTCGGTGAACGCATGCTGCCAGCGCCGGATCAGGCGCCGGTTGCCGACACGCAGGCACCGGCCGCTCGCCAGGCAGCACCGGCCAACAGCCAGCGCAAGGCGGCGCCGGCAGTGCGCAACCGGGAAGCTCGCCCGCTGGCCAGCAACAGCAAGCCGACCTATCCGGCGACGGCGCTGCGCAACGGCGTACAGGGCAGTGTGGTAGCCAGCCTCAATGTGGATACCCGTGGCAACGTGACCACTGCAGCGATCGTTTCGCGTAGTGGTGAGCGTAGCCGCGATCTTGATCGTGCGGTGCTGGGCACCGTGCAGAACTGGAAGTTCCAGCCGGCAATGCACGAGGGACGTGCAGTGGCCAGCGTGGTGCGGGTTCCGGTGGATTTCCGCACCGAGCAGCGTTGATCGCGGACGAGGGGTTCGTGATGTTTCGACGGAGGCTTCGGCCTCCGTCTTTTTATGCGGAACGTCGTGCCGACCAAGGTCGGCACCTACCAGGCGAGGCTTTTCGTGCCAACCAAGGTCGGCACCTACCGGGTCGCGTCATTCGCCGGGCGTGGCCCGGCGGACGCCGTGCCGATCAGGCCAGGTTGAACCCCGCGCTGCGGGCCAGCCCGTCGAAGTCCGGGAAGGACGTGGCGACGTTGGCGATGTCGTTGATGCGTACTTCGCCGTCACTGATCTGGCCGGCAATGGCAAACGCCATGGCGATGCGGTGGTCACCGTGGCTTTCGATGGTGCCGCTGCCCAGGCGCACACCGCCGTGAAGGGTGGCACCGTCTTCGGTTTCGTCCACCTGCATGCCCAGCGCGCGCAGGCCGGTGGCCATCGCAGCGAGACGATCGGACTCCTTCACCCGCAGCTCCGCCGCACCGCTGACCACGGTCTGGCCTTCGGCAGCGGCGGCGGCCACGAACAGCGCCGGGAACTCATCGATCATGTCCGGCACCAATGCCTCCGGAATGCGTGCGCCCTTCAGCGGAGCGTAGCGCACCACCAGATCGGCGACGGGCTCACCGCCCTGCTCGGCCGGATTCTCTTCGGTGATGTCCGCGCCCATCAGGCGCAGCGCGTGCAACAGGCCGGTGCGGCGCGGGTTCAGGCCAACCTGCTTCAGGCGCAGCGCGGAGCCGGGAATGATGCTGGCGGCCACTAGGTAGAACGCGGCCGAAGAGAAGTCGGCCGGTACCACGATATCGGTGGCGCGCAGGCGCTGGCCGCCGCGCAGGCGTGCCTTGCCCGGTGAAAATTCGATATCCACGCCGAAGGCGGACAACATGCGCTCGGTGTAGTCGCGGGTCGGGTGCGGCTCGGTCACGCTGGTTTCGCCCTGCGCGTACAGACCGGCCAGCAACACGGCCGACTTGATCTGCGCGCTGGCCACCGGCGAGGCGAAGTCGATGCCGTACAGTGCCTGGCCGCCATGCACGTGCAGCGGCGGCGTGCCGTCATCCTGGGTATCGATCTTCGCGCCCATCTGCGACAGCGGGCCGGTGACGCGGCGCATCGGGCGGCCAGACAGCGATTCATCACCAATCAGCGTGCAGTCGAACGTCTGGCCCGCCAGCAGGCCGGCCAGCAGGCGCATGCCGGTACCGGCGTTGCCGCAGTCCAGCGCCGCATCGGGCGCCTGCAAGCCGTCGACGCCGACGCCGTGCACGATGCGCTGCGACGGGCTGGGGGTTTCAATGCGCACGCCCAGCTGGCTGAAGATGCGCGCGGTGGCGCGAGTGTCTTCGCCTTCCAGGAAACCGTCGATATGCGAGGTGCCATCGGCCAGCGCGGCGAACATCACCGAGCGGTGCGAGACGGACTTGTCGCCGGGAATGGTCAGGCTGCCCTGCAGCGGCCGGCCCTTGCGGGCAATCCAGTGTTGCGCGTTGCTCATCGTTCGATCATTCCGTAGACGCCGGCAGTGCCGGCGATGCATCAGGGGGCGGCGGCCAGGGCCACCGCGACAGCCGCACTCAGGGCACGGCCACCGGATAGGAGCCGAGCACCTTGATCTGCGCCGAGTGCGCTTCCAGTTCGGCCAGCGCGGCCTGCATCGGCACGTCGTCGATGTGACCGGCCAGGTCGATGAAGAACCCGTACTCCCACTTGCCGTGGTGCGACGGGCGCGACTCGATGCGGTTCATGCTGATGCCGTGGCGGGCGAACGGGCTGAGCACATCGAACAGCGCACCGGGCTTGTCATGGATGAACACCAGCACCGAGGTGCGGTCGTGGCCGGAGGTCGGGAAGATGTTGCGGCCCACCACCAGGAAACGCGTGGTGTTGTCGGCATCGTTCTGGATCGGCTTGGTGACCACCTTCTTCAGGCCGTACACATGGCCGGCGCTTTCGCCACCGATGGCCGCCGCGTCGTCTGCATTGCGCGCACGACGCGCACCTTCAGCGTTGCTGGATACCGGGATCTTCTCGGCCTTGGGCAGGTTGGCGCGCAGCCAGGCCGAGGTCTGCATGAACGATTGCGGATGGGCGTAGATGCGCTCGATGTCCTCGATGCGGCCGCTGCGCGACATCAGGTACTGCTGCACGCGCAGTTCAACTTCACCGCAGATCTTCAGGTTGGAGGTCAGGAACATGTCCAGGGTGATCTGGATGGTGCCCTGCCCTGAATTCTCCACCGGCACCACGCCGAAATCGGCGTTGCCCGCTTCCACTTCCTGGAACACTTCTTCAATGCTCGCCATCGGCAGGCCCAGCGCCGAGCGGCCGAAGTGCTTGAGCACGGCCTGCTGGCTGAAGGTGCCTTCCGGGCCGAGGTAACCGATCTTCAACGGCTCCTGCTGGGCCAGGCAGGCTGACATGATCTCGCGATAGACATGCACCAGCAGCTCGTCGCTGAGCGGGCCTTCGTTGCGGTCCACCACCATGCGCAGCACCTGCGCTTCGCGCTCGGGGCGGTAGTAATCGACGGCGGCGGCGAGCTTGCCCTTGGCCTTGCCGACCTGGTGGGCGAAGCGCGCGCGCTCGGCGATCAGGCTCTGGATGTCACGGTCGATCTGGTCGATCTTCGTGCGCACATCGGCCAGCGCCAATGGCGCCAGGGTGGGCGCGGGGTTCGACGCGGCCTTGGACTTCGCTTTGCTCTTGGGTGCTGCGCTGTCCTTGGCCGGTTCGGCCTTCTTCGGCGCCTTCTTGCTGGATTCGCTGCTTGCCATCGTAATTCCTTGTTGCGGGGCACGCACCCGACGGTGCGCGCCGTTCATTGCTCAGCCGTGACGCTGCTGGAAATCGGCCATGAAGGCGACCAGCGCCTCGGCCCCGGCCAGCGGCATGGCGTTGTACAGCGAGGCCCGGATGCCGCCGACGACCTTGTGCCCCTTCAGTGCCAGCAGGCCGGCGGCCTTGGCTTCGGCGACAAAGCGCGCATCGAGGTCGGCGCTGGGCAGGAAGAACGGGATGTTCATCCGCGAACGCGCCGCATGTTCGACCTCGTTTCGATAGAAGCCGCCGGAACCATCGATGGCGCCGTACACGAGCGCGGCCTTGGCGGCATTGCGCCTGGCAAACCCGGCCACGCCCCCCTCGGCCAGCATCCACTTGAACACCAGGCCGGCCAGGTACCAGTTCCAGGTCGGCGGAGTGTTGAGCATCGAATCGCGGGCAACGTGTGAGCGGTAATCAAAGATGTCCGCACGCGGCTGACCGCTGCGCTCGAGCAGGTCGCGGCGGATGATCATCACCGCGATGCCAACCGGGCCCAGGTTCTTCTGCGCGCCGGCGTAGATCACCCCGTAGCGACGCACGTCCAGCGGTTCACTGGCAATGGACGAGCTGAAGTCGGCGATCAGCGGGACGTCACCGGTGTCGGGCACGTCACGGAACTCGACGCCGTGGATGGTCTCATTGGCGGTGATGTGCACGTAAGCGGCGTCCGGCGAGAGCTGCCAGTCGGTGCGTGCTGGGAGCGCGCGATAGCCATTGGCCTCGCTGCTGGCGGCAATGTTGACGTCCACGTAGACGCCAGCCTGCTTCACCGCTGTCTTGCCCCAATGGCCACTGACCACATAGTCGGCGCGCTGGCCCGGGGCTGCGAAGTTGAGCGGGATCAGCGCCTGCTGGGTGGTGGCGCCACCGGACAGGAACAGCACCGCATAGTCGTCGGGGATGTCGAGCAGGCGACGCAGGTCGGCCTCGGCCTCGGCGGCCACGGACATGAATTCCGCGCCGCGATGGCTCATTTCCACGATCGAAGCGCCGGACCCGTGCCAGTCCAGCATTTCCGCCTGCGCCTGGCGCAGGACCGATTCCGGCAAGGTTGCAGGGCCGGCACTGAAGTTGAACGCGCGCGTCATGTCACACCTGTGGGGCAAGACCCCTAGTATGCCGCAGTGCACCAGCCTTGCGGCCTAGTGCGGCAAGGGAAATTTGGTTGCATCCGTATCCATTGACCGGCGCAGGCGCGCATCGGCTGCCGACCTTGGTCGGCCTGCGGAGATCGTGCCGACCAAGGTCGGCACCTACCGGAAGCAGGTAGGCACGCGCCGTGTGGGTAGCGCCGGGCCATGCCCGGCGGGCCTGCTTCAGCGCGCGCCGAACCAGAGCAGCAGGCTGAGCAGCGCCGCCAGCAGCAGGGCACTGACCAGAAGCCACGGCCAGCGCCGGACCCTGCGCGGAGCGGCCGGCAGCATGGGTGCCTGTTCGGCCTCCTGGCTGGCGTCATCTTCCTCCGGCAGTGGGCGACGGTGTGGATCGTGCGGCACTTCCAGCACGAACCGGTGCTGGCCATCGAACACTACCTGGTCTCCAGGCTGCAGCCAGCAGTGACGCACGGCCACGCCGTTGACCCGGGTGCCGTCGGCACTGCCCAGGTCGCGCAGCAACACGCGTTCGCCATGCACTTCCACGCGGGCGTGCTGTTCGGCGAAGGCCGGATCGTCGATGGCGATGTCGGCCTCGCTGCCACGGCCGATCAGGCGGGGCCGTGACAGGGTGAAACTGCGGCCATGATGCAGGCCGCCGACACCGCGCAGCAGGCGCTGCTGCTCATCGGTGCCGTCCTCGTTCCTGGGCACCGGCGCCTGCAGCAGGCTCTCGACCTCGCCCTGCAGCACCATCTCCACGCCATCGACGTAGACCGCATCGCCTGCGCGCAGCAGGGCCATGCGCCGCACCGGGCGGCCGTTCACGTGGATGCCGCGGATGCCGTTGCCGACCTGCAGCCAGAGGCCGCGATCGTCCATGCAGAACTGGGCCAGCAACAGGGCGCCATTGCCGCCCTCGCCCAGCCGCACGCTGCCGTTGGCCTGGCGCACGATGCGTTGCACCCCGGGCCGCAGCGGCTGGTCGGGCTGTTGTTGTTGGCTGAAGTGAACAAGCAGGTTCTGCACGCGGCGCAGCCTAGCAGGTTGCTCGCCAACGAAGAAGAACCGGCGATGAGTGCTTGGCGCGAAGGCCCTCGATGCGCACAATGCTCGCCCTCATTGATCATCCCCGCCCTGCGCCAGGAGCCTGCATGTCCACCATCGATGTTCGCCACGCCCACGCCCTGCCCGACGCACAGGCGCGCGCAGCGATCGAACAGGTCGCCGCCAAGTTGTCCGAACGCTTCGGCCTGAAGTCGTCCTGGGCCGCCGACGTGCTGAACTTCTCCGGCAGTGGCGTGGACGGTGCGATCGAACTGCAGCCGGGCGCCGTGCGCGTGACCGCCAAGCTCGGCTTCCTGCTGTCGGCGATGAAGGGCATGGTCGAAGGCGAGATCCAGCGCGTGCTGAAGGAAAAGCTGGGCTGAACCCCGACGGCGGCCGTCACGGCCGTGCAACGCCGGCGCGCGCTACTCTCGGGGCAGGCCCAACTCCCCCGGGAAGTGCGATGAACCGTTACGAAAACGACGACCGCCGCGACGACGACACCTCTTTCGGCGACCAGGCCGAGCGCTTCTCGCGCAAGCTCAGCAATTCGGCACAGCAGGTCTGGCTGGCCGGGCTGGGGGCACTGGGCCGCGCCCAGGCCGAAGGCGGCCGCTTCTTTGAAGGCCTGGTGAAGGAGGGCGAAGCCTGGGAGTCGCGCCGCCGCGAACGCAACGGTGAACAGGGCCCTGGCTGGCGCGACAACGTCGAATCGTCGCTGGACGAGGCGCGCGAAAAGGCCGCCGGAACCTGGAACAAGGTCGAACAGGCCTTCGATGACCAGGTGCAGGGGGTGCTCAAGCGCCTGCACGTGCCCACCGCCGATGAAGTGACGGCGCTGGAGGCCCGTATCGACGCCCTGCACGCGCGCTTGGCCAAACTTGAAACCCGCGCCGCCTCCGACAGCGATGCGCCGGTACCGGGCAGCCACCAGTCGCCAGGCAGCACGCCCTGACCGGCAATTGTTGCAACGCAATAAAATTTGTTTGACAATCGCGTAGAACCCGCCAATCGCTTCGGCTGCCGTTTGTTCCCTCCCCTCACGGCTTCAGGATTGGCGGGTTTTTCGTGCCTGCCTTGCGCCGTTCTGCGCGCTGCATCACGTTTACTGTCAGGAACCTCCTGACCCAGCCGGGCGGCGCGACCTTTACACTGTCGCCTTCCGCACTCGCTCCTTCCGCGCACCTCCTGCATGCTCCCTTGGATCCTGGCCCTGCTGTCGGCCCTGCTTACCTGTTCCCTGGCCGTCGTCTATCTGTGGTGGATCAAACGGCGACAGAAGGAGATGCAACTCGGCCTGCAGGCGCTGGCCGGCATGCATTGGCGCGAATTCTCGGTGCTGGTCAAGCGCATGCTGCGCGAACAGCGCGGCCTGCGTGAACTGAACGACCCCGCAGAGGATGCGCGCGAACCCAGCAGCGACTTCCTGCTCAGCGATGGCCCCAACCAGTGGCTCGTGTCGTGCAAGCATGGCCTGGCCTACCGCATCGGCACCGCCGCCGTGAATGAACTGGGCGCAGCCTCGCGCCTGGCCGGTGCCAAGGGCGGCGTACTGCTGACCGAAGGCAGGATCGAGCGCGACGGTCGCAGCGCGGCCGAGAAGCAGGCCGTGGAAGTGCTCGACGGCCCACGCCTGTGGCCACTGCTGCAGCCTTACCTGCCCGATGACATCGAAACCCGTGTGCGAGCCAGTGCACGCCACGAGGCGCTGCGCCGGATCGCGATTGCCGCATTGGGTTCGGTGACGATCGGGCTGCTGGTCGGCCTGGGTCTGCAGGGCCTGCACGTGGAAGATGCCACGCCGGCTACCGCTGCACCGGTGGTGGCGGCACCTGCGCCTGCACCTGCCACCGAGCCAGCCCCGACCACGGCAGCGCCGTCCGCCGCGCCCTCGCCCTCAGCACCGGTCTCCCCGGCCTCTGACGCGCGCAGCAACCCCAACCCGGATGCGGCCACCCTGGATCGCTACCAGGCCGACCTGGCCCGCGCCCTGGCCGGCAAGCCCGGCATCGCCAGCGGTGTCTGGCTGACCCGGCAGACGCTGGCGATCAACCGCACCGGCGAACTGGAAGCGGTGTGGCCACGGGTCTGCGAGGAAGTGCTGCACTACCCCGCTCTGCGCAACGTCCGTATCCAGCTCAATGCCCGCCCCGGCGTGGATGAGCCGGTGCGCTGGCGTCAGTGCGCAACGTATTGATGAGCCAACATCCACGCATGGCGTGGATCTACTGAATCCCGATACGCGAACCTTTGGTAGATCCACGCCATGCGTGGATGCCTTTGCAGAATGGCGCCTGCTCAGCCCAATGCGGCCAGATGCGCGATGTAACTCGAGCGCGATTCACCGGCAGCCCTGGCCTGCGCATCCAGCCTGGCCAGGATCCGGCGCGGCAGGCTGATGTTGACCCGCTCGATGGTGTCGTCCAGCAGCGCCGGATCAATGCAGATGTAGGCAAGAATCCAGGCCGTCCCACTGGGAGCCTCGGCGACGATCTTCTGTGGCGCAGAAGGATTCGGAATCGAGCGCCCCTCATCCAGGGCCGCATCGATCCAGGCAAGCGCAGATTCCTCGGCTGCACTGAGTGCATCGTCAAGCGTGTCGGCCGCCGAGAAGCATCCCTGCAGATCGGGAACGATGACACCCCATGCGGTGCGTTCATCGCCCGCCTCAATCAAGACTGGATAGCGCATGGGACCTCCTACGTCAGTCCTGCCAGCTTCCGCAACGCCAGCACCAGACCCTTGCCCAGATCCTTTTTGGGGTGAGGCACGGTGATGATGTGAGGCCGCTGCGTATGCATGAATACATGATGGGATCCGCGAATCCTGCAACAGGTCCAACCTGCCGCCTCCAGATCCCGGATGAGGTCCCTGCTCTTCATGCAGGGACGATACACATCGTACACACGCACCAACAGAGTTCAAGACGACAGCCGTTCCGGCCCAGTAGATCCACGCCACCCGTGGATGGAACCCCTACCGCGCGCCAGGCGCGAAGCGTGCCACCAGGTCCCAGGCATCCCCCAGGAATACCTGCCGCACGCGGGTGATCGGCTGTTCGCCGCGCCAGGTCAGGCGCTCGATCACCAGGCAGGCGGTGCCGGGCTTCACGTCCAGCAGCTTGGCGCTGGCGGTGTCTGCGCCCCAGGCGCTGATGCGGTGCTGGGCGCGTGTCCAGGACACGTTCTGCAGCAGCCAGCTGCCGGGCGCGGTGGTATTGAAATCGACCTCCAGCACCTCGGGCACGCCCACCGGGCTGATCAGGCGATGCTCCAGCGCCAGTGGACGACCATCGGCCAGATGCAGGCAGCGCATTGCCAGCAGATGCTCGCGGCCAGCCAGCTCGACTTCGCCAGCATTGCCGGCGTCGGCAAGGCGCAGCTCGCGCTTCAGCAGGCGATACGCGTACTGGTGGCCGCGCGAGCCGACCTCCATTGCAATGTCAGGAATCTCCAGCGCCACCTGCTCCAGATGCGGAGGCTGCCGCGCCACGAACGAGCCTGCGCGGCGACGCCGTTCGATCATGCCGCTCTCGGCCAGCGCGGTCAGCACCTTGTTCACCGTCATCCGCGAGCAGCCGTACTGCTCCATCAGCTCGTGCTCATACGGGATGCGGAAACCCGGCGCCCACTCTCCGCTGAGGATGCGGCTTTCCAGATCGCTGCGGATACGCTGGTTGAGCGTGGCGGACTTGCTGGCCTTCACGTAGTGGGGTCTCGGTGGCGGGAGGCGATCAGCCCAGTACGCCACGCAGGGCGGCGGCAAAGGCAGTAGTGATCGCCTCGCGCTGCAGGTGGCGGCCGTCGGCCACGCATTGGCGGCCATGACGCCAGACGGATCGCAGCGCGCCATTACGTGCGGCGAACACCCAGCTGTCAAGCCATGCGTCGTCCTGTCGCGCCTGCAACGCGGGGTGCGCAGCATCCAGTTCAACCAGGTCGGCACTGGCGCCGACCTGCAGACCGGCGGCCACACCCAGTGCCTGTGCACCGCCGTGCAGTGCGCCTTCGAACAGGAAGCGGCCGCTGCTGCGCGTGGCATCCGGGGCCAGCACGTTGCGCCCGCGCAGGGCCAGGCGCTGCCCGTATTCGAGCAGGCGCAGCTCTTCAGCCGCGTCGATCAGCACATTGGAATCGGAGCCGACGCCGAAGCGCCCGCCCTCGCGCGCGAAGGCCTGCATCGGGAACAGGCCGTCGCCCAGGTTGGCCTCGGTGATCGGGCACAGCCCGGCCACTGCCTGACTGGCGACGATGGCACGGCGCTCGTCGTCGGTGATGTGGGTGGCATGCACCAGGCACCAGCGCGCATCCACCGGAGCGTGGTTGTACAGCCACTGCACCGGGCGCTGGCCACTCCAGGCCAGGCACGCTTCGACCTCACGCACCTGTTCGGCAATGTGAATATGCACCGGACCATCGGTGAGCGGCAGCAAAGCACTCAACTCCTCGCCGGTTACGGCGCGCAGGCTGTGCGGCGCGATGCCGAGCACCGCGTCAGGCAGCGCTGCCAACGCCGGCCTGGCAGCATCGAGCAGCTGCGCGAAGGCATCAACATCGTGGATCAGGCGCCGCTGTGCGGGATTGGGCGCGGCACCGCCGAAATCGGCATGCGCATAGAACACAGGCAGCAGGGTCAGGCCGATGCCGGTCTGCTGCGCCGCGGCTGCAATGCGCGCACTCATCTCGGCGCGGTCGGCATAGGCGCGACCGTCGGCGTCGTGGTGCAGGTAGTGGAACTCGCCGACGCGGGTGAAGCCGCTTTCCAGCATTTCCATGTAAGCCTGGGCGGCGATCGCCTGCACCGCGTCCGGGCACAGGTGGGCCAGGAAGCGATACATCAGCTCGCGCCAGCTCCAGAAACTGTCACCGTCGCCGCCGCCGATCTCGGCCAGCCCGGCCATGCCGCGCTGGAAGGCGTGGCTGTGCAGGTTGGGCAGGCCCGGCACCAGGATGCCGACGCGGGTGTCGCCATCGTGCGCACCCTGCCCCGTGCTGATGGCGGTGATGCGGCCGTCCTGCACCTGCAGGCGGACATCACGCGCCCAGCCGTCGGCCAGCAGAGCGTGGGCGGCATGGAAGCAGTGCGGGGAACGCGAATCGGACATGGCTGGACAACCCGAAATGGACGCCTATATTGTATAGACATATAAGCACAGCCGCGTTGTGGATGCCATGCACGTCGATACCCTCTGGTCCAACGTTCACCTGATCACCCTCGATGGCGAGGGCCTGGGCGTCATCCGCGATGGGGTGCTGGCCTGTGCCGACGGCCGCATCGTCCATGTCGGCGCGACCGGCAGCGATGCCCACCTGCAGCCGACCACCCGCATCGATGGCGAGGGCCGCTGGATCTCGCCGGGCCTGATCGACTGCCACACCCATCTGGTCTACGCCGGCAACCGCGCCAACGAATTCGAGCAGCGCCTGCAGGGCGTCAGCTATGCCGAGATCGCCCGCGCCGGCGGCGGTATCGTCTCCACCGTGCGCGCCACCCGCGCCGCCACGCCGGAACAGCTGGCCAGCGAAAGCCGCCCGCGCCTGCTGGCCATGCGCGCCGAAGGCGTGACCACCATCGAGATCAAATCCGGCTACGGCCTGACCCTGGCCGACGAGCGCAAGCAGCTGCAGGTGGCACGTGCGCTGGGCGAGGAATGCCGGGTCAACGTGGTGACCACCTTCCTCGGCGCGCACGCGATTCCGCCGGGCCGCGAGGCGCAGGAGTACACCGACGAGGTGTGCGAGGTGATGATTCCGGCCATCGCCGCCGAAGGCCTGGCCGAAGCGGTGGACGTGTTCTGCGAGAACATCGCGTTCTCGCCCGCGCAGGCACGGCAGGTGTTCGAGGCAGCACGTGCGAACGGGCTGGCGGTGAAGATCCATGCCGAGCAGCTGAGCAACCAGCATGGCGCCGAACTGGCGGCTGGCTTCGACGCACTGTCGGCCGACCATATCGAACATCTGGATGACGCCGGCATCGCCGCGATGGCCGCCGCGGGCACCGTCGCCGTACTGCTGCCCGGTGCGTTCTATTTCACCCGCGATACCACTCTGCCGCCGATCGCTGCGCTGCGCGCGGCAGGCGTGCCGCTGGCGCTGGCCACCGACAGCAACCCGGGCACCTCACCGCTGACCAGCCCGCTGCTGGCGATGAACATGGGCGCCACCCTGTTCCGCCTGACCGTGGACGAGTGCATCGCCGGCTTCACCCGTGAAGCGGCGCGCGCCCTCGGCCATGGCGACCGCATCGGCCGCCTCGCCGTCGGCATGGACTGTGACCTGGCGATCTGGGACATCGACGCCCCCGCCGACCTGGTCTATCGCATTGGATTCAACCCGCTGCACGCGCGCGTGGTGCGCGGACAGCCCGACCTGACTGCCTCCTGG
Organism: Stenotrophomonas sp. AN71; assembly: GCF_050435725.1. NCBI lineage: Bacteria > Pseudomonadati > Pseudomonadota > Gammaproteobacteria > Lysobacterales > Lysobacteraceae > Stenotrophomonas > Stenotrophomonas sp. AN71. The sequence goes on along the minus strand of NZ_JBNDKU010000009.1, from coordinate 93,732 downwards.
AGCAACACATGAGCAACACCCTGGTTCTTCGCCCCGGCCATGTCACTCTCGCCCAGTGGCGGCAGGTCTACCGCGGTGCGCCGCTCGCACTGGACCCGGCCGCACTGCCGGTGGTGCGCGCCAGTGCTGCGGCAGTCGCCGCCATCGTCGCCAAGGGCGCGCCGGTGTATGGCATCAACACCGGCTTCGGCAAGCTGGCCAGCGTGCGCATCGAGCGCGAGGACCTGGCCACCCTGCAGCGGAACATCGTGCTTTCGCATGCCGCCGGTGTGGGCGAGCCGATGCCGGCCAGCGTAGTACGCCTGATGATGGCGCTGAAGCTGGTCAGTCTGGCCCAGGGCGCATCGGGTATCCGCGAGGAAACCCTGCTGCTGTTGGAGGCGATGCTGGTCAAGAGCGTGCTGCCGGTGGTGCCGGCACAGGGTTCGGTGGGTGCCTCCGGCGACCTGGCGCCGCTCTCGCATCTGGCCAGTGTGATGCTGGGTGTGGGCGAGGCCTTCATCGGTGATGAGCGCCTGCCGGCGCTGGATGCGCTGGCACGTGCCGGCCTGCAGCCGATCGAACTGGGCGCAAAGGAGGGCCTGGCGCTGCTCAACGGCACCCAGTTCTCCACCGCCTATGCGCTGGCGGGCCTTTTCGAGATCGAGACCGTGTTCCAGGCCGCACTGGTCACCGGCGCACTGTCGGTGGAAGCAGCCAAGGGCTCGGACACGCCGTTCGACCCGCGTATCCATGCCATCCGCGGACAGCGCGGGCAGATCGCCACCGCCGCGACCCTGCGCAGCCTGATGCAGGACTCCGGCATCCGCGAATCGCACCGCGACAACGACGTGCGCGTGCAGGACCCGTACTGCCTGCGCTGCCAGCCGCAGGTGATGGGCGCAGCGCTGGATATCCTGCGCCAGGCCGCGACCACGCTGGAAATCGAAGCCAACGGCGTGTCCGACAATCCGCTGGTGTTCACCGATACCGGCGAAGCGCTGTCCGGTGGCAACTTCCACGCCGAGCCGGTGGCCTTCGCCGCCGACATGCTGGCGATGGCGGTGTGCGAGATCGGTTCGATCAGCGAGCGCCGCCTGGCGATGCTGGTGGACCCGGCACTGTCCGGCCTGCCGGCGTTCCTGACCCCGCGCCCGGGCCTCAATTCCGGCTTCATGATTCCCCAGGTGACCGCCGCCGCGCTGGTGTCCGAGAACAAGCAGCGCGCCTACCCGGCCAGCGTTGATTCGATCCCGACGTCGGCCAACCAGGAAGACCATGTGTCGATGGCCGCGCACGGCGCACGCCGCCTGATGCAGATGGCCGAGAACGCGGCCAACGTGATCGGCATCGAGCTGCTGGCCGCCGCGCAGGGTTGCGACTTCCACGCACCGCTGCGCTCCAGCGCCGCGCTGGAAACCGTGCGTGCCACCCTGCGTGCACAGGTGCCGACGCTGGAAGAAGACCGCTACTTCCATCCGGACATGGTGACCGCCACGAACCTGGTGCGCAGCGGCGCGCTGGCGCAGGGCCTGGCTGAGCTGCTGCCAACCGTGGAACCGCAGGCATGACGACCCATCCCGAATGGCTGACGGTGCACGAGGGCGATGCCCCTTTGATCGTCAGTTTTCCGCATACCGGCAGCGAGTTGCCTCACGACCTGATCGGCGACTACCACTCGCCGTGGCTGGCGCGCCGCGATGCTGACTGGTGGGTGCACGATCTGTACGACTTCGCGCGCGGCATGGGAGCCACCACGGTACGTTCGGCGATCTCGCGTTCGGTGATCGACCTCAACCGCGATCCCAGTGGCGTATCGCTGTATCCGGGCCAGAACACCACCGGTCTTTGCCCGCTGACCACGTTCGACAACCAACCGCTGTACCACGCCCGACGCGAACCGGATGAAGCGGAAATCGCCCGCCGCCGCGATACCTATTTCCTGCCCTACCACGATGCGCTGGCCGCGCAGATCACGCGCCTGCGCGCGAAGTTCGGCACCGTCGTGGTGTACGACGCGCATTCGATCCGCTCGCACATCCCGCATCTGTTCGACGGCGAATTGCCACAGTTCAACCTCGGCACTGCCGGCCCATCCGGCGCGGCAGATACCTCGTGCGACAACGCACTGAGCGACGTGGTGGAAAACCTGCTGACGATCAGCGGCATGAGCCAGGTGCGCAACGGCCGCTTCAAGGGCGGCTGGATCACCCGCCACTACAGCAACATCGGTGGCGGCGTGCATTCGCTGCAGATGGAGCTGGCCTGCCGCGGCTACATGCACGAGCCGCTGCCCGACCAGGTGGACGAACACAGCTGGCCCACCCCACTCGACCCCGACCACGCCGCACCGCTGCGCCACACCCTGGCGCAGGTGCTCAACGCCTGCCTTGAATTCGCGACCAACCGGAGCGCCGCATGACCCGCAACGACCCGTCCCGCACCATCGCCGCGCCGACCGGCACCACGCTCACCGCCAAGAGCTGGCTGACCGAAGCGCCGCTGCGCATGCTGATGAACAATCTGCACCCGGACGTGGCCGAGCGCCCGCAGGAGCTGGTGGTCTACGGCGGCATCGGCCGCGCTGCACGCGACTGGGAGAGCTTCGACGCCATCGTCGAAACCCTCAAGCGGCTGGACGATGACCAGACCCTGCTGGTGCAGTCCGGCAAGCCGGTAGGCGTGTTCCGCACGCATGCAGATGCGCCGCGCGTGCTGATCGCCAATTCCAACCTGGTGCCGCGCTGGGCCAACTGGGACCACTTCAACGAGCTGGATAAGAAGGGCCTGGCCATGTATGGCCAGATGACCGCTGGCAGCTGGATCTACATCGGCGCGCAGGGCATCGTGCAGGGCACCTACGAGACCTTCGTGGAAATGGGCCGCCAGCACTTCGGTGGCGACCTGAGCGGGAAGTGGCTGTTCACCGGTGGCCTCGGCGGGATGGGCGGCGCACAGCCACTGGCCGCCGTCATGGCCGGTGCCTCCTGCCTGGCCGTGGAATGCCGCAAGAGCAGCATCGACATGCGCCTGCGCACCGGCTATCTGGACACCTGGACCGACAACCTGGACGAAGCGCTGCGCCTGATCGACGAAGCCTGCCAGGCCGGCACGCCGAAGTCGGTGGGCCTGCTCGGCAATGTGGCCGATGTACTGGCCGAACTGCTCGAACGCGGCATCAAGCCGGACCTGCTGACCGACCAGACTTCCGCGCACGATCCGGTGAACGGTTACCTGCCGCAGGGCTGGACCGTCGAGCAGTGGGACGAAAAGCGCGTGTCCGCGCCGAAGGACGTCGAGAATGCTGCGCGCGCGTCGATGGCCAACCACATCCGCGCCATGCTCGGCTTCCACGCGCTGGGCGTGCCGACCGTGGACTACGGCAACAACCTGCGGCAGATGGCGCTGGAGGAAGGCGTGGCCAATGCCTTCGACTTCCCCGGCTTCGTGCCGGCCTACATCCGCCCGCTGTTCTGCCGTGGCATCGGCCCGTTCCGCTGGGCGGCGCTGAGCGGCGATCCGGAAGACATCGCCAGGACCGATGCCAAGGTGAAGGAACTGATTCCGGACAACCCGCACCTGCACCGCTGGCTGGACATGGCTGCCGAGAAGATCAAGTTCCAGGGCCTGCCAGCGCGCATCTGCTGGGTGGGCCTGGGTGATCGTGATCGACTGGGCCTGGCCTTCAACGAGATGGTCGCCAACGGTGAATTGAAGGCACCGGTGGTGATCGGTCGCGACCATCTCGACAGCGGCAGCGTGGCCTCGCCGAACCGCGAAACCGAAGCGATGGCCGACGGTTCGGATGCAGTATCCGACTGGCCGCTGCTGAACGCCCTGCTCAATACTGCCAGCGGCGCGACCTGGGTGTCGCTGCACCATGGCGGAGGCGTGGGCATGGGCTTCTCGCAGCACGCCGGCATGGTGATCGTCTGTGACGGTACCGAGGCGGCAGCCAAGCGCATTGGCCGCGTGTTGTGGAATGACCCGGCGACCGGCGTGATGCGCCATGCCGATGCGGGCTATGAGATCGCGATCGACTGCGCGAAGGAAAAGGGACTGGATCTGCCGGGCATTCTGGGCTGATCATCCTGGGCTGATACAGGGTTGCCGGCCAGCGGCCGGCACTACCGTGAACATGTGGCAGTGCCGGCCGCTGGCCGGCTCTGCCTGATACGGGAATCGGCGCTCTTGACCCCACTTGCCGACGTGACCAAGATGCGCCATCGCCGCTGACGGATCCCCGCGATGTACCGCACCCTTGCTGCCGCATTGTTCTGTGCCCTGACCATCGCCCTGCCCGCTTCGGCGCGTGACGTCCGTACCGACCTCTCTTCCCAGCTCGATGCCCAGCTGCAGACCAACCGCGAGCGCTACGACATTGCCGGCCAGGCGGTACTGGTCGCTCACAACGGCCAAGTGCTGTACCAGGGCGCCAGCGGCGAACGCGACCCGGCCACCCACGCACCTGCCACCGTCGATTCCATTTTCACTGCGCAGTCGATGGCCAAGCTGCTGACCAGCACGCTGGTGATGCAGCTGGTGGACCAAGGCAAGGTGGATCTGGATGCGCCGGCCAGCCGCTATGTGCCGGATCTGCCGGCCGTCTGGCAGGCGATCGCCGTGCGCGACTTTCTCAATCATAGTTCGGGTATCGGCGAGTACTACGACCGGGTGGACAATCGTTTGCTCAGCAAGGGCTACACCGGTGTGGCTCCGGATCTTGCTGCTGCGTTGAAGGTGGCCGCTGCCGCGCCGATGCAGTTCGCCACCGGCAGCCGCGTGCAGTACACCCAGGCCAACTACCTGGTGCTGACCGCATTGCTGGAAGCGCATTACCGCAAGCCCTACCCGGCCATCGCGCGCGAACGCATCCTGCAACCGCTGAAAATGGCCAGCACCTCGTGGGGCGTGGCCAGCGTGCCGACGCAGCGTGCGGCGGTGGCGTACACCGGCAAGGACGGCATGCTGCAGCCGGCCAACGAAGAACCCTGGCCGGACTACGGCTGGGGCCACGCCGATCTGCAGACCACGGTGGGTGACATGAACCGCTTCCTGCAGGCGCTGGCGACCGGCAAGCTGCTGCGCACGGCCACGCTGGAAAGACTCTGGCAACCGCAGAAACTGAGTGGTGGCGGCAGCAACTTCTTCTCCACCGGCTGGGACACGACCCGCAGCGATGGCTACACCCAGGTCGGCCACGACGGCGGCACCCGCGTGCGTGCGCGGCTGGCCTACAAGGACACGCTGGCCAGCGGCTACTGGATATTCGTATACCTGACCAATGGCAGCGCCCGCAATGTATGGTCGAGCACGTTGGTGGAAAGCACGATGGCGGTGGCCGCACCGGAGGAGTTCCCGCGTACCGTGCTGTCCGAGCAACTGATCGTCTATGCGCTGGATGAGGATGCAGACGCTGCGCACGCGATGCGGGACAGGTTGCGCGACGACACCCGCATTGCCGGCAGCGAGCTGGAACGTGCGATCAATGCCAGCGGCTATGCCATCCGAGAGAGCCTGGGTGCGCGCAAGGCGCTGAAGGTGTTTTCCCTTAATACCGAGCTGTATCCGGATTCGGCCAACGCCTGGGACAGCCTGGCCGAGTGCCATGCGGCGCTGGGCGAGAAGGAGACGGCTGATCGGTTGTATGCGAAATCGAAGGCGCTGGCCAAACCCTCGCGATAGCCCGTTCCGTAGAGCCAAGGCGATGCTCGGCTGCTTTTCGTTGCGATTGCGGAAAACCCGCGCTGCGCGCGATAGCCGAGCGCGGGCTCGGCTCTGCAGGGACGCTGCAGACGGCCATACGCAGGTGGAGGGTGACGTGGGGCCACCGACCTGTTAACTTGCGCGCCACTTTTGTGGTTTACAGCATTTCTGCATGTCGCTCTCGCCGTCCCGTCCCACCCCGTCGCTGTTGTTCCTGGCCATTTCCCTGGGCCTCGCCTCTTCCGTCCACGCCGCTCCGCAGGCCACCACCCTCGATGCCGTGCGGGTCACCGCGGCCGATGCCAGCGCACAGGCGCGCGAGGCGCTGAAGCGTGTACCCGGCGCCAGCAATGTCATCGACGTGGCCAAGGCCGACAGCCGCCTGGCCAGCAGCGCCGATGTACTGGCCTACCAGCCCGGCATCAGCGCGCAGTCGCCGGGCAACGAAGGCACCAAGGTGTCGATCCGTGGCTCGGGCATCAACCGTGGCCCTGGCGCGCATGCGTCGGGCATCGCGGTGTCGATCGACGGCCTGCCACTGACCGGCCCAGGTGGCACGCCGTACGAGCTGCTGGAGCCGCTGTGGCTGTCGCGCGTAGAAGTACTGCGCGGCGCGAACGGTTTCGAGCGCGGCGCACTGGCGTTGGGCGGTGCCATCGACTACGTCAGCCGCAGCGGGCGTGACTCGGCCGGCCTGCAGCTGCATTACGAAGCCGGCAGCCGTGGCTACCAGAAGCGCGGCCTCAGCTGGGGCGGCGTCAGTGGCGATATCGACTACTTCCTGGCCTACACCGACACCGAATTCGACGGCTACCAGCGCCATGCGCGCGGCGACGGCAAGGGCGCGATGGCCAACATCGGCTGGCAGATCACGCCCGACCTGCAGACGCGCTTCTTCGTGCGCTATCGCGAGACCAACCACGAAACGCCCGGGCGCCTGACCCGCGACCAGATCCGCAACGACCCGCACGCGGCGAACGCGGCCAACCTGGCCATCGATGCGCGTCGCCCGCAGCCGGGTAGTACCTGGGTGGGCAATGTCACCACGCTGCAGATCGATGAGGATTCCTCGCTGCAGGCCGGGCTGGTCTATCACAAATACCCGATGGACTTGAACGAGAGCCTGTACCGCCAGCAGCTGGACTACGCCAACCTCAACGCCACGCTGGACTATCGCCATCGCCACACGCTGTTCGGGCTGGACAGCGATACCGCGATCGGCCTGCGGGTGACCCACGACCTGGACGCTGACGTGCGTGAGTCGCTGCGCTTTGCCAGCAATGGCTATGCAGCGGGCACGCGCACGCGCGACTTCCGCCACCACGGCACCGACAGCACACTGCACGTCAGCAACACGCTCGCCTTGAGCGACCGCCTGCGCATGCAGACAGGCCTGGCACTGATCAACACCCGCCGCGATGTGCAGGTGACCTGGCCCAGCAGCGGCGGCCACCTGCGCAGCCACGATTGGGACTATGCACCGCGCCTGGGCTTCACCTGGCAGCACAGTGCGCAGACACAGTGGTTCGGCAACCTCAGCCGCTCGGTGGAGGCGCCGCATCCCTGGTCGATGATCTGGGGCTCGAACCAGTACTTCGGGCCGGGCAATGGCCCGTCCAGCGGCCGCCAGCGCGCGCCGGTACCAATGCAGAATCAGACCGCCACCACGCTGGAACTGGGTGCGCGCGGCGACGCGGCACTGGGCCGCTGGGAACTGACCGGCTACTACGCGCACGTCAACCACGAGCTGCTGAGCGTGGAACTGCAACCGGTGCCGAACCTGTTCATTGCGGAAAACAATGCCAGCCCCACCGTACACCGCGGCATCGAAGCCGGGCTGGACAGCACACTGTGGCAGGCCGCTCCGGGGCGCCTGTCATTGCGCCAGGCATACACCTTCAGCGACTTCCGTTACCGCCACGATGCACGCTTCGGCAGCAACCGCCTGCCCGGCCTGCCGCGCCACAGCTACCAGGCCGAACTGCGCTTCGATCACGCATCGGGCCTGTACGCCGCGCTCAACACCGAATATGCCTCGCGCATCGCGGTGGACTATGCCAACAGCTACTGGGCCGACAGCCATGTGATCTTCGGCAGCCGCATCGGCTACGACGCACCCGGTGGCCGCTGGCAGGCCTGGGCGGAAATGCGCAACCTCGGCAACCGCCACTACGCTGCCACGGTTACGCCGGGTTACGACGATGCCGGTAAGGACGTGGCGCGCTCGACGCCGGGCGAAGGCAGAGGTGTCTACGCGGGTGTGCGCTGGCGCTTTGACTGATCGCTGTCGGCGGCGCCGGAGCTGATCCGGTGCCGCCGAAGCCACATCAGCCGATACGCCAGGCCGGCAGGCGCTCGCTGCGCTTCCAGATGGACGGTGCGAAGCCGATCATCACCAGCGCCGCCAGCCACTTCGGCGACGTGCTCAGCAGGGTGCTGCTGAGCGAGCCGTTGCTGGGTGCGAACTGCTCCTGCCAGGGGTTGTAGCCCAGGTAGACGATGCTGCCGGCCCACCACAGCAACGCCGCGCCGATGCCCGACAGCAGCAGGGCCAGCGTGCGGCAGGTCCAACGTTGCGAAGTGGTGCCCCATTCACGGGACGCCGCCACCAGCAGGCCCACCACCAGCAGCGACACCAGTGCCACCAGGCCGATATCGACCTTGGGCCGGATGCGTTCATAAGTGCAGGCGCGGCATTGCGCCTCTTCCGCCGCGGTTGCGGCTTCGGTGCCATCGACCTGGCCGGCGGCGGGCTGCGCCAGTGCCGCAAACGGCATCAACACCGCCAGCAGCGTCACCATCATCCAACGAAACAACGTCCTGTTCCTGCGTGCAGCGACATCCATGCGCTCTTCCTCGTCAGTGGTTGTGTGTCTCAGGGCCGCAGTACACGGCCGTTCCATACGCTGCCCAGACCTTGTTCCGGGCGTTCGGACATCCAGCGTCCCTGTTCCCGATGCAGTACGACAAGCTCCCGGTAGACGAAATCACCGGAACTCGAATCCCAGGCGACCGCGATCATAGCCCACTGTCCATTGCCGCTGAAAAGGACCGGAACAGGCGGACGAACGGGTCATTCGAAGGGGAGTATCCATACGTCGTTGATCGGCCTCTGTTTTCGCCATCGCCAATACTTCCTGCAGGACAGGATCGGTCAACCGCGGCTGCAGGCTGCAGATGGCCGCCATCATCGCCGAAGCCGACATTCCCGCCGCCAGCGGTGCGCCGCCAGGCGATCCGGGGCCAACGACCACCGGCAGATGCGCGTGCGGCGTTCGTCACTCTGACCATGACCATGGCAGCTTCGGCCAGAGACCACGACCATTGCGGATCGGGCCGCCGCGCTCGACCCATGTCCGGGTCCATCTGCCGTTTTCATGATGAAGCAGAAAAAGTATGCGGCCGCTTGTTCCACCGCTGCAGGTGTCGAAAGCAACCGACGCCAACGCCCACTGTCCATCAACGCTGAACACCGGCCGGTCCAGGTAGATCACCGCCAGGCCAAAATCGTAGCCATGGACCTCGCAACCTGCGTTGCCCCGGGCACGCCGTTGCCGGAGCTCCTGCCGCGACATCCGGTATGCATTGGCCACTGCCAGCTCCAGCGCGCGGTCCGGCACGCGCGTCGCACGCCGGTTCACAGCGTGCAGCATCGTCTCCAGTTGCCGACGGAAATGGAACGATGCCTGGCTTTCTCCATCCGCCCAATTGGTGACACTGTCGCGATCCTGGCAGACCCATCGTTCCAATCCCTCGTTGCAGTAGGGCAATGTCATATCCATCACGGCGATGGTGGCGCCTGACGCCCAGTCGGGCGGATCAAACTTCGCCTGCGGTATCCCTTCCGGTACTGGCACGGGAGCAGTAGCTTGGTGTGACCCGCCCTGCGCGATCGGCATTGGAAGGAGATTCACCGGGATCTTCGGAATGGGCACCGCGTTCAGATCGATCAGCTCCGCCATCACTTCGGCCTGCATCTGCGCAGTTCCCAGATTGATCGGCGGTGCACCGACCTCCTGTTGCCATTGCGGGCGCATACAGGCCATCAACACTAGGCCGGCAATCACCAGCAGAGCGACAGCTGTCGTCAGGATTCGCTTGCGTGCAATGTGCTGTCGCATGAGGTTCCTGGAGCAAATGCAGCGAAATGGGAAATCGTTCGGCGCAGCCGTTTTTACAACGCCTGGAAGACCTGCAGCAGGTGAGTCGCGCCTGGCACGAATTCCTGCGCAAGCCAACCCAGCACTGCGAAGAACAGCAGCAGGCCCAACAACGGCCAGAGCGTATGCGTCACGCATACCCGCCACCACCCCCGCTCCTGCATGCCCTGCATGCGCCGGTACAGGCCGCCGGCAATGGCTGCATCCACCAGCAGTTCGGCCATCAGCACAGGCGCCGACCACACCACCCACACGCTGGCCAGAAGGACGGTCGCCACCAGCGCGGCGATGCCGAGAATGGCCAGCAATGGCAGCCCGGCTTCGTCATCGGCCAGAGCGGCCAGTGGTAGTTCGCCTGCATCGCCCTCGCCCGCCGAAGCAGACTCATTCCACGACGCCGACGCACCGCCCCCACCGGAGCGGCCGCCTGCGCCGCTCCACGGTGATTCCACGGCGCTGCCGCGGGCCGGCGGGGTGCCACCGCCCACCTCCGACGACAGACCATCCAGCACGTTGTCCCAGCGCCAGCGGATCCAGAGCCACATCAGCAGCAGGAACACGCCATAGGCCAGCAGTACCGCCATCGGGTAGCGCATCAGCATCGCGTCAACACCCGCCAGACGCAGCATATGCGAGGCGAGAAAGCCGGCTGCTCCGGTCAACGCGACGATCAAGGCCATCTGCAGCCGCGGCCAGCCACGTTGCTGCAGGTGCCGGCGCGCACGCACGACTTCGTTGCCGTGGTTCATCGGCAACTTCAATGCACTGCTGGAAAAGTGGCGCGAGCGCTTCATGCAACCGCCAAGGGGCGGGAGGCATCGCGGCCAGGGACCTCAGGAACCTGATACTGCATGCGGACATCCTTGCCGGGCACGCGTAGGCGGTAGTGGCCGGATTCTACCGCGACGCGGTGCCGCGTCCAGAGGCGGCACCGCATCATCGATCAGACAGTGCCCCCGCCCCCCGCCCATCCATCCATGCGTGGCGCGGGTCCAGCGGATTCCGGATCAAGGGGGTGCAGCCGCCTTCAACAACTGCGCGGCCACCTGGTCGAACGGGGCAATGTCCTGCAGCGCGCGGCACATCGCCACTGCGCCTTCGACGCTGGCGATGACCAGGCTGGCCAGTTCAGCGGCGGCGGCCGGCGTATGCCCATCGGCAACGAACGCCGAGGCGAGGTGCCCCTGCCAGCGCGCGAACACCTCGGCGGCAGCCGCGCGGGGTTGGCTCGGCGCCGCCTCCACCGGCTCCTCCACGGCAGCGGCCAGCACCGGACAGCCGGCGCGGAACCCGGAGCGCAGCAGACGCTCGCGCCACATCGCCAGAAACTGCTGCAGACCCTCTACCGTTCCCCCCTTCAGCAACTCCACCAGCAGCGCTTCCACCTTGTCGCCGGCCATGTGCGTGGCGCGCGCCAGCAGTTCCTGCTTGCCACCGGGAAAGTGGTGGTAGGTCGAGCCCAACGGTGCCTCGGCCAGCTTGGTCACCTCGCGGATGCTGGTGGCATTGAGTCCCACCCGCGCCAGCATCTGTGCGGCGGCATCGATCACGCGTTGCGGGGCATCCGAGGGTCGCGGGCTCACAGCGGGCTCCTTGCTAAGACAGTCGTCATAGATTAGCGTACCGGCCGTTCTATAACAGTCGTCATAGTCATGAATCTCTGGTTCCGCCTGCTCCATCTGCTGCTGTGCAGCCTGTTCCGGCCAAAGCTCGACGCGCCGTTCGGGGTCTCGCGCCTGCAGTTCCGGGTGCTGCCCAATGACCTGGACAGCAACCTGCACATGACCAACGGCCGTTACTGGAACATCTTCGACCTGGGGCGATTGGACCTGATCCTGCGCATGGGCCTGGGCCGGGTGGCGCTGCGCGAAAAGTGGGCGCCGATCGTCGGCGCCGGCACCATCCAGTTCCGCCGCGAACTGAAGCCATTCCAGCGCTTCACTCTGGAAACGCGACTGGTCGGCTGGGTCGGTTCACGCGGCATCATGGAGCAGCGCGTGCTGATCGGTGCCGAGCAGAAAATCGCCACCCGCGCGCTGCTGGTCACCGGCATCTACGACCGTCGCGCACGACAGTTCCTGGGCATGCCACAGATGATGGAAGCGATCGGCGTGATCGCCCCACCCTCGCCGCCGCTCAGCGCTGCTGCCGAAGCGCTGCTGGCGGCCGATGCCGCGTTGAAGCAGGACGATGCCTGAGGCAGGTCAGCCGACCTTCGGCATGTTCTTGGTCACGCAATGGATGCCGCCACCGCCACCGGCGATCGCATCGATGTCCACCTGCTCGATCGTACGTCCCGGATACATCTCCTCCAGCAGCTCCCGGCAGAATCCATCAGCTTCGTCGTCGCCGAACTGCGGCGCGACCACTGCGCCGTTGATCGGCAGGTAGTTGATGTAGCCCATCGCCAGATCGTCGTTGTCGCGGGTATGCGCGTTGTCGCGCCCGTCCAGCGGCGGCGGCAGCGTGTGCACCTGCAGGCGACGACCATCTGCATCCGTGGCCTCGCGCAGAATGTCCAGGTGCTCGCGGGTCAGGTCGTAATCGTAGGACTCCGGATCGTTGTCCAGGTTGGCGATCACCACGCCCGGGCGCACGAAACGCGCATAGAAATCCACATGCGCATCGGTGATGTCCTCGCCGGCAATGCCCGGCAGCCAGATCACCTTGCGCAGGCCGAGGTGGTGCTTCAGCTCCGCCTCGATGTCCGCACGCGACCAGTCTGGATTGCGGTTGCGGTTCACCCAGCAGCTTTCGGTGAGGATGGCCGTACCGTGGCCATCGACTTCGATGCCGCCACCCTCGCCCACCAGATCGCTTTCCAGCAGCGTCGCGCCGGTCACCTGCGCCAGCCACGGGGCCACCGCACCATCGTTGCGTGCGCTCTGCTTGCCGCCCCAGCCATTGAAGTTGAAATCGACCAGCCCCAGCCCATCCTGTCCGTCGGTGACGAAGCAGCCACCGTAGTCGCGTACCCAGATGTCATCCAACGGCACGTCCAGGAACTCGATGTTGTCGCGGCCACAGCGGTCCTGGGCCTGCTTCCGCTGCGCCGGGCGGCACAGCACGCTGACCGGCTGGTGGCCGGCAATGGTGCGTGCCAGCCGGGCCACGGCGCTGTTCACCGCATCAGCCTGCGCGCCCCATACCCGCGGCTGCGCGGCGAAGGCCAGGAACACCCGTTCCTGCGGGCCGTGCTCGTCGGGCATGCGCCAGACGCCCGCGCCCGGCCCGGCCGCCACGGCGCGGCCCGGCAAGCCGGCCAGGCCCAGCGCGGCCAGGCCGCCAAGACCGGCGGCGCCCGCCAGTTGGGTAAGGAAGTGACGACGGCTGCTCATGACGGGCTCCAAGGCCGGTGTGGGATGGAAGCTATGCTGCGCTTGCAAATCGATAAGAACAAACGATAGATTCAGCCATCAATTGAACAGTTTTACTTATCTGAAATGCTGAAGCACTGGCCCCCGCTGAACGCCCTGCGTGGCTTCGAAGCCGCCGCCCGGCTGGGCAGCTTCCACCGCGCGGCCGAGGAACTGCATCTGAGCCAGTCCGCCATCAGCCAGCAGATCCGTGGCCTGGAAGACGCGCTGCAGCAGCCGCTGTTCTTCCGCCAAGGCCGAAGTGTCACTCTCACCGACGCCGGCGTCGACCTGCTGGAAACCACCCAGTCCCTGCTGCGGCAGCTGGCCAGCGGCATCCGCCGGCTCGATCAGTACCGCAAGCCGAATCAACTGATCGTCAACACCAGCCCGGCCTTCGCCCGCCATTGGCTGGTACCGCGCCTGGCCGGGTTCCATCGCCTGCATCCCGGTGTCGACCTGTGGCTGCTGACCAGTGAGCAGGCACCGGACATGACCACGCAGACGCTGGACGTGGCCGTACGCGATGACCTCGACTCTCAGGCGCAGTGCCAGCACCGTGTGCTGCTGCAGGACCGTCTCTATCCGGCCTGTCATCCAGCCCTGCTTGCCACGCCCGCACACAAGCGCTTGACCCTGCATGGCGAGCGCGAAATGGACTGGAGCCAATGGCAGGTACAGGGCGGCGCCGATGTCGGCCAGCGCCGCGAAGGCATGAATTTCTCCGAGCCAGGGCAGCTGCTGGATGCCGCCTGCCAGGGCCTGGGCATCGCCCTGGTCAGCGAGCTGCTGGCATCCCGCGCGTGCGATCAGGGCATGTTGCAGCCACTGGATGACGCGCGCGTGCGCGGCCCGCGCTGGAGCTGGCTGGTGCACGAGGACAGCGCGGCCGATCCGCTGGTGATCAGCTTCTGTGAGTGGCTGCTGGCGACTCTGCCGGCTGTGACTACTTCTGCGCCAGTGCGCGCTTGACGGCTGCTTCTGCCAGTGGCGCCATCAGCGCATACCCCTTCGCCGTTGGATGCACGCCGTCGTCGGCCAGCTGCGGATCCAGTCCACCGGCGGCATTGGCCATCGGCGTGTAGTAGTCCAGATAGACCAGCTGCTTCGCACCGGCATAGCGCCTCAATGCGGTATTCAACGCGCGCACCTTGGGCGCAGGCGTGGTGCCCGGCATCCACGGGTAGTCACTGACCGGCAGCACCGATGCCAGCACCACAGCGATGCCATGCGCGCGTGCCAGATCCACCATCGCATGCAGGTTGTCTTCGATCATCGCCTGCGTGGCGGGGCCGGTGTTGCCGGCAAGGTCGTTGGTGCCGGCCAGGATCACCACCACCTGCGGTTGCAGCGCCAGCACGTCCTGCGAAAAACGCAGCAGCATCTGTGCAGTGGTCTGGCCACTGATTCCACGGTTGAGCCAGTGCTTGCCGGGGAAGAACGAAGCACTGCCTTCTTTGCCCCAGCCTTCAGTGATGGAATCACCAAAGAACACCACGCGCGGCTGACCCAGCACGGCGCCAGGCAGTCGCGCGTTGGCGTCACGATAGCGCTGTAACTGTGGCCAATCGGCCAGACGCTGCTGCATGAAGCGCACTTCATCCGGCCGTAGTTGTTCGACGGGTTTCAGCAGTAGCGGGTTGATTGCAGGCGCATCGGCCGCCGCCACGTGGGCGGCCAGTGCGATACCGAAGGCAACGGCGGCCAGGCCGCCGGACAACAAACGCATGCGCACTCTCCCGGTGACATCCGCCCCAGTCTAGCGCGCGCCGCGGCGCTTACCGCGCTGCCGACCGCGCTGCCACCCCGGTCACCTTCGCCGGCATCCACATGCCCGGCGTCCAGCCACTGGCGGCCAGGATCGCCTTGGGGTTGTCCTGCTGGATCAGCGCGCGCACCGCACCCCGTTTGTCCTTGGCCTGCAGGTAGTAGGCCTTGGCGATGCGGTAACCCACCCAGTAGCCCAGATCGTAAGGCGCCTGCGAACCGGGCCTGTAGTTGAACAACCACGGCGACAGATCAGTGCTGTCCACGTCCAGCGCGAACGCACTTTCGATATGCACTTCCCGGCCACGGGTCCAGGCGGCATGGCGACCGTTGCCGACGTTGCCGGAAATCAGCTCGGCGATGAACTCGGCGATACCTTCGCCCAGCGAAACACGCAGCACCGTCGCGCGCGGGTCACCCGGCTCAAGGTCGGTCACGCCGGTCTGCTGGATGTGCACGTACTCGTGCGCGATCACATGTACGAAGCGGTCCTGCACGTTGGGGTTCATGAAATCGGCGGCGCACAGCGCTTCCAGGCCGATGATCACGCCGCTTTTCGAGGTCAGCCCCACCGGCCGGCCACGACCGACCGCGATCGTCACCGGCGGGAAAGCCGCCTGCGGGTAGATCGCCTGCAGGTTGTCGAACACCTGCACCAGCCGTTGCTTCACCGCCGGAAGCTCGGTCAGGCAGCTGCGTCCCTGCGCATACAGCGCGGGCTGGCCCGCCAGGGCCTCGGCAATGCGTTCGGGAGTGACCTTCCGCGCTTTCGCCAGGGCGGCCAGGCCGGTGGTTCCTTCGGTCAGGTAGCCACCGAGCTGGGCAACGCTGGGCTTGCCGCCGGTGCTGTCATAGAGTTCGTAGAAGCGGCTGGCATCGGTGGTGACGATCTGCGGCCCCGGCGGTGTACCCGCCGAAGCCACGCCAACCGCCCCGGCACAGGCCAGGGCAAGCAGGCAACGCAGGGGAATGGACATCGCTCCGTCCTTGGTGGAGTGCATTCGAAGCGCGCAATCTATCATTCCGTCCGCCCCCCGCAGAGGGTGGATGCGGGCCTGCGGGGGCTGTGCCAGACTCACTCTGGCACCTGCCACGGATGATGGAGCACCGCACGATGATGATCGTTCCCGCGTACTGGGCCGAAGCCCGCCTGCAGGCCCGTTTCCGTGGCCGGCCGGTGGTCGTGCGCCGCTTCGGCTGGTCCGACGAGGGCCCGGCCGAAGCCCAATCGCACGCCGATGCACGCGCCCACGAAGCGCTCAACGCCATCATCGCCGGACAGGCGCTGCCGCGCCGCGAGGTGCGCAGTAACTACGGTGTGGAGGGCGTGCCGATCCGCGAGCAGATCGTGCAGCGCGACGGCGATGTCATCATCACCCGCAACAGCTATGGCGCGCTGTGCTTGAACAGCCCCGAGGTACTGTTCGCCGACATCGACCATGCGCAGCCACCGGCAGGCTGCGTGATACCTGCCATCATCGCTGCGGTTGTGCTGCTGGCCGGCGCAATCACCGGCACCCTGCTCTGGCATTGGCTGGTGGGCCTGGTACTCGGCGTGGCGGCCGTGGTGCTGGTCAATGCGGCGCTGCTGATGCGGCGCCGGCAGCGCCTGGCGGCCGCCGGCGGCGCCGAAGGACTGGCATTGAAGCGCGTGGAATCCTTCAGCGGACAGCATCCGGACTGGCACCTGCGTGCCTACCGCACGCCCGCCGGGCTGCGCGTGCTGGCGATGCACGCCACGTTCTCTCCCGAAGATGCACAGCTGCAGGAGTTCTTCAAGGCGCTGGGCACCGATGTGTTGTACGCGCGCATGTGCCGGCTGCAGCATTGCTTCCGTGCACGACTGACACCGAAGCCATGGCGTGTGGGCCTGAGGTATCGCATCCGTCCGCCGGTGGCGGCATGGTCATCCGAACAGGCCAACAATCCCGACCGCCTGGCCTGGATTGCCGATTACGAAAAGAAGAGCACCGGCTTCGCGGCCTGCGCCTATCTGCGCAGTTTCGGTGATACCGCGCGGGTGCACGCCAAGGCCGAGCATGTGCGCGACCTGCACGACCGGCTGTCGCACGCGCAGGATCGCCTGCCGCTGGCGTGAGCGCGGGCGCGGGCGCGGGCGCTCAGTCTGCGCCCTGCACGAACGGCTGCCCTGCCAGGGTAGTGCCCAGCCGCACCGCGACCTGCTGCCCGCCCTTTTCGAAGGTCGTCGCACAGCCGGTTGCGCCCTTCTGGCATCCCACTTCCGGAAAGCCTTCCAGCGACTCCGGGGCACCCGTTGCCCGCCGGGCCTGCCAGCCTGCGGCATCCAGCAGGCGCTTGGCCTTGGCGTAGGGCATGCCGGCAACGATACCCAGCTGCGCCAGTTCTACGGGCAGTGGCTGCGCATGGGCGGTTGAAACCAGGACCAACGACAGCATTGCAGCAAGAATGATGGCTTTCATTGCATCGACCTGGAACAAGCACACGGGCTCAGCCTAGCCCATTTGCATGACGGGCGAATGTGCTGGTAACACGTCGTTACCGAGTCTCCACAGACGACTTCAGAACACGCCAGGAGACTTATCCGGCACTTCCCCTGCGCGGCGGGACACAGCCCAACGCCTCCAAGGCCAGATCGTTGCGCAGCCGGCCCTGCAGCCACCCGATCTGGAAACGCTGGCGAGAGCGTTCGCCCTTGGGCAGCAGCGCATTCAGCGCCTCGCTCAAGGCCGGCCGCCATTCATCCGGCGTACGCGCCAATACCTGTTGATCGAAGTTGGGCGACGACAACCGCTTCCACGGCAGCATCATCAGCTTCTGCGACGTCGATACAAGCACCACGTCCGGGCGCCCCGGTCGCTTCACTACCACGGTCATCAAGGGAACGTCATCGGTCCACATCCCTTCGAAATGCCGTGCCACGCGCCACTGCAGCCCCTGCGTGGCCAGTGCCTGCCGGGCCCACTCCTGCTGCTGGGGAAACGAGCACCTGGACCCCGGAATGCTGCGCAGGCTGGGATCCAGCGCCAGCATCGTCGGTCGGTCCAAGCGCGCGGCAATCCGATCCATGGTGGCTTCCCTGCTCAGCGCAGGCGCCTGCAGCGCTGCCTCGAACGCGGCCATCGCACCGGCCGACAACGGCACCGGCAATCGCGCTTTGGCACCAGGTGTGCCGGCAATCGTTACGCGGGTGACCACGCCACGCGCATCGCGCTGGATGAGCCAACGTTCCGAGACACTGCCCCCGCCATACCAGTCGTACGTCACGTGGACGCTCACCGGTGACGGCGTGGCCATCGCGGCGGGTGAAACGCTCAACATTGCCAGTGCCAACAACCACGTCTTCATCGGGCTTCCTTACCTCGGGCGGACAGCAGCGGAGTGTGGGCTCGGTTCCATGGGATGCAGAAAGGCCGCCCGCAGGCGGCCTTGTGCAAAGCAGTCGAGCAAGCTCGACTCTACTTGGCGTTCTTCACATAGGTATCAAACCAGTTCAGCATCTCAGACACCAGCTGTTCGTTCGACTCCAGCGCGGTGTACCAGTGCGGCTCGTTGGGCAGCATCACCAGGCGGGTGGTGCCGCCGTTGCCACGGATCGCCTGGTACAGCTTGCGCGACTGGAACGGCTCGGTGCCCGGGTTGGCGTCATCCTCACCGTGGACCAGCAGCAGCGGCAGCTTGATCTTGTCGGCGTAGAAGAACGGCGAGGCCTTCAGGTACACATCCTGCGCCTGCCATACCGAGCGGCGCTCGTTCTGGAAGCCGAACGGAGTGAAGGTCTTGTTGTAAGAACCGCTGGTCGCCACGCCGGCCTTGAACAGCTTGGTGTGGGCGATCAGGTTGGCGGTCATCAGGCCACCATGGCTGTGACCGGTCACGCCGATGCGGTTGCGATCGACCACGCCCATGTCCACGGCCTTGTCCACCGCCGCCTTGGCGTCGGCTTCCAGCTGCTCCAGGTAAGTATCGTAGGCGTTCTTCGGATCACCCACGATCGGGAATGACGCGTTGTCGATGATCGCGTAGCCGGCCAGCAGCATCAGCCGGTACGGCTGCAGACGGGTGAAGGTCTGCTGCGAGCCGGACACCTGGCCCGCCTGGGCAGCATTGGCAAAGTCGGCCGGGTACGCATACAGGATCGCCGGCACGCGCTGGCCCTGCTTGTAGCCCGGCGGCGTGTACAGGGTGAACGACAGGTCCACGCCATCGGCGCGCTTGTAGGTCACCAGCTGCTTCTTGATCTGGCGCACTTCCGGGGTCGGGTCGACCAGTTTGGTCAGCGCGGTCGCGGTGGAGGCGAACTGCGCCTCGCCGGCCTTCGCATCGGCGATGGCTTCGCCCTGCGCGCGGATGAAGGCATTCGGCGGATCGATCACCGACTGGTGCCAGGTCAGGTAGCGGCCTGGCGTGTTGCTGAAGCCGAGGAACTGCTCGTAGGCATCGGCATTGCTGCGGAACAGACGCTCGCTCTTCAGCGTGCCCAGATCCAGCCGATCCAGGAACGGACGGTCGCCCTGCGGCGAAGCACCCCGGCCGCTGAGGAACACATGGTTGCCGTCGCGACGCACCACCTGCGCGCCATTCGGAAGACGGGTAAACACCAGGTTGCCCGGATTGCCGTACAGCTCATCGCTGGACATGTCCCACAGCAGGCGGCCTTCCTGCTTCGGCTGGTCCACATCGACGATGCGGGTCTGCATCCAGTGGCGGTTCTCATCGTTCTCGTACTGGAAGGCGACGGCCGGATCGGCCGTCCACGCGAAGCCTTCAAAGCGCTGCACGGTGCGGGTGATTTCGGTCGGTTTGCCGTTGAACGGCGCCTTCAGCATCAGCACGCGGTCACGATGCGGTACGTTGACCTTCCAGTCACCCTTGTCCAGCGCTTCGGCATAGACCAGAGTGGCCGCATCGGTGGCACGCCAGTCGAAACCACGCGGGCCTTCCGGTACGCCATGCACCGGCACGCGGTCGGCCAGCGGCAGGCTGGCGATCGGTGTGGCCTTGCCGCTGGCGATGTCCAGCACGGCCACGTCGTTGGCAAAACGCTGGTAGGTCACCGCGTGCGAATACGGTGCCTTGATCGATTCGGTCAGCACGTGCACGCCATCGGGCGCGGCGTTGACTTCGTTGAACAGTGCCGGCTGACCGACCGGACGCACGCTGTTGGCGGCGGTGTCCACCACGGCCAGCTGCGAAGCGCCGTAGTAGGCGAACAGCTTTTCGTCATGCACGCTGGTCAGCGTGTCGCGGGCTTCATAGGTGCTGCTTTCGCCGCTGCTGCCCAGCGACTCCTGCGCATCCGGGCCGGTCGGCACGCCACCATCGGATGGCGCCGGGCCCTGGTTGGCCGGAACCAGCTTCACCAGCAGATTCTGGCTGCTACCCAGCCACTGCACGGTGTAGCCGAAGATCGGGTTCAGCTGCACGTTCGGCACCTGCTTCACCTGGCCGGTGGCGGCATCGCCCACCCACAGCTGCACGCTGGTATCGACCGCATTCTGGAAAGCGAAGTGGCTGCCGTCGGCCGACCACAGCGCGCCGGTGGCGCAGCCCTGCGGCAGGTTCACCTTGGTTTCCTTGCTGCTGCCGATGTCGACCAGGGTGAAGTCGGCCACGCAGGCCGGAATGCCATAGCCACCCGGAGTGTCGTGGCGGCTGCGGTTCTTCGGCTCCAGGCGCACGCCAGCCAGCTTCAGGTACGGCTGGGCGACGCGGCTGATCGAGGGATAGGTCTGCGCGGTGGTCAGCAGCAGGCGCTGGCCGCCCGGGGCCACGTTCGGTGCCGGCGGCGGCGGGGCCTTGAGCACCTTGAGCAGGTGTTCGGGCGGCTTGGCGTAGTCGGCAAGCGCCGGGCCAGCGGCCAGCAGGCCGACGGTGGCAACGGCAACGGCCGCCGCCAGCGAGGTTCGACGGATCAGCATCCTTATCCCCTGTGTGTGAATGGGTACCCGGCATCGGGCATGGACCCGAATCTAGCACCGCAGGGGTGTGCGTGAATGGGCCGGAAGGGCTAGTGGCCGGATGGGGCAAAGTGCAGGTCCGGCGGCTGCCGATCACAGCCCGGCACCTGCCAGGCATGGCCTGGCACTACTGCTGGGCGTGCATGTCCCAGGTGGCCAGGTAGTCCGGATCGATCACGATCCCGCCGCTGCTGCGCATGCGGTACTCGCCCGGCGCGGCAGGCTGGTACTGGTCGAGCATCGGCGGCAGGTAGCGTTCATGGCCATCGTTGCCGTCGGCCAGCACCACGCCTTCGTCGACACTGATGCGCAGCACGGTGCCTGCGTACTGCTCCAGCCCCTGCACCTGGCCGTCGCCGCCGTAGCGGGTCACGCCCACCAGCACCACCTTGCCGATCATCTCCTCGACCTTGGCATCGTCCAGGGGCGGCAGCATGGGATTGAATTCGTCGCTCATCGGTGCACCTCCAAAAGCCTGCAGGAACATCGTGGACTAAGGCGCCCTGCACGCGCGGGGATCTCCGGCAGCATCGCTGGGCACGCTGGAAGCGGGCAGGTGTTTTCATTGTGGCGCCTACACCGAAGTGCCGGATCCGCAATGGGTGAATGTGGGCAGGTGCTGCGCACGGCGGCCATCCTTGCCGGCGAAGTGACCGTATCAGGCCAGGGTCAACACCACGCGTTGCATAGCATGCAGGGTGAAGCGTGACAGCTGCGCTGTAGCGGCATGACGGCCTCCTGTTGAAGGTCACACGCGGGGTTGATGCTCCGTGGAATCAGATGCTGCCATCGCCGGCGGAAGGGCGAAGTGAAGACTGCGCCTCACTTCCTCTTTCCACCCGTTTTCCTGCTGCTCGATTGCGCTTAACCTCTGCTTCACCCCGCCGGCCCTAGGGTCAGCCCTCAATCTGCAAGGAACGCACATGCCCCGGTACGCATTCATACGACCGTGGACCATCGCTTTGTCTGTGGCCGCGCTGAGCGCCTGCGCACATGCCGCCGACCGCACGCCGACTTCTCAAGGAACCGATACCATGCCCTCCTCCTTATCCGAGACCGCTGCGTCTTCCCCGCTCGATGCCAAGCAGTTGCTGCTGCGCCTGCTGGACCTGATCAAGGCCACGACGTCCACCCGCGAATTCACCGCCGAACGCCTGTCTGCCGCAATGCAGGCACCGGCGCAGACCTTCGGCCCCGGGCACTTCGGCTATGGCGGCACACTGACGCCGGAATGGGGCTACGGCCTGGAAGTGAAGCGGGCCGGCGCAGCCGATGCCCGGCTGGACCTGAACTTCATCGACACCAGCACCGACCAGAAGGCCTCGGCAGCACCGGTCTGCCAGATCGACTTCAACCAGTTCGCCTCGGCACTGGCTGCCGCAGGTTTCAAGCGCGAGACGGTGCGCGGCGAGCACGGCCGGGTGATCCATGAGCGCTTCAATCGACCGCAGCTGAGCATCAAGGTCGACACGATGCCCGGGAATCCCGATGCCAACGGCGACGCCACGCATGCCTGCGTGCGCCTCGTGACCGTGCAGTAACAGGGGGAGACATCAATGACGACCCTTTCAGCAGAGACGGAACGCCTGCTGGGCGAGTTCGCCGGCAAGCCCGACGTCACCACCGACCAGGTCGACAACCTGCGCAGGATCATCACCGAGTCCCCGGTCCTGGCAAAGCAGGTCGACGCCGCCATCGCGGCCGGACACCTGAAGCACTTCGAACTGCAGCCGGCCGCAACCAGCGCCGGAGGCACTTATCTCGGCGATACGAAGACGATCGCACTGCCTGCTGCCTCGCTGTCCACGCTGGATCCGGCGGAACTGACCTTTGTACTGGGCCACGAGATCCAGCATGGCTTCAACCATGCGGGTACCGAGCGCGCCGGCGAGCAGTTCGAAGCCGATCTTGTGGAGGTGGCCGGCCGTACCACCGGCCACGACTACACCCAGGCGATCAGCACCCTGCTGGCCGCCAACCGTCGCGACGAGGCCGCGGCCAACATCGAGGGCTGGAACGCGCTGGTCAGCCGGGTCCAGACGGCCAAACCGGAAGCGACACTGCAGGATCTGTACGACGCGAACACGCGATCGCATCAGTTCGTTCGCCTGCAGCCCGGCCCGCCGATCACCTATGCCGCCCATCCGGACCTGACGCTCAACGATGATCTGAGCATGACCGCGACGGCGGCCAACATCGAAGGCATGGGCAAGCACTACTACGACGAGGGTGTGACCTCACGACTGGGCCACAACAGCAACTCGGACTACCAGAACTACTACGGGGCCTACGCCATCGGCCGCGCCTGCGAGTACGAAGCGCTCAACCCGGCACCCGATGGCATCAGCCGGATGGAAGTGAACATGAAGCAGCTGGGCCTGCACGAAAGCCTGCTGGAACAGAATGGCCTGTATCTCGGCGAAGGTTCGCCGGCACGTCAGCCCTACTTCGATACCAGCACCTCGCCGTCCACGCTGCACTATTTCGACCACACCGACAGCACGCACGTCCACGTGCCCATCACCGCACAGGGTGACAGCGCGCCCGCGCCGCTTGCAGAAGGACGTGACCGTTCCCTGCATGAGCAGATCCGCGGCAAGGTGGCCGAACTGGACGCCGCCAATGGTCGCAGTTTCGATGCCTCCAGCGAACGCCTCAGCGCCAGCCTGCTGGTACTGGCCCGCGAAAACGGGCTAGACCGTGTCGACCATGTGGTGCTGAGCCGCCAGACGCCTGATGCCGCCGCCGCGCAGCACATCTTCGTGGTGAAGGGGCCGCTGGATGATCCATCCTCGCTGCGGGCGCACTCGCCCACCGTAGAGGCGGCGCAGCGCCCCGTGCAGGAAAGCCTGGACAACCTGGCCGTGGTCAACCAGCGGCAGGCCGAGCATGCCTCGCAGGAGCAGGCCCGCCAGCGCGAACAGGTGCAGGAACAGCAGCGCGGCGCGTTGTCGCACTGAGGAAAGAAGGGGGAGCCGTCGCGGCATTGCCCGGCGCTCCCGCCCAGGCACTCGACCTGGGCGCCACGCTAGAATGCGCCCATGCGCACCGTACATGCCCTCCGCTACATCACCCCTTTGCGGGAAGGCGGCTCCTTGCCCGCCGTGGTCGAGACCGACGACGACGGCATGGCCGTATTGAAGTTCCGCGGCGCCGGTCAGGGCCCCAAGGCGTTGATCGCCGAGCTGATCGCCGGCGAGATGGCGCGTACGCTGGGCCTGCCTATTCCGGAGATCCTGTTCGTCGAGCTGGACCGCGAGTTCGCCCGCACCGAACCCGACCCGGAGATCCAGGAGCTGATCCGTGTCAGCGAGGGCCTGAATCTGGGCCTGGACTACCTGCCGGGCGCGATCAATTACGACCCGGCAGCGATGCCGGTGGACGCCGACCTCGCCTCCCGCATCGTCTGGTTCGATGCGTTCACCAGTAATGTTGATCGCACCACGCGCAACCCCAACCTGATGGTGTGGCACCGCAGGTTGTACCTGATCGACCACGGTGCGGCGATGTACTTCCACCACGACTGGGCCAACGCCGGTGATGCCTGCGAGAAGCCGTTCGTGCTGATCCGTGACCATGTGCTGCTGTCGTTCGCCAGCCGCATCGGCGAGGTGGATGCCGAGCTGGCCGCACACCTGACCGATGCCGAAATCGAGCGCATCGTCGGCCTGGTGCCGGACAGCTGGCTGGTGGACGAACCGGCGTTCGACAGCCCGCAGGCCTATCGCCAGGGCTACATCGACTACCTCAAGCACCGTCTGAAGGTGCGTGCCGTGTTTGTGCAGGAGGCCATCCGTGCCCACGCTGCACACGTATGACTATGCGGTCATCCGCGTAGTGCCGCGGGTGGAGCGCGAAGAGTTCATCAACGTCGGAGTGATCGTGTCCTGTCCAGGTGCACGGCATCTGGAAGCGGCCATCGAGATCGATCCGGCGCGCCTGTACGCCTTCGCGCCGGCTTTGGATCTGGAGGCACTGCAACCGTGGCTGGATGCGATCGTGGCAATCTGCCGTGGCGATGCCACCGCTGGACCGATCGCGCAGCTGCCGGCGCGCGCGCGCTTTCATTTCCTCACCGCCAAGCGCAGTTCGATCGTGCAGATGTCGAGCACGCACGTCGGCCGCACCGCCGATCCGGCCGGTGTGGTGGAACACCTGATGACGAGGATGGTGCGGGTACCGGAATGACCGATACCCGTCACATTTACAACGGCAACCTGCGCGCGATGTAGTTGACCACGTTGCCGATCGCATCCGGATCGACATTGGCCAGGCCAACGACCACATAACCCTGCGCAGGCATCACCACGATGGCACTGTTCGACCCAGGCGCACCGCCTTCGTGGCCGTACTGGTGTTCCCTGCCCTCGCCCTGCACCACGAAGCCAAAGCCATACCAGCGCTTGTGGTTCTGTGCTGTGGTGGCCTGCTGCAGCAAGCGCGGCGAGACCAGTTTTCCGCTGCGCAGCGCCTCGGCGAATTTCAGCATGTCGGTGGTCGTACTGTAACCGCCGCCGGCGGACATGCCGCGCCAGGGCAGCGACTTCGTTTCACGCGTCCATTGCCCATTCGTCTTCGTATAGGCGACGGCACGCTGCGGCACCTTCACCGCTTCCGGCACGAAACCGGTGCCGCTCATGCCAGCCGGATGCAGGATGTGGTCTTCCACATAGGCGTAGTACGACTGCCCGGATACGACCTCGATGATGCGCCCAAGCACGATGAAGCCGTAGTTGGAGTAGCTGTCCTGGCTGCCGGGCGTGAACTGCGGTGCATCCTTGGCGAAGCGCTGCACGTAGTCGTCCAGCGTTTTCAGCGAGGCCGAATACTGGTCGAAATCATCGCCAAAGAAATCGCCGAGGCCACTGGTATGGGTCAACAGTTGGCGAACGGTCACCTCATCGGCGACGGCCTTGTTCGGGTAGTCCTGCAGGCGCTTGCCGATCGTATCGTCCAACCCCAACTTGCCGGCCTGCACCAACTGCAGGATCGCAACTGCGGTAAACATCTTGTTGGACGATGCCAGCCGGAAGCGCGTATCCGCCCCTACCGGAATCCCGTCTTCTCGATCCGCCTCGCCACCCCGCCAATCCAACAGCACCTTGCCATTGCGCGCCACCAGCAGCGCTCCCGACAACGCGTCCTGAGTACGCAGCACCTCCAGCTTCGTCCTGACGTCAGCCATCAGGGCCGCCAACGCAACGCGTTTCGGCTTGTACTTGTCTGGTGTTTCGGTGCCTTCGATCTGAAACAGCTTCAGGTGCGCCGGACGGTCCGGGTCCATATCCGCCGTTACCCACATCGCGCGTTCGTTCAGCTGGCCCATCACCAGCAGCTTCGCGCGACCGGGCGCGCTCTCGCGTTTTTCCAGCACGCGCAGCGGGCCGGCACTCTCACGTAACTCGAGATAGTCCTTGGGACCGCTGCCCTCCTTCTTCGCATACCTGTCGGCGAATGCCTGCAACGCATCGAGGCTGCCTGCGTTGAAGGCAACAAGCCAGTCATCGATGGCGTCCTGCGCATGCGGATGTGCACGCTCGGAGGCGGTTGCGGCAACTGCAAGAGAAACCGGCGCGCCCATCAGAACCGGGCAGGCCAGCGCAGTGCAGAGAAGCAGACGTTCGACAGCCCTCATCGCAGTTCCTTTGCCGAGATCCCTGTACGCATCCTAGACCAAGGATCCGCCCGCCGCATCCACGCTACGGGCTCTGCCGCAGCACCTCAACCGTGACGTTGAACGCTTCGATGCGCTGCCACTCATCCCGTGCATGCGGCAGCGATTCCACGCCCATGCCGATCTGGTACCTCACCGTATCCGGACCTTCGCGCCAGGTGTATGGCGCGCCATTGCTCCAGCCACAGCAGGTGTAGCGCAACATCGGCATGCCGAACATCGCATGCAGATACGCTTCGACCTGCTCGGCCCGGGCGCCTGCAACGCGGTAATGGGCTTCCATGGGTTTGATGTAGGACGCGTCGTCCTGGCGGCAGCCCACGTACTCCAACCCTGCAGGCTTGCGCCCCATCGCCTGCAGGAAATCCTGGCATTGGGTATCGGGTCGCGCCAGGCCGTCGGCGCGCCCCTGGACCTCCCACTCGGCCAGCGCCTGCGCAGGGGGCGGCTCTGCGGCCTCGCTGCCGCCGGACAACGACGCCAGCAGCAGAAAGCCGGCGGCTTGCTGGAACAGCAGAAAAGACATCACAGGGCGATCCTTCGCAGGTAGTCGAAGAAATGCTAACCGATGCCCGCGCTACCGCCGCGCCATGCTCTGCTCGCTGAAGCGCGCCACGCAGAAATCCAGGAAGCTGCGCAGCTTGGGCGTCAACTGGCGGTCGCGCGGGTACACCAGATTGATCCAGGTCGACACCGGCACGAACGTCGGCAGCACTTCCACCAGTTCGCCGCGCGTGAGTGCGGCTGCCAGCATTTCGTACGGCTGCAGGATCAGCCCCAAGCCCCCCACCGCTGCTGTCAACAACGGCTCGGCCTGGTTGACCATGAAGCGGCTGGACACCGGCACGCTCAATACGCTGCCATCGGGATCGCGGAAGCTCCAGCGGGTGCGGATGATCGAATGCGCAAAGCCCAGGCACTCGTGCCGGCTCAGGTCGCTCGGATGGGCAATCGGCGGACGCGACGCCAGGTACGCCGGCGCCGCGCACAGTACCAGCGGATACGGACCCAACCGTCGCGCCACCAATCCGCTGTCGGCCAGGTCACCTGTGCGGAACACCAGGTCGTAGCCTTCTTCGACG
This sequence comes from Stenotrophomonas sp. AN71, assembly GCF_050435725.1. Classification (NCBI taxonomy): domain Bacteria; kingdom Pseudomonadati; phylum Pseudomonadota; class Gammaproteobacteria; order Lysobacterales; family Lysobacteraceae; genus Stenotrophomonas; species Stenotrophomonas sp. AN71. The sequence continues at coordinate 66,069 of NZ_JBNDKU010000009.1, read as the reverse complement.
ATGTTGACCAGGCTGTTGGACAGATTCAGATCGACCTGCACGTCCGGATAGTCCTGCATGTACGCCACCACCGCCGGGCCCAGTGCATGCACGCCGAAGGTGACCGGTGCACTGATGCGCAGGCGCCCCATCGGCCGTCCGCGAGCCACCTCGGCCAGCTGCTCGGCACCGTCCACTTCCTCCAGGATCACCCGCGCCCGCACCAGATAGGCCTGGCCGAAATCGGTCAGGCTCTGCTTGCGCGTGGTGCGGGTGAGCAGGCGCACCCCCAGATGCTGTTCCAGCGCCTGGATATGCTTGCCGACCAGCTGCGGCGACAGGTCCAACGCGTCGGCGGCGGCGGCGAACGAGCCGACCTCGGCCACCTTGGCGAAGGTCCGGAGGGGAGCGATCAGGTCCATTGCAAACGAATATTTTCCAATGAAACGCCAGATTACCCCTTATTCTGGATGCAGACCACGCGCATAGTGGCCGCCACTTTCCCGCCGGCCCGATCGCCGGCCCTTCCCTGGAGCCCCCATGAGTCAGGTTGTCCGCATCCACGAATATGGCAGCGCCGAAGTGCTGCGCATCGACGAGATCGACGTTCCCGCCCCCGCCGCCGACGAGGTGCAGATCCGGGTCAAGGCGATCGGCCTGAACCGCGCCGAGGTGATGTTCCGCAACGGCGCGTACCTGCAGCAGGCGCAGTTCCCCAGCCGACTGGGATACGAAGCAGCTGGGGTGGTCGAAACGGTGGGCAGCGCCGTCAGCGGTTTCGCCGCTGGCGATGCGGTCAGTGTGGTGCCGCCGCTGGATATCGCCCGCTGGGGCACCTATGGCGAACTGGCCAACGTGCCGGCGCGGCTGGTGGTCAAACATCCGACGTCGCTGGGCTTCGAGCAGGCCGCAGCGGTATGGATGCAGTACGTCACCGCTTGGGGCGCGCTGCTGGAGCAGGCGAAGCTGGCTGCCGGTGACTTCGTCATCATCACTGCCGCCAGCAGCAGCGTCGGCCTGGCCGCCATCCAGATCGCCAACGCCGTGGGCGCCACGCCCATCGCGGTCACCCGCGGTGCCGGCAAGCGCCAGGCCCTGCTCGATGCCGGCGCGGCCCACGTCATTGCCACGCAGGAACAGGAACTGGCTGCCGAAGTGGCACGCATCACCGATGGCGCCGGTGCCCGCGTGGTGTTCGACCCGATCGGCGGCCCGCAGTTCGTGCCGCTGACCGAGGCCATGGCCCGCGGCGGCATCCTGCTGGAGTACGGCGCGCTGAGCAGCGAACCGACCCCCTTCCCGTTGTTCAACGTGCTGGGCAAGTCACTGACGTTGAAGGGCTACCTGTACTCGGAAATCGTCTCCGACGATGCGGCGCTGGCCCGTGCCAAGGCCTTCATCGTCGACGGCCTGGACAAGGGCGTGCTGGTACCGATGATCGCCAAGGTGTTCCCGTTCGCACAGATCCAGGAGGCACACCGCTACCTGGAATCGAACGAGCAGATCGGCAAGGTGGTAGTAGCGGTGTGATCCGACGTCATGCAATGGGGGCGGCCGATGGCCGCCTCTATTTCCGCCCTGCCGGCAGCGCGTAGGCCATCACGTAATCACCCTTCGGGGTTTCCATGAAGTGGTGGCCGCCGGCCATGATCACCACGTACTGACGGCCGCCCTGTTCGTACACCATCGGGTTGGCCTGCCCGCCCGCTGGCAGCTTGGCGTGCCACAGCTCCTTGCCGGTCTTCAGATCGATCGCACGCAGCAGATCATCGGTGGCGGCGGCGACGAAGATCAGGCCACTGGCGGTGATCACCGAACCGCCGTTGTTCGGCGTACCGATCTCGATCGGCAGGCCGGAGCGGATGCCGAACGGTCCATTGCCACGCGCACTGCCGAATGGGCGGTCCCACAGCAGCTTGCCGGTGCGCAGGTCGATGGCGCGGATGCCGCCATAAGGGGGCTGCTTGCACAGCAGACCGGTAAACGGCAGCCGCCAGCCGGCATTGACCTGGATGCCATACGGCGTGCCTACCTGCGGATCACCGGCGCCTTCGCCAGCGCCCTTGTCAGCGCGGATCTTCTCGCGCGGCAGCCAGCCCAGCCGGTCGGCCTCGGCACGGGGCACCAGCCGGTTGTAGTTGGGCATGTCGTTGTAATTGGCCACGATCACGCCACGGCGCGTGTCGATGGACACGCTGCCCCAGTCCGAACCGCCGTTGTAGCCCGGGTACTGGATGGAGTGGCGGCCACTGCTCGGCGGCGTATAGAAGCCTTCGTAATAGGCCTTGCGGAACTGGATGCGGCAGACGAGCTGGTCGATCGGGGTCAGCCCCCACATGTCGCGCTCGGTCAGGTCATGCTCGCGGCGCAGCGTGTGGTACAGCGAGAACAGCTGGGTGGGCGAACGCTGCTCGGGCTCGACGCCACCGACGGGCACCTTGCGCTCTTCCGCTGCACTCAGCAGTTGGCCATTGCGGCGGTCGAGAATGTACAAGTCGCCCTGCTTGGTCGGCAGCAACAGCGCCGGCACCTTGCCGGCGGCCGTCGGGTAATCGATCAGGCTGGCCTGCGATCCCAGATCGTAGTCCCACACATCCTTGCGTACCGCCTGGAAGTGCCAGGCCGGCTTGCCGGTGGCCACGTCGATCGCCACCAGCGATGTCGAATAGCGGTTCTGGTTTTCGGTGCGCGAGCCGCTCCAGTAGTCGCCGGCGGAATTGCCCAGCGGCAGGTAGACCAGGCCCAGCGCATCATCGCCGGTGGCGATGGTCCACATGTTCGGCGTGCCGCGCGTGTAAGTCTGTTCGCGCGGCGGCAGGCCATTGCGATCGGGCTGGTCCATATCCCAGGCCCAGCGCAGTCTGCCGGTGACGGCGTCGTAGGCCTGGATCACGCCCGAGGGCGCGTCGCGGCGCTGGCCATCGAGCACCTGGTGGCCGGTGACGATCACACCGCGCACGATCGCCGGCGGTGAGGTGATCGAGACATAGCCCGACGGCACCTCGCCCATGCCCAGGGTGATGTCGACCTGGCCATTGTTGCCGAAATTGGCACACGGGCGGCCGCTGTCCGCATCCACCGCGATGATGCGGCCGTCCAGCGTGCCTTCGATGACGCGTGCCCAGCATGCGGGACGGCTGCCCGGCGCGGCGCTGCGGGTAACGCTCGGCGGCGGCTCGGGCAAGGCCAGATCGGCGGCGACATCGGCCAGCGCTGCATCGGCGATCGTCGGCATGCTCGGCTGCTCGTAATAGCTCACGCCCCGGCAGGCAGCGGTATACGGAATCGAGGCGTCCTTCACTTTCGGATCGAAGCGCCACAGCTCCTTGCCACTGCCGGCATCGAGCGCGATCAGGCGATTGCGTGCCGTGCACAGGTAGAGCCGGTCACCGACCTTCAATGGCGTGGTTTCCGCGCCCCAGCGCTTCTTTGGCAGGTCGCCGGTCCGGAACTGCCAGGCCGGCTGCAGTGTAGCCACATTGGCCGGGGTGATCTGCTGCAACGGCGAGTAGCGGGTGGCCGCATTGCTGCGGCCCCAGGCTGGCCAATCACCGTCAGCCGGCTCGTCGGCCGGCTGCAGGCCGGTGGTGTCACGGGTCGGCTCCAGACCGGCACCCACCGCACCTTCCGGGAACGGCTGGTGCCCGTCCACTTCGCCATGCGGTGCGAACGCCAGGCCGAAGGCCACCACGAACACGAGCATCAGCACGCCGGCAACGCTGCGCGACAGGCGTCTGGATACCGGCGCATGCAGGGTCGGCGCCATCAAGGCGAGCACGATGCCCAGTGCGGTCACCAGGCCCAGCCGAGGCACCCAGCGCCAGTAGTCGCTGCCCGACTCCCACCAGGCCCACAACAGCGTCCCGACGAACACCAGCGCGTACAGCAGCGCGCCATTGCGGCGGTTGCCGAACAACAGGATGCCGCTGGCCAGCAGACCGAACCCGGCGATGACGTAGTACGCCGATCCGCCAAGGCTGAGCAGCCACGCACCCAGACCACCGATGACCAGGCCGAGTACAACCAGCAGCAGCGACAGTACGGTGACCAGGGGATGGCGGGGCGCGCGGACAGGAGCAGGAGCGGACGGCGGCGTGGCGGACATCGTCGATCTCCGGGGGCAGCATGCGCCGTTATCCCACCGCCGACGTGAAGCGCGCGCGTATGTATTGCATCCGGATACGACGACGCCGGCACAAGGCCGGCGTCGTCGGGTACCTCAACGTGGTGACAGGATCACTCCTGCACAGCGTCCTCGTTGCCGGTGGCCGCCGGGGTGGCTTCGGTCGCGGCCGGGGCAGCGGCAGCCACCTCGTCCTCGTCCTCATCGATCGAGGCATCCATGCGCTCCACCGCCTGCAGCTTTTCGTCCTTGGACAGACGGATCAGGGTCACGCCCTGGGTGTTGCGGCCGACGCGGCTGATTTCCGAGCCACGGGTGCGCACCAGGGTGCCGCCGTCGGAGATCAGCAGGACCTCGTCGCCGGAGCCCATCAGCACCGCGGCAACCAGCTTGCCGTTGCGCTCGGTGGTCTGGATGCCGATCACGCCCTGCGTGCCACGGCCCTTGCGCGGGTAGTCCGGCAGCGGAGTGCGCTTGCCGTAGCCGTTCTCGGTGGCGGTCAGGATGTACTGAACGCTGGCGTCATCGGCGCCGTCGATCACCGCATCGCCATTGGCCGCGGATTCCTCGACACCGTTGTCGTCCTCGTTCTCGTCCTCGATGCCACCGGCACTTTCGGCCACGATCAGGCTGACCACTTCCTCGCCGGCCGGCATCTTGATGCCGCGCACGCCAGTGGCGGTACGGCCCATCGAGCGGACCTTGTCCTCGCCGAAGCGCACGGTCTTGCCGTTGGAGGCAAACAGCAGGATGTCGCGCTCGCCATCGGTCAGGCCGACACCGACCAGGGCATCGCCCTCGTCGAGGTTGATCGCGATCTTGCCGCGGGCCAGGCGGAAGGCGAATTCGCTCAGCGGCGTCTTCTTCACCGTGCCGTTGCGGGTGGCGAAGAACACGAACTGGCCGTCGGCGTATTCGCGCACCGGCAGTACGGCCTGCACGCGCTCGCCCGGTTCCAGCGGAATCCAGTTGATGATCGGGCGACCGCGGGCGTTGGAACCGGCTTCGGGCAGCTGGTACACCGGCAGCCAGAACACCTTGCCCGAACTGGTGAAGGTCAACAGTGTGTCGTGCGTATTGACCAGCCACAACTGCTCGATGAAATCCTCTTCCTTGGTCGATGCTGCGCTGCGGCCGCGACCGCCGCGACGCTGGGCACGGTACACGCTGACCGGCTGGCGCTTCACGTAGCCGGCGTGGGACACGGTGACCACCACGTCTTCCGGCGCGATCAGGTCGAGGATGTCCAGATCTTCTTCGCTGTGGCGGATCTCGGTACGGCGCTCGTCACCGAATTCGGCCTTGACGTTGAGCAGCTCTTCGCGGATCACCTGCAGCAGGCGGTCGGGATCTTCCAGGATGTGGATCAGCCCGGCGATCACTTCCAGCAGCTGCTTGTATTCCTCGGTCAGGCGGTCCTGCTCCAGCCCGGTCAGGCGGTGCAGGCGCATTTCCAGGATCTGCGTCGCCTGGATCTCGGTCAGCTGGTAGCCGCCCTCGATCAGGCCCACGCCCTTGGGCAGGTCATCGGGACGCGAGGCCTCGGCACCGGCGGCGCCGAGCATCGAGCCGACCAGGCCCGGCTCCCACACGCGTGCCAGCATGCGTTCGCGCGCTTCGGCCGGGTTCGGCGAGGTCTTGATCAGTTCGATCATCTCGTCGATGTTGGCCAGCGCGACGGTCAGGCCTTCCAGCACGTGGGCACGGGCGCGCGCCTTGCGCAGCTCGAACACGGTACGGCGGGTGACCACTTCGCGGCGGTGACGGACGAACGCCTCCAGCATCTGCTTGAGGTTCATCAACTGCGGGCGGCCATCGACCAGCGCCACCATGTTGATGCCGAACACCGATTCCATCTGCGTCTGCTGGTACAGGTTGTTCAGCACAACCTCGGCAGATTCACCGCGCTTGATCTCGATGTAGATGCGCATGCCGTCCTTGTCGGACTCATCGCGCAGCTCGCTGATGCCTTCGATCTTCTTTTCCTTGACCAGCTCGGCGATCTTCTCGATCAGACGCGCCTTGTTCACCTGGTAAGGAATTTCAGTGACGATGATCGATTCGCGGCCGTTGTCGGCCACTTCGATATCGGCCTTGGCACGGATGCGCACGCGGCCACGGCCGGTGCGGTAGCCGGCGACGATGCCGGCGGTGCCATTGATGATGCCCGCGGTCGGGAAATCGGGACCCGGGATGTACTCCATCAGGCCGTCGACATCGATCTCCGGGTTGTCGATCAGCGCGATGCAGGCATTGATCGATTCGCTCAGGTTGTGCGGCGGGATGTTGGTCGCCATGCCCACCGCGATACCGGCCGAACCGTTGACCAGCAGGTTCGGGAACCGGGTCGGCATGACCGTCGGCTCCAGTTCCTTCTCGTCGTAGTTGGGCTGGAAATCGACGGTTTCCTTGTCGATATCCGCCATCAGCTCGTGCGCAAGGCGCGACATGCGCGCTTCGGTGTATCGCATCGCCGCGGCGGAGTCGCCATCGATCGAACCGAAGTTACCCTGGCCATCGACCAGCATGTAACGCAGCGAGAATGGCTGTGCCAGGCGCACCAGCGTGTCGTACACCGACTGATCGCCATGCGGGTGGTACTTACCGATGACGTCACCGACGATACGCGCCGACTTGAAGTAGGGCTTGTTGCTGTGCGCGTTGAGTTCATTCATCGCAAACAGCACACGACGATGCACCGGCTTGAGGCCATCGCGCGCATCTGGCAGCGCGCGGCCCACGATCACGCTCATGGCGTAATCGAGGTAGCTCTTGCGCATCTCGTCTTCCAGGTTGACCTGGATGATTTCCTTGGCGGTTTCTGCCATTCGGGTTCCGTTGTCTGGTAGCGGTCCAGTCCGGCGCAGCCCTCTGCGGGAGGGGGTCGTGCCGGAACCTCGATTCAACCGGTGGATACTACCACAACAGGCGGTTTCCCGCCTCCCTTTACGGGGATTTTACCGGCACAAATCAGGAACTTAGGGAAAGGCTGCCGGCAGGCGACCGGCACTACCGAGGGCTGGGGTCAGAGCCCTTTCCTGCGGAAAGGGATCCGACCCCGCGTGCCTCAGCCACCGAAGGCGGCGCGCATGTTCTCGACGGTCGGGTTCAGGATCACGCCGCGTTCGGTCACGATGGCGTCGATCAGCTCGCCCGGGGTGACGTCGAACACCGGGTTCCAGGCCGCGATGCCCTCGGCTACGGTGCGGGTCCCGCCCACGCCGTACAGCTCGCCCGGGTCACGCTGCTCGATCTCGATCTGGCTGCCGTCGACAGTGTCCATGTCCACCGTCGAGGACGGCGCCACGACCATGAACCTCACGCCGTGATGGCGGGCGGCGATGGCCAGCTGATAGGTGCCGATCTTGTTGGCGGTATCGCCATTGGCGCAGATGCGGTCCGCGCCCACGATCACCCACTGCACGGCACCGGTCTTCATCAGGTGCGAGGCGGCCGAATCGGCGATCAGGGTGGCATCGATGCCGTCCTGCTGCAGCTCCCACACGGTCAGGCGTGCGCCCTGCAGCCACGGCCGGGTTTCGCCGGCGAACACGCGGGCAATGCGGTGCTGGGCCATGCCGGCACGGATCACGCCCAGCGCGGTACCGAAGCCGGCGGTGGCCAGCGATCCGGTGTTGCAGTGGGTCAGCACGCCGCTTCCGGCGTCGATCAGGCCTGCGCCCAGCGCCCCCATGTGACGGTTGGCGGCCAGGTCTTCCTCGGCGATGGCCTGCGCCTCGGCTTCCAGCAGCGCCTTCCAATCGGGGCCGGCGACCGTCAGGCAACGGCGCATGCGCGCCAGTGCCCAGGCCAGGTTCACCGCGGTCGGGCGCGAGGCGTTCAGGCGCTGCAGGGCCGGCTCCAGCTGCTGCAGGGCGTGCGCGCCGTCGGCGGCCTGCAGATCACGCGCGGCCAGCACCACACCCCAGGCGGCGGCAATGCCGATGGCCGGCGCGCCACGCACGGTCAGCGCGTGGATGGCGGCGGCAACCTCGTCACTGTCATGGCAGGCCACGTGCTCGACCACGAACGGCAGCTTGCGCTGGTCCAGCAGTTGCAGGGCATCGCCGGTCCACAGGATCGGGCGGATGTGGTCGTAGCGGGCGTAGTCGATGTCGGAGGCAGTGTTCATGGGCCCATTGTAGGGCCACCTCCTGCAGGGTTGGAGCCTGCTAGGGCTCAATTCACCGAGAATTCGGCGCGGCAGCCGCCGTCCACCCAGATCCCGTTGCGGCTCCAGCCCCAGGTGCTGCCTTCCTCGCATGGCGTGCTGGACAACTGCTCGGACACCACCGCACCCACGGAGATGCTGGCACCGCAGAAGCGCCGTTTCTTCGACTTCGATTCACAGGTCAGGCGACGCGGCATGTCGACGAAACGGCCGTCATCATCGGCCACTTCGAAGTCCCCCTGGCAGCCACGACTGGTCCAGACTTCATTGCGCTTGTAGCCCCACCCCTGCCCTTCGCGGCACGGCAGTACCGAGAGCTGGCGCAGCAGTCGCACGGGGGCGCCATCGAGGCGGACCGGGCAGCTCTGCGGGCGCCCATTGGATTCACAACGCACCACGCGGCGGACCAGGCGCTTGCCAGTGCCGTCGACCGGCACGCTCGCACCCGCCGCGCGACGGGCGCGGAATTCAGCACGGCAGCCCAGCGTGACCCACACGCCACTGCGGTCGGTACCCCACTCGCTGCCGCGGATGCAGCTGTTGCTGGACAACTGGCGCACCAGGTCGACGCCGTTGGCAACGTCGATATCGCAGTGCACCCAGCCCATGTCACGCGATTCGCACGTCACAACTTCACCGTCATAACCCACGGACTGGGCCGACGCTGATGACGGCAGCCAGGCACCCCAGAGCGCAATGGAGTACACCGGTGCAGCAACGACCGCGAACCACTTGACCAAAGCCTTCCCCGACAGGAATGGATGAACTGCATGCCAGTGTCCGGCATTGGCCGTGATAAGAGCATCATCCTGCTTACCGACGCAAGCGCGTAAAACCGGCAATCCGTTCAGTCTTCGATGTTCAGAAACGCGACGCTCAGGCGTGGGCGAAGTCGAACGCCAGCACATCGGCAATGCGGGGCGTGCGGTTCATCGCCATCAGCAGACGATCGATGCCCACCGCAACGCCCGCACACGCCGGCAGCGCTGGCAGTGCCGCCAGCAACGCCTCATCCAGCGCCGGCTGCACCTGTCCGCGTTCATGCCGACGCTGCTGGTCACGCTGGAAGCGTGCACGCTGCTCCTGCGCGTCATTCAGTTCGTGATAGCCATTGGCCAGCTCCACCGACCCCAGGTACAGCTCGAAACGTTCGGCCAGCGGCGGCGTGCCGGGGCGGATACGCGCCAACGCCGCCTGGCTGGCCGGCCAATCGTGGACCACGGTCATGACCGCATCATCGAAATGCGGCTGGATGCGGTGGGTCATCAACAGATCCAGCCAGTCGTCACGGGTCAGTCCCACCGGATCGATGTGCACCTCGCCGAGTGCGGCACGTAGCGCAGTCTCGTCGGCGTCGAAGGGGTCCACGCCCACGTGCTGCTGGAACAGTTCGCGATAACTCACGACCTGCAGGGTCGCGTTGCGTCCGACCAGGGCCAGCGCCTGGCCGACCAGCGCGGCGGTTTCCTGCACCAGGCGATGGTGATCCCAGCCGACGCGGTACCACTCCAGCAGGGTGAATTCCGGGTTGTGGCGGCCACCGGCCTCACCATTGCGGAATACCCGGCCCAGTTCATAACAGTCGCCAACACCGGCGGCGAGCAGGCGCTTGAGCGGATACTCCGGCGAGGTACGCAGCCAGCGGCGGCGTCCACCTGCATCGACATGCCCGGTGAAATCCGTATGGAAGCTGTCGATGTTCGGCTCGGTATTGCCGGCCACCGACAGGATCGGCGTTTCCACTTCCAGCACATCGCGCTCGGCAAAGAAGCCGCGTACCAGCGTGTTGAGCGCAGCGCGCTGCTGCAATGTGCGCAGCAGATCCGCGCTCACAGGATGCCCTCCGGGCGCGGATGGTCCAGCGGCAGGGTCAGCAGGTCGCGGGTGTCATCGATGTAGCCGCTGGCCAGGTACAGGCGACGGGCCAGCTCGTTGTGATGGTTCACTTCCAGCCGCAGGCGGCTGACGCCACGGCCGCGCGCACGTTGCTCGCAGATGGCCAGGGCCTGCTTGCCGCGCCCACGACCGCGCGCGCGATGGGCCAGGTACAGCTCATCGAGCAGCATGAAATGGCCGCCCTGCTCCAGGCTGAAGCCCATCGCGATCACCGCGTAGCCCACCACCTCGCCAACCTCATCCAGCCACAGCAGCACTTCGCCATTGCGCGGATCGACCAGCAGTGCATCGACGCCGCGACGCACGCGTGCGTCATCGAAATCGATCTTGTCTTCGGCATAGAACTCGCGCATCAACGCGATCAACAGTTCCTCGTCGGCACGCGTGGCCAGGCGGAAATCCAGCGGAGCGGTCTGCATCGGTGTTCCTTTTGTGCTTCATGCCGGGTGCGACGGCACCCGGCGGGGTCATCATTCGTGTTCGGCGAGATAGGCCAGCAAACGGTCCTCATCCCACACCGGCACGCCCAGCGACTGCGCCTTGTCCAGTTTGGAGCCGGCCTCGGTACCGGCCACCACGAAGCTGGTCTTCTTCGAGACGCTGCCCGAGACCTTGGCGCCCAGTGCCTCCAGGCGCTCCTTGGCGGCATCGCGGGTCAGCTGGGCCAGGGTGCCGGTCAGCACCACGGTCTGCCCGTCCAGCGGACCGGCGACGATCTCGGCCAGCGCCGGCGCCTTGGCCAGCAGCAGCTTCATCGCCTTCTCGGCCGCCAACAGCATCGCGCCGTGGCCATCGGCGTCCAGCCACTCGGCCAGACCACGCGCGGTGTCATCGGGCAGGCCGGCGTTGACGAATTGGCCATGCTCGGCATCGAGCACCGCCTGCGCACCCGGAAGCACGGCCACCAGCTTCTCCGCGCGCAGGCGGGTAATGCCGGGAATTTCCGATTCGACCAGCAGCTGCGCCAGATCAAGGCCCTCGCGCAGCCTGGCGCTGGGCGCGTGCACATCACTGATGCGCACCTGGCCGACCTGCAGCAGGTCGTCGATGGCCTGCTGGTTGCCCTGCTGTTCGAAGAAGTGGCCGAGCGAACGCGCCACTTCACCGCCGATGTCGGGCACGCGCTTGAACAGCGGCCACGGCAGGTGGCGGATCAGTTCCAGGTCACCGAACCACTGCGCCAGCGCCTTGGCGGTGCTCTCGCCCACGTGTTCGATGCCGAGTGCGAACAGCAGGCGCTCCAGTGTGGCGGCACGGCTGGCGTCGATCGCCGCGATCAGGTTGTCGGCCCACTTGGTGGCGATCTTCTTCGTGTTCCATTCGAAGCGGGCCGGCTGCCCCAGCGCCTGCGCGCGCCAGCCCGGATCGTTGCCGTCCAGCTTGAGCACCGCGTTGAGCACCGCACCACTGCCTTCGGCGGGCAGGTGCAGTTTCAGCGCAGCGGCCAGCGCCGAAGGGTCTTCGGCATCCAACACCAACTTCAGGTGCAGCAGTTGGTCGCGGTTGAGCCGGTACAGGTCGGCCACGCTCTTGACGATGCCGGCATCGACCAGGGTCTCGATGTACTTGTCACCCAGGCCGTCGATGTCCATCGCGCGACGCGAGGCGAAATGCGCGATGGCCTCCTTGCGTTGCGCCGGACAGGACAGCTCGCCCGAACAACGCCACGCGGCCGCGCCTTCCTCGCGCACGATCTCCGAGCCACACACCGGACAGCGCGTCGGCATCTGCCACGGTGTGGTGCCCTGCGGGCGGCGGTCGAGGATGACGCTGACCACTTCCGGGATCACATCGCCGGCACGCCGTACGATCACGTTGTCGCCAACGCGCACGTCCAGCCGCGCGATCTGGTCGGCGTTGTGCAGGGTCGCATTGGAGACGATCACGCCGGCCACCGCCACTGGCGCCAGCCGCGCGACCGGGGTGGCCGCACCAGTACGGCCGATCTGGATCTCGATCGCCTCCACCGTGGTGCTCTGTTCCTGCGCCGGGAACTTGTGCGCGATCGCCCAACGTGGGGCACGCGAGACGAAACCCATCGCCTGCTGCCCGGCACGGTCGTCCAGCTTGTAGACCACGCCGTCGATATCGAACGGCAGGTCGTCGCGGCGCTGACCGATATCACGGTAATAACCGAGCAGGCCATCAGTACCTTCCACCACTTTGCACAGTGCACTGACCGGGAAGCCCCAGGCACCGAGCTGCGCCAGCGTGCCCGAATGGGTATCGGGCAGCTCGCCGCCCTGCACTTCGCCGGTGCCATACGCGAAGAAGCTCAGCCTGCGCTGCGCACTGATCTTCGGATCGAGCTGGCGCAGCGATCCGGCCGCGCCGTTGCGCGGATTGGCCAGCACCTTGCCGCCCTGCAGGCGCGCACGTTCGTTGTAGGCCTCGAAGTCGGCGCGGGCCATGTAGACCTCGCCGCGCACTTCCAGCACGTCCGGCCAGTCCTTGCCGTGCAGACGCTTGGGAATGTCGCCGATCTCGCGCAGGTTGGCCGTCACGTCCTCGCCAGTACTGCCATCGCCCCGGGTCGCGCCCAACACGAAATGGCCCTCTTCGTAACGCAGGCTGATCGCCAGGCCGTCCATTTTCGGTTCGGCCGAGAACTGCAGGCTGCGACGGCCGAGGCGCTCGTCGATGCGGCGCACGAAATCAGCCACTTCCTCGTCACTGAAGGCATTGGACAGCGACAGCATCGGCACCGCATGGCGCACCTCGGCGAAGCGACCGGATGGACGCGCACCGACCTGCTGGGTCGGGCTGTCGGCGCGCGCCAGTTCCGGATGCTCGCGCTCCAGTGCTTCCAGCTCGCGCACCATCCGGTCGTAGTCGACGTCGGGGATCTCCGGCGCATCCAGCTCATGGTAGGCGTGGTTGGCCTGGGCGATCTGCCGGCGAAGGTCTTCGGCGCGTTCGGCGGGGCTGGGGCTCATCGGGATCGGGTGCTTCTGGGATGGCCGGGGATTCTACCGCGCCCGGGCGCCAGGCCCTGTAACGCCCCGCCCTTGCAGAGTCGAGCATGGCTCGCCTCCACAAACGGCGAGCTTGCCGCGCGCCACCTCCAGCGCTAGCGTGCCTTGGCCGCCCTTTTTGAGTCCTGCCTGTGACCCTGCCTGCTTCCCGTCGACGCTTCCTGCAACTGGCCGGTGCCGGCCTCGCCGTCACCGGTAGCAGCCTGCCCCGGCTCGGCCTGGCGCAGCCTGCGGCCGCCACTGCACCGGCGCCCGGGGACGGCGCAGTGCTGCTGAACTTCAACGAATGCCCCTATGGCCCCTCGCCTGCAGCGCAGCAGGCCGCCCGCGACAGCATCGCCGGTTGCGGCCGCTACCGCTTCGCGCTGGCCGCACAGGTACGCGATGCCTTCATCGCGCAGGCCCGCATTCCGGCCGGCCACGTGCGCCTGTACCCCGGTTCCAGCGAGCCGCTCAATCGTGCTGCCATCGTGTGGACCGGCCCGCAGGCCGGCCTGGTGGTGGCCGACCCGACCTTTGAGACGCTGGGCGAGGTCGCGGCCGCGCACGGTGCGCAGGTACAGAAGGTGCCGCTGCGCGATGACGGCGCGCATGACCTGCGCGCGATGGTGGCCGCCGCGCATGCACGCCCCACCGGCCTGCTGTATGTGTGCAATCCGAACAATCCGACCGGTTCGATCAGTCCACCGGACGAGCTCGCCTGGCTGCTGGCCCACAAGCCCGCAGCCACCCGCGTGCTGGTGGATGAGGCCTATCTGCAGTACAGCGAGCAGCCCAGCCTGATCGCGCAGGTCACGCAGCGCGACGACCTGATCGTGCTGCGCACGTTCTCCAAGCTGTACGGCATGGCCGGCCTGCGCCTGGGCGTAGCGGCCGCCCATCCTGAGCGACTGCGTGAGCTGGCCAGCCTGGGCGACAACCCGCTGCCGGTGCCGGCATTGGCGGCGGCACTGGCGAGCCTGCGCGACCCGCAGCTGATCCCGCAGCGGCGCCTGCAGAATGCCAGAGCACGGCAGAGCACCATCGCCTGGCTGGGCAAACGTGGTTTCAGCTGCCTGCCATCAGAGGCCAACTGCTTCGTGGTGGATGTGCAGCGCGATGGCGCGGCCTTTGCCAAGGCGATGGCAGACAACGGCGTGGTGATCGGCCGCAGCTGGCCGATCTGGCCGCAGCGTGTACGCGTGACCGTGGGCACCGAAGACGAGATGACGGCATTCCGCACTGCGTTCGCGAAGGTGGCCGGCGTAACGGCCTGATCCCATCCACGCATGGCGTGGATCTACCAGGGTGGGTGCCGACCGTTGGTCGGCACGCCAAGGCATGCCGCACTTACCAGCGCGGGGTCTTGGTCAACGGCGGCGCCTGGTGCTGGCGGTCGTAGGCACGCAGTTCGTCGCGGATGTGCGCAATGCGCTGGCGGCCCAGGGCATTGCGACTGTCATCCAGCACCACGCCGTCGAGCAGCTCGGCCATGCGCTGCACGGTCGGCAGCATCTTCTCCCAGGCATCCAACGCAGTCAGCGGCGCTGGCAGGGTCAGGAAGAACGCGATGGCCGGGGTTTCCATGGCACGGATGTTGGCCATGTCGAAGCTGCCCGGCTTCATGATGCTGGCCATCGAGAAGATCGGGCCGCGCTCGGGGTGGCCTTCCACCAGGCGGTGGAACACGTTCATATGGCCAAACACCAGGCCGGTCTTCTCGGCTGCCACCACGATATCCTCGCCACGCAGCTGCTCGCCGGCGCGAGCGGCCACGAACAGCGAGACGATCTTGTCGAAATCCTGGCTGGCGCGCTTGCCGAGGTCGCTGGCCGCACCGGGGTCGGTGCCGTCCAGGCCCAGTTCGGCCTGCTCGCCCTCCCCGGCCATGCCTGGTTCGAGGCGGCCCTCGGCCACGGTGACGCCGTCTTCGCCCAGCACCGGTTCGCGGCGCTCGCCGCTGGTCGGTTCCGCGCCTTCCACGCGGCGCCCCTGGGGCTTTTTCTTCGGACGGCCAAACAGGAAGATCGCGGCGATCAACAGCAGGCCGGCGGCCAGGATGCCGATGCGCAACAGTGCCGTGTCGGACATTCGATAGGTTCTCCGGCTAGTTCATTCAGGTAATTAGGATGGCACGTCAGGCCGCGCCCGCCAATCGCGCGGCCTCTTCCAGGTCCACGCTGACCAGGCGGCTGACGCCCGGCTCGCGCATGGTCACGCCCGACAGCTGGTGCGCAGCCTCCATCGTCGCCTTGTTGTGGCTGACGAACAGGAACTGCACCTTTTCGCTCATTTCCTTGACCATGTTGGCCAGGCGGCCGACGTTGGCTTCATCCAGCGGTGCGTCCACCTCATCCAGCAGGCAGAACGGCGCAGGGTTGAGCTGGAAGATGGCGAACACCAGCGCCACCGCGGTCATCGCCTTCTCGCCACCGGACAACAGCGAGATGCTGGACACGCGCTTGCCGGGTGGGCGCGCCATGATGGTCACGCCGGTGTCGAGCAGGTCTTCACCGGTCAATTCCAGGTAAGCGTGGCCGCCACCGAACAGGCGCGGATACAGCGCCTGCACGCCGGCATTGACGCGGTCGAAGGTGTCCTTGAAGCGGCCGCGGGTCTCGCGGTCGATCTTGCGGATGGCGTCTTCCAGGGTTTCCAGCGCGGTGGTCAGGTCCACATGCTGGGCATCCAGATACTCCGAACGCTGCGAGGCCTCTCCGTATTCGTGGATGGCGGCCAGATTGACCGGCTCCAGCCGCCGCATGCGCCCGTCGATCTGGTGCACGGCCTGCTCCCAATCGCCCAGGCGCACGTCTTCAGGCAGCGCGTTGAGCACGTCCTGGAGCACGAAACCGGCCTTTTCCACTGCGCCCTGCAGGGTCTCGGCACTGAGCACCAGCGCCTGCTGATCCAGCTTGCGCTGGGAAATACGCTCGCGCTGGGCCAACGCCTGTTCGTCGCGCTGGTGGCGGGTCTGCTCGTAATGCCGCAGCTCGGCGTCGATGCCATCCAGCAGCGTACGCGCCTCGGTCAGCACGCGGTCGGCCCGCACACGCTCTTCCAGCGCATTCTGATGTTCGGCCTGCAGCGACTCGACCGGCGAATCGCCTTCATCCAGTTGCGAATGCAGTTCACCGAGGCGTGAATCGAGCTGCCCTCGCTGGGTGCCCATGCGCTCCAATGCCTGGGTGAGCGACGCCAGCTGCGCACGCTGCGATTCCAGCGTCAGCGCCAGGGAATGCGAACGCTCGCGCACCGCACGCGCGGCGTCGCGGGCCAGGTCGCGGGCCTCGGTCAGCTGGCGGCGCTCGCCCTCCAGCCGCTGCCGGGTCGATTCCAGGTCGCCCATGCTGCTGACCGCGTTCTCCAACCGCGAACGTGCTTCACGCGCCTGCGCGTTGTTGGCCTCCAACGTTTCCTGCAGCTGCTTCAGTTCGCCTTCGATGCGGTCGATGCGGGTACGCGCCGCCTCCACCTTGCCCTGCTGGCCCTGCAATTGGCCGGCCAGCTCGGACACCGCACGGTGCGCCTGGTACAGCGCACGCTGCGCGTCTTCGCGCTGCTGCTCAGCGGACAGCAGCTGCTCGCGGAATCCGGACAGCTGCTCTTCAAGCTCGGCCTCGCGGTCCTGCAGTTGCTCGATCTGCTCGCGCAGCTCATTGATCTCGCGTTCGCGCAGCAACGCGCCCTGCTGGGCCGCACCGGAGCGCGACACGCGCAGCCAGCCCCGGCCCAGGCGCTCGCCGCCCTGGGTGATGATCGAATCGCCCTCGGGCAGGCCGGCCTGCAGTGCCTTGGCCTCGGCAAGATCCTTGGCGCCATGCAGATGCGCAAGCAGCCGACGGATCGCCGCCGGGCCCCGCACGCGCGCGGCCAGCGAGGTCGGCGCGACCTTCAGCTCGGCACCACCATTGGCGACCAGTGCGATGTGACCCTCGCCGAGTTCGCCCAGCGCTTCGACCAGGCTGCCCGGGTCATCGACCAGCACGCCTTCGATCAATTGGCCGAGCGCGCTTTCCACCGCATTTTCCCAGCCAGCATCCACGTCCAGGCGTTCGCCGACACGTGCCGCCGAATCCAGCCCACGTGCCTTCAGCCAGGCCACGGCCGCACCCTGCTCCTGGCCCAGTGCGGCCTGCTGCAGGGTTTCCAGCGAAGCCAGGCGGCCACGCAGGCCGTTGGCCTGCTTGCGCAGTTCGGCCAGTTCGTTCTGGCCGTTGCGCTGCTGTTCCTGCACGGCGGCTACGCCCTGCTTGCGGTGCTCGACGTCCTCGCCCAGCTCATCCAGCGCGGTCTTCTGCGTATCGTGCTGCAGATGCAGCTGCTCGAAGGCTTCCTCCAGCGCGTCCACGTCCAGCCCGGCGCGCTCGGCGGCCAAGGCCTCGCGGCGCCGGTCGGCGTCAAGGACCTGCTTGTCCAGGTAGTCCACGCGGGTACGCTCGACATCGCCGGCGCGTGAGGCTTCCGAACTCTGCGAGGTGTGCTGTTCCCAGCGCTGTTGCCAGCTGGCGAGCCGGTCTTCGGCCTCGCGCAGGCTTTCCTGCTTGATCTCGTTTTCTTCCAGCGCCTCTTCCAACTGCGGCGTGGCGGTGTCCACTGCTTCGCGCAGCACGCTCAGTTTGGATTCGTCACCACTGATGTGCTGGCCCAGCTCGGCCAGTGCCTGGCGGGTTTCATCACGCGCCTTGTGCAGGCGCTGCGACAGCTCCCGCTGGTGCTGGATCTGCTGTTCCACGCGGGCCAGCGTGCTGCCCACCTGATAAACCGCGGCCTGCGCCGAATTGAGAGCGTCGGCGGCCTCTTCGCGGCGTACGCGCGAGGTCTCGATGCGGGCCTCGGCATCGCGCTGGTCGGCGATCAGCTGCTGCAGTCTGGTCTCTTCCTGCGACAGCCCTTCGCGCAGCTTCGACAGCCGACCGTCGAGACCACGGAACTCCAGCGCCTTCCACTCGGCATCCTTGACCCGGCGCTCTTCCTGCAGTGCCTGGTACTGCTCGGCCTGCCGGGCCTGGCGCTTGAGGTGCTCCAGCTGCTTGCTGATCTCGTCGCGCAGGTCGCCCAGGCGGTCAAGGTTCTCGCGGGTATGGCGGATGCGGGTTTCGGTTTCCTTGCGCCGCTCCTTGTACTTGGAGATGCCAGCGGCCTCTTCCAGGTACACGCGCAGGTCCTCCGGGCGCGCCTCGATGATCTGGCTGATCATGCCCTGCTCGATGATCGAGTAGCTGCGCGGGCCCAGGCCGGTGCCGAGGAACAGGTCGGTGATGTCGCGGCGACGGCACTTGGTGCCGTTGAGATAGTAGTTGCTGGTGCCGTCGCGGCTGACCGTGCGCTTGACCGAGATCTCGTTGAACGAGGCGTACTCGCCCGAGATCGTGTGATCGGAGTTGTCGAAGATCAGTTCGACGGTCGCCTGCGAAACCGGCTTGCGGGCGTTGGAGCCGGAGAAGATCACGTCGGTCAGCGAGTCGCCGCGCAGGCGGCTGGCCGAACTCTCACCCATGACCCAGCGCACGGCGTCGATGATGTTCGACTTGCCGCAGCCATTGGGTCCCACTACGCCGGTCATGTTGGTCGGCAGGTGCAGGGTGGTTGGATCGACGAACGACTTGAAGCCGGACAGTTTGATCGTGGAAAGACGCATAGGGGTTCCGGACAGGGGCCGGCAAGCGGCCTGCTTACCCTCCAAGTCATTGATCCTGCTGGGATCGCCGGCCGTGGAACGGGTGTGACGTCCTGAGTATACCGATGTGGCCGTGTTCTACGAATGGGCGTGGAACATGGCGCAGGCACGAATCCGGCCGTGCATGGCCCGCAGCGATCGGACCGGCACCCCCCAAAACAAAACGGGCACCCTCGCGGGCGCCCGTTCTGCAGTGATACCAGGCCTTTCGGCGTGGGATCAGGCCTTTTCGGCTTCGACCACAACCTTGACGGTGGTTTCCACGTCTGCGTGCAGGTGCACCAGGACGTCGTACTCACCGATGTTGCGGAAGGCGCCTTCGCCCAAGATGACTTCGCTCTTGCTCAGCTCCAGGCCGGCAGCGGTGAAGGCATCGGCGATTTCGCGCGCGCCGACCGAGCCGTACAGCTTGCCTTCGGTCGAAGCGTTGGCGGCGATGGTCACGCTCGCGCCTTCCAGCTTGGCCTTGCGGCCTTCAGCGTCGGCGTGGATCGACTGTGCCTTGGCTTCGTATTCGGCGCGCTTGGCTTCGAACTCGGCCTTGTTGCTCTCGGTGGCCGGAACGGCCTTGCCCTGCGGCACGAGGAAGTTACGGCCGTAGCCCGGCTTCACGTCGACCAGGTCGCCCAGGTTGCCGAGGTTGGTGACTTTCTGCAGAAGGATCAGCTGCATAGTATTGCTCCAGATAAGTTATTCGTTAGCGAGGCGATGGCCCCGCAACAAAGGCTGTCCGAATAGCTGGCACAGCGGGGGCGGCACGTGGCCGCCCCGCCGGCATCAGACGTCGTGGTTGTCGGTGTACGGAATCAGGGCCAGGAAGCGAGCGCGCTTGACGGCGGTCGCCAGCTGACGCTGGTACTTCGACTTGGTACCGGTGACGCGGCTCGGCACGATCTTGCCGTTCTCGGTCAGGTACTGGCGCAGGGTGTTGAGATCCTTGTAGTCGATCTCCTTGACACCTTCGGCCGTGAACTTGCAGAACTTGCGGCGACGGAAGAACTTGGACATGTCAGTGCTCCTTAGGCGGCCGAAGCGGCGTCGTCGCCGGCATCGTTGTCAGCGGCGGGGGTGGTTTCGCCTTCTTCGTCATCACGACGACGACGCTCACCACGCTCGGGCTTGTCGCCCTTCTCGTCCTTGCTCTTCATGATCAGCGACTGCTCGGTGTCAGCCTCGTCACGCTTGATGACCAGGTTGCGCAGCACGGCGTCGTTGAAGCGGAAGCTTTCGGTCAGTTCGTTCAGCACGGCCTGGTCGGCTTCGATGTTCAGCAGCACGTAGTGCGCCTTCACCAGGTTCTGGATCGGGTACGCCAGCTGGCGGCGGCCCCAGTCTTCCAGACGGTGGATGGTGCCGTTGCCGTTCTCGACCAGCGACTTGTAGCGCTCGATCATGGCCGGGACCTGCTCGCTCTGGTCCGGGTGGACCATGAACACGATTTCGTAATGACGACTCATGTTTTTTCTACCTTTCGGATGTGGCCTTGCGGCCGGACAGCCCCCCGCCGTTGAGACCGCGGTGGGGCAAGGATTCCCGCCAGGAAGGCAGGAAGCCGCGCATTATGGCGCAGATTGGGCGGGATGGGCAACCTAGCGGCAAGGTGACAACCTGAACCGTGACGTGCCGACCCCGGTAGCGCCGGGCCATGTCCGGCGGAACCACAACGCCGTGCCGACCAAGGTCGGCAGCTACCAAAGCGGGGCCAGGCCCCGCTATTCCTCAGGCCTTGTCGGCGTCGGTGGTGAAGCTCTCGCCGCATCCGCACTCGGCGGTGGCATTGGGGTTGCTGAACGTGAAGGTCTCGCTCAGGCCGTGCTTGCCGAAATCAATCACGGTGCCGTCCACCAGCGCCAGGCTCCTGGCGTCCACGTAGATCTTCACGCCCTCCTGGTCGAACACGGTATCGCCCTCGCGCTCATCGCGGGCCAGGTCGGTCACGTGGCCCCAGCCCGAGCAGCCGGTCTTGGTCACACCGAAACGCAGGCCCAGCGCACCCGGGGTCTGGGCGACAAAGCGCTGCACGCGCTCGAAGGCAATGGGGGTCAGGCTGACGGCCATGGGGCTACTCCAAAGGTACGGGGACATTATAAGGAGCCTTGGGCTGCGAAAAATGCCTCGCAAGCGGAACGCTGCAACCGGTAAACTCCCGTGTTCACAGATCGAGTCGATCAGCAGAGGATTCAAGTCATGACGGTGGTCAGCGTTGAACATGCGCTTGCCGGGAAGATCCCGGAAGGCGGCGAAGTCACGGTACGCGGATGGGTGCGCACGGTGCGCGGTTCAGCGAATCTGGCTTTCGTGAATGTGAGCGACGGCTCCTGCTTCGCCCCGATCCAGGTCGTGGCCGGCGACAGCCTGGCCAACTTCGACGAAATCAAGCGCCTGACCAGCGGCTGCTCGGTCATCGCCACCGGCACCCTGGTGAAGTCGCAGGGCAAGGGCCAGTCGTTCGAGATCCAGGCCAGTGCGCTGGAAGTGGTCGGCTGGGTCGAAGACCCGCTCACCTACCCGATCCAGCCCAAGCCGATGTCGCCGGAGTTCCTGCGCGAAGTGGCACACCTGCGCCCGCGCACCAACCTGTTCGGCGCGGTCACCCGCATCCGCAACTGCCTGGCCCAGGCCGTGCACCGTTTCTTCCACGAGAACGGCTTCAACTGGATCAGCACCCCGATCATCACCACCTCCGATGCCGAAGGCGCCGGCCAGATGTTCCGCGTGTCCACCCTGGACATGGTGAACCTGCCGCGTGACGAGAAGGGCGCGATCGATTTCAGCCGCGACTTCTTCGGCAAGGAAACCTTCCTGACCGTGTCCGGCCAGCTGAACGTCGAGGCCTACTGCCTGGCGCTGAGCAAGGTCTACACCTTCGGCCCGACCTTCCGTGCCGAGAACAGCCATACCACCCGCCACCTGGCGGAGTTCTGGATGATCGAGCCGGAAATCGCCTTCGCCGACCTGGCCGAAGACGCGCGCCTGGCCGAAGAGTTCCTGAAGTACCTGTTCCGCGCGGTGCTGAACGAGCGCAGCGACGACCTGGCCTTCATCGCCGAGCGCGTGGACAAGAACGCGATCACCAAGCTGGAAGACTTCATCAATGCGCCGTTCGAGCGCATCGACTACACCGATGCGGTCACCCTGCTGCAGAAGTCCGGCAAGAAGTTCGACTTCCCGGTCGAATGGGGCCTGGACCTGCAGACCGAACACGAGCGCTGGCTGACCGAGGAACACGTCGGCCGCCCGGTGGTGGTGACCAACTATCCGGAGCACATCAAGGCCTTCTACATGCGCCTGAACGACGACGGCAAGACCGTTGCCGCGATGGACGTGCTGGCCCCGGGCATCGGCGAGATCATCGGCGGCAGCCAGCGCGAAGAGCGCCTGGATGTGCTGGACGCGCGCATGGCCCAGTTCGGCCTGGATCGTGAACACTACAGCTGGTACCGCGATTTCCGCCGCTACGGTTCGGTGCCGCATGCCGGCTTCGGCCTGGGCTTCGAGCGCCTGGTGGTCTACGTCTGCGGCCTGTCCAACATCCGCGATGCGATCCCCTACCCGCGCGCCCCGGGCAGCGCGGACTTCTAAGCCACTGCACACGACCACGGAGGTACTGCCCCCATGACCCTGTTCTTCGCCCTCTGTTTCGTCGGCGTTGCAGTGGCCGGGTTCAGTGCCTTCGTGATCTTCTGGCCGCTGACCCTGGTGCACGTGCGCGACCGCCATCCGGCGCTCGCCGCGCGCTTCGGCAGCGGCGCCTTCCTCAAGCCCGATGCCCTGGCCTGGCTGCTGCGCCGAGACTACCGCCAGCAGCCGGACCGTTCGCTGTCCGGGCTGGCGACGCCGGCCTGGGTATCGCTGCTGACCCTGCTGGCCGGACTGGGCATGGCCGCCCTGCTCTGGCTGGCCTCGCTCTGGTAACACACCCATGAATGACCTTTCCAATACCCGCGACAGCTGGTGGCTGGCCAGCCTCGGCAACACCCTCATCTGGGCCCGCCTGCGCGTGCGCGAAGCAGGCACCGCCGAAGTGCTGGACAGCGATGGCAACACGCTGAGCTATGACAGCGAAGACACCGCCCGTTCGCAGCTGTTCGATGCCGAATTCGTCGAGTACGACGGACTGGACGAAGAAGACGCGCTGGTGCGCGGCTTCAGCCTGCACGAAGTGCAACCGCCGCAGGCCGGCAGCGATGACAGCCTGCGCGGCCGCATGGTGCAGTCGCTGGGCGGACGCGCCTGACCCGGGCATGTTCACCCCGCGCACCTTCGCCGAGACCGAACTGCTCTGGCTGGACCGCCTGCTGGCGCGCGACCCGTTCGTCACCCTGCTTACCACTGGCAGCGACGGCCTGCCGGAACTGACCCGGATACCGGTGCTGTACCAGCGCGACGCCGAACGCATCGAACTGCGTGGCCACTGGGCCCGCGCCAATCCGCAATCGCGCCACAACGGCGCGGCCAAAGTGCTGGTCGATGGACCGCACGGCTACGTCTCGGCCAGCTGGTACCCGGACAAGGAGCCCGCCGCGCGGGTGCCCACCTGGAACTACGCGGCGGCGGAACTGCGCGGCCAGCTGCAGACATTCGACGATACCGATGCACTGTCTGAGCTGGTCGGCGCGATCAGCGACCGTTTCGAAGCCAGCGTCGGCCAAGGCTGGCAGTTCGATCCCAGCCGCGCCGAACATGGCCCGGAACTGCGCGCCATCGTCGGTTTCCGCTTCCAGGTCGAACAGGTGCAGCT
Source organism: Stenotrophomonas sp. AN71 (assembly GCF_050435725.1). Classification (NCBI taxonomy): domain Bacteria; kingdom Pseudomonadati; phylum Pseudomonadota; class Gammaproteobacteria; order Lysobacterales; family Lysobacteraceae; genus Stenotrophomonas; species Stenotrophomonas sp. AN71. Next base: position 42,525 of record NZ_JBNDKU010000009.1, on the reverse strand, counting down.
GAAGCTGAAACTCAGCCAGAACCATCCCGAGGCCAACCAGCGCGCCGTGATCACTGCGCTGGACGCACTCGCCACCCCGTCCTCCCAGGAACTGGCGCAGTGGATGCGCTGGCACCGCGAACAGCACGCCACCGGCACCTGAACGCCTCCGCTTCCTGCGACGGCGCGACCCGCACGGCCGCGCCTTGCCCCCCACCCGACGCCAGGGATACCGCACATGAAAGACATCCGCCGCCTGCTGCAGAACAACCGTGACTGGGCCGACCGTGTCGCCCAGGAAGATCCGGAATTCTTCCACCAGCTGGCCAAGCAGCAGCACCCCGAATACCTGTGGATCGGCTGCTCCGACTCGCGCGTGCCGGCCAACCAGATCATCGGCATGGCGCCGGGCGAAGTATTCGTGCACCGCAACGTCGCCAACGTGGTCGCGCACAGCGACCTGAACTGCCTGAGCGTGGTGCAGTACGCGGTGGACCAGCTGAAGGTGAAGCACATCCTCGTTGTCGGCCACTACGGCTGCGGCGGCGTGCACGCCTGCCTGCACAACACCCGCGTCGGCCTGGCCGACAACTGGCTGCGCCATGTCGGCGATGTGGTGCAGAAGCACCAGGGCATCCTGGATGCGATCGACGATGACGAGCTCAAGCACGCCCGCCTGTGCGAACTGAACGTGATCGAGCAGGTTGCCAACCTGTGCCGCTCGACCATCGTCGAGGACGCCTGGGCCCGCGGCCAGAAGCTGATGGTGCACGGCTGGGTCTACAGCCTGAAGGACGGCCGGGTAAGCGAAATGGGCATCGACGTCGGCGCACCGGAAGAGCTGAAGCAGGCCTATGAGAACGCACTGTCCTTCGTCCCGCGCCAGGGCCGGCGCGACTGACCTCCCTACGGACCACGACCATGCTCGCCTCGCCGATCAACCTGCACGCCTGGATCGAAGAACACCGCCACCTGCTGAAGCCGCCGGTGGGCAACAAGATGATCGACAACGGCGATTTCATCGTGATGGTGGTCGGCGGGCCGAACTCGCGCACCGACTACCACTACGATGAAGGTCCGGAGTGGTTCTACCAGCTCGAGGGCGAGATGGTGCTGAAAGTGCAGGAGGATGGCGCGGTGCGCGACATCCCCATCCGCGCCGGCGAGATCTTCCTGCTGCCGGCCAAAGTGCCGCATTCGCCGCGGCGACCGCCGGGCGGGATCGGCCTGGTGGTGGAGCGCAAGCGCCTGGCTCACGAACGCGATGGCGTGATCTGGCATTGTGAGCACTGCAACCACAAGCTGTACGAAGAGTACTTCACGCTGCAGAACATCGAGACCGACCTGCCGAAGGTCTTTGCCAGGTATCAGGCCAGCGTGGAATTGCGCACCTGCAGCCAGTGTGGGCACGTGGACCCGTTGCCGGCACCAGCGATGGGCTGAACGTTTCCACCGGGATGGCGATTACGGACACACCCGCCGGGCATGGCCCGGCGCTACCGATGTGCGTGGCCTCCGGGTAGCGCCGGGCCATGCCCGGCGAGCGCGCCGCGCGGCACCGCGCATGCCCCAGGCGCTACACTGGCAGCCCCGTTGCAGCCTGTTGCCAACCATGTCCGACCTGCTCAACCGCACCCACGCCATCGCCCTGGACGCCGCCGATCCGCTGCGTCCGCTGCGCAATGAGTTCCTGATTCCGCGCCACGGCGGCGGTGAGCAGACCTACTTCGTCGGCAACTCGCTGGGCCTGCAGCCGCGCGGTGCGCAGGCGGCGGTGCAGGAGGTGATGAAGCAGTGGGGCGAGCTGGCCGTGGAAGGCCACTTCACCGGCCCGACGCAGTGGCTGTCCTACCACCGCCTGGTGAGCGCGCAGCTGGCCCGTGTGGTCGGCGCGCTGCCCAGCGAAGTGGTGGCGATGAACACGCTGAGCGTGAACCTGCACCTGATGATGGTCAGCTTCTACCGGCCCACGGCAGACCGGCCGGTCATCCTGATGGAAGCCGGCGCATTCCCGACCGATCGCCATGCGGTGGAAGCGCAGATCCGCTTCCATGGCTTCGACCCGGCAGATTGCCTGGTGGAAGTGCAGCCGGATGAGGCCAACGGCACGATCTCGCTGACCGCGATCGAACGCGCCATCGCTGAACACGGCCCGCGCCTGGCGCTGGTGTTGTGGCCGGGCGTGCAGTACCGCACCGGCCAGGCCTTCGACCTGGATGCGATCACCCGCGCCGCCCGCCTGCAGGGCGCACGCATCGGCTTCGACCTGGCGCACTCGGTAGGCAACCTGCCGCTGCGCCTGCATGACGTCGCTCCCGATTTCGCCGTGTGGTGCCACTACAAGTATCTCAACAGCGGCCCCGGCGCAGTCGCCGGCGCCTTTGTGCACGAACGCCACCATCGAGATACCACCCTGCCCCGTTTTGCCGGCTGGTGGGGCCACGATGAAGCCACCCGCTTCCAGATGGCGCCGCAGTTCGTTCCGGCCATCGGTGCTGAAGGCTGGCAGTTGAGCAATCCACCGATTCTTGGCCTGGCGCCGCTGCGGGCTTCGCTGGACCTGTTCGAACGCGCTGGCATGGACGCACTGCGCAGCAAGTCGCTGGCGCTGACCGGCATGCTTGAAGCGCTGGTGCGCGCGCGCCTGTCCAACGTGCTGGACATCATCACCCCGGCCGATCCGCAGCGCCGTGGCTGCCAGCTCTCGCTGCGGGTAATCGGCGGCCGCGAGCGTGGCCGCGCACTGTTCGAACACCTGCGCGGCATCGGCGTACTCGGTGACTGGCGCGAACCGGACGTTATCCGCATCTCGCCTACCCCGCTCTACAACCGCTACCTGGACGTGCACCACTTCGTCGAGGAAGTCGAAGCCTGGGCCGGCCTCTGAGCCCGCCCCTCCCCTACTGCTGGACAGTTCGTTGATCGCACACGCTTCCCGCTCGTTGAGCATTATCGGTGCCGGCCTCGCCGGGTCCCTGCTGGCCATCCTGCTGTCGCGACAGGGCTGGCGCATCACCCTGTACGAACGCCGCGGCGACCCGCGCATCGCCGATTACGAAAGCGGCCGTTCGATCAACCTGGCCCTGGCCGAACGTGGGCGCAACGCGCTGCGCCAGGCTGGCGTGGAAGACGAGGTGATGGCGCGCGCGGTGATGATGCGCGGGCGCATGGTGCATCCGCGCGAAGGCGAACCACAGCTGCAGCGTTATGGCCGCGATGACAGCGAGGTGATCTGGTCGATCCACCGCAGCGACCTGAACACCACGCTTCTGGAACTGGCCGAGCAGGCCGGCGCCACCGTGCATTTCCATCGACGTCTGCACACCGTCGATTTCGATGCCGGCTACGCCCGTTTCATCGATGACCGCGACGACAGTCCGCATGACATCCGCTTCGATACCCTGATCGGTGCCGATGGTGCCGGCTCCGCGCTGCGTGCGGCGATGAACCGGCGCGCGCCGCTGGGTGAAGACATCGCGTTCCTCGATCATTCCTACAAGGAGCTGGAAATCCCGCCTGCGGCCGATGGTGGCTTCCGTATCGAACGCAATGCACTGCATATCTGGCCGCGTGGCCATTACATGTGCATTGCCCTGCCCAACCACGAAGGCACCTTCACCGTCACCTTGTTCCTGCCCAACCAGGGCGACCCCAGCTTCGCCACGGTCAACACCGGTGCGCAGGCCGAAGCGCTGTTCGCACGTGAGTTCGCCGACACCCTGCCGCTGATCCCGAACCTGCGCGCGGACTGGGAGCAGCACCCGCCGGGCCTGCTCGGTACGCTCACCCTTGAACGCTGGCACCAGCAAGGCCGTGCCGTGCTGATTGGCGATGCCGCGCACGCGATGGTGCCGTTCCATGGCCAGGGCATGAACTGCGCGTTCGAGGACTGCGTGGCACTGGCCCGTCACCTGATGGAGGCCGAAGACCTGGACGGTGCGTTCGCCGCATTCGAGGCCGAGCGCAAGCCCAACGCGCGCGCGATCCAGCAGATGGCGCTGGAGAACTATCTTGAGATGCGCGACCGCGTGGCTGATCCGGCGTTCCTGCTGCAGCGCGAGCTGGAACAGGCGCTTCAGCGGCGTTGGCCGACCCGCTTCGTGCCGCACTACACGATGGTCACGTTCCTGCACACACCGTATGTCGAGGCATTGCGCCGCACCGAACTCCAGCGTGACATGCTGGTCGCGGCCACCGCCGGCCACACGTCACTGGACACCATCGACTGGGCCACGCTCGAAGCGCAGATCCACGCGCAGCTGCCGATCCTGGAGGGCGCACACTGATGGCCGACAGCTTCCTGTTCTACGACCTGGAGACCTTCGGCCAGGACCCGCGACGCACCCGCATCTCGCAGTACGCGGCGATCCGTACCGACGCCGATCTCAACGAGATCGACACGCCGGTCAGCTTCTTCGTGCGCCCTGCCGACGATCTGCTGCCGTCGCCGATGGCCACCCTGGTCACCGGCATCACCCCGCAGCAGGCACTGTCCGACGGCATCAGCGAAGCCGAGGCCTTCGACCGCATCAACGAACAGCTGTCGCGCCCCGGCACCTGCGCGCTGGGCTACAACACGCTGCGCTTCGACGATGAGTTCGTCCGCTATGGCCTGTTCCGCAACTTCCACGACCCGTACGAACGCGAGTGGCGCAACGGCAATTCACGCTGGGACCTGCTGGACATGCTGCGGCTGATGCGCGCGATGCGCCCGGACGGCATCCAGTGGCCGCTGCGCGAGGACGGCGCCACCTCGTTCAAGCTCGAACACCTGGCCGAAGCCAACAACGTACGCGAAGGCGATGCGCACGAGGCGCTGTCGGACGTGCGCGCCACCATCGGCATGGCACGCCTGTTCAAGCAGTCGCAGCCGCGCCTGTGGGACTACGCACTGAAACTGCGCGACAAGCGCTTTGTCGGCAGCCTGCTGGACGTGGCGGCGCTGAAGCCGGTGCTGCACGTTTCCATGCGCTACCCGGCCAGCCGTCTGTGCGCGGCGCCGGTGCTGCCGCTGTCGGTGCACCCGACCATCAACAACCGGGTGATCGTGTTCGACCTGGACGGCGACATCGATGACCTGCTGGAGCTTCCAGCCGAGGTGATCGCGCAGCGCCTGTACATGCGCGCCAGCGAGTTGCCCGAGGGCGTATCGCGGGTGCCGCTGAAGGAAGTGCATCTGAACAAGGTGCCGGCGCTGATTGCCTGGAACCATCTGCGCGCCGACGACCATGCGCGGCTTGGCCTGGATGTGGCGGCGATCGAGGCCAAGGTTGAGCGCCTGCGCGCCTTCGCCCCGCAGCTCGCCGAGAAGGCACGCCAGGTCTACAACCAGCCACGCGTGGCCACCGTGGCCGACGTCGATGCGTCGCTGTACGACGGCTTCCTCGGCAACGGCGACAAGCCGCTGCTGGCGCTGGCACGCACCACCGCACCCGATCAGCTGGCCTCCCTGGAAGGCCGCTTCCGTGACCCGCGCCTGCCGGAGCTGCTGTTCCGTTACCGGGCACGCAACCATCCCGACAGCCTCGCGCCGGCTGAACGCCAGCGCTGGCAGGATTACCGTCGTCAGCGCCTGCTCGGCGATGGCGGGCTGGGCGAACTCAACCTGCCCCAGTACCAGCAGCAGCTCGATGCACTGGCCGCCGAAGCGCCCGATGACACCCGGCGCCAGGCCCTGCTTCAATCGCTGCGTGACTGGGGCCAGCACCTGCAGGAGACGCTGTGAGCACTTATTTCTCGGACGCCAGCTTCAAGTTCCTGCGCAGCCTGGCGCGGCACAACGAAAAGGCGTGGTTCAACGACCACCGCCAGCAGTATGAAGACCATGTGCGGCAGCCGTTCCTGCGCCTGCTGGGCGACCTGCAGCCGGTGCTGGCCGAGGTCAGCGACCACTTCCGCGCCGATACCCGTGGTGTCGGTGGTTCACTGTTCCGCATCCATCGCGACGCGCGTTTTTCCAACGACAAGTCGCCGTACAAAACCTGGCAGGGCGCGCGCCTGTTCCATGAGCGCCGCCGCGAGGTGGCCGCGCCCTCGTTCTACGTGCACCTGCAGCCGGGCGAGAGCTTCGTCGGCGCCGGCCTGTGGCATCCGGAACCGGAGACCCAGCGCCGCGTACGCCATTTCATCCTCGACAACCCGGGCAGCTGGAAGGCCGCCGCGCATGCACCGGCCCTGCGCAAGCGCTTCGATTTCGAGGAAAGCGAAAAGCTGGTGCGCCCACCGCGCGGCTTCCCGGCCGACTTCGAATTCATTGACGACCTCAAGCACCGCAACTGGGTGATGTGGCGCTCGCTGGACGATGCCACCATGTCCGGCCCGCATCTGCTGTCCACGCTGGGCAAGGATCTGGCCACGCTGGGCCCGTTCGTCGACTACCTGTGCGCCGCGCTGGATCTGGAGTTCTGATGTCGCAGGATCTTCCGCTGGCACGCCAGCGGCGTGTGCTGGGCCGTACCGGCCTGGCGGTCTCACCCATCGGCCTGGGGTGTTCCGGATTCTGGGGCCATCGCCGTTTCTCCGAAGAAGCTGCGGCGGCCGTGGTCGAGCATGCCCTGGCCCATGGCGTGAACCTGCTCGATACCGGCCACAACTACGCCGGCTTCCATGCCGAACCGCGTCTGGGCCGCATTCTTCGCCCGCTGCTGAAGCAGTACCCGCGCGACGCGCTGGTGATCTCCAGCAAGGGCGGCACGCTGACCGGCCAGGCCGGCATCAGCGGTGCCGAACAGCGCAACTTCTCGGCGGCGGCGATCACCGCCAGCTGCGAAGCCTCGCTGCGCAACCTCGGCCTGGACCATCTGGACATCTACCAGCTGCATGGCGCCAGCGAACACGACATCAACGATGATCTGCTGGCCGCGCTGCAACGCCTGCGCGAGCGTGGGCTGATCCGGCACACCGGCATCAACACCCACTCGGCCTCGACCCTGCGCTGGATGATCGCCCATCCCGACGCCTTCGATGTGGTGCTGCTGGACTACAACGCCCTGCAGCAGGACCGCGAACCGCTGATCGACCAGCTGCAGGCGGTCGGCATTGGTGTGCTGGCTGGCACCGTGCTGGCACAAGGCCATCTGCTGCCCGCGCGCCCTCGCCTGCCACGGCTGGCCGACGGCTGGTACCTGGCGCGTGCCTGGCTCAAGCCCAGCAGCCGGCAGCTGATGCGCAGTGCCCGCCAGATGCGCCAGGCGGTGGCCGCGATCAGCAGCCAACGCCCCGCCCAGACCGCCTTCGCTTACACGCTGGGCCATCCTGGCGTGGCCAGTGGCATCCTCGGCACCACCCGCATCCGCAGCCTGGACGAGGTGCTGGCCACGCAGCTGCAGGCCTTGAGTGCGGCCGAGCGGCAGCAGCTGGTCGAGGCCTTCGGTGATGGCCGCGGCTCGCCCAGTCAGTAAGTCTTCACCCGCCAAGGCCGCCGCTGCGGCAGTCTGGTCGGCATGAAGAAACTCATTGCACTTGCCGCGCTGCTGATCCTGGCCTTGGCGGCCTGGTGGTTCGGCGGTCCGTACCTGACCATCAATGGCCTATCCAAGGCCATTGAGCAGCGCGACACCGCCCGCATGGAGCGTTACGTCGATTTCCCGCGTGTGCGCAGCAGTCTGCGCGCCCAGCTCAACGACTACCTGGTCCGCCAGGCCGGCCCGGAGATGGCGGCCAGCCCGTTCGGCGCCCTGTTGTATGGCCTGGGCGACCAGCTCGGTGGTGCGGCGGTGGACACGATGGTGACGCCCACCGGGATCGGCGCGATGCTGCAAGGCCACGTATTGTGGAAGCGTGGCCGCAATGAGCTGCAGGGCGACGATGCCTTCGGCGCGACCGAACCGGCGCGGCCGTTGAAGAACGCCGAGCATCATTTCGAGGCGTTGGACCGCTTCGTGGTCGATGTCGATCGCGGCCCCGGCCAGCCGCCATTGAAGGTGGTGCTGGAACCGCAGGGCCTGCGCTGGAAGGTGGTCGACCTGCAGCTGGGGATGTCGGACAGCCCGTAGCCACGCTCCGGTAGACGCCCACCTTGGTGGGCGCGGTTTCACCGCGGTGCCAACCACGGTTGGCGACTACCAGACCCTACCCTTCGTTGGCGACGCCGTGCGGGACATGCCCCGCCGCCACATGCTCGCGGGCGCTGTCGATGTTGTGCTGTGAATCGTCGAAAAAGATGTCGGCACCGAACGCCTGCAGGAACGGCCCCTTGTGCCGTCCGCCCAGGAACAGCGCCTCGTCCAGGCGTACCCCCCACTCGCGCAGGGTGCGGATCACCCGCTCGTGTGCCGGCGCCGAACGCGCGGTGACCAGCGCGGTGCGGATCGGCGCACTCTCGCCGGCCGGGAACACTTCCTGCAGTGTGTGCAGGGCCGACAGGAAACCACGGAACGGACCGCCGCTGAGCGGCTCGCGGGCGCGCTCCCGCTCGTGGCGGCCGAACGCTTCCACCCCCTGCTCGCGCGAGATGCGCTCGCTCTCGTCGCCGAAGATCACCGCGTCTCCGTCGAACGCGATGCGCAGCTGGCCCGCCGGGCGACCGGTGTCGATCTGGTCGGCCGCCGCAGCGGCGGTCTCGCCGGGCGGCTTGGGCAGGATGGTCGCTGCGGCGATGCCATGGCGCAGCGCGCTGCGCACCGATTCCGGGTTGGCCGAGAGGAACAGGTCGGTGCCGAACGGCTTCACATAGGGCCAGGTCGGCTCGCCCGCAGTGAACGTGGCGCGGATGATGCCCAGGCCGTAGTGCTGGATCGAGTTGAAGATGCGCAGGCCGGTATCGGCCGAATTGCGCGACAGCAGGATCACCTCGACCCGCGGATTCTCCGGGCTGGCCCCCTGGTTCAGCGCCAACAGCTTGCGCACCACAGGAAACGCCACGCCGGGACCGAGGATGTCGTCCTCGTGCTGGCGCTGGAATTCGGCATAGGCGGCCACGCCATCGCTCTCGAACAGCGCGTGGCTTTCTTCCAGGTCGAACAGGGCGCGCGAGGTCACCGCGACGGTCAGCAAACGGGGGGAATTGTCGCCCATCGGTGGGGTCCTTCAAGCGATCGGCGGGGCCGGCGGCCTATTGTCCTCAAAAAACGAACTGTTCGCTCAGGATACGGTCTTCCAGGTTGTGCTCCGGGTCGAACAGCAGGGTGACCCGGCGGTCCTTGGATTCGCGGATGGTCACCTCGACCACGTCACGGGTCTCGTGCGAATCGGCGGTGACGCTGACCGGGCGCTTGTACGGATCGAGCACGCGGAAGCGCACTTCGGTGTCGGCCTTGAGGATGGCGCCGCGCCAGCGCCGGGGTCGATACGGGGCCAACGGCGTCAATGCGATGGTGTGCGAGCCCAGCGGCAGCACCGGACCGTGCGCGGAATAGTTGTAGGCCGTGCTGCCGGCCGGGGTCGCCACCAGCACGCCATCACCGATCAGTTCGGCCACGCGTTCCTGGCCGTTGAGGTCGATGCCGATATGCGCCGCCTGGCGGGTCTGGCGCAGCAGCGAGACATCGTTGTAGGCCAGCGACCCGGTACTGGTGCCGGACTCGGTCAGCGCCACCATTTCCAGCGGGCGCAGGTTGGCCGGTTCGGCACGGGCGATGCGGGCCTGCACGTCATCGTCGCCACGGTACTGGTTCATCAGGAAGCCAACGGTGCCCAGCTTCATGCCGAACACCGGCTTGCCCAGGTGTCCGTGCCGATGCAGGGTCTGCAGCATGAAGCCATCACCGCCCAGCGGGCACAGCACGTCGGCCTGCTCGGGCGCGTAGTCGCCGTAGCGCGAGACCATCGCCGCGCGCGCCATCTGCGCCGGTTCGGTGCTGCTGGCCAGGAAAGCGATACGGGGGGAGTCGCTCATCGGTGGATCCGGGGGGAACTGGTCAAGAGCATAACCGAGCGCCGCTGCGCTCGCCGGGCCACGCCCGGCGAGCGCGGCCAAAAACCAGAACGGCCCCGCTTGCGCGGGGCCGTTCCGGTTCACGCATGCCGGGCATGGCCCGGCACTACATCACTTACGCACCGTGTGCCGCCAGCTGGCCCAGGCGCTGCACCGCGACCGAGACGGTCGGGTAGTCCAGGGTCTTCTGCTCGGCCAGTTCGGCCAGCATCGCCAGGGTGAAGCGCAGGCTGTTGTCGTCACGGCCCATCCAGGCCGCCACCTTGGCTTCAGCGCTGGTGCCCTTGGTGCCCAGCACCTGGCCCGCCAGGTTGCGGTGGTTGCCCGCCAGTTCGTCACGCAGCACGCCACGTGCCACCGCGTGCCAGCGGCCGTTGACCTCCAGCGCGTCGACCTGCTCGAACAGCCACGGCAGCTGCAGAGCATCGCCCAGGCGGAAGTGGACCTTGGACACGTCGACCGGCTTCAGCTTGCGGGTGCGCGCCAGTTCGATGATGTCGAACGCCGGCTCCAGGAAGTGCAGTTCGGCCAGCTGCTGCGCCAGGGCGGACGGCAGACCCTTTTCCTTCCACTCGGCCACCAGGGCTTCGTAGGTCGGACGCTGCGAATCCGGCAGCACACCCGAGGCAACGCGGATGTCGTTGAACGGACCCTGGTAGCGGTTGACCGCTTCGGTGATGCCCGGCATCGCGCCCGGGCGCGACAGCAGCCAGCGCACGAACGAACGCTGCAGCTTCCAGATCACTTCCAGTGCGTCGATCTGCACCGACTCCGGCACCTTGCCGTCGAGGGCATCGATCTGCGCCCACAGCGCACGCGCATCCAGCGTTTCGCGGCTGATGGTGTAGGCCTTGGCGACCTCGGCGATGGAACGGCCGGTGTCTTCCTGCATGCGCATCAGGAAGGTGGCACCCATGCGGTTAATGGTCTGGTTGGTCACGGCCGTGGCGATGATTTCGCGCTTCAGGCGGTGACGCTCCATCGCGTCGGCGTACTTCTTCTGCAGCGGGGTCGGGAAGTAGCGCTGCAGCTCCTTGGACAGGTACGGATCTTCCGGGATGTCCGAATCCAGCAGCTGGGCGAACGCCACCAGCTTGGAGTACGACAACAGCACCGACAGTTCCGGACGGGTCAGGCCCTGGCCACGTGCCTTGCGCTGCGACAGCTCGGCATCGGACGGCAGGAACTCGATCTGGCGATCAAGCAGGCCCTGCTGTTCCAGGGTGCGGATGAAGTGCTGCTTGGAACCCAGGCGCTTGACCGCCATCCGCTCCATCAGGCTCAGCGCCTGGTTCTGGCGGTAGTTGTCGTTGAGCACCAGCTCGGCGACTTCATCGGTCATCGAGGCCAGCAGCTTGTTGCGCTGCTCGACGGTCAGCTTCTTGGCCCGCACCACATCGTTGAGCAGGATCTTGATGTTGACTTCATGGTCGGAGGTGTCGACACCGGCCGAGTTGTCGATGAAGTCGGTGTTGAGCAGCACGCCGGCCTGGGCGGCTTCGATGCGGCCCAGCTGGGTCATGCCCAGGTTGCCGCCCTCGCCCACCACCTTGCAGCGCAGCTCGCCACCGTTCACGCGCAGCGCGTTGTTGGCACGATCGCCGACATCGCTGTGCTGCTCGCTGGCGGCCTTGACGTAGGTGCCGATGCCGCCGTTCCACAGCAGGTCGACCGGCGCCTTCAGGATCGCGCTCATCAGATCGTTCGGCGACAGCGCCTTGACGTTGTCGTCCAGGCCCAGCGCTTCACGCACCTGCGGGGTGATCTCGATCGACTTCAGGCTGCGCGGGTACACGCCGCCGCCCTTGCTGATGAGCTTGGCATCGTAGTCCGCCCAGCTCGAACGCGGCACGGTGAACAGGCGCTCACGCTCGACGAACGTGGTGGCCGCATCCGGGTTCGGGTCCAGGAAGATATGGCGGTGGTCGAACGCAGCCAGCAGGCGGATGTGGCGCGACAGCAGCATGCCATTGCCGAACACGTCGCCGGACATGTCGCCGACACCGACCGCGGTGAAGTCCTGGCTCTGGCTGTCACGGCCCAGCGCACGGAAGTGGCGCTTGACCGACTCCCACGCACCGCGTGCGGTGATGCCCATGCCCTTGTGGTCGTAACCGACCGAACCACCGGAGGCGAACGCATCACCCATCCAGAAGCCGTGCGCGATGGCCAGGCCGTTGGCGATGTCGGAGAAGGTCGCGGTGCCCTTGTCAGCGGCCACCACCAGGTACGGATCGTCCATGTCGTGGCGCACGACATCCACCGGCGGCACGATCTTGTTGTTGACGATGTTGTCGGTGATGTCCAGCAGGCCCTGGATGAACAGCTTGTAGCAGGCCACGCCGTTGGCGAAGACCGCGTCGCGGTCGCCGTTCACCGGCGGGGTCTTGGCGAAGAAGCCGCCCTTGGCGCCGACCGGCACGATGACGGTGTTCTTGACCATCTGCGCCTTGACCAGGCCCAGCACTTCGGTACGGAAGTCTTCGCGACGATCCGACCAGCGCAGGCCGCCACGGGCCACCGCGCCGAAGCGCAGGTGGGTACCTTCCACGCGCGGGCCGTAGACGAAGATTTCGCGGTACGGGCGCGGCTTCGGCAGGTCCGGCACCAGCGCCGAATCAAACTTGAAGCTGATGACATGGCCGTGCTGGCCGTTGGCATCGGTCTGGTAGTAGCTGGTACGCAGGGTCGCGTCGATCACGCCCATGAACGAACGCAGGATGCGGTCTTCGTCCAGGCTGGACACGCGGTCCATCAGCTTCAGCAGCGCATCGCGCGCGGCCTGCATCTGCGCATCGCGGTCACCCTTGCGGGCGTCGACCACGGTCTTGAGCACCTTCAGGGTGGCGTCATCACCGGCGGCCAGCACATCGAAGTGAGCCTTCAGCTGGGCCTGGCCGGCAGCGATGTCATCCTTGCCTTCGTGGCCGGTGGCCGGATCGAAGCGGGCTTCGAACAGCTCGACCAGCAAGCGGGCCAGCAGCGGGTAGCGGGCGAACGTGCCTTCCACATAGGCCTGCGAGAACGGCACGCCGGTCTGCAGCAGGTACTTGCAGTAGCCACGCAGCATGGCGACCTGACGCCAGTGCAGACCGGCAGCCAGCACCAGTCGGTTGAAGCCGTCGTTCTCGGCATCGCCGTGCCAGACGCGGGCGAAGGTCTCGCCGAACGCTTCATCGACGCTGGCGGCATCGATCGCGCCGGCGGTCGATTCGACCTCGAAGTCCTGCACGTACACCGGGGCGTTGTCGACCGACAGGCGGTACGGACGCTCGGCGATCACGCGCAGGCCCATGTTTTCCATCATCGGCAGCGCGTCCGACAGCGGAATGTCGTCCAGCTGGCGATACAGCTTCAGGCGCAGGCCATCGCCGCTTTCGCGCGGCACGGCCTGCAGGCTCAGGCGCAGGTCGTCCGGACCGGTCAGCGCGTCGAGCTGGCTGACATCGTTGGCGGCAACGGCAGTGCTGTTGTCTTCGATGTAGCCGGCCGGCAGCGCCTTGCCGATGCGGGCGGCGATGCGCAGGCCTTCGGTCTCGCCGTGGCGGGACACCAGCGCTTCGCGCAGGTCGTCCTGCCAGTTGCGCAGCACCTGGGCCAGCTTCTGCTCCAGTTCGGCGGTATCGACGTCGAGCATTTCACCCGGCTTCGGACGCACGATCAGGTGCACCTGGGCCAGCGGCGATTCGCCCAGCACCACAGAGCTGTCGACGTACTCGCCGTGCAGCGCGTCCTTCAGCATCGCTTCGATGCGCAGACGCACGTCGGTGTTGAAGCGCTCGCGCGGCAGGTAGACCAGCGCGGAGATGAAACGGCTGTACTTGTCGCGGCGCAGGAACAGGCGGCTGCGCACGCGCTCCTGCAGGCCCAGCACGCCCATCGCGGTGCGCAGCAGTTCGTCCTCGCTGGACTGGAACAGTTCTTCGCGCGGCAGGGTTTCCAGGATGTGGCGCAGGGCCTTGCCGCTGTGGCTGGCCGGGGCCAGGCCCGACTGCTTCATCACGTGCTCATGGCGCTGGCGCACCAGCGGGATTTCCCACGGGCGACGGTTGTAGGCGCTGGAGGTGAACAGGCCAAGGAAGCGCTGCTCGCCGATGATCTTGCCCTTGGCGTCGAATTCCAGCACGCCGATGTAGTCCATGTAGCCGGCGCGATGCACACGCGAACGGGCATTGGTCTTGGTCAGGATCAGCGCGTCCTTCAGCCCGGACGTGGTATTCAGGCCCTGTGCGGCCAGGGTCTTGACCGGACGGGCGGCGGACTTGTCCTTGCCGCGCATCAGGCCCAGGCCGGTATCGTTCAGCGGCGCCAGCACCTCTTCCTTGCCCTGCTTCTCGACGCGGTACTCGCGGTAGCCGAAGAAGGTGAAGTGGTTGTCGGCGGCCCAGCGCAGGAATTCCTGTGCTTCCTTGCGCGAGGCATCGTCGACCGGCAGCTGGCGGCTGCCCAGGTCGTCGGCCAGTGCCAGCGCCTTGTCCTTCATCGGCTGCCAGTCGCGCACGATCGCACGCACTTCATCCAGCGCCTTGTTGATGGCCTGCTCGATGGCGGCCATGGCTTCGGCCGGCTGGCGGTCGATCTCCAGCAGCATCACCGACTCGGCATCACCCTCACCGACCTTGACCAGCTTGCCGGCCTTGTCGCGGCTGAAGCGCAGCACCGGGTGGCCCAGCACGTGGACGCCCACGCCCTGCTCGGCCAGCGACATGGTGACGGTATCGACGAGGAACGGCATGTCGTCGTTGACGATCTGCAGCACGGTATGCGGCGATTCCCAACCGTTGGCCTTCGCAGTCGGATTGAACACGCGGACGTTGGCCTTGCCGGCCTTGCGGGCACGGGCAAATTCCAGCGTCTCAGCCGCGAGAGCGGCCCACTCTTCAGCGCTGTGGTGCGGGAACTCGTCCGACTCCATGCGCTTGTAGAAGCCAGTGGCGAAGGCCACTGCTTCGGCCTGTGCGGCCGCGGGGTAGCGCTTGCGCAAAGCCGTGTACACCGGCTCCAGGGAGAAACCAGCGGTCACTGCGACCTCCGACTCTGCTGGTTTGGTCTTGTTTTTCACGGTCTTGGCTGCGGTTTTTTGCGGTTTCATGGCAGAGCGATGCGCTTGCTCAGTTGGGAAAATGAAATTGTAGCCCCACCGCACGAAAAGGCCTTGCTGCAGGACGGAATAAGTAGATTCGGGTTTGCTGCGGTTTAGACGCCTATTCAGTTCGCTCCGGTATGGAACGGACGTGGCGCGCAGCGCTGCCGACAGGATCGGCAAAGCGTGTTACCGGAAGACACACACGGCGACGCCAATGCGATTCCACAATCCTGAACTGGACGGTATAGTCCACCGCGTGAACCCGGCCTACCTCCCCGTTGCCCTCGACGCGCGCGATGAGCGCGTATTCGATGCCGTGCGTGAACTGCTGGCCCAGCAGGGCATGCAGATGAGCATGGACGCGGTGGCCCAGCATGCCGGCTGCTCCAAGCAGACCCTGTACTCGCGCTACGGCAACAAGCAGGAACTGCTGCGCCGGGTGATGCAGCGCCATGTCGGCCACGCCACCGGCGCCATGCTGCGTGCACTCCGCAGTGACGACCTGCGTGCCAGCCTGCTCCAGTTCGCCATCGACTTCCTGGAGCATTTCAACCAACCGCACGTGGGACAGGCCTGCCGGCTGATCGCCGCCGACGCCGCGCAGTTTCCTGAAGAGGCGCGTACGCTGTACCGGCATGGTGCCGGCGCGCTGACGCTTCATCTTGCTGAATGGATTGAAACCGTTTGCATGCAGGGCCAGCTTCGCCATGACGACCCGCACTTCATGGCCGAGCTGCTGCTGAGCATGATTGCCGGTCAGGATTTCGACAAACAGCGCTTTCATACCCCCCATCGTGATGACGCGCTCCTGCGTCGGCGCTGGGCAGAGTTCTCCGTTGACAGCTTCCTGCGCGCGTTCGCGCCTCCGCCGTCGCCGGCCCCGCCTACAAACCAACCCCGGAGTTCCTCCTGATGACCGCCCCACTCCGCACCCTTGCCTTGACGTGCGCCGTTGCTGTCGCGCTGGCTGCCTGCAAGAAGCCGGAACAGCAGATGCCCCCGCCGCCGGAGGTGGGCGTGATCGACGCCAAGCCGCAGACCCTGCCGCTGCAGCGTGAGCTGGTCGGCCGCCTGTCGCCGTTCCGCAGCGCCGACGTGCGTGCGCGCGTGCCGGGCGTGCTGCTCAAGCGCGTCTACCAGGAAGGCTCGCAGGTCAAGCAGGGCCAGACCCTGTTCCTGATCGACCCGGCGCCGTTGCGTGCCTCGCTCAACGCCTCCGAGGCGCAGCTGGCCTCCTCGCGCGCGACCTACGCCAATGCCAAGGTCGCTGCCGACCGCGCCCGTTCGCTGGCGCCGCAGCAGTTCGTCTCCAAGGCCGACCTGGACAACGCCGAGTCGGCCGAGCGCACCGCGCTGGCCGCGGTCAAGCAGGCCGAAGCGGCGGTCACCTCCGCCCGCATCAACCTGGGCTACACCGAAGTGACCGCGCCGATCAGTGGCGTGGCCAACAAGCAGCAGGTCACCGAAGGTGCGCTGGTCGGCCAGGGCGATGTGACCCTGCTGACCACTGTCGACCAGCTCGACCCGCTCTACGTGAACTTCTCGCTCAGCGTGGATGAGCTGACCCAGCTGCGCGCGCAGCAGGCCAAGGGCGCACTGGCGCTGTCCGGCGATGGCAAGGCCACGGTGAACGTCAAGCTCGCCGACGGCAGCACCTACAGCGAGCCAGGCACGCTCGACTTCTCCTCGACCACGGTCGATCCGGCCACCGGCGCGGTATCACTGCGTGCGTTGCTGCCCAACCCGCAGCAGATCCTGCTGCCAGGCGCCTTCGTCAGCTTCCAGGCCAACCTGGGCGAGCGCAACAATGCCTACCTGGTGCCGCAGCAGGCTCTGTTGCGCGACACCACCGGCGGTTACGTGATGGTGGTCGGCGCCGACGGCAAGGTCGCGCGCAAGAACGTGACCACCGATGGCGCGCAGAACGGCAACTGGCTGGTCAGCGACGGCCTGGCCGCCGGTGACAAGGTCATCGTGGCCGGGGTGCAGAAGGTCAAGGAAGGCACGCCGGCGGTGGCCAAGCCGTGGACCCCGGGCCAGGACGCCAACGGCAAGCCTGCCGCAGGCGGCACCGCTCCGGCGGGCGCCGCGGCGGCCCCGGCAGCAGGCAAGGCGCCGGCTGATGCGGCCAAGACGGGGCAGGCCGATGCGGCCAAGCCGGCGGCCACCGATTCGAACAAGCAGTAACGGGAACCTTCCGTCATGCCTAAATTTTTCATCGAACATCCAGTCTTCGCCTGGGTGGTAGCGATCCTGATCTCGCTCAGCGGCGTGATCGCGATCCTCAACCTGGGCGTGGAGTCCTATCCCAACATCGCCCCACCGCAGGTCACCGTGTCGGCGACCTACCCGGGCGCCAGTGCCGACACCACCGAAAAATCGGTCACCCAGGTGATCGAGCAGCAGCTGACCGGTATCGATCACCTGCTGTACTTCAGCTCCTCGTCCGCATCCAACGGCCGTGCCTCGATCACCCTGACCTTCGAGACCGGTACCGATCCGGACATCGCCCAGGTGCAGGTGCAGAACAAGGTCTCGCTGGCGACGCCACGATTGCCTTCGGAAGTGACCCAGCAGGGTGTGGTGGTGGCCAAGGCCAACGCCGGCTTCCTGATGGTGATCGCGCTGCAGTCCGATACGCCGGCCATCAACCGTGACGCCCTGAACGACATCGTCGGTTCGCGCGTGCTCGACCAGGTCTCGCGTATCCCCGGCGTCGGCAGCACCCAGCAGTTCGGTTCCGAGTACGCCATGAACATCTGGCTGAACCCGGAAAAGATGCAGGGCTACGGCCTGTCGGCCAGCCAGGTGCTGGCGGCGGTGCGTGCGCAGAACGTGCAGTTCGCTGCCGGTGCGCTGGGTTCCGACCCCTCGCCGGAAGGCCAGCACTTCACCGCCACGGTCTCGGCCGAAGGCCGCTTCAGCTCGCCGCAGGAGTTCGAGAACATCATCCTGCGCGCCAATGCTGACGGCTCGCGCGTGCTGCTCAAGGACATCGCCCGGGTCGCCTTCGGTGCCAACAACTACGGCTTCGATACCCAGTACAACGGGAAGCCGACCGGCGCCTTCGCCATCCAGCTGCTGCCGGGTGCCAACGCCCTGAACGTGGCCGATGCCGTGCGCGCCAAGATGGACGAGCTGCAGCCCAGCTTCCCGTCCGGCGTGACCTGGTTCTCGCCGTATGACAGCACCACCTTCGTCAAGATCTCGATCCAGGAAGTGGTCAAGACCTTGTTCGAAGCGGTGTTGCTGGTGTTCCTGGTGATGCTGATCTTCCTGCAGAACTTCCGCGCCACCCTGATCCCGACCCTGGTCATCCCGGTGGCTCTGCTGGGTACCTTCCTGGGCATGTGGATGATCGGCTTCACGATCAACCAGCTGACACTGTTTGCGATGGTGCTGGCGATCGGCATCGTGGTCGATGACGCGATCGTGGTGATCGAGAACGTCGAACGCATCATGACCGAGGAAGGCCTGGCGCCGAAGCCGGCCACGCAGAAGGCGATGACCCAGATCACCGGCGCGGTGGTGGCCATCACCGTCGTGCTGGCCGCGGTGTTCATTCCGTCCGCCCTGCAGGGCGGTGCGGCCGGTGAGATCTACAAGCAGTTCGCGCTGACCATCGCCATCTCGATGGCGTTCTCGGCGTTCCTGGCGCTGGGCTTCACCCCGGCGCTGTGCGCGACGTTCCTCAAGCCGACGCACAACGACAACCCGAACATCATCTACCGCACCTTCAACAAGTACTACGACAAGATCAGCCACACCTATGTGGGCCACATCACCTCGGCGGTGCGCCATGCGCCGCGCTGGATGATCCTGTTCGTGGTGCTCACCGTGCTGTGCGGCTTCCTGTTCACCCGCATGCCCGGCAGCTTCCTGCCCGAAGAAGACCAGGGCTATGCGCTGGCGATCGTGCAGCTGCCGCCGGGTTCGACCAAGGGCCAGACCAACGAAGCCTTCGCGCAGATGCGTGGCATCCTGGAAAAGCAGGACGGCTATGAAGGCATGCTGCAGGTGGCCGGCTTCAGCTTCGTCGGTTCCGGCGAGAACGTGGGCATGGGCTTCATCCGCCTGAAGCCGTGGGAAGAACGCAAGTTCACCGCGCCGGAGTTCATCCAGAACATGAACGGCGCGTTCTACGGCATCAAGGAAGCGCAGATCTTCGTGGTCAACCTTCCCACGGTGCAGGGTCTTGGCCAGTTCGGCGGCTTCGACATGTGGCTGCAGGACCGTAGTGGTGCCGGCTACGAACAGCTGACCCAGGCGCGCAACATCCTGCTCGGCCAGGCCGCACAGAAGCCGGATCACCTGGTTGGCGTACGTCCGAACGGCCTGGAGAACGCACCACAGCTGCAGCTGCACGTGGACCGCGTGCAGGCGCAGTCGATGGGCATGTCGGTGTCGGACGTGTACAGCACCATCCAGCTGATGCTGGCGCCGGTGTATGTCAACGACTTCTTCTACGAAGGCCGCATCAAGCGCGTGACCATGCAGGCCGATGGTCCATACCGCACCGGCCAGGAGTCGCTGAAGAGCTTCTACAGCCCGTCCAGCCTCACCACCAATGCCGATGGCACCAGTGCGATGATCCCGCTCAACACGGTGGTCAAGTCCGAGTGGGTGTCTGCTCCGCCGTCACTGAGCCGTTACAACGGCTACTCGGCGATCAACATCGTCGGCTCGCAGGCGCCGGGCACCAGCTCCGGTGAGGCGATGCAGACCATGGAAGCAATCGTCAACGACGACCTGCCGGCCGGCTTCGGCTACGACTGGTCCGGCATGTCCTACCAGGAAATCCTGGCCGGCAACGCCGCGACCCTGCTGCTGGTGCTGTCCATCGTGGTGGTGTTCCTGTGCCTGGCAGCCCTGTATGAAAGCTGGTCGATCCCGGTGGCGGTGCTGCTGGTGGTTCCGCTGGGCGTGCTGGGTGCCCTCGGCCTGTCGATGCTGCGTGGCCTGCCCAACGACCTGTTCTTCAAGATCGGCCTGATCACCGTGATCGGCCTGGCGGCGAAGAACGCGATCCTGATCGTCGAGTTCGCGGTGGAGCAACGTGCGGCGGGCAAGACCCTGCGCGATGCCACCATCGAAGCAGCCCGCCTGCGCTTCCGCCCGATCCTGATGACGTCGTTCGCGTTCATCATGGGCGTGATTCCGATGGCGATCTCCTCCGGTGCCGGCGCCAACTCCCGTCACGCCATCGGTACCGGCGTGATCGGCGGCATGCTGTTCGCCACCCTGCTCGGCCTGCTGATGATTCCGGTGTTCTTCGTGGTCGTGCGCCGCATGCTGGGTGACAAGCTGGATGAACCCTCCAAGGAGTTCACCGAACGCCAGCGTGACGCGGATGCCGCACACCGTCCGGACCGCTGATCCGGTGGTGCACTGAAACGAGAAAGGCCCCGGAGCGATCCGGGGCCTTTTTTTCTGCTTTCTGTAAAGCCGAGCCATGCTCGGCTGCTTCTGCCGGAGCCGAGCGTGGGCTCGGCGCCACAGCCGACCAGAGAACAGCGCATCCACGCATGGCGTGGATCTACTGGCCGCGCCGCCGTTGCAGCGACGCGGCCGGTCGGACTCAGCGCAGCCCGGTCTCGTTGCGCGCGATCACCAGACGCTGGATCTCCGAGGTACCCTCGTAGATCTCGGTGATCTTGGCATCACGGAAGTAGCGCTCCAGCGGCATTTCCTTCGAATAGCCCATGCCGCCATGGATCTGCACGGCCTGGTGGGTGATCCACATCGCCGCTTCCGAGGCGGTCAGCTTGGCAATGGCCGCTTCGTTGCTGAAACGCTTGCCCTCGCCCTTCACCCACGCCGCGCGCAGGGTCAGCAGCAGCGCTGCGTCCAGCTTGCACTTCATGTCGGCGATCTTGGCCTGGGTCATCTGGAAGGTACCAATGGCCGCGCCGAACGCCTTGCGCTCCTTCACGTACTCGATCGTCGCTTCATAGGCGGCACGGGCAATGCCGATCGCCTGCGAAGCAATACCGATGCGACCGGCGTCCAGCACGCCCATCGCGATCTTGAAGCCTTCACCTTCCTGGCCCAGCACGTCGTCCGCCTGCGCCACATAATCGTTGAATTCGATCTCGCAGGTGGCCGAGGCACGGATGCCCAGCTTCGGCTCGGTCTTGCCGCGGCCGAAACCGGCCTTGTCGGTGTCGATCAGGAAGGCGCTGATGCCACGCGCACCCTTGTCCGGCTCGCTCATCGCGAACAGCACGATGTACTTGGCCACCGGGCCGGAGGTGATCCAGCTCTTCTTGCCGTTGATGATGAAGCTGCCATCGGCCTGCTTCACCGCGCGGCATCGCATGGCGGTGGCATCGGAGCCGGACTGCGGCTCGGTCAGCGCGAACGCGCCGATGGCCTCGCCTTCGGCGATGGCGCGCACATACTTCTGCTTCTGTGCCTCGCTGCCGTGGGTGAGGATGCCGTTGCAGAACAGCGAGTTGTTGACCGACATGATGGTCGAGTGCGCAGCGTCAGCGGCGGCGACCTCCACCATCGCCAGCACGTACGCCACCGGGTCCATGCCCGCGCCACCGTATTCAGTCGGCACTTCGATGCCCATCAGGCCGTTCTCGCCCAGCAGGCGGATGTTCTCCAGAGGGAATTCGCCGGTGCGGTCATGGTGCTCCGCGCTCGGGGCGATCTTTTCCTGCGCGATGCGCCGCGCCACGTCCTGCAGCATCAACTGCTCTTCGGTAAAGCTGAAATCCACAACACCCTCCCGGGTACATGAGGTTATGGGCCGCGCACCGCGCGCCCAGGTGTCCCGATTGTACCGGGGCCCAAGGGCTTCCGTACGCCAGCGACTTGACCCCGGCAGGCCTTCTCGGCGAATATATCTCTATATCGCGATAGGTAGATATTTATGGATCTGGAAGACTGGTCGACCCGACTGAAGGTGTTCGCCGACGCTACCCGTGTGCGCCTGCTGGCGCTGCTGGAGCAGGAGGAACTGACCGTGGCCGAACTGTCGGCGATCACACGGTTGGCGCAGCCGCGCGTGTCGACCCACCTGGCGCGCCTGAAGGAAGCCGGTCTGGTCCGCGACCGCCGTGCCGGCGTTTCGGCCTACTACCGCTTCGACGAGGCCCAGCTGGACCCGGCGCAGCGCGCATTGTGGCATGCCTTGAGCAACGGGAGTGACGATCCGCTGCTTCGGCAGGATGCCGAACGGGTCGCCTCCGTGCTGGCCCACCGCGCCTCCGACCAGAACTGGGCTGACAGCGTGGCCGGCGACATGGAGCGCCACTACTCCCCGGGCCGTACCTGGGAGGCGCTCGCGCGCACCGCGCTGCCGCTGCTGGAAACCGGCGACGTGCTCGACATCGCCTCCGGTGATGGCGTGCTGGCCGAACTGGTCGCTCCGCACGCGCATCGCTACGTCTGCATCGATACCAGTGCCCGCGTGGTCGCCGCGGCCAGCGAACGCCTGCGCCGCCTGCCGAACGTGGAAGTGCGCGAGGGCGACATGCACGCGCTGCCGTTCAAGGACCGCAGCTTCGACCTGGTGGTGCTGATGCATGCGCTGACCTACGCCAGCAAGCCGGCGCAGGCAGTGACCGAGGCGGCACGCGTGCTGCGTCCGGGCGGCCGCCTGCTGCTGTGCAGCCTGGCCCGGCACGAGCACAAGGCCGCCGTGGAGGCCTTCGGCCACGTCAACCTCGGCTTCAGCGACAAGGAACTGCGCAAGTTCGTCGACAAGGCGGGCCTGCAGGTGTCCAGCCTGGAGACGGTCACGCGCGAAAAGCGCCCGCCGCATTTCGAAGTGATCTCGCTGATCGCCAACAAGCCCTGAGCCCGAGTCCGCCATGACCGCCCTGCCCTGGTTGCATCCTGATCGTGCCAACGCCCTGCTCGACGCCCTGCGTGAGCGGATCCTGATCATCGACGGTGCGATGGGCACGATGATCCAGCGCCATGGCCTGCAGGAAGACGACTATCGCGGCGAGCGCTTCGTCGGGGGCTACGACCATGCACATGGCCCTGGCTGCGATCACGCAACGCCAGAAGGGCATGACCTCAAGGGCAACAACGATCTGCTGCTGCTGACCCGGCCGCAGATCATCGCCGATATCCACACCGCCTACCTGGAGGCCGGCGCGGACCTGGTGGAGACCAACACCTTCAATGCCACTTCGGTCAGCCAGGCCGATTACCACCTCGAACACCTGGTGTACGAACTGAACAAGGCCGGTGCTGCGGTTGCACGCAGCTGTTGCGATGCGGCCGCCGCAGCCACGCCGGGCAAACCACGCTTCGTGATCGGGGTGATCGGCCCAACAAGCCGCACCGCTTCGATCAGCCCCGACGTCAATGATCCAGGCTTCCGCAACACCAGCTTCGACGAGCTGCGCGACACCTACCGCGAAGCCATCGAGGGCCTGATCGACGGTGGCGCAGACACCCTCATGGTCGAGACCATCTTCGACACGCTCAACGCCAAGGCCGCGCTGTACGCGCTGGAAGAAGCCTTCGATGCGCGCGGTGCGCGGTTGCCGGTGATGATCTCCGGCACCATCACCGATGCCTCCGGGCGTACCTTGTCCGGGCAGACCGCCGAGGCCTTCCATGCCTCGCTGGCGCATGCGCGGCCGTTGTCGATCGGCCTGAACTGCGCACTGGGCGCCAATGCGATGCGCCCGCATGTGGAAACCCTTTCGCAGGTCGCCGACTGTTACGTCAGCGCGCATCCCAACGCGGGCCTGCCCAATGCCTTCGGCGAGTACGACGAGACCCCCGAGGAAATGGCCAGCACCCTGCGCGGCTTCGCCGCCGATGGCCTGTTGAACCTGGTCGGCGGCTGCTGCGGCTCCACGCCCGACCACATCCGCGCGATCGCCCAGGCAGTGGCCGGACTGCCACCGCGTGCGCTGCCCGGCGCCCAGGTGCGGGCCGCATGAACGTCGCCGCCACCGTTCCGCACGTCCCACCCTATTGCCGCTGAGCCGCCGCCTGCCATGACGCCTGTCCGCCCTACCCGCCTGTCCGGCCTGGAACCTCTGGTCATCACCCCGGACCTGCTGTTCATCAACGTCGGCGAGCGCACCAACGTCACCGGCAGCGCGCAGTTCCGCAAGCTGGTCAAGGAAGGGCGCTACGAAGAGGCGGTGGATGTGGCCCGCCAGCAGGTGGCCAGCGGCGCGCAGATCCTCGACGTCAACATGGACGAGGGCCTGATCGATTCGGAAGCGGCGATGACCCGCTACCTCAACCTGATCATGTCCGAGCCGGACATCGCCCGTATACCGGTGATGGTCGACTCCTCCAAGTGGAGCGTGATCGAGGCCGGGTTGAAGTGCCTGCAGGGCAAGAGCGTGGTCAATTCGATCTCGCTGAAGGAAGGCGAGGCGCTGTTCCGCGAACACGCACGCAAGGTGCTGCGCTATGGCGCCGCCGCGGTGGTGATGGCCTTCGACGAAAGCGGCCAGGCCGACACGTGTGCGCGCAAGGTCGAGATCTGCACACGTGCCTACCGCATCCTCGTTGACGAGATCGGTTTCCCGCCGCAGGACATCATCTTCGATCCGAACATCTTCGCCGTTGCCACCGGCATCGAGGAGCACGACAACTACGCGGTGGACTTCATCGAAGCCACCCGCATCATCAAGCAGACCCTGCCGCACTGTCATGTCTCTGGTGGCGTCTCCAACGTATCGTTCTCGTTCCGCGGCAACGAAACGGTGCGCCAGGCCATCCATTCGGTATTCCTCTACCACGCCATCGCGGCCGGTATGGACATGGGCATCGTCAACGCCGGCGCCATGCCGATCTACGACGAGCTCGATCCAGAACTGCGCGAGCGCGTTGAAGACGTGACCCTCAACCGCCGCAGCGATGCCACCGAGCGCCTGCTGGAGATCGCCGAGCGCTACAAGGGCAAGAAGGGTGCGGCGAAGACCGAAGACCTTGCCTGGCGCGAGAAGCCGGTCGCACAGCGCCTGGCGCATGCACTGGTTCACGGCCTGGACGCTTATGTCGAGGAAGATACCGAGCTGGCCCGGCAGGCCTCCAGCCGTCCGCTGGATGTGATCGAAGGCCCGCTGATGGACGGCATGAACGTGGTCGGTGACCTGTTCGGCGCCGGCAAGATGTTCCTGCCGCAGGTGGTGAAGTCCGCGCGCGTGATGAAGAAGGCGGTGGCCTACCTGCTGCCCTGGATCGAAGCGGAGAAGGCGCGCAGCGGCGACACCGCCAAGAGCAACGGCCGCATCATCATGGCCACGGTGAAAGGCGACGTGCATGACATCGGCAAGAACATCGTCGGCGTGGTCCTGGCCTGCAACAACTTCGAAGTGATCGACCTGGGCGTGATGGTGCCGGCGCAGAAGATTCTCGACGCCGCGCGCGAGCACAACGCCGACCTGATCGGCCTGTCCGGGTTGATCACACCGTCGCTGGAAGAAATGAGCCACGTCGCCCGCGAGATGCAGCGCCAGGGCTTCGACATGCCGTTGCTGATCGGCGGCGCCACCACCTCACGTGCGCATACTGCGCTGAAGATCGATCCGCACTATCACGCACCCACAGTATGGGTGAAGGACGCCTCGCGCGCGGTCGGCGTGGCGCAGTCGCTGATCTCCCGCGACCTGCGCGGGGCCTTCGTCGCCGCCAATGAAGCCGACTATGCCGAGATCCGCGCGCGCCACCGCAACCGTGGCGATGCCAAGCGCCTGGTGACTCTGGAGCACGCGCGCGGGCAGAAGTTCCAGGGCGGCTGGGACAGCTACACCCCTCCAGTGCCGAACCAGCCCGGCCTGCACGTGCTCGACGATTACCCGCTGGCCGAACTGGTCGACTACATCGACTGGACGCCGTTCTTCCAGGCCTGGGAGCTGGCCGGCAAGTACCCGGCCATCCTCACCGACGACATCGTCGGCACCCAGGCCAGCGAGCTGTACAAGGATGCCCGCGCGATGCTCGATCGCATCGTCGGCGACAAGTGGCTGACCGCCAAGGCGGTGTTCGGCCTGTGGCCGGCCAACAGCGTTGGCGACGACGTGCGCGTACAACACCCGCAGGGTGAAACCACCCTGCACTTCCTTCGCCAGCAGGTGGACAAGCCGGCCGAGCGCCCGGACTTCTGCCTGGCCGACTTCATCGCCCCGGTCGACAGCGGCCGCCAGGACTGGATCGGTGCGTTCGCGGTCACCGCCGGCATCGGCATCGATGCACATGTGGCACGCTTCGAGGCCGAGCACGACGATTACAACGCGATCCTGCTGAAGGCGCTGGCCGACCGCTTCGCTGAAGCTCTGGCCGAACGCCTGCACCAGCGCGTGCGCACTGAATTCTGGGGCTTTGACCATGCCGAGACCTTGGACAACGAGGCACTGATCGACGAGCAGTACCGCGGCATCCGTCCGGCTCCAGGCTATCCCGCCTGCCCGGAGCACAGCGAAAAGCGCCGCCTGTTCGACCTGCTGCAGGCCGAAGCGAACGCCGGCATGGAGTTGACCGAGAGCTTCGCAATGCTGCCCACGGCCGCTGTCTCGGGCTACTACTTCAGCCATCCGCAGAGCCAGTACTTCGTGGTCGGCCGCCTCAGCCGCGAACAGGTCAGCGACTACGCCCGGCGCAAGGGCGTGGATCGTGCCCAGGCCGAACGCTGGCTGGCCTCCAACCTCGACTACGACCCCGAATGAGGCGGTAGCGACGGGCCATGCCGGCGTAAACTCCCTTTCGCCGGGCATGGCCCGGCGCTACCGTGCACTATTCCCGCGATGACCGTTCCTGTTGCCCGCCTCTCAAGCTTCTACCTGTTCTATTACGCAGCGCTCGGTGCATTCACCCCGTACTGGAGCCTGTTCCTGACCGCGCGCGGCATGAGCGTGACCGCGATCAGCGTGATGATGGGCTTGTGGTATGCCACCCGCGTGATCGCCCCCAGTACCTGGACCTCGCTGGCAGCCGCCTCGCCGCGCCCCATCCGGCTGCTGCGCCTGGGCTGCGTGCTGGCCCTGCTCAGTTTCGCGGTGTTCCTGCTGCCCTTGCCACTGCCGTGGATGTACCCGGCGATGGTGGTGTTCTGCTTCTTCTACAACGCGGTGATGCCGCAGTTCGAGTCGATCACCCTGACCCATCTCGGCAATGACAGCCATCGTTACGGGTTGATCCGGGTCTGGGGCTCACTTGGCTTCATCGCCGTGGTCACCCTGTTCGGCTGGCTGATCGAAGGCGACGGCACGGCCAGCCGCGCCGGACTGCTGCCGTGGATGATGCTGCCGCTGTTCGCCTTGATGGTGGCCTCTGCCTTCAGCAATCACTACGCACGCGATATCGGCAAGACCGCGGGCGATGCCAGCGGTTTCTGGCAGATCGTGCGCCGGCCTCCGGTACTGGCGTTCTTCCTGGCCGCGTTCATGGAACAGCTGTCGTTCGGGCCGTACTACACGTTCTTCTCGGTCTACATGGATCACCACGGCTACCGCACCTCCACCCTCGGCCTGCTGTGGACCATCGGCGTGGTGTTCGAGGTGGGCGTGTTCTTCACCATCGGTCGCTTTTTCCGCCGCTACGACGCCAGCTGGATGCTGCTGATCGCGCTGATCAGTTCCTGCCTGCGCTGGGCGGTGACCGCACTGTTCCCGGAGAACCTGCCGGTGATGCTGGTGGCGCAGACCGCCCATGCGTTGGGCTTTGCCGCGTTCTTCGCAGCTGCGATGCAGATGCTGGCCACTTATTTCCCGGGCCGGCTCAACGGGCATGGTCAGGGGCTGCTGTACGGATTCTCGTCCGGCGTCGGCGGCGTGTTGGGTGCGCTCATCGCCGGCCAGCTCTGGAAGATCGATGACGGCCGCACCGCGTTCCTGGCCGGGAGTGGCTTCGCCCTGGTGGGCGCCCTGCTGTGCTTCTTCGCACTCAGTCTGCCGTTGATCCGTGCGCGGCGGAACGGCCGCACACACTGAACACATGTCGGCTCAGCGCTGCAGCAGCACCTGCTGCAGCGACGGCAGCAGCACACGGTTGCCGTGCGCGCTCAGGTGGTCTCCATCGAAGAACAGTGGGCGGCCATCACGCTGCGCCGGACAGAGCACTTCGTCGCACAGCACCGGCATCGGGTCCCACAGCACGCCGCCCGGCAGGCCATCGGCCACCTGCCGCAGGCTGCCCAGCATCGGTGCGCGCAGTGTTTCCATTGCCTCGCGCGTGCTGTCCAGACCGTTCCGGCAGACATCGTTGCGCGCATTGAAGCGATCCGAGCACCGATAGGGCGGGGCCGGCAGCACCGGCTTGGGAGCCTCCAGCACGATGCGCACGCCGCGCTCGGCCAGTGGCCGCCACTGCGAGATCGCCTCTGCCACTTCAACCTCACGCCCCGCTGCGGCTTCCGCGGTCAGTTCGCCCGCCAGCTGCGTCTGCGCATCGAACAACACGAACTGATCAGACAGGCGCGGAACCCGCAGCGAGACCAGTACCACGGCATCACCCGGCTGCGCACGCCGCGTGATGTCGGCGAACACTGCTGCGTCGAAATCGGCACACCCGGCACCTGCACCACGCCACTTCTGCAGGCTCACCTGCGGGCATCCACCACGGCCATAGAGGGACACCTCCGAGCCGGTTTCCAATGCGAGCCGCTGCAGCAGCTCGATGTAGGCCATCGCATGAGAATCACCGGCAACGAACACCCGCTTCGGCGCACCGGCCGGCAACGGGCGATCGCAGCTTCCCCGGGCATAGGTGCGTGCACTGCCACCTTCAAAACGGTGCTTGGCAGCCACCAGTGCACAACCGGGATAGTCACCGGCCACGCTCTTGCCGTTGGGGTACCAATCAGCCGGATGCCGGCTGACCGTGCTCAGCGACAGCCGCGGCGCCTGCAGATAGAGCAATGCCTGGGTACCGGCTGCGAGCAGCAGCACGGCTGCGCCCGCCAGCACCCAACGCCCTGGACGCAGGCGCTGCGCCAATGGTCCACGGAACGGTTGTTCCACCCAGCGCCATGACGCCCAGGACAGCGACAACACCATCGCCATTGCGAAGGTCATCTGCCACGGCGTATCCAGCCCCACCGTCCAACGCATCAACACGAACACCGGCCAATGCCACAGGTACAGCGAATAGGAGAGCAGGCCGACGCGGCGCATCGGCGCACTGGCCAGCAGGCGCGCCACCCACGCCTGCGGGTGGTGATGCAGCGACCACAGCAGGCCAGCGGTGGCGAAGGCCGGCAACAGGCCGTCGGGCCAGGGTGAGCGGCCAGCGCGTGCGGACCACAGTGCCCAGCCCAGCAGGGCCAGCGCCCCGACTGCCAGCAGGGAGAACGCCGGTGCAGCGCGCTTCAGTGCCTGCGCGGTCGCTGCATCCTGTGTGTCGCGCACATGCAGCAGCTGGAACAACAGTACGCCCACGCCCAGCTGCCACAGGCGGGTGCTGGTGGCATAGAACGCCCACGACGGAGGCGCATCACGCATGCCGAGCACAGCGGCATGCAGCAGCGACGCGACGCTCACCAGCGCAAACAGGCCCAGGCTGATCCAGCGCCCGCGCACCCCTCGCGCCCAGGCCAGGAACAGCAGCGGGAACAGCAGGTAGAACTGCTCTTCCACGCCCAACGACCAGGTATGCGTATACGGATTGAACTCGGCCTTGGGCGCGAAGTAATCGTTGCCGATGGCCGCCAGCACCCAGTTGCTGAAACCGAAGAAGGCCATCAACCCGGTCTTGTCGCTGGCTTCGCTGAGCCAGGACTCGGGGATGAACAGCACGCTGGCCAGGGCAGTCAGCAACAGGCACGTCAGCAGCGCCGGCGCGATGCGGCGGATACGGCGCGCATAGAAGCGCAGCATCGACTGCCCCAGTGACAATGGCGGCAGCCGGTGCACAGACGCGCTGACCACGAAACCGGAGATGACGAAGAACACGTCCACGCCGGTGAATCCACCTGGCAGCCAGGCTGGGTCCAGATGGAACACGATGACGGCCAGCACGGCGATCGCGCGCAGGCCGTCGATGTGCGGCACGTAGCCGCGGCTCGGATCAGCGGTCATCCCCCCCCCTGCCGCAACGGCAGGGGGCCGTGGCGGTCACACGTTTACCAGACCAGGTCGTCCGGCACCTGGAACTGCGGATCGGCGTACGGATCTTCTTCGGCCGGTGCGTTCGGATCGACCTTCAGCGCCACCGACGCGGCAAACACCGCTTCAGACTGTGCCAGCACTTCGGCGGTCACCAGCAGGTAGCGGCCATTGAGCTGGACCACGCCCAGCTCACCGGCGTTGAGCGCGGTCAGCTGTTCGGCCGTCACATAGATGCGCTTGATCTTGCCGCCATAGGGGAAGTGGCGGGCGATATCGGCCGCCTCCGCGTTCAGGCCCTTGTCCTTCAGCAGTGTTTCCAGCTTGGCCTTGGCCTCGCGACGCACGCGCGCCTCTTCCTGCTTCAGGCGCTCGGTCTCGATGCGCTCTTCCTTTTCCTTCTGCGCACGGATGGCATAGGCCTTGGCCAGATCCATCTCTTCGGCACTGCGCGGCTTGCGCGGGCCCTGCTGGCCGTGGCCACGCGACGGGCCGCCGGGCTTGCCCGGGCCAGCGGGACCCTGCCCACGACGTCCGCCGGGCGTGTGTTCGCCCTTGCCAGCGCCCTGCGGCCTTCCATTGCCATTGCCACCCTTGCCCTGCGGGCGACCATCACGGCGGGGGGCATCATTCTTGCGCTCGGGCTTGGGTACGGGCTTGAAGCCCAGGCCCATCAGCTGGTCGCGGAGGGTATCGCTCATAGGATTCGGATCAGTAGTGCGGCGGCGGCGGTTCGCTCGCCGGATCGGAAGAATTCAGTGCGTTGCGGACCTTGCCCAGGTCTTCCAGCAGCACGCCCAGCACATCGGCATTGCGCATGCCCTGCATGCGGGCATCGGCCAGCGCATCGCTCAGTTCGGCCAATGCGTGTTCCTGGAAGGACACACGCATTTCCAGCTCGACCAGGCGCGCTTCCAGCGCCTGCTCGCGTTCGGTGGGCAGCAGATCAGACATGCAGCGAGCGCCCCCGGCCGATCCCGTAGTAGGCCAGGCCTGCAGCTTCCACTTCAGCCGGGTCATACAGATTGCGACCGTCAAACACCACCGCATCCTTCAACTGCTCCCGCAGCTTCTGGAAATCGGGGCTGCGGAACTGCTTCCACTCGGTCACCACCACCAGTGCGTCAGCGCCCTGCAGCGCCTCGCTGGCATTGCTGCAGAACACCAGGTCATCGCGCTCGCCGAAGATGCGCTGCGATTCGTGCATCGCCTCCGGATCATACGCGCGCACCGTCGCACCGCCTTCCCACAGCTGCGCCAGCAGGCGGCGGCTGGAGGCTTCGCGCATGTCGTCGGTGTTCGGCTTGAACGCCAGGCCCCACACGGCAAACGTCTTGCCACGCACGCCTTCGTCCTCGCCCTTGTCGTAATGACGCTGGATCAGGGCAAACAGGTGACCCTTCTGTGCGTCATTGACGGCTTCCACCGCATTCAGCAGTTTCGGCTCGAAGCCGGCCTGCTGCGCGGTGCGGGCCAATGCCTGCACATCCTTGGGGAAACACGAACCGCCGTATCCAGCGCCCGGGTAGATGAAATGCCAGCCGATACGCGGATCCGAGCCGATACCCTGACGGACCTGCTCGACATCGGCACCCACGCGCTCGGCAATGTTGGCAATTTCGTTCATGAACGAAATCTTGGTCGCCAGCATCGCGTTGGCGGCGTATTTGGTCAGTTCGGCCGAACGCACGTCCATTTCCACCACGCGGTCGTGGTTGCGGTTGAACGGTGCGTACAGGCGCCGCATCACTGCCACCGACTCATCGCTGGTGGCACCGATGATGATCCGGTCCGGACGCATGCAGTCGGCCACCGCGTCGCCTTCCTTCAGGAACTCCGGGTTGGACACCACGTCGAAGGCGATGTCCTCGCCACGTGCGGCCAGCTCTGCGGCAATCGCCGCACGCACCTTGTCGGCGGTGCCGACCGGCACCGTCGATTTGTTGACCACCACGGTCGGCACGCTCATGTGCCGGCCGATGGTGCGGGCCACGGCCAGCACGTACTGCAGGTCGGCGCTGCCATCCTCGTCCGGCGGCGTGCCGACGGCGATGAACAGCACCTGGCCGTGACCGATCGCGGCCGCGGCATCGGTGGTGAACGCCAGCCGCGAGGCGGCATGGTTGGCCTTCACCATCGGCTCCAGACCCGGCTCATAGATCGGGATGATGCCCTGGTTGAGGCCATCGACCTTGGCCTGGTCGATATCGACGCAGACCACCTGATGGCCAACGTCGGCCAGGCAGGTACCGGTCACCAATCCCACATAACCGGTACCGAAAATCGCAACGCGCATGTCCGTGCAGGCTCCGTGGTCGCTTACGGCAGGACGCCCAGCAGCTCGACGTCGAACGTCAGAGTCGCGTTCGGGCCAATCGGGCCACCCGGGGTGCCGTTCTCGCCGTAGGCGAGCTCGCCCGGAATCCAGAAGCGGTACTTGGAACCGACCGGCATCAGCGCAACGCCTTCGGTCCAACCCTTGATCACCTGGTCCAGGCCGAACTCGGCCGGCTGACGGCCATAGGAACTGTCGAACACGGTGCCGTTGAGCAGCTTGCCTTCGTAGTTCACGCGCACCTTGCTGCTCGGCAGCGGACGCTCGCCGCTGCCCGGGCGGATTACCTGGTACTGCAGGCCCGACGCGGTGGTCACCACGCCCGGCTGGGTCTTGTTCTTGGACAGGAACGCATTGCCTTCCTGGCGGTTGGTCTGCGCGGCCTGGGCGGCCTTGGCCTGCATTTCGGCCTGCTTGCTGCCCATGAAGGCCTGGATGGTGGCGGTCGCGTCAGCTTCCGTCATCTTCGGCTGGCCCTTGCTCAGGCCGGTGCTGATCGCGTCAAACAGCGAGGCGACATCGATATCGTCCTTCAGCTGCGTCAGCGACGGACCCACCGAGTAGGAACCGATCATCTGCGACACCTTGACGCGATCAACCTTCGCCGGCTGCGAACCCGGCGCCATGCCCGGCACCTGCTGGCCACTGCGGGCCATCACGACCTGACGCAGCGCGGCATCGGTGGCCTTGGCCTGTTCCTGGGTGATCTGCGGCTGCAGGCCTTCGAACGAACGCTCCACGGCGGTACGCAGCGCAGCCACATCGATCTCATCGGCGATCGGGGCGAACGACTTGGCCACGTCCAGGCCGATGGCGTAGCCGAGCTTCTGCTTGGGGGAATTCAAGGTTGCGGTCTCCTTGGCGGCTGCGGGGGCAGCCGGTTGTTGCGACAGAGCGACACCCGAAGTGCCCATCGCCAGAATCAGAACCGACGCCGCTGCGCCGCGCATTCCCATCTTCATTCGCTGCATTCCTGGAAGTGTCTGGGCGCCGACGTCGGCGCGAAAAGAAACATTGTCGCACGCATGCCGACGATGTCGAGGCATCCGTGCCGGATATCAATGCGTGGCGGCAGCTGCCAGCGCCTTGTCGATGGCAGCGGTCAGCTGCGGATCGTCCGGCGTCACCTTGCTGGCGAACTGGGCGATGACCTTGCCATCGCGGCCGACCAGGTACTTGTGGAAGTTCCAGCCCGGCGCCACGCCGGTGGCCGCGGTCAGCCGCTGGTACAGCGGCGTCGCTTCGGCGCCGATGACGTGCACCTTCTCGAACATCGGGAACTTGACGCCGTAGGTGAGCGTGCAGAAATCCTGGATCTGCTTCTCGTCACCCGGCTCCTGGCCCTTGAAGTCGTTGGACGGGAAACCGAGCACGGCGAATCCCCGGCCGGCGTAGCGCTTCTGCAGCGCCTCCAGCCCTTCGTATTGGGGGGTGTAGCCACACTTGCTGGCGGTATTGACCACCAGCAGCACCTGCCCGTGATAGCGCTGCTGCAGGTTGACCTGCT
Organism: Stenotrophomonas sp. AN71; assembly: GCF_050435725.1. Taxonomy (NCBI): domain Bacteria; kingdom Pseudomonadati; phylum Pseudomonadota; class Gammaproteobacteria; order Lysobacterales; family Lysobacteraceae; genus Stenotrophomonas; species Stenotrophomonas sp. AN71. The sequence goes on along the minus strand of NZ_JBNDKU010000009.1, from coordinate 8,712 downwards.
GCTTGCCGGCGAGCGGGCGGTAGTCCAGGTCGAGAAGGTCCGCAGCCAGCACATGGGCCGAACCGGCCAGGCCGGCGACCAGCAGGGTGAGCAGGGACAGGCCGCGCAGACGGCGCGGAGAAACGGTCGGCAGGGGCATCGGGAGCAGTCCGCAGTAGCCATTCACAGGGGCCGACCGGTTCCGGCCGGGCATCGGCCGAACTATAGCACCGGGCCTTGGCCGGCCCTCCCGCGGCGGGCGATGCCGGCTTTGCAGGGCGTGGCGTTTCCCGCCCCCCAGCGGCAGCGGCGCAGTGATGACAAAACGTGGACAACACTGAATGGACCATGCGCCCGGATCCGCCCGGACGACAGATTTATTTCCAATGAAAATCAATCAATTAGATGGATATTTCGGTGTCATGACCACCCCTGCCATCAGTTGGGGCCGGCAAGGGGTTGCACGCCGGCGTGCCGGTGTTATAGTTGCATACAACACCAGTCACCTGAGACAGGGGGAAGCCATGAACACCCGGATGCGTCGCACGCTCACCGCACCTGCGGTCACTGCCGTCTCGACCCTGCTCGTGGTCGCCTGGCTGGCCATGCCAACCTCCCCGGCCTCGGCGGACAGTGCGCAGGACGCGACCGTTTCACCGGCAAGCATCGCCGATCCTCCCCCCCCTCCCCCGCGTCGGCTGCACAGCTCCCTGTCCATGCCGTACTTCTCGTTCGCCCAGCCGCTGACCCCACGGAGCTGAATATGAGCGACATCCAGTGGAGCGACGGCGCTCCCATCTACCGTCAGTTGAAGGAGCGCGTGATCGCCATGATGCTCGACGGAATCCTCAAGCCGGGCGATGCCCTGCCCTCGGTGCGCCAGGTGGCCGCCGATTATCAACTCAACCCCATCACCGTTTCGCGCGCTTACCAGGAACTGGCTGACGAAGGCCTGGTCGAGAAGCGCCGCGGCCTGGGCATGTTCATGACCGAGCAGGCGGCCACGCAGCTGCGCAGCAGCGAGCGCGAGCGCTTCCTCAACGAAGAATGGCCGGCGGTGCTGGAGCGCATCCAGCGCCTGGGCCTGAGCCTCGACGAATTGCTGCCCCAGGGGAAAGTCTGATGAATAGCACTGCAAGCGAAGCGGTCATCACTGCCCGCGGCCTGCGCAAGGCCTACAAGACCACGGTCGCCCTCGACAATGCCAGCTTCAGCATTCCGAGCGGACGCATTGTTGGCCTGATCGGGCCCAACGGCGCCGGCAAGACCACGGCGTTGAAGGCCATCCTCGGCCTGACTTCGGTGGAAGGTGAGCTGAGCGTGCTGGGTCGCGACCCACGCCTGCACCGCGACGAGCTGATGAACGATATCTGTTTCATCGCCGACGTCGCCGTGCTGCCGCGCTGGCTGAAGGTGCGCGAGGCGATCGATTTCGTCGCCGGCGTCCACCCGCGTTTCGACCGCGCCCGCTGCGAGCGCTTCCTGGCCAACACCAAGCTGCAGCCGAAGCAGCGCGTGCGCGAACTGTCCAAGGGCATGATCGTGCAGCTGCACCTGGCGCTGGTGATGGCCATCGATGCCCGTATCCTGGTGCTGGACGAGCCGACCCTGGGCCTGGACATCCTGTACCGCAAGGAGTTCTACCAGCGTCTGCTCGAGGACTACTTCGACGAGCAGAAGACCATCATCGTCACCACCCACCAGGTGGAGGAAATCGAGCACATCCTCAGCGACGTGATGTTCATCCGCGACGGCCGCATCGTCCTCGATGCGGAAATGGACGACGTCGGCCAGCGCTACACCGAACTGCTGGTCAACGCCGACCAGCTGGACACCGCCCGCGCGCTGAAGCCGATCGACGAGCGCAGCCTGGCCTTCGGCAAGACCGTGATGCTGTTCGATGGCGTGCCGCGCGCCCAGCTCTCCACCCTTGGCGAGACCCGCAGCCCGGGCCTGGCCGACCTGTTCGTCGCCATCATGAAGGGGACCTACGCATGAACGCCGTCAACCATCCCGTCAGCCCGATGGGCACCCTGCGCTGGCTGCTCAAGCGCGAGTACTGGGAGAACCGCGGCGGATTCCTGTATGCCCCGCTGATCGCCGGCCTGATCTCGCTGGTGATGAGCACCGTCGGCATCGCCTTCGGCCTGTTCGCCCTGCATCGTGCCGCACGCGATGGCGGCCTTCGCGTTGACGGCGACAATGTGAACATCAACGGCCTGGACCTGGCCCTGCTGACCCGCGACATCAGCGCCAAGGACCTGTCCGACCTGGGCAACGGCCTCGACCTGACCCTGGTGCTCAGCTCAGCCTGGCCGTTCCTGGTACTGGCCTTCGTGGTGTTCTTCTACTGCCTGGGCGCGTTGTACGACGATCGCCGTGACCGCAGCATCCTGTTCTGGAAATCGCTGCCGCTGTCGGACACCCAGACCGTGCTGTCCAAGGTGATCAGTGCACTGATCGTGGCCCCGTTGATCGCGGTGATCGCCGGCATCATCACCATGTTCGGCTTCATGCTGGTCATCAGCATCGTCGCGCTGATGCATGGCGGCAGCCCGATGACCCTGATCTGGGGCCCGGCCAGCCCGCTGACCCTGGCCGCCGGTCACCTGGCCTGGATTCCGGTCTACGCCCTGTGGGCCCTGCCCACCGCCGGCTGGCTGCTGCTGTGCTCGGCCTGGGCCCGTACCAAGCCGTTCCTGTGGGCAGTGATGCTGCCGCTGTTCGCCGGCGTCATTGTCAGCACCACCAAGGTGATGCCGCTGATCGGACTGACCACGGGCTGGTTCTGGCAGAACATCGTCGGCCGGCTGCTGCTGGGCGGCGTACCGGGCACGGACCTGGTGTATCGCCTCAGCGCCGAGGAAGGCTCGCGCCGCGATCTCGAATCGGTGGTCAGCCTGATGTCGCCGGCCTCGCAGCTGAAGTCGCTGGCGATGCCGGAACTGTGGATCGGCGCCGCCGTCGGCGCAGTGTTCATCTTCCTTGCCATCCGCCTGCGCAAGCGCGCCGGCGAGATCTGACCCCATCCACCCGGAGGCACCACCCATGCGTTCCCTGCTCGCTTGTTCTGCGTTGTTGCTGTTGCCACTGTCGGCGCTCGCCGCCGATGCACCGAACTGCAAGTTCACTGCTGCGCGCGCGTTGAAGCTGGACGTGGCGGGGGCCAAGGCGGTGGTCTTCGAAGTGAATCAGCATGACCTGAAGGTCGTCGCCAGCAAGGGGGGCGGCCAGCTTGATGGCCGCGCCTGCGCCTCCAGCCAGGAATGGCTGGAGCAGCTGGTGCTGGACCAGCGGCGGGTCGGCGACAAGCTGGTGGTGAGCCTGCGCCGCGAGGGTCGCCACAGCGGCATCAACCTGGGCAACAGCTACGCCTGGCTGGACATCCGCGGCAGCGTGCCGGACAACCTGCCGTTGCAGCTCAAGGTCGGCTCCGGCGATGCCAGCGTGGAAAACGCCCAGTCGCTCAGCGTGGACGTCGGTTCCGGTGATGCCATCGCCCGCGGCACCCGCGGCAGCGTCCACGCCGCGGTGGGCTCGGGCGACCTCGACATCGACGGCGGTGCCTCGCTGGACCTGCTGTCGCTGGGCTCGGGCGACGTCAAGGCCCGCAACATCGGCGGCGACGCGACCACCGGCACCGTCGGCTCCGGCGACCTGAAGATCAGCGATGTCCGTGGCAACGCCCGGCTGGAGACGGTCGGCTCGGGCGACATCGAGTTCAAGCGCGTGCAGGGCAACGTCGAGGTCGGCGTGGTCGGCTCCGGCGGTGTTGATCTGGCCGATATCGGAGGCAGCGTGCATGTGCGCAGCCATGGCTCGGGCGACATCCAGGTCAATGGCGTGCGTGGCAGCCTGACCGTCGACCACAGCGGCAGCGGTGATGTGGGGCACCGCAATGTCAGCGGCAGGGTCACCCTGCCGCGCAACAAGTAACGCCCATCCAACCGATTCGAGGGGAATGCCATGAAGCTGTTGCGCCTGCTGCCCGCCACCCTGCTGTGCCTGCCGCTGATCGCCTGCGGCGGCACCTCGTCCACCCCCGACACCTCGGTCGGCAAGAGCGTGGCTGACGCCACCAGCGGCGTCGGCACGAAGGTCAAGGAAACCATGGACGAGGCCCGCAGGGACATCGCCCAAGGCAACATCAAGGTCTCCGCCGACAAGCAGCCGCGCGCGGAGATCACTCCGGATGGCCATCTGCTGATCGACGGCAAGGATGTGCCAGCCAACGATGCGCAGCGCCGCCAGCTGCTGACCTACCGGGGCCATGTGGTGGCCATCGCACTGGACGGCATGGATGTCGGTCTGGCGGGTGCCAAACTTGGCGCCAACGCAGCGGGCGAAGCCCTGAAGGGCATTTTCAGCGGCGACAGCGAAGGGGTTGAAAAGCGCATCAACGCCGAAGCCGCCAAGATCGAGGCCCAGGCCAAGCGCATCTGCGAGCGGTTGCCGGCGATGCTGGCCAGCCAGCAGGCGCTGGCGCGCGAGCTGCCGGCATTCAAGCCTTACGCCACGATGGACCAGAGCGATGTGGACGACTGCGGCAAGGACACCGTGGTTCTGCGCTAGGCCTGTGACACTTCAGCGCACCCGGCCGGCAGTGGCATCGCGCTGCCGGCCGGCGCGCGCCGGCCGGCTTACAATGACCGCCCCGGATGCCCCGAACCGAACGCCATGAAGAAGTTGTTCCTGCTGCTGGCCGCCCTGCTCTGCCTGGGCCTGGTCGGCTGTGACAAGGATTACCGCAACCACCGCGCCGAGCGCGGCAAGCCCAAGATTTCCGTCAGCGAAGGCATGGTCACCGTGCGTCGTCCGCCCGCGCCGAACATCATCATCCTCGGCGATGGCACGATGAAGATGGACGAGATCCAGATCCCGCTGGACGACGCCCAGAAGCAGATGCTGCAGACGATGTTCGGCAAGCTGCAGGTGCTGCGCCAGAACACCCTGGTCGCCGCACCGGCCGATCCCAACATGCAGCCGGTGAAGATCCAGCCGCCGGACGGCATGGAGGTGATCCCGGCGGACCTGATCCAGCGCATCCCCGAGTTCAAGGACTACACCGACACCTTCGGCAACATCGTCGCCGACCGTCGCTGAAAAAACGCCGCCTCAAGGGCGGCGTTTCTTGTTGATCCGGTAGCGCCTGGCCACGCCCGGCGAGCGCAGCGCGCGGCCATCCGGCAATCCGCCGGGTATGGCCCGGCGCTACCCAACCGACCGGTCAACCACCGCCGCCACCGCCGGCATGGATGCCGCCAGCAGTCAGTGCGGTCGGATCCAGCAGGCGACGCAGTTCGGCTTCATCCAGGCCACTGTCTTCCAGCGCCACATCCAGCACCGGGCGCTGTTCCTTGTAGGCACGCTTGGCGATGGCCGCAGCCTTCTCGTAGCCGATGATCGGGTTCAGCGCGGTGACCAGGATCGGGTTGCGCGCCAACGCCTCGGCCACGCGGTCCTCGCGCACCTTCAGCCCAGCGATGGCGCTGTCGGCCAGCAGCGTGGACACGTTGGCCAGCAGGCCGATGCCATCGAGCAGGTTCACCGCGATCAACGGCAGGGTGACGTTGAGCTGGAAGTTGCCGGTCTGGCCGGCCACCGTGATCGCGGTGTGGTGGCCGATCACCTGCGCGCAGGCCATCACGGTCGCTTCCGGAATCACCGGATTGACCTTGCCCGGCATGATCGAGCTGCCCGGCTGCAGCGCCGGCAGTTCGATCTCACCCAGCCCGGCCAGCGGACCGGCGTTCATCCAGCGAAGGTCATTGGCGATCTTGATCAGGGCCACCGCCAGCGCATTGAGCTGGCCGGACAATTCGACGGCATCGTCCTGCGCAGCCAGGCCTTCGAACTTGTTGTCGGCACTGTCGAACTTGAAGGACGTCTGCTGCTTCAACGCCTTGGCCACCTGCGTGCCAAAACGCGGATCAGCGTTGATGCCGGTGCCGATCGCGGTGCCACCCAGCGGCAGGCGGCGCACGCGCTTGAGGCTGTCCTCGATGCGCTCCTGGGCCGAGGCCAGCTGCGCTGACCACGCGCCGAATTCCTGTTCGAAGGTCAGCGGCATCGCATCCATCAGGTGGGTGCGGCCGGTCTTGACCACCTTGCGCAGGCTACGGCCCTTCTTGTCCAGGGTCTTGCGCAGATGCACCAGCGCCGGCAGCAGCTGCTCATGCGTCGCCAGCACCGCCGACACACGCAGCGCGGTCGGAATCACGTCATTGGAGCTCTGCCCCTGGTTGACGTGGTCGTTGGGGTGGACCGTGGTCTTGCCGGCCTTGCCGGCGCGGTTGGCCAGGGTCGCGATGACCTCGTTGGCATTCATGTTCGAGGAGGTGCCCGATCCGGTCTGGTAGACGTCGATCGGGAAATGCGCATCCCAGTCACCGGCAGCCACTTCAGCGGCGGCGGTCTGGATGGCCTTGGCCACGGTCTTGGGCAGATGCCCCAGCTCGGCGTTGACACCGGCCGCGGCGCCTTTGACCAGGCCCAGCGCACGGATGAAACCGCGCGGCATGCGTTGGCCCGACACCGGGAAATTCTGTACGGCACGCTGGGTCTGTGCGCCCCAGAGGGCGTCGGCAGGCACCTGCAGCTCGCCCATGCTGTCATGTTCGATCCGGAACCCCGGGGTTCCACCCTTGCTTGCAGCTTTGCTCATTGCATCGACTCCGCACTACTTCAGTTGGGGAAAGGGAAGCGGCGGCTGGCAGGGTGTCGCTTCCCGGGGCTGGCGGCTGCGGTAACGATACTCCCTTGCCCGCAGCATGGGATGACGAGGACGGGCCAGATCATTCCGTCTGCACGGCCGTTGCGCGCGCAAGGGTAGTGCCGGCCGCTGGCCGCCAACGGCGCCGCGCCCGCGATTCCATGGGTTGCCGGCCAGCGGCCGGCACTACCTCACCGGCACGTCGTAGAATATCGGCCCCGCCGCTCGTCCCAGCCCTGCCGACATGTCCGATTCCGCCCTGCTCGCCCTGTCCCCGCTCGATGGCCGCTACGCCGGCAAGGTCGACGCCCTGCGCCCGATCTTCTCCGAATACGGCCTGATCAAGGCCCGCATCGTGGTCGAGGTGGAATGGCTGCTGGCGCTGGCCGCCGAGCCGGGCATCGTCGAACTGGCCCCGTTCTCCAGCGCCGCCATCGCCCGCCTGCGTGCACTGGCCGCCGACTTCAGCCCGGCCCAGGCCGCGCGCGTGAAGGAGATCGAGCGCACCACCAACCATGACGTCAAGGCGGTGGAATACTTCATCAAGGAACAGCTGAAGGACGATGCCGAACTGGCCCCGGCACTGGAGTTCGTGCATTTCGCCTGCACCAGCGAAGACATCAACAACCTCAGCTACGGCCTGATGCTGGAACAGGCCCGCCGCGAGGTGCTGCTGCCGACACTGGACGGCATCGCCAACGCCCTGCGCACCCTCGCCCACGCCCAGGCCGGCCAGCCGATGCTCTCGCGCACCCATGGCCAGACCGCCTCGCCGACCACGCTGGGCAAGGAGCTGGCCAACGTGGTCGCGCGCCTGGAGCGCCAGCGCAGGCAGATCGCCGCGGTCGAACTGACCGGCAAGATCAACGGTGCGGTCGGCAACTACAACGCCCACATCGCCAGCTACCCGGACGTGGACTGGCCGGCCTTCGCCGAGCGCTTCGTCACCGGCCTGGGCCTGGTGTTCAACCCGTACACCACGCAGATCGAGCCGCACGACAACATTGCCGAGATCGGCGACGCGGCCCGTCGCGCCAACATCATCCTGATCGATCTGGCCCGCGACATCTGGGGCTATGTCTCGCTGGGTTATTTCAAGCAGCGGCTCAAGGAAGGCGAAGTCGGTTCGTCGACGATGCCGCACAAGGTCAACCCGATCGATTTCGAGAATGCCGAAGGCAACTTCGGCATCGCCAACGCGCTGTTCGAGCACTTCAGCGCGAAGCTGCCGATCAGCCGCTGGCAGCGTGACCTGACCGATTCCACCGTGCTGCGCGCACTGGGCACCGCGTTCGGCCACAGCCAGGTGGCGCTGGATTCGCTGGCCAAGGGCCTGGGCAAGCTGGAAGTAAACCCGCAGCGCCTGGACGCCGATCTGGACGCGGCCTGGGAAGTGCTGGCCGAAGCCGTGCAGACGGTGATGCGCCGCCACGGCCTGCCGAACCCGTACGAGCAGCTGAAGGCGCTGACCCGTGGCCAGGGCATCACTGCCGAGTCGATGCGCGCGTTCGTGCAGGGACTGGAGCTGCCGGCCGATGCGAAGCAGCGTCTGCTGGAGATGACCCCGGGCAGCTACACCGGCCTGGCGGAGTCGCTGGCGAAGAAGATTTAAGGGGTTTGCTTGCGGCGGCGGCCGCGGGCGCTGCCTGCGGCAGGCTTAACTGCAACTGCAACGTCAAAGGCGGCTCTGGGTTATTGCCTCGCTTGGCGGGGCGGGTTGGGTTGTCGGGACGGAATTTGAAAGAGGGACGCGGCTTCGCCGCGTCCCTCTTTCGTTTGTCCGATGGGGTCAGATCCCTTTTCCATTGGAAAAGGGATCTGACCCCACGAGCGCAGGAGCATGAGCAGGAGCAAGCGCAGCGCGCGACCCGCTGTTGCCTTTGATCTTCTTCTTCCAATCCGTGGCGGGCCGCGCAGGAAACTGTCAGGGGCCGGGCGGGTGGGCCATGCAGGGGCGTTGGGGCCCGGGGTGGCGGCCGCGGGCGGTCCGGGGGGGGATGGGCAGCGGCCCCGCCTGGGCC